>DATMBN010000001.1:0-22983 GCA_035559275.1 Burkholderiaceae bacterium
CCCGCCGGGCCGAGGAACTGGGCATGCCCGCGCACCAGATCATCCTGTCGTGCAAGGTGAGCGGCGTGCAGGATTTGATCACGGTCTACCGCGCGCTGGCGCAGCGCTGCCGCTACCCGCTGCACCTGGGCTTGACCGAGGCGGGCATGGGCACCAAGGGCACGGTGGCGTCGGCCGCCGCGCTCGCGGTGCTGCTGCAGGAGGGCATCGGGGACACGATCCGCGTTTCGCTCACTCCCCAGCCGGGCGAGCCACGCACCCAGGAGGTGGTCGTCGCGACGGAGATCCTGCAGGCGCTGGGGCTGCGCGTCTTCGTGCCGAGCGTCACCGCCTGCCCGGGCTGCGGCCGCACGACGAGCACGGTCTTCCAGGAACTGGCCAAGCAGATCGACGACTTCCTGCGCATGCAGATGCCGGTCTGGCGTTCGCGCTATCCGGGCGTCGAGGGCCTGAAGGTCGCCGTGATGGGCTGCATCGTCAACGGCCCGGGCGAGAGCAAGCATGCCGACATCGGCATCAGCCTGCCCGGCACGGGCGAGGCACCGGCAGCGCCCGTGTTCATCGACGGGCAGAAGGCCGTCACGCTGCGCGGCGAGGGCATCGCGCAGGAATTCCAGAAGATCGTCGAAGACTACGTAGAGCGGCGCTTTGGCGCGAAGGCGACGGCCTGAGCCCGCGCCGGGGCCGCAGACGGCCCGCAAGCAGAGCAACGAGATGGCAGAACAGAACAAGGCAATCCGTGCCGTCAAGGGCATGAACGACATCCTGCCGCCGGAGTCGGCGCGCTGGGAGTGGTTCGAGGACAAGGTGCGCGCGCTGATGCAGCGCTACGGCTACGCCAACATCCGCACGCCCATCGTCGAACCGACGCCGCTCTTCGTGCGCGGCCTCGGCGAGGTCACCGACATCGTCGAGAAGGAGATGTACTCCTTCGTCGACAGCATGAACGGCGATCCACTCACGCTGCGCCCCGAGAACACCGCGGGCGTGGTGCGGGCGGTCGCGGAGCATTCGCTGCTCTACGACGGCGGCAAGCGCGTCTACTACATGGGACCGATGTTCCGTCACGAGCGTCCGCAGCGCGGCCGCTATCGCCAGTTCCACCAGGTCGGTGCCGAGGCCCTGGGCTTCGCGGGGCCCGACGTCGATGCGGAACTGATCCTGATGTGCCGGGCCCTGTGGCGCGACATCGGCCTGACCGACGTGCGTCTGGAACTCAACAGCCTGGGCCAGCCCGAGGAGCGTCGCGCCCACCGCGAGGCGCTGATCGCCTACTTCGAGAAGCATCGCGACGCGCTGGACGCGGACGCGCAGCGCCGCCTGCACAGCAACCCGTTGCGCATCCTCGACACCAAGAACCCGGCGATGCAGGAACTCGTCGAGGGCGCGCCCAAGCTGCTCGACCATCTCGGCAAGGAATCCATGACGCACTTGGACGCCGTGCGCGCGGTGCTGGAGGCCAACGGGCTGGAGTACCGCATCAATCCGCGTCTGGTGCGTGGCATGGACTACTACAACCTCACCGTCTTCGAGTGGGTGACGGACCGCCTCGGCTCCCAGGGCACGGTCTGTGGCGGCGGGCGCTACGACTACCTGATCGAGCAGATCGGGGGCAAGCCCGCTCCCGCGGTCGGTTGGGCGCTGGGCGTCGAGCGCGTGCTGGAGCTGCTCAAGGAGCTCGGCCTTGAACCGCCTGGCAAGGCCCCGGTGGCGTACGCCGTCGTCCCAAGCGCGCAGGCGCTGGCTGCCGCAATGGCCACGGTCGAGGCACTGCGCGCGCAAGGCGTGTCTGTGCTCATGCATGCTGCCGGCCGCGAAGGGCAGGGCAGCATGAAGAGCCAGTTCAAGAAGGCTGACGCCAGCGGCGCCCGCTACGCGCTCATCTTCGGCGAGGACGAACTGGCGCAGGGGGTGGTCGCAATCAAGCCGCTGCGCCAGGGCGGCGAGCAGCGCACCCGGCCCCTCGGCGAGGCTGCCCGCTGGGCCGCCGAGCTCCTCACCGCATAATCACGCCGCGGGCCGCGCTGCGGCCCTCGCTTTTTGAGCAGCCCGCAAGGGCTGCGTCTCGTGCACGGAACGTCCATGGCCACGCATCTCGATCTCCAAGAACAGGAACAGCTTGACCAGCTCAGGCACTTCTGGAAGCAGTACGGCAACCTCATCACCTGGACGCTGATCCTCGCCCTCGGCGCATTCGCCGCGTGGAACGGCTGGCAGCAGTGGCAGCGCAAGCAGGGCGTCGAGGCCAGCGCGCTCTTCGACGAGGTGGACCGCGCGGCGCAGGCGGGGGAGACCGAGCGCGTGCAGCGCGCGTTCGCCGACCTGCGCGAGCGCTATCCCCGCACCGCCTACGCAGGGCAGGCCGGTCTGCTGGCGGCGAACACGCTGCAGGCGAAGGGCCAGACGGACCAGGCCCGCGAGGCGCTCAAGTGGGTGGCCGAGCAGGCCAAGCAGGAGGAATACCGCGCGCTCGCCCGGTTGCGACTGGCCGGGCTGCTGATCGACGCCGGGTCGCACGACGAGGCCCTCAGGCTGCTCGACGGGCTCCCGCCGGCTTTCGCCGGACTGGTCGCCGACCGCCGTGGCGACGCCCTGATGGCCAAGGGCGACAAGGCCGCCGCGCAGGCAGAGTACGAGAAGGCCTACAAGGCGCTGCCGGAGTCGCAAGACTTGCGCCAGATCGTGCTGGCCAAGCTGACCGCGCTGGGCGCCGCCCCGGCCCCTGAGGCGGCCGCGTCGGCCGCTCGCTGAAGGAGGCGAGGACATGAGCTTCCTGCGCGCATGCGCCCGTGCCACCGCCTGGATCGCCATCGCCGCGGGTCTGGCAGCCTGCAGCGGCCCGGACAAGCCCAAGCCCACGCCCCTTGAGCAACCGGCGCCTTCGGCCGTGCAGTTGCAGCGGGTGTGGACGCAGCGACTCGACCGCTTCGCCTATCCGCTGTCCATGCACGTCGTGGACGGGCAGGTGCAGGTGGCCGACAACCAGGGCCAGGTCTTGGCCATCGAGCTGACCACCGGCCGCGTCGCGTGGCAGACAGGTGCTGGCGCAGCGGTGGCGGCGGGTGTGGGCAGTGACGGTCGCTGGACCGCAGTCGTCACGCGCAACAACGAGCTGGTGGTCTTCGCGCAGGGGCGCGAGCTGTGGCGCAGGCGGTTGCCGTCCGCGACGGTGACGGCGCCGCTGGTCGCGGGCGAGCGGGTGTTCGTCTACGCCTCGGATCGTTCCGTCCACGCCTTCGACGCGGCCAATGGGGGCAGGCTGTGGAGCCTGCAGCGCCCGGGGGACCCGCTCACGCTCGCGCATCCTGGCGTGCTCATGCCGGTGGGCGACACACTGGTCGTGGGCCAAGGCTCCCGGCTGGCGGGCCTGGATCCGCTGCGCGGCACGCTGCGTTGGGAGGTCACGATCGCCTCGCCGCGCGGCGTCAACGAGGTCGAGCGGCTTGCCGACCTCGTCGGTCCCGCGGCCCGGGACGGGCGTGTGGTGTGCGTGCGGGCCTACCAGCTGGCCGTCGGCTGCGTCGACGCTGCCGCCGGAACGCTCCTGTGGTCCCGCAACACGGGCGGCTCCACCGGCCTGGCGCTGGACGCCCAGCGCATCTATGGCGTGGACGCGAGCGACCGCATCACGGTGCGCGGCCGCGCGAGTGGCGAAGTGGTATGGACCTCCGAGCGCTTCCGGTTCCGCAACCTGACGGCGCCTGCCGTGGCCGGCGACCTGCTGGTGGTGGGCGACGAGCAGGGCTACGTGCACGTGCTCGCGCGCCGGGACGGCCAACCTCTTGCTCGCCTCGAACTCGGCGCTCCGGTGGTTGGCGCGCCCGTCGTGGCGGGCTCCACCTTGCTGCTGGCCACGCGCGACGGCACCGTGCACGCGTACCGCCTGCCCTGACCGAGCCTGCTGCCCATCTGTCCCAGGGCCACCGTCCGAGCGACTGAAAGCGACCGACCATGAAACCCGTCATTGCGCTCGTCGGCCGACCCAACGTCGGCAAGTCGACGCTCTTCAATCGGTTGACCCGCTCACGCGACGCGATCGTCGCCGACTTCGCCGGCCTCACGCGCGACCGCCACTATGGCGACGGCAAGGTCGGCGAGCATGAGTTCATCGTCGTGGATACGGGAGGCTTCGAGCCCGACTCGACGACCGGTATCGTGCGCGAGATGGCCAAGCAGACCCGGCAAGCCGTGGCCGAGGCCGATGCCGTGGTCTTCGTCGTGGACGTGCGCGCGGGCCTGTCCGCACAGGACCACGACATTGCCCGCTACCTGCGCTCCGTCAACAAGCGCGTGATTCTGGCGGCCAACAAGGCCGAAGGCATGCGCGACGCCCCGCAACTGGCCGAGTTCTACGAACTGGGCATGGGCGAGCCCCATCCCGTTTCGGCCGCCCATGGACAGGGCGTGCGCAGCCTGGTCGAGGCGGCCCTCGAAGGCCTGGCGCCCCCGCCCGAGGCGGAGGAGGCGCCTGAAGAGGAGGGAACCCCGCTCACGATCCGGCTCGCCGTGGCGGGGCGGCCGAACGTGGGCAAGTCCACCCTCATCAACACGTGGCTGGGCGAGGAGCGCCTGGTCGCCTTCGATCTGCCGGGCACGACCCGCGACGCGATCCGCGTGCCCTTCGAGCGGCACGGCCAGCGGTTCGAACTGATCGACACCGCGGGCCTGCGGCGCAAGGGCAAGGTGTTCGAGGCGATCGAGAAGTTCTCCGTGGTCAAGACCCTCCAGGCGATCGCCGAGTCCAACGTCGTCGTGCTGCTGCTGGACGCCACCCAGGGGGTGACGGACCAGGACGCACACATCGCCGGCTACGTGCTGGACAACGGCCGGGCGGTCGTGATCGCCGTCAACAAGTGGGATGCGGTCGACGAGTACCAGCGCCAGATGCTGCAGCGTTCGATGGAACAGCGGCTGGCCTTCCTCAAGTTCGCCCCGGTGGTGCAGATCTCGGCGCTCAAGCGCCAGGGGCTGGGGCCGCTATGGAAGGCCATCGCCGACGCCCATGCCTCGGCCTTCTGCAAGATGTCCACCCCGGTGTTGACCCGCCTGCTGCACGAGGCGGTGCAGTTTCAGGCGCCCAAGCGGGCGGGGATGTTCCGGCCCAAGCTGCGCTATGCGCACCAGGGAGGGATGAATCCGCCGCGGATCATCATCCACGGCAACTCGCTGGAGCATGTGACAGACGCGTACAAGCGTTACCTGGAAGGGCGCTTCCGCGAGCACTTCAAGCTGGTGGGCACGCCCTTGCGCATCGAGATGCGTTCGTCCCGCAACCCCTTCACCGAAAAGGATACGTGACCCCCTGGCGGGTACCCCGGGGGCCTGTGTTAACGTGCGGGCTCCAGAACTTTTCAACACGGAGCATATCGTGAGTAACAAAGGGCAACTTCTACAAGACCCCTTCCTGAACCTGCTGCGCAAGGAACACGTGCCGGTGTCGATCTACCTCGTCAACGGCATCAAGCTGCAGGGCCACATCGAGTCTTTTGATCAGTATGTGGTGCTTTTGCGCAATACCGTGACCCAGATGGTCTACAAGCACGCGATTTCCACCGTCGTGCCCGGCCGCGCGGTGAACTTCCACGTCGGAGAGCAGTCCGAATCTCATTGATGCCCCGGGAGCCCGGCGACGGGCCCCGCGGTTGCAGATTCCACCACCTCACCTCGGCTGACACCACCTCCGCTTTGAACCCCTCCTCCTCGGCGAGCCCCACCCGGACCCTGCTGGTCGGCGTGGATTTCGGACCCGGTTCGCCCTTCGACCCCACGCTCGACGAGCTCGCCCTGCTCGCCGAATCGGCCGGGGAGCAACCCGTCGCCCGTATCACGGCGCGCCGCAAGGCGCCCGATGCCGCCTTGTTCGTGGGTGCCGGCAAGGCCGACGAGATCAAGGCGCTCGTCGAGGCCCACGAGGCCCGGTCGGTCCTGTTCGACCAGGCGCTCAGCCCGGCCCAGCAGCGCAACCTGGAGCGCCACCTCGGCGTCCCGGTGGCCGACCGCACGACGCTGATCCTGGAGATCTTCGCCCGCCGTGCGCAAAGCCATGAAGGCAAGCTGCAGGTGGAGCTCGCCCGGTTGCAGTACCTGTCCACCCGGCTGGTCCGTCGCTGGTCCCACCTGGAGCGCCAGCGTGGCGGTGTCGGCCACCGCGGCGGTCCGGGCGAGACGCAGATCGAGTTGGACCGCCGGATGATCGGCCAACGCATCAAGTCGCTGAAGGCGCAGCTCGAGCGGGTGAAGCGTCAGCGCGGCACCCAGCGTCGCTCGCGTGAACGCAACGGCACCTTCACGGTGTCGCTGGTGGGGTACACGAACGCCGGCAAGTCGACGCTCTTCAATGCGCTCGTCAAGGCCCGTGCCTACGCAGCCGACCAGCTGTTCGCGACCCTCGATACCACCACACGACAGCTCTACCTCGCCGAGGCCGGGCGCGCGATCTCGCTGTCCGACACGGTCGGCTTCATCCGTGATCTTCCTCACACCCTGGTGGAAGCCTTCCAGGCGACCTTGCAGGAGGCGGCCGATGCCGACCTGCTGTTGCACGTGGTCGATGCCGCAAGCCCCGTCTGGCAAGAGCAGGTCGAGGAGGTGCTGCGGGTGCTGAAGGAAATCGAAGCCGACCACATTCCGCAGGTCGTGGTCTTCAACAAGACCGATCTGCTGGAGCCGTCCCAGCGCCCGCGTGCGCCGACGGACGCCTTCGAGGTCGAGCCGCATCGGCCGGTGCCGCGCGTGTTCGTGAGCGCGGCGCGCGGCGAGGGATTGGACGAATTGCGCCATATCATCGCGCAGGCAGCGCTGGGCCGGCTGGAACTGCCGGCCTGCGCGCTGCCGGCCCTGCCGATACCGGAAGAGCCCGACGTGTCGGGCGTGCCGGCTGAGCCGGGCGATACACAGAAGAATCGAGTCTCCACCGCAAGAGCATGAACACGAGCACCTCTTACGCTTCCCGAGCGAGGTCGGGTCGGAACTTCGCCGGCCGTCTGTCGGCCCTGAGCCTGGCGCTCGCACGCCTGCTCGGCGGCGCCGCCTCATGGGCCGGCCATCGGATGTTCAACCTGAACGACAGCCGCTGGGGGCGGCAGCTGGACCAGCAGCCGAACGAACCGACGCGGAACCAGGGCGGCCCGGGCGGGGGGCGCAACGACGGTCCGCCGGACCTGGACGAGCTGTGGAGGGACTTCAACCGCAAGCTGAGCGGGCTGTTCGGCGGCAAGGGCGGCGGCCCGCGTCCCGGCGGTCCCGGCAACGGGGGCGGCGGATTCCAGCCCGACATGCGCGGTGCCGGGATCGGAGCCGGTCTGATCGCCGGCGTGGTCGCACTGATCTGGCTCGGCAGCGGCTTCTTCATCGTGCAGGAAGGTCACCAGGCGGTCGTGATGTCGTTCGGCCGGTATGCCTACACCGCCGAGGCCGGCTTCAGATGGCGCATGCCGTACCCGTTCCAGTCGCATGAGGTGGTGCCGGTCACGCAACTGCGCTCGGTGGAGGTCGGCAGCTCCTCCGTCATCCCCGCCACCGGGCTGCGCGATTCGTCCATGCTGACGCAGGACGAGAACATCGTGGACATCCGCTTCACCGTGCAGTACCGGCTGAAGGATGTGCGCCAGTACCTGTTCGAGAACCGCCGTCCCGACGAGGCGGTCATCCAGGCCGCGGAATCGGCGGTGCGCGAGATCGTCGGCCGCAGCAACATGGACCAGGTGCTGTACGAGCAGCGCGACGCCATCGCTGCGGACCTGGTGAAGCTGATCCAGTCCCAGCTGGATCGGTTGAATGCGGGCATCCTCATCTCGAACGTCAACGTGCAGAGTGTCCAGCCGCCCGAGCAGGTGCAGGCGGCGTTCGACGATGCGTTCAAGGCCGGCGCGGACCGCGAGCGGCTGAAAAACGAGGCCCAGGCCTACGCGAACGAGGTGATTCCCCGCGCGCAGGGCGCGGCCTCGCGCCTGCGGGAGGAGGCGGAGGGCTACCGCTCGCGGGTCGTTTCGCAGGCAGAAGGTGATGCGGACCGCTTCCGCAGCGTGCTGTCGGAGTACGAGAAGGCGCCTGGGGTGACGCGCGACCGGCTGTATCTCGACGCCATGCAGCAGATCTATGCGAACACCGCCAAGGTGCTCGTCGACACCCGCAACAACAGCAATCTGCTGTACCTGCCGCTGGACAAGCTGATGCAGCAGGCCGGGGCCGCGGGCTACGGCCAGGCGGTGACTCCACCGCCGCCGGCGAATGATTCCGGCAGCACGCCCTCGAATGCGGTCGACACGCGTGCGCGCGACAGCCAGCGCAGCCGTGAGCGCGAGAGCCGATAAGACCAGACCGACGACAGAAAGACAGACATGAACCGCATCGGACTGATCGTTTCGACCCTGCTGCTGGTCCTCGTGGTGGCCGGCTCGACCCTGTTCGTGGTCGACCAACGCAAGTTCGCCGTCGTCTATGCCCTCGGCGAGATCAAGGAAGTCATCCAGGAGCCGGGCCTCAAGGTGAAGATGCCGCCGCCGTTCCAGAACGTGGTGTTCCTGGACCGTCGCATCCAGACGCTCGACGCGCCGGAGACGCGGCCCATCTTCACGGCGGAGAAGAAGAGCCTCGTGGTGGACTGGCTCGTGAAGTGGCGCATCGTCGACCCGCGTCAGTTCATCCGCAATGCCGGTGTCGACGTGCGCAATGCCGAGACGCGTCTGGCGCCCATCGTGCAAGCTGCCTTCAACGAGGAGGTGACGCGCCGGACCGTGCGGGAGGTGATCGCCACCGACCGCGACCAGGTCATGCAGGGCGTGCGGCAGCGCCTGGCCGACGACGCCAAGAGCTTCGGCATCGAGATCGTCGACGTGCGGACCAAGCGCGTGGACTTCTCGGCCAACATCACAGAGGCCGTCTACCGCCGGATGGAATCGGAGCGCAAGCGCGTGGCCGCCGAGTTGCGCTCGACCGGTGCCGCCGAGGGCGAGAAGATCCGCGCCGATGCCGACAAGCAGCGCGAGATCATCATCGCCGAGGCTTATCGAGACGCACAGCGCATCAAGGGCGAGGGCGACGCCAAGGCCTCCGCGATCTATGCCGCGGCGTTTGGCCAGAATCCTCAGTTCGCGCACTTCTACCGCAGCCTCGAGGCCTACCGGCAGAGCTTCCGCGGCAGGAACGACGTGGTGGTCCTGGATACCGACAGCGAGTTCTTCCGCACGATGCGGGGAGGCACGGCCCCGTCGCGCGGCGCGCGCTGACGCAAGGCGATGAGCGACCCTTTGTGGATGGCGCTGGCCTGGGTGCTGGTGATCGAGGGCCTGCTGCCGTTCCTGAGTCCCGGGACGTGGCGGCGGGTCTTCGAGCAGGCCCTGCGGCTGCGCGACGGCCAGATCCGCTTCCTGGGCCTGGCCAGCATGCTCGGTGGTGCCGCTCTGCTCTGGCTCATGAACTGACCGTCAGCCCACAGCGGGCCGGCGGACAGGGCAGGGCCGACACACGCCGGTACAATCGCGCTTTTAATCCCCCGGTGTTTTCTATGACGTCTGCTTGGCTGCTGCCCGAGCACATCGCCGATGTCCTGCCTTCCGAGGCCAGGCGCATCGAGGAACTGCGGCGCAGTCTGCTGGACGCGGCGCGCAGCTACGGGTACGAGCTGGTGATGCCGCCGCTGCTCGAATACCTGGAGTCGCTGCTGTCCGGCACCGGGCACGAGCTGGATCTGCGCACCTTCAAGCTGGTGGATCAACTGAGCGGCCGCACGATGGGCGTGCGCGCCGACACCACCCCGCAGGTAGCCCGGATCGACGCGCACCTGCTCAATCGCAACGGCGTCACCCGGCTGTGCTACTGCGGCCCGGTCCTGCACACCCGGCCTTCGGGCCTGCACGCGACACGCGAGCCGCTGCAGTTCGGCGCCGAGATCTACGGCCACGCCGGGCTCGAGGCCGACCTCGAGGCGCAGGAACTGGCGCTGGAGGCATTGCGCCGCGTCGGTATCGGCCGCCTGACCCTCGACATGGCGGACGTGCGCATCGTGCGCGCGCTGTTGGCAGGCGTCGCCGCCGATGCACAGACGCTGGAGCAGGTCTACGGCTTTCTTGCGGCCAAGGATGCCGCGGGGCTGCAGGCGGTGACCGCCGCGTTCCCGTCCCCTGCTCGCGAGGGCCTGGGGGCCCTGGTGCGCCTGTACGGTGGGCTGGAGGTGCTGGACGAGGCCGCGCGTCTGCTGCCGCCCCGCCCAGGCATCGAAGCGGCCCTGAGGGATCTGCGCTGGCTGGCCGATCATGTGCACAAGGCCCATCCGCAGGTGCGCATCGGCATCGACCTGGCCGACCTGAGCGGCTACGCGTACTACAGCGGCACCCGCTTCGCCATCTACGCCGAGGGCTGGGCCGATTCGCTGGTGCGCGGCGGCCGCTATGACGAGGTGGGGGCGGTGTTCGGTCGCAACCGTCCGGCGGTGGGCTTCAGCGCGGACCTGAAGGAACTCGTGCGGCTGGCGCGCGTGGACGGCACGCGCGCGGCGATTCGCGCGCCGTGGGGCGAGGACGCCGGCCTGCGCGCCGCGATCCGCCGGCTGCGCGAGCAGGGCGAGACGGTGGTCTGCGTGCTGCCGGGCCACGAGCATGAAATCGAGGAATTCGCTTGCGACCGCGAACTGGTGCAGGCGCAAGGGCAGTGGGTCGTGCAGGCGCTGTGACGCCGCACGGGCTGTCTCCACAGTACATCCGTATCCAGGAACGTTTCCATGACTGAGCAACAGCGCGGGCGCAACGTCGTCGTGATCGGCACCCAGTGGGGTGATGAGGGCAAGGGCAAGGTCGTCGACTGGCTGACCGACCACGCCGCGGCGGTGGTGCGCTTCCAGGGCGGCCACAACGCCGGTCACACGCTCGTCATCCGCGGCAAGAAGACCGCGCTGCAGCTGATTCCCTCGGGCATCATGCGCGACGGGGTGGCCTGCTACATCGGCAACGGCGTGGTGGTCGACCCGACCCACCTGCTGGGCGAAATCGAGCGGCTGGAGGCCGCCGGGCTGGAGGTGCGCTCGCGTCTTTTCATCAGCGAGTCCTGCCCGCTGATCCTGCCTTTCCACGTCGAGGTCGATCGTGCGCGGGAGGCCCTGCGCGAGTCGAGCGGTGCGGGCAAGATCGGCACCACCGGCAAGGGCATCGGCCCGGCCTACGAGGACAAGGTCGCGCGTCGGGCGCTGCGCGTGCAGGACCTCAAGCACCCCGATCGCTTCGCCAGGAAGCTGCGCGAACTGCTGGATCTGCACAACTTCGTGCTGGCTGGCTACCTCAGGTCGCAGGCATTGGAGTTCCAGCCCATCTACGACCAGGCCATGCGCATGGCCGAGCAACTCAAGCCGATGCTGGCAGACGTCGGAGTGCGCATCCACGAGACCAACCTGCGCGGTGGCAGCGTGCTGTTCGAGGGCGCGCAAGGCACTCTGCTCGACATCGACCACGGCACGTACCCCTACGTCACGTCGAGCAACTGCGTGGCCGGCAACGCGGCAGCCGGCTCGGGCGTGGGCCCGGACAAGCTGCACTACATCCTCGGCATCACCAAGGCCTACACGACGCGTGTGGGCGGCGGGCCGTTCCCGACCGAGCTGCCCATCGACCAGGAGGGCACGGTGGGACACCATTTGTCGACCGTCGGCCAGGAGCGAGGCACGGTCACCGGTCGGGCACGTCGCTGCGGCTGGCTCGACGCTGCCGCGCTCAAGCGGTCCATCCTGATCAACGGCGTGTCGGGGCTGTGCATCACCAAGCTGGACGTGCTCGACGGACTGAAGGAGATCCAGGTCTGCGTGGGCTATGAGCTGGACGGGCGCAGGATCGACATCCTGCCGCTGGACGCCGACGACATCGTCGCCTGCAAGCCCGTGTACGAAACCTTCCCGGGCTGGACGGAGAGCACCGTGGGTCTGACCCAGTGGGATCAGTTGCCCTTGAACGCGCGCCGCTACCTGGAACGGGTGCAGGCCCTGATCGGCGCCCCGATCGACATGGTGTCGACCGGTCCGGACCGCGACCACACGATCCTGTTGCGTCATCCGTACAAGGCCTGAGCGAGATCCAGGCCCACTTGCTTGAACATCGGCGCTACACGGGCGCCCAGAGGACCACCATGCTGACCGACGACGGCAAACACCTGTACGTATCCTGGGACGAGTACCACATGCTGATCGAGCGCTTGGCGCTCAAGGTGCACAACTCGGGGTGGGAGTTCGACCAGATCCTGTGCCTGGCGCGTGGGGGTATGCGTCCCGGCGACGTGCTGTCGCGGGTGTTCGACAAGCCACTGGCCATCATGTCGACCAGCTCGTACCGGGCCGAGGGCGGCACGATCCAGGGGCGCCTGGACATGGCCAAGTACATCACGATGCCCAAGGGCGAGTTGGCCGGCCGCGTGTTGCTGGTGGACGACCTCGCCGACTCGGGGGTGACGCTCAAGGCCGTGGTCGAACGCTTGCGCGGCATGCCGGCGATCGCGGAACTGCGTTCTGCCGTCATCTGGGTGAAGGGGGTGTCGACCTACACGCCCGACTACTACGTCGAGATGCTGCCCACGAGCCCGTGGATCCATCAGCCGTTCGAGGAGTACGACGGGCTGCGCCCCGAGGGCCTCGCGAAGAAGTACGAGGTCTGAACTCGATCCGGGAGGCGCGCGATCCGCGCCTCTTTTGTTTTCCGTGCGCTCCCCCCCGGCCGAAAGGCCGGGCAGGGCTGCCTGCCGGATGCCGGCGGCAGGGCGGCCAGCTTGCTCAGCGCCTCGGGCTGCGGCACGATGGATGCATGTCGCCTCTCATGACGACCGCCTCGCCGCCGAGCCCCCAAAGGAAAAAGCCCCGCATCGAGGATGCGAGGCTTTCGTATCTGGTGCCCAGGAGAGGACTCGAACCTCCACGGAGTTACCCGCTAGTACCTGAAACTAGTGCGTCTACCAATTCCGCCACCTGGGCTTTATGTTCCAAGGCGTTTGCATCGGAACAGAAGGAGATTCTATCATCAAAAATTCCAACACCACAAGTACCTCAGTGACCGGGCTCCTCAGTGAAGTCGAAGGCACCATCCAGGGCCATCGCGACGGCCATGGGTTCGTCCTTCGTGACGACGGCGAGGCCGACATCTACCTCGCGCCTCAGGAGATGCGCGGCGTCCTGCACCGCGACAGGGTGCGCGTGCGCGTGATCCGCTACGACAAGCGGGGGCGGCCCGAGGGCCGTGTGCTCGAGATCCTCGAGCGCAAGAAGGCGCCGATCATCGGCCGCCTGCTGCACGAGGGCGGCGTGTGGATCGTGGCGCCCGAGGACAAACGCTACGGCCAGGACATCCTGATCCCCAAGAACGCCACTGCCAAGGCCCAGGCTGGACAGGTCGTGGCGGTGGAACTGACCGAACCGCCTTCGCTCTATTCGCAGCCGGTGGGGCGCGTGACGGAGGTGCTCGGCGACATCGACGACCCGGGCATGGAGATCGAGATCGCGGTGCGCAAGTACGAGGTGCCGCACCGGTTCTCGGCCGAGACGGTCGCCGAGGTCGCCAAGCTGCCGGACGCCATCCGCCCCGTGGACCGCAAGCACCGGGTCGACCTGAGCGACGTGCCGCTGGTCACGATCGACGGCGAGGACGCGCGCGACTTCGACGACGCCGTTTATTGCGAGCCGGCCCGCGTGGGGCGAGGCAAGGGGTGGCGACTGGTGGTGGCGATCGCGGACGTGAGCCACTACGTCAAGCCGGGCACCGCGCTCGACACCGATGCGTACGAGCGCGCGACCTCCGTGTACTTTCCCCGCCGGGTGATCCCCATGCTGCCGGAGAAGCTCTCCAACGGGTTGTGTTCGCTCAACCCCGAGGAGGATCGCCTGGCGATGGTGTGCGACATGCTGATCAACGCCAAGGGCGAGATCCACGCATACCAGTTCTTCCCGGCCGTGATCTGCTCGCATGCGCGCCTGACCTACACGGAGGTCGCGGCGATCCTCGCCAACACCCGCGGGCCCGAGGCGGTGCGGCGGTCGGATCTGGTGCCGCATTTGCTGCACTTGCACGAGGTCTATCGCACGCTGCTCAAGGCCCGGACCGAGCGCGGCGCGGTGGACTTCGAGACGACCGAGACGCAGATCGTCTGCGACGAGAACGGCCGCATCGAGAAGATCGTGCCTCGCGTGCGCACCGATGCGCACAGGCTGATCGAGGAGGCGATGCTGGCCGCGAACGTTTGTTCCGCGGACTTCATCGCGCGTGCCGAGCATCCGGCGCTGTACCGCGTCCACGAAGGGCCCACGCCCGAGAAGAAGACCATCCTGCAGAACTACCTGCGCGCGTTGGGCCTGGGCATGAACATCGGCGACGAGCCGCATCCGCGCGAGTTCCAGGCGATCGCCGAAGCGACCAAGGACCGCGCCGACGCGCAGCAGATCCACATGATGCTGCTGCGGTCCATGCAGCAGGCCATCTACACGCCCGTCAACAGCGGTCACTTCGGACTTGCGTACGAGGCCTACACGCACTTCACGAGCCCTATCCGGCGCTACCCGGACCTGCTGGTCCACCGCGTGATCAAGGCCTTGCTCATGGGTCAGCGCTATCGCATCGGCGCGGCCTTCCTCCAGGAGGAGCCGCGCAGACGCGGCGGCCGCGGCAAGACGGCCGCGGACGAAATGGCGCAATGGGAGGCCGCGGGCATCCACTGCAGCGCGTGCGAACGGCGGGCCGACGAGGCTTCGCGCGACGTCGAGGCGTGGCTCAAGTGCAAGTTCATGCGGGAGCACCTCGGCGAGGAGTACAGCGGCACGATCAGCGCGGTCACGAGCTTCGGCCTGTTCGTGCAACTGGACGCGTTGTATGTCGAAGGGTTGGTGCACGTCACCGAGCTGGGGGGCGAGTACTTCCGTTTCGACGAGGTGCGGCAGGAACTGCGCGGCGAACGCACCGGCGCACGCTATGCCGTCGGGGGACGCGTGCGGGTGCAGGTGATCCGCGTCGACCTGGACGGGCGCAAGATCGACTTCCGCATGGTGCGCGATGCGGTCGACACGCGGCCCTCCGGGCGCGTGAGGGGCAAGGTGGTCGACGGGCCCGAAAGCAAAGTGGCCGAGCTCGAGCGCGTCCGGCAGGCGGACCGCGAGGTGAAGAGCCGGGGCCGGCGTCCGTCGACGAAGGAGCCGGCGCGCAAGAGCGTGGGCAAGGCCGCGCATCCGATTCAGGCGGTCAAGAGTGCCGCCAAGAAGTCGCGCAGCCGGCGCAAGTAGTGCCGTGCCCGGCAGGCCGGCGAGCACGGGGTGTCAGATGGACGTGATCAGCTGGCTGGCCGGCAGGGGGCCTTCGTGGCTGGCGCGCCAGCGGTCGGCCGCGGCGCCGTGTCCCCACGCCGCACGCACCGCCGCGTCCAGCGCGGGTTCGTCCGCCCGCCACGTGCCTCCCAGCCAGCCCGACAGCACGTCGCCGGTGCCCGCCGTGGCCAGTGCGGCGTTGCCCGTGGGGTTGATCCACGTGGCGCCTTCAGGCGTGGCGATCACCGTCCCGGAGCCCTTGAGCAGCACGGTGCAGCCGAAGCGTTGGCTCAGTGACCGCGCTGCCCCGAGGCGGTCCGCCTGCACATCGGCGCTGGTGCGGCCGAGCAGGCGGGCCGCCTCGAGGGGATGCGGGGTCAACAGGGTCGCTGCGGTGCGCTCGCCGCGGTGCGCGAGCAGCGTCTGCAGATTCGCATCCAAGGCGAGGGCGTTCAGGGCATCCGCATCCAGCACCAGCCGGGCCGCGCCGTGCAGCACCGTCGGCAGCACGTGGGCGACCGCTTCGCCGCCTCCGCATCCGCACACCACGGTGGAGCCCGCCCCCCGGAGCAGGGCTTCGAGCGCCGAGAGTTCGCGCACCATCAGCTCCGGGTGGTCGATGTCCACTGCCAGGGCATGCTCGGCCAGCGGCAGCAGATGGACACGTCCAGCGCCGGCGCGCAGCGCTGCCCGGGCGGCCAGCACGGCGGCGCCCACCATCCCGGGCGCGCCTCCGAGGACGATGACGTCGCCGAAGCTGCCCTTGTGCTCCGCGTGCCGGCGGGGGACGGCGGTCGCCGCGACGGCCTGCGGCGATGCGAGCCATGCGTCGGGGGCGACTTCGGGCGCCGTCCCGAGGTCGTGCCACCACACCGTGCCGGCGTAGTCCCGCCCGTGGCCGGTGAAAAGTCCCGGCTTGAGCGTCAGCAGGCTCAAGGTGTGGTCGGCGCGCACGCAAGCTCCGCCTTGCACGTCATGGAGGCGCCCGGTTTCTCCGTCGAGTCCGGTGGGAAGGTCGACGGCAAGCACCGGCCCCGGCCACGCGCGCAACGCCAGGACCGCGTCCTTCAACGCACCCTCGGGCGCGCGCGCGGATCCGAGTCCCAGGAGGGCGTCAATGGCAAGGTCGTCCTGGCTGGGCACGAAGGGGCAGGCGGCACCCGGGTGCATGGCCACGCCGGCGGCGCGCGCCTCGTCGAACGCGGAGCGGGCGTCCGCGGGCAGGCGGGAGGGCTGCGCAAGCAGGCTCACATGCACCGCACGGCCTGCCCGGTGCATCCATGCTGCGGCCACCAACCCGTCGCCACCGTTGTTGCCCGGGCCGCACACGATCCAGAGGCGCGAGGCGTGAGGTGCCAGCGCGAGCGCCAGGCGGGCGACGGCCGTCCCCGCGCGGCGCATGAGGGTGAAGGGGGCGAGCTGCCCTTGCGCGCGCCGCTCGACCTCCCGCGAGCCCGGGACTCCGTGCAGGGGCCAGGGGCCGGGAGTGGAGGGGGCCGGCCAGATGCGAGCCGGGGGCGCGTCGGCCGACATCGGTGGCCAGACGGGCGGGCGGGGCAGGCGCGAGTCGCTCATGCCTGCACGATAGCTCAACGCGCCCGCAATTCCTGCTCGATGGCGAGCGATGCATCGAGCACCTGGTCGTCGCGAAGCGCCGTGGACCACACCATCAGGCCCACCGGCAGCCGCCCCGGCTCGTGGCAAGGCAGCGAGAGCGCGCAACCGTCCAGCATGTTGACCACCGACGGGTTGCGCAGCAGCAGGGCATTGACGCGGAAGAACTCTGCGTCGTCGCTCTCGATGCTCGCGATCGGGGGTGCGACGATGGGTACGGTAGGCGAGAGCACGGCGTCGTATCCCGCCAGCGCCTGCTCCATGCGCGCGATCCAGTCGCGCCGACGCTGCGCAAGTTCGACGTAGTCCGCTGCGCTCATTTGCGCGCCGCGTGCGATCCGCTGCGCCACCCGGGCGTCGTATTCCGCGCGCCGCTCGGTGAGCAGGCGCTGGTGCCAGGTCCAGCTCTCGGCGGCGGAAAAGCCGCCCGTCGCCTGGATCTGCGCCAGTTCTTCCAGCTCGGGCAGGACGATCTCTTCCACCTGTGCGCCCGCCCTGCGCAAACGGCCCAAGGCCTGCCCGAAAGCCTGCGCGACTTCCGTGTCCAGGCCGTCCAGCATGAGGCGGGTGGCGACCGCAAACCGCCAGCCCCGCAGCGGGCGGCCGGTGACGCGCACCCGGCGCTGCGCCAGCACCTCATGGAGTACGACCGCGTCCCGCACGCTGCGGGTGATCGCGCAGGCGGTGTCCAGCGTGGTCGACAGGGGCACCGCCCCCTCCAGCGGGGTGAGGCGTGCGGTGTTCTTGAATCCCACGAGGCCTTGCAGCGCGGCGGGGATGCGGATCGAGCCTCCCGTGTCCGAGCCCAGCGCCGCCCAGCATGCGCCGCCGGCGACGGAAGTCGCCGCCCCGGAGCTCGATCCGCCTGGGATGCGGTCGGTCGAAACGTCCACGGCGCGGGTGCCGAGGTTGAGCGGGGTTCCGTAGTGGGGATTCCAGCCCACGCCCGAGAACGCGAACTCGGTCATGTTGGTGTGCCCCACCAGGAGGGCGCCGGCCGCCCGCAGCCGGGCGACGGCGGCAGCGTCGCTCGCTGCCGGTGCAGCCTCTGCCAGCACCCGGGAGGCGGCGGTGGTGACGTGCCCCTGCACGTCGAACAGGGCTTTGATGCTGACGGCGATGCCCCCGAGCGGCCCAAGGGGGATTCCGGCCGCCCGGGTCAGGTCGCTGGCCCGGGCCATGGCCTCGGCCTGGTCCCAGAAGCCAGCCAGGAACGTGCGGGCCAGTTCGGGGCGGTCGGCCGCCGCCCGGTGTCGTGCCAGGGCCTCCTGGGCGCTGGTGCGGCCTTCGGCCAGGGCCTGGCGTGCGTCGTGGAGATCATGCATGGGGACCTGCTATACTCTTCGGGTTTATCTGGATGGCCGCTTGCGGCGTTCGGCGTTCGAGACGAGGGCCGGCGGCGAGGCGAAACCGAGAGGCTGCGAAGCGAAAGGCTCGCAAAGCCGCAGGCCTGCGACGGCCTCGCGGTGCTTCTTCGGGTTGCCGCTTCGGGCCGTGGGTGTCGCTTCTGGCGGCACGGCTGCCTTCCGGATGGACGAAATCGCGAACCGGCGCCAAAAGGTGTTGCGCGTGGTGTGCCGAAAGGCAAGTGCTGCAAGCAATCTTCGCCGGATTCTAGACCCAACCTTTGGAGCATCAGATGCCTATCACCATGCGCAAAATGCTGGAAGCGGGTGTCCATTTCGGACACCAGACCCGCTTCTGGAACCCCAAGATGGCCCCCTACATCTTCGGCCATCGCAACAAGATCCACATCATCAACCTCGAGAAGACGCTGCCGATGTTCGAGGAGGCGCTCAAGTTCGTGCGCCAACTGAGCAGCCGTCGAGGCACCATCCTGTTCGTGGGCACCAAGCGCCAGGCGCGCGAGATCGTCGCCCAGGAAGCCCAGCGTTGCGGCATGCCCTACGTCGACCAGCGCTGGCTGGGCGGCATGTTGACCAACTTCAAGACGGTCAAGACCTCGCTGAAGAAGCTCAAGGACATGCAGGCCCAGGCCGAAGCGGGCCTGGAGCAGATGAGCAAGAAGGAGGCGCTCTTGTTCCAGCGCGAACTGGACAAGCTCGAGAAGGACATCGGCGGCATCCAGGACATGAACGCGCTGCCCGACGCCCTGTTCGTCGTGGACGTGGGCTACCACAAGATCGCCGTGGCCGAGGCCAAGAAGCTGGGCATCCCGGTGATCGGCGTGGTCGACACCAACCACTCGCCGGCCGAGATCGACTACGTCATTCCCGGTAACGACGACTCCGCCAAGGCCGTGGCACTGTATGTGCGTGGCGTGGCCGACGCCGTGCTGGAAGGCAAGGCGAATGCCGTCAACGAGGTGGTGCAGGCCGCCCAGGGTGAAGACGAGTTCGTGGAAGTCAACGAAGCCGCCTGAGCTGCCTGAAGGCGCTCGAAGAGGGGGCTGATTCAGCCCCCTTTTTTCAGTGCCGACCGAATCTGTCCGCGGGCGCCCGGCGCGCCCGTCGCAACCGACTCACAGGAGATACGAGATGCCCGCAATCACCGCCAGCATGGTCGCAGAACTGCGCGCCAAGACCGACGCCCCGATGATGGAGTGCAAGAAGGCCCTGACCGAGGCCGACGGCGACATGGCCCGCGCCGAGGAAATCCTGCGCGTCAAGCTGGGGAACAAGGCCGGCAAGGCCGCCTCGCGTGTGACCGCCGAGGGCGTGATCGCCGCCTACGTCGAGGGTGCCACGGGCGCCCTCATCGAGGTCAACTGCGAAACCGACTTCGTCTCGAAGAATGACTCCTTCCTGGCCTTCACCAAGTCGCTGGCCGAACTGGTGGCCAAGAACGATCCGGCCGACGTCGCCGCGTTGTCGGCCCTGCCGCTCGCGCAGGACGGCTTCGGGCCGACCGTGGAGGATGTGCGCAAGGGCCTGATCGGCAAGATCGGCGAGAACATGTCCATCCGCCGCTTCAGGCGCTACAGCGGCGGCGGCAAGCTGTCGAGCTACCTGCACGGCACCCGCATCGGCGTGATCGTCGAGTTCGATGGCGACGACGTCGCCGCCAAGGACGTGGCGATGCATATCGCCGCGATGAAGCCGGTGGCGCTGTCGTCGGCCGATGTGCCGGCCGACCTGATCGAGAAGGAGCGCTCGATCGCGCAGCAGAAGGCGGCCGAATCCGGCAAGCCGGCCGACATCGTCGCCAAGATGGTCGAAGGGTCGGTGCAGAAGTACCTGAAGGAGGTCTCGCTGCTGAACCAGCCGTTCGTCAAGAACGACAAGCAGACCGTCGAGCAGATGCTCAAGGCTGCCAACACCACGGTCAAGGGCTTCACCCTCTACGTGGTGGGCGAGGGCATCGAGAAGAAGCAGGACGACTTCGCTGCCGAGGTGGCCGCCCAGGTCGCCGCGGCCAAGGGTCAGTAAGTAAGCAGCCCACCGCCGCCGCACCGTACACTTCTCGCCATCCGCGCCACCTTCGGAGGACTGAATGCCGGCGTACAACCGCATCCTGCTGAAACTCTCGGGCGAGGCCCTGATGGGTGACGACGCCTACGGCATCAACCGGGCGACCATCGTGCGCATCGTCCGGGAGATCCAGGACGTGACGGCGCTGGGTTGCGAGGTGGCGGTGGTCATCGGCGGCGGCAACATCTTCCGCGGCGTGGCGGGCGGCTCGGTCGGCATGGACCGTGCCACCGCCGACTACATGGGCATGCTGGCCACGGTGATGAACGCGCTGGCCCTGGCCGATACCATGCGCCAGGAAGGCATGACCGCACGCGTGATGTCGGCCATCGGGATCGAGCAGATCGTCGAGCCCTACGTGCGCCCCAAGGCGCTGCAGTACCTGGAAGAGGGCAAGGTGGTGATTTTCGCCGCCGGCACCGGCAACCCCTTCTTCACGACCGACACGGCGGCCGCCCTGCGCGGAGCGGAGATCGGCGCACAGATCATGCTCAAGGCCACCAAGGTCGATGGTGTCTACACTGCCGATCCGAAGAAGGATCCGGCGGCGACCCGCTATGCCAACATCACCTTCGACGAGGCCATCGTCCGCAATCTGCAGGTGCTGGACGCCACCGCGTTTGCGCTGTGTCGCGACCAGAAGCTGCCGATCAAGGTGTTCAGCATCTTCAAGCCCGGCGCGCTCAAGCGCGTGGTGCAGGGTGAAGACGAGGGCACTCTCGTGCACGTCTGAGGAGTACCGAGCTCATGAACATTGCAGAGATCAAGAAGACCGCCGAGCAGAAGATGCAGAAGTCGGTCGAGGCGTTCAAGCACGAACTGACCAAGATCCGCACAGGCCGTGCGCACACGGGCCTGCTCGACCAGGTGCACGTGGAGTACTACGGTTCCATGGTGCCGATCAGCCAGGTCGCCAACGTCACCTTGCTCGATGCGCGCACGATCAGCGTGCAGCCGTGGGAAAAGGGCATGGGCGCCAAGATCGAGAAGGCCATCCGCGAGTCGGACCTGGGCCTGAACCCCGCGGCCCAGGGCGACCTCATCCGCGTGCCGATGCCGCCGCTGACCGAGGAGCGCCGCAAGGAACTCACCAAGGTGGTGCGGCACGCCGGCGAGGAGGCCCGCGTGGCGGTGCGCAACCTGCGTCGCGAGGCCAACGAGCACGCCAAGAAGCTGCTCAAGGAAAAGCTCATCAGCGAGGACGACGAGCGCCGCTGCCAGGACGAGGTCCAGAAGCTGACAGATCGCACGATCGCCGAGATCGACAAGCTGGTCGCGGGCAAGGAAGCCGAGATCCTTGCGGTCTGAGGCGCGCCCGGTGTCCGTCTCCAGCGTAGGGACCGCCCCTATGAACGCTCCTGCCGCGATGCCACGCCACGTGGCCATCGTGATGGACGGCAACGGCCGCTGGGCCGCCCAGCGGGGCATGCCGCGCTCGTTCGGTCATGAACAGGGGGTCGAGGCGCTGGTGCGCACGGTGCGTGCCTGCGTGATTCGAGGCATTCCCTACCTCACCGTCTTCGCCTTCTCCTCGGAGAACTGGAAGCGGCCGGAGGAGGAGGTGTCGGGCCTGATGAACCTGGTGCTGGTGGCCGTCTCGCGCTACGTGCAACGCCTCGCGGACGAGGGGGTGCGCATCTGCATCGTGGGCGACCGCAGCCGGGTCTCGGAACGGGTGCGGGCGTCCTGGCAGCAGGCGGAGGAGGCGACGCGGCACAACAACCGCCTGGTGCTCTCCGTGGCCTTCAACTATGGCGGCCGGTGGGACATGGTGCAGGCCTGCCGCCGGCTGCTGGCCGATGGCCTGACACCGGACCGCGTGGACGAAGCGACGCTCTCCCGCTACATGGCGCTCAGTCACGCACCGGACCCGGATCTGTTCATCCGTACCGGGGGCGAATTGCGCATCAGCAACTTCCTGCTGTGGCAGGCCGCCTATTCGGAGCTCTACTTCACCGATTGCCTCTGGCCGGATTTCGACGACGCGCAGCTCGACCTGGCGCTGGCCGCCTACGCGGCCCGCGAGCGCCGCTTCGGGGACGTGCGTCCGGCGGCCGAGCACGCCCCGCAAGCCGCCTGAGGCACCCATGCTCAAGCAGCGTGTCATCACCGCGGTCGTGCTGCTGGCGGTCCTTTTGCCGGCTTTGCTGGTGCCGCAGGTCTGGCCGTTCGCGCTCTTGAGCCTCGCCATCGTGGGCGCTGCCGGATGGGAGTGGGCGCGCCTGAATGGACTGGGACGCACCGGCGCCGTCGCCCTGGGCCTGGCGGTCGCCGCGCTGTGCGGACTGAGCTGGAGCGCGACGGGCGCGCTGGCGGCCACCGGGTGGCTATGGTGGCTCGCCACAGCAGCCTGGGTCGTCGGGGGGGCGGTCCTGCTGCGCGGTGGCCCGTCGGCCTGGCCTCGCTCGCCCCTGGTGCTGCGGCTCTTCCTCGGCGTGGCCGTGCTTTGGGTCACCTGGGTCGCGATGACCGAGGCCAAGGCCATAGGCGTCAACTTCCTGCTGTCGGTTTTCTGCCTGGTCTGGGCGGCCGACATTGCGGCCTACTTCGGCGGGCGCAGCTTCGGGCGCCGCAAGCTCGCGCCGTCCATCAGCCCCGGCAAGAGCTGGGAAGGGGTGTGGAGCGGCATGGCCGGAGTGCTCGTGCTCGCCATCGTCTGGATGGTGGCCGAGCGCGCGGCCC
>DATMBN010000002.1:0-62858 GCA_035559275.1 Burkholderiaceae bacterium
GCCTCAGCGGGAGGCGCCGAAATCGACAGTCGGGGGCGCCGAGATGGCCGCCTCGTTGGCGACGCTGAAGTTGGGCTTGGGCTTGTAGCCGAACACCATCGCGGTCAGGTTGCTCGGGAAGCTGCGGGCCAGTACGTTGTAATCCTGCACTGCCTGGATGTAGCGGTTGCGTGCCACGGTGATGCGGTTCTCCGTGCCCTCGAGCTGGACGCGCAGGTCCTGGAAGGCCTGGTTGGCTTTGAGGTTGGGATAGTTCTCGCTGACCGCGATCAGGCGGGACAGGGCGCTCGAAAGCTCACCTTGCACCTGCTGGAAGCGGTTGAAGGCTTGCGGATCGTTCAGCGTCTCGGGGGTGACCTGGATCGAGGTCGCCTTTGCGCGTGCCTCGACCACGCGGGTCAGTGTCTCCTGCTCGAAGTTGGCTTCGCCCTTGACGGTGTTGACGATGTTGGGGATCAGGTCGGCGCGGCGCTGGTACTGGTTGAGCACCTCGGACCAGGAGGCCTGCACCTGCTCGTCGAGCCGCTGGAACTCGTTGTAACCGCAGCCGCTCAGGGACAGCGCGGCGAGCAGCGCCACGATCCAGGACCACCAGGAACGTTTCATCGTTGGACTCCTTGTTGCTCGTTCTCGTGCCCGGCGGCGGCCGAGCCGGCCGCCCGGAGTGTGATGACAGACTAAATGGGTGCATGATGCCCGAGTTCAACGGGTGCGCAACCCTTCACCGTGCCGCACCCTCGCAAGGAGACCGCGCATGACATCCATCGACCACGCCCTGCGCGGCGCCGCGCGCGCACCGGTCCCACCACCCCAGCCGGCCGCCGGGCTTCCGCAAGACACGCTCCTGCTCGGTGCAGGCGGGCCCCTGGGCAGCGCGGTGCTCGAGGCCCTGCTCGCCGGGCGCGGTCAGGCGCGCATCGAGGTGGCGACCGTGGCGCCCCTGGCCGTGAGCCTGAGGGGCCTGCACGAGCTGCGCGTTCCTCGCCCACCTTTCGTCCCGGCGACCACCTCCCGGGCCGCGGTGTGCGTGTTCGATCGCCCGCGCTTCTCACACGGGCGCGAGGACGCCTACTGGATGCCGGCGCCGCGGGACCTCGTGCCCATGGCGCAGGCATTGCGGCAGGCGGGGGTCGCGCATCTCGTGATCGTGATGCCGCATGCGCCGGCCAGCCTGCCTGAGGCTCTCAAGCAGGGACTGGCCGGGCTGGACGAGCAGGCTGTGGTCGCGATGGGGTTCGAGCGGCTCGTCTTCGTGCGCTCGGCGCAGCGGCCGCGAGGGCAGGCCGCCGCGTCGCGCCTGCAGCAGGTGGCGTACTGGATGCTGGGCCAACTCAGCCTGATGCTTCCACAGGCCGAGCGGCCGGTGCGGCCGGCCAAGGTGGCGGCGTTCGTGCACCAGGTGCTCGCGCGCATGCCCGAGGCCCCCGGCACCACCTGGGTCGCGCGCCCCGAGCTCGTCTGGCAGGCGGCGCAGACGGACGATGTGGCCGGGTTGGTGGACGATTGGCTCCGGGGCACCGGCCCCGCGCCCGGTGCTCCCGTGACGGCACGCGGCCTGGGCATACGCTAGCGGCCGCACCGCCCCATGCGTGCCGGCCCGGCGTGCAGGGGCGCAAGGCGGGGCGACAGGGCGGCTCACCCGGCTCCCTACAATGCACGGATGTTTGCCCCCCTCCAGAACGACACGCTGCTGCGCGCCTTGCTGCGACAGCCGACCGACTACACGCCCGTCTGGCTGATGCGCCAGGCGGGCCGCTACCTGCCCGAATACAACGCCACCCGCGCTCGCGCCGGCAGCTTCATGGGCCTGGCCACGGATCCGGCTTATGCGACCGAGGTCACGCTGCAGCCGCTCGAGCGCTATCCGCTGGACGCGGCCATCCTCTTCAGTGACATCCTCACCGTGCCCGACGCGATGGGCCTCGGTCTGCGCTTCGAGGCCGGCGAGGGCCCGCGTTTCGAGCGGCCGGTGCGCGACGAGGCGGATGTCGCACGCCTTGCGGTGCCCGATCTGGAGCGCCTGCGCTACGTCTTCGAGGCGGTGACGAGCATCCGCCGGGCCCTGCAGGGCAAGGTGCCGCTGATCGGCTTTTCCGGCAGCCCGTGGACGCTGGCCTGCTACATGGTGGAGGGGCGGGGGTCCGACGACTACCGCCTCGTCAAGTCGCTGATGTACCGCCGGCCGGACCTGATGCACCGCATCCTGCAGGTCAACGCCGAGGCGGTGGCACGCTACCTGAACGCCCAGATCGAAGCGGGCGCGCAGGCCGTCATGATCTTCGACTCGTGGGGGGGAGTGCTCGCCGACGGGGCCTTCCAGCGCTTCAGCCTGGCCTACACGCAGCAGGTGCTGCAGCAACTCAAGCGCGAGCACGGTGGGCACACGGTGCCGCGCATCGTCTTCACGAAGGGCGGCGGACTGTGGCTCGACTCCATCGCCCAGACCGACACGGATGCGGTCGGGGTGGACTGGACGGTCAACCTGGGCCAGGCACGCTCGCGGCTGGACGACCGGGTCGCGCTGCAGGGCAACCTCGATCCCGCGGTGCTTTTCGCCGGGCCCGAGCAGATCCGGGCCGAGGTCGAGCGCGTGCTCGACAGCTTTGGCAACCCGAAACGGGCCGATGGCCGCTGGGGCGGCCACGTCTTCAACCTCGGACACGGGATCAGCCAGTTCACGCCGCCCGAGCATGTGGAGGTGCTGGTGGAGGCGGTGCACAGGCACTCGCGCCAGCTTCGCGCCAAGACCCCATGAGGCCGCCGAGCCAACTGGTGGAAACCCGCGAAGACGACGAACGGGACCCGACTTATCCCCAATTTGGGTGACCCAGCCTTGTTGCGGTGCAATTGCTGCACCGAAACATGAGCGGACACGAAAGAATCGCTAAGTTGTTGATTTTTCTTGCCTTGTGTCCCTGCTGCGCGATTGGTCAATCCAAGGGGGAGGCAAGCGGCACAAGCATTTAGCGCTCGTTTGCGCAGTTTGCCCACAAAGTTTTCCACAGGTTCCGTGGATAGGTGGAAAAGCGCTTGAGAATCAATTGCTTACGGCCTGAACTTGATGCGGTGGCGGAACTGGCGGGGCTAAATGAGTGAGGGTCACCTGCTCCTGGTCGCTGTCGAGGCACCGCAACACAGCGCCGTCACAGGTCCGCTGACCTACCGCGCGGCGCGTCGCTGGCCCGACGGCAGCCTCGTGCGGGTACCGCTGGGGCGGCGCACGGTGTGCGGCGTCGTCTGGGGCGAGGCCCCGCCGGGCGCAGCCGACGGCCTGGCCCTGCGAGAGATCGAAGGAGGGCTGGAAACGCTGCCCCCGCTCGGCCCGCCGTGGCGGGCGCTGGTGCAGTTCACCGCGGCCTACTACCAGCGCGGGCTGGGCGAGGTCGCGCTCGCCGTGCTTCCACCGGAACTGCGCAAGCTCGACGACCGGCAACTCGCCCTGCGGCTCAAGCGCACCGTGGCCCTGGCCCCGGTCCCGGACGGTCCGCAGCCGCAGGTGCCGATGCTCACGCCGGAGCAGCGTGCCGCGCTCGAGGGGATCGCCTCGGGAGAGGTGGCGCTGCTTTTCGGCAGCACGGGCAGTGGCAAGACCGAGGTCTACCTGCGCGCGGTGGCCGACACGCTCGCCGCCGCCCGGCAGGCGCTGGTGCTGGTGCCGGAGATCAACCTGACGCCCCAGCTGGAGGCGCGCTTCGCGGCGCGCTTTCCGGGCCGGCGCATCGTCTCGCTGCACAGCGGACTGACGCCGGCGCAAAGGCTCAAGCACTGGCTGGCCGCACACCTGGGCCTGGCCGACGTGGTGCTCGGCACGCGCATGGCTGTGTTCGCCCCGTTGCCCAGGCTGGGCCTGGTCGTCGTCGACGAGGAGCACGACCCGTCGTACAAGAGCCAGGAGGGGGCCCGCTATTCCGCGCGCGACCTCGCGGTCTATAGAGGCAAGCAGGAGCGCGCGGCCGTGGTGCTGGGTTCGGCCACGCCTTCGCTCGAATCGTGGCACCAGGCGCAGCGTGGGCGCTACCGGCGCCTGGAGATGCCCACGCGCATCGGCGGCGCGGCCCTGCCCGTGGTGCGCTTCGTGGACATGAACCACGTGCCGCGCGAGATCTCGCGAACCTCGGCGCTGTCGCCCGCGCTGCTGTCGGCCTTGCGACAGCGGCTCGAGCGGGGCGAGCAGAGCCTGGTGCTGCTGAACCGGCGCGGCTATGCGCCGGTGCTGCATTGCCCCGAGTGCGGCTGGAAGAGCGGCTGCCCGCACTGCAGCGCGTGGCGGGTGTTCCACCGCGTCGACCGCACGCTGCGCTGCCACCACTGCGGCGCGACCGAACGCGTGCCGCGCGCCTGCCCGGAATGCGGGAACCTCGACATCGAACCCGTGGGACGCGGCACCGAGCGGCTGGAGGAGCAACTCGCGCTCGCGCTGCCGGGCGCGCGCATCGCCCGCATCGACGCAGACACGACGCGGCGGAAGGGCTCGCTGGAGACGCAGCTCGCGCACGTGCACGCCGGAGAGGTCGACGTGCTGGTCGGCACGCAGATGCTGGCCAAGGGACACGACTTCCGACGCGTCACCCTCGTGGCCGCGATCAATCCCGACGCGGCGCTCTTCAGCAGCGACTTTCGCGCCGGCGAAAGGCTCTTCGCGCTGCTGATGCAGGCGGCCGGCCGAGCGGGCCGCGACGCGGCGCGGGGCAGCGCGAGCGAGATGCTGGTGCAGACCTGGCACCCGACCCATCCGCTGTACCAGGCGCTGCGCTCGCACGACTACCCGAGCTTCGCGGCGCGCACGTTGGAGGAGCGGCAGATGGCCGGCATGCCGCCGCACGCACACTTGGCGCTGGTGCGCGCGGAGGCGCGCACGCAAGAGGCGGCGCAGGCCTGGTTGCAGGCCGCGAGCGACCTGGCCGAGTCGCTGCCCGAGCGGGCGGGCGTGACGCTCTATCCGCCAGTGCCGACCGCGATCGCACGCGTCGCGAACGTGGAACGCGCGCAGATGCTGGTCGAGTGCGAGGCGCGGCCGGCGCTGCAGCGGTTTCTCGCGCAATGGGTGCCGGCGTTGCACGGGCTGCGCGGCGAGCACAAGGGGCTGCTGCGCTGGGCGGTGGACGTCGATCCGCTGGCGATCTGACCGCGGCACGGCGCGTCGGCCTGCTCGCGGGCCTGGGCCTCACGCCACGCGCCGCAGCCCCTGGTCGGCATAGGCGGCCTCGAACGCCTCCGGCGCGCGGGCCTGCCAGCGGTTCACGCCACCCACCAGCGCCTTGATCGACGCGGCGACGATGCTGGTGTGCACACCCACGCCGTAGGCCGTGCCCGCCTCACCCGGCCACGCGAGCTCGACGAAGGCCGCCGCCTGCGCGTCCGAGCCGTTGCCCAGCGACCGCTCCTCGTAGGCATCGATGCGCACCGGCACGCCCAGCGCATGCACGGCGGCATCGAGCGGGCCGTTGCCGTGCCCGTGCAGCTGCAATCTCTGTCCCCGCACCTCGACCACCAGCTCGATCACCACCTGACCGTCGCGTTCGTGACTGTCGTGCGAGACGTAGCGGATGGGCGTCTCGCGCTGCAGGTACTCGCCCTGGAACAGCGACCACAGCTGCGCGGCCGTCAGCTCGGTGCCCGTCTCGTCGGCCACGCGCTGGACCGCGCTGCTGAACTCGACCTGCAGGCGTCGCGGCATCACGAGGCCGTAGCCCGTCTCGAGCAGGAAGGCGATGCCGCCCTTGCCCGACTGGCTGTTGACGCGCACGATGGAGTCGTAGGTGCGGCCGACGTCGGCCGGGTCGATCGGCAGGTAGGGCACTTCCCACACCGCGTCTGGACGCTGCGCCGCCATGCCCTTCTTGATCGCATCCTGGTGCGAGCCGGAAAACGCGGTGAAGACGAGGTCGCCGACGTACGGATGCCGGGGATGGATGGGCAGTTGCGTGCAGGCCTCCACCGTGCGCGCGACCTCGTTGATCTGCGAGAAGTCCAGTCCCGGGTCGATGCCCTGGCTGTAGAGGTTGAGCGCGAGCGTGACGAGGTCCACGTTGCCCGTGCGCTCGCCGTTGCCGAAGAGGCAGCCCTCGACGCGGTCGGCGCCGGCCAGCACGGCCAGTTCGGCCGCCGCCACCGCGGTGCCCCGGTCGTTGTGCGGGTGCACGCTCAGCACGAGGCTGTCACGCCGCGCGAGGTGCCGGTGCATCCACTCGATCTGGTCCGCGTAGACGTTGGGCGTGCTCATCTCCACGGTCGCCGGCAGGTTGACGATGGCCTTGCGCTCGGGCGTGGGCTGCCAGACGTCCATCACGGCATCGACGACCTCCAGGGAGAAGTCCAGCTCGGTGCCGCTGAAGACCTCCGGGCTGTACTGGAAGGTCCACTGCGTCTCGGGCCGTTCGGCCGCGAGGTCGTGGATCAGCTTCGCGCTGCGCACGGCCAGCTCGCGCACCTCGTCGCGGCTCATGCCGAAGACGATGCGGCGGAACGCGGGCGCGACCGCGTTGTACAGGTGCACGATGGCGCGCGGTGCACCAGCGAGCGACTCGAAGGTGCGGCGGATCAGGTCCTCGCGCGCCTGCGTCAGCACCTCGATCGTCACGTCCTCGGGGATGCGCCTCTGCTCGATCAGGCGGCGCACGAAATCGAAGTCGGTCTGCGAGGCCGAGGGGAAGGCGACCTCGATCTCCTTGAAGCCGATGCGCGTCAGCAGCTCGAACATGCGCAGCTTGCGCTCGCCGTCCATCGGCTCGAACAGTGCCTGGTTGCCGTCGCGCAGGTCGGTGCTCATCCAGGTCGGCGCGCGCGTGATGGTGCGGTTCGGCCATTGCCGGTCGGGCAGGGCGATCGGCGGGAAGGCGCGGTATTTGGCGTCGGGGGGCTTCATCGGCATCGTCGGCTCCTGTCGGTGGTGTTGATCGGACGCAGAAAGCAAAACGGCCAGCTCGCAGAGCTGGCCGTGGGCATTCGAGACGGGATTCGGGAGGTTCAGTGGTGCGCGCGGCGCAGTGTGAAGGACCCGAGGCGACCCAAGCCGGCCAGCAGGGAGCTGGCTAGCGCTAGTAGGGCGAGGGTCTTCGCGAAGGTCATGGCGCCAGTGTGGTGGATGGGCCTCATCTTGTCAAACTTCCGCCAGGCGGGTCAGCCAGCCGGCCGCCTGGGGAAGCAGGAGGGCCCAGCCCGCCCCCACCAGCGCGCCGCCCATGAGCGTGCGCCAGCCCGCGCGCTGCATCGCAAGGAAGGGGGGCGCCAGCCCCTCGGTCCTCGTCATCACGCGTCCGCCCTCCGATGCATCACTCGGCCGACAGGTCGGGTGCGACGAGGCCCAGCTTGCCGGCGATGCCTTGCGCGTAGCGCGGGTCCGCCTTCGCGAAATGCACCAGCTGGCGCTGGATGATGTCCAGCGGCACGCCCTTCATCGCGCCGGCGATGTTGCTCGTCAGTCGGTCCTGTTCTTGCGGGTTCATCAGGCGGAACAGGTTGCCGGCCTGCGTGTACGGATCGTCGCCCACCATGTGGTCATAGCGGTCCGCGTCGCCGTCGATCTTGAGCGGCGGCTCCTTGTAGGCGGGGTTCTGCTTCGGCGCGCTGGCGAAGCGATTGGGCTCGTAGTTGGGCGCCGCGCCGCCGTTGCCGTCGAATCGCATCGAGCCGTCGCGCTGGTACGTGTGGTACGGGCACTGCGGGCGGTTGACCGGCAGCTGCTGGTAGTTGGTGCCCACGCGATAGAGGTGCGCGTCGTGGTAGGCGAAGATGCGGCCTTGCAGCATCTTGTCCGGCGAGAAGCCGATGCCCGGCACCACGTTGGCCGGCGAGAACGCGGCCTGCTCGACTTCCGCGAAATAGTTCTCCGGGTTGCGGTTGAGCTCCAGCACGCCGACCTCGATCAGCGGGTAGTCCTTGTGCGGCCACACCTTGGTCACGTCGAAGGGGTTCCAGCCCGTCTTCCTGGCCCAGGTCTCGGCCTCCAGCTCGGGCATCACCTGCACGCACAGCCGCCACTTCGGGAAGTCCTTGGCCTCGATGGCGTTGAAGAGGTCGCGCTGGGCGTAGTCGGGGTCCTCGCCGGCCAGGCGCACCGCATCGGCCGGCAGGAGGTTCTTGATGCCCTGCATGGACTTGAAGTGGAACTTCACCCAGAAGCGCTCGCCAGCCGCGTTGATGAAGCTGAAGGTGTGGCTGCCGAAGCCGTGCATGAAGCGGTAGCCATCCGGCGTGCCGCGGTCGGAGAAGAGGATGGTGACCTGGTGCAGTGCCTCGGGCGACTGGCTCCAGAAGTCCCACATCATCGTCGGCGACTTGAGATTGGTCTGCGGGTCGCGCTTTTGGGTGTGGATGAAGTCGGGGAATTTGCCCGGGTCCTTGATGAAGAAGACCGGCGTGTTGTTGCCCGTGACGTCCCAGTTGCCTTCTTCGGTGTAGAACTTCACGGCGAAGCCGCGCGGGTCGCGCTCGGTGTCGGCCGAGCCCTTCTCGCCGCCCACCGTGGAGAAGCGCAGGAACACCGGCGTCTGCTTGCCCACCTTCTCGAACAGCTTGGCGCGCGTGTACCTGGTGATGTCCCGCGTCACGGTGAAGGTGCCGTAGGCCGCGGAGCCCTTGGCGTGCACCACCCGCTCCGGGATGCGCTCGCGGTTGAAGTGCTGCAGCTTCTCGATCAGGTGAAAGTCCTGCAGCAGCACCGGACCGCGCGGGCCCGCGGTCATCGAGTTCTGGTTGTCCGCGACGGGGATGCCGCTGGCGGTCGTGAGGGTGGTGCGATCAGTCATGTAGGGCTCCGAGTGACGGGAGAGGTTGCAGTCGTCGCGCGGTCAGCGGGTCTGGGCCCAGGCGGCGAGGACTTCCAGAATGTAGGCAGTCATTGCGAGTCCTTCCAACTGCTACTTATTGCTACCGAGTCCATCGATCGCTATCGTCTTGGCGGCATCGATCGATCTCTTGCATGGATGGTAGGCATTGGAGCCAGGTAGGGGAAGTTGATCCTCCGTAATGCGGCGATAGTTTTTTTGCTGACAGGCGGGCCCGCCCTTGCAGGCCGCTGCAAGAGGGGGTCGAGCAAGAGCTTGCGCCGTCAGCCGGGCTGCACGCCGAAGAGGCGCACCGCGAGCGAGAAGCTGAGGAACGCCAGTGCGGTGGTCCAGAGGATGATGCGGGCGATGCGCCCGTTGTCGGCACCGTAGCGTTCAGCCAGTAGCGAGACGTTGCTCGCCGAGGGGAGCGCTGCGGCCAGCACCAGCACGGACAGCGCGAAGGCGTCCAGCGGCAGGCCCGTCTCGATCAGCAGCAGGCCCAGGGCCAGCACCAGGGCAGGGTGGACCAGCAGCTTGACGACGACCACCGGCACCAGGTGCCGGGCCGGGGTGCGCGAGTGGGCATGCTGGTTGGAGCGCCAGAGCACCGCCCCTATCGTGAAGAGCGCCACCGGCGTTGCGGAATCGCCGAGCAGCTTGACGATCTGCGCCACGGGCTGCGGCAGCGGCAACTGCGTGACCGACACCAGCGCACCGAGCGCGATCGCCCACGGCAGCGGATTGCCCAGGGCGCCGCGCAAGGCCTTGCCCAACCCTTCGCGCCAGTGGCCCGCGCCTTCGCTCTGCGCAAGCGCCAGGCACAGCGAACTGGTGAAGAAGAGGTCGGCCAGCACCGTCATGATGACCGGGCCCGCGGCGCGATCGCCGGCCAGCGCCACGAGCAGCGGCACCCCCATGAAACCGGTGTTCGGAAAGGCGGCGATGAGCGCGCCGAAGGCCGAGTCCTTCAGCCCGAGACCGGCTGCGAGGCTGTGACTGACGGTGAAGAAGACCACCAGCAGCGCGGCCCCCACCCACAGCGCCAGCCACACCGGATTGAACAGCTCGCCGATCGGCGTGTTCGCGCCGAAGCGAAACAGCATGCACGGCAGCGCGAAGAAGAGCACGTAGGCGTTGAGTCCCGGGATGGCCGCCTCGGGGAGCACGCGCCGCTGCGCGGCGAGATAGCCGCACAGCACCAGTGCGAAGAACGGCAGCGTGACCTGGAAAATCGCTTGCATGCGGCCGCGAGTATCGCAAGCCGCCACGCGAGCCGGGCTGAACGGGCGCTGAAAGCCAGGCGCTGTCGCCACTGCGGGCCTCCGGCCGGCGAGTATGCACGCAGGCCGGTCGCATGCGTTGGCTATCATGGCGCGCTCGCCGGCCGCCCTGACCTTGGTCAGGGCGCTGCCGACCGTCTCATGCACGACCGTCGGCCCGACGGTCCCCAGTCCCGCCCGGCCCGCTTCCCGTGTCCACACCCGCCACGCTCAATCCCGCCCAGCTCGAAGCCGTCCATTACCTGCAGGGGCCCTGCCTCGTCCTGGCAGGCGCCGGCTCCGGCAAGACGCGCGTGATCACCCACAAGATCGCGCGCTTGCTGCAGGCCGGCTACGAGCCCAAGCACATCGCCGCGATCACCTTCACGAACAAGGCCGCCGAGGAGATGCGCGAGCGCGCGAAGGACCTGGTCGGCCCCCGCGCGGCCAAGCACCTGGCGATCAGCACCTTCCATTCGCTCGGTGTGCGGATGCTGCGCGAGGACGGCGAACGCGTGGGCCTCAAGCCCCAGTTCTCCATCCTCGACAGCGACGACGTGCTCTCCATCCTGCGCGATGCGGGGGGCACGACCGATGCCGCGCAGGCCAGGCGCTGGCAGTGGGCGATCAGCCTGTGGAAGAACCAGGGCTTGAACGCCGACCAGGCCGAGGCCAGCGCCGAGGACGACGAGCAGCGCGTGGCCGCACGCGTGATGCGCCTTTATCACGAGCGCCTCGCCGCATACCAGGCAGTGGACTTCGACGACCTGATCAGCCTGCCGCTCAAGATGCTGGAGCGCGACGCCGAGGCGCGCGCCAAGTGGCAGGACACCCTGCGGTATGTGCTGGTCGACGAGTACCAGGACACCAACGCCGTGCAGTACGAGCTGCTCAAGGCGCTGGTCGGCGACAAGGCCATGTTCACCGCGGTGGGCGACGACGACCAGTCCATCTACGGCTGGCGCGGCGCGACCATCGAGAACCTCAAGCGCCTGCCGCAGGATTTTCCGCAGCTCAAGGTCATCCCGCTGGAGCAGAACTACCGCTCCACCGGCCACATCCTGCGCGCGGCCAACAATGTCATTGCCGCCAACCCCAAGATCTTCCAGAAGAAGCTGTGGAGCGAATACGGCGACGGCGAGCCGGTGCGCGTGGTCGAGTGCGACAACGAGGAGCACGAGGCCGAGCGGGCCGTGGCCCGCATCCAGGCGATCCGTGGCAACCCCGGCATGTACGGCGGCAAGGTCGAGTGGAGCGACTTCGCGATCCTCTACCGGGCCAACCACCAGGCGCGCGTGTTCGAGCAGGCGCTGCGCAAGGCCAGCATTCCGTACAAGGTCTCCGGGGGCCAGAGCTTCTTCGATCGCGCCGAGATCAAGGACCTGTGCGCCTGGCTGCGCCTTCTCGTCAACAACGACGACGATCCCGCGTTCCTGCGCGCGGTGACGACGCCCAAGCGGGGCATCGGCCACCAGACGCTCGCGCAGCTCGGCGAGTTCGCGTCGAAGTGGAAAGTGAGCCTGTTCGAGGCGCTGTTCGCCGATTCGCTCGCCACCGCGGTGAGTGCCCGCGCGATCGGCTCGCTGCACGAGTTCGGCCGCTACGTGAACGATCTGGAGTACCGCTTCCGCCACACCACGGGCGCGGAGGACGCCAAGCCGGTGCTGCTGGAATGGCTCAAGGAGATCGGCTACGAGCAGCACCTGTACGACGGCGAGGACAACGAGAAGCTGGCCGCCACGCGCTGGCAGAACGTGCTCGACTTCATCGACTGGGTCGCGCGGCGCTGCGGCGGCGAGATCGACAACGAAGGCGGTCTCGTCACCGAGACCGAGAAGAAGAGCATCCTCGACGTGGCGCAGACCATCTCGGTGATCCTGAGCCTGGCCGAGCGCGGCGGCGACACCAACGTCGTCACGCTGTCCACCTTGCATGCATCGAAGGGCCTGGAGTGGCCCCACGTGGTGCTGGCCGGCGTCAACGAAGGGTTGCTGCCCTTCAAGGGTGAGGACGAGGAGATGACGCCGCAGCGCCTGGAGGAGGAACGCCGGCTGATGTACGTCGGCATCACGCGCGCGCGGCAGACGCTGGCGGTGAGCACCTTGCGCCGGCGCAAGAAGGGCCGCGAGTTCGTGCAGGGCATCCCCAGCCGCTTCATCGGCGAGATGCGTCTGCACGAGGCCTCCGCCAAGGAGGACCCGCGCGAGAAGCTCAAGGCGTTGCGCGCAGAACTGGCGGCGCGTGCCGCCAAGGCCCCGGCCGAGGGCTGAGTGAGGACGTACCGCGTGTAATCCGCAGGTGACGCCGGGCACGGCCGGCGGCAGACTGTGCCGCCATGAACACGCCCGTCCACGTCCACGCCCCACCGGCCTCCCGGCCATGGTTGCCGGTGGTCTATGCCCTGAGCGCTGTCGCGGCCATCCTCGCGGCGAGCCAGATCCTGCCCGCCGCGTGGTTCTGGGTGCTCAAGCCGCTCACCACCACGCTGCTGATCGCCCACGTCGCGCGCACGCCCGCGATCGAGACGGACTTGCGCCGCTGGGTGCTGGCGGGCCTCGTGCTGTCGCTGGCCGGCGATACCGCCCTGTTGTGGCGCGAAGGTTTTCTCGCCGGCCTGGTCTGCTTCCTCTGTGCGCACCTGGCGTACATCGTCGGTTATGCGCGCCGGGTTCCGATGTTCGCTCGTTGGGAGCCGTTCGTGTTCTACGGGCTGGTGGCCGCGGGCACCCTGACGCACCTGTGGCCGGGGGTGCCCGCAGGGCTGCGGGTGCCGGTGGTGATGTATGTGCTCTGCCTGGTCGCGATGGCCGCCCAGGCTGCCGCATGGGCCTGGTTCGCGCGCGGGACCCCGACGATGGGGCGGGCCGGCCTCGCCGCCGCCGGCGGCGCGCTCTTCCTCACCTCGGACACGCTGCTGGCCGTCGATCGCTTCACACAGCCGTTGGCGCTGCGCGATGTGTGGGTGCTCGGCACCTATTGGGCGGCCCAGTGGTGCATCGCCGCCTCGGTGGGCAGGCGCGGCGAGGCGGCGGGGGGGCGGACGGTCGGCGTGTAGGCCTTCGCCCGGTGTCGTCAGCGGCGACCGAACATCATCTGGCGGGCGAGCAGCGACTTCGCCGGCCCCAGCCGTTGCAACGCGGCCAGGCCCCAGCCGCGCAGGCTGGAGGCGCCCGGCCACTGCCAGGTGAAACTGCGCGCGAGGAAGTCGGTCACTGCGATCGTGCCCCAGCGGTCTGGCGCCCGGCGTTGCTCCACGCGGCGCAGGGCGGTGTCCAGGTCTGGCTCGCGTGCGAGACGCCGCACCAGTTCGAACGCATCGCGCAGGCCGAGGTTGAGCCCTTGCCCTGCGACCGGATGCAGGGTCTGTGCCGCATTGCCGATGCGTACCCTGCGACCCTCGACGAGACGGCGCTCGGCGTTGAGCCCCAGCGCGAAGGCCTTGAGCGGCGAGATGCCGACGATGCGCCCCACCCGGGCGGGGAACACGTGGTTCAGCACGGCGATGCGCTGCACGTCGTCGAGATCGCGCACCGGGTCGTCCGCTGTCGGCACGCACCACACGAGCGCGGCGCGGGAAGGTCCCAGCGGCAGCAGCGCGGCGGGCCCCTGGGAGGTGAAGCGCTCGAAGGCCATCCCGGCCGGCAGCCCCTCCACGGTCACCTGCCCCACCCAGGCCGTCTGGCCGTAGTCGTGCGCCAGGCTCTTGCGGCCCTGGTCCGCGAACACCCCGCCCTCGGCGATCACCGCGAGGTCATACCGCTCCACGATCCCCGCATCGACCTCCACGCCGTCGGGTAGCGGCTTGACGCCGGCGACCTTGCTGCCGAAGCGGCTCGCCAGACGCCCGGGATCGCGCGCCACCTCGTCCTGCCAGGCCCGCTGCATCGGCGCGACGAGCTGCCCGTACGCGAGCACCGCCCCCAGCATCGGCACCCGCTCGCGCTGGGCCTCGATCAGCACCTGCGGATCACGGTAGCGAGGCAGGAACGGGCCGGGCAGCGGCGTCGGGGTCTGCTGCGACACATGCACGCTGAGGATGGGCTGGGCCTGCGCGGCGGGCCACACGCCCAGTCGCTGCAGGATCTGCACGCTGCCCAGCGACAGCGCCAACGTCCGGGGGTCTTGCGACACGTCGGCCTCGAGGGGGCGGGCGTCGAAGAGGGTGATGCGGGCTTCCGGCAACTCCCGCGCGGCCAGCAGCGCGAGCGCAAGCCCGGCGGGGCCTGCGCCGATGACGGCCAGTTCGATCTTGCTTGGCGACATCTCTGGAATGCTTGCGCGGAAGGAAGCCGACATTATCCGCAGCGCACGCGAACGGGGTGGCCCTGCGTGCCGGATGCGTGCGCGGCGCTTGACTCTGCCCCTAGGGACAGATCCTATCGTCCATGCACGTCGGGCCGTACTGGTCGCTGCCACTGGGGCAGGGAACCGGCGGCCCGGCGTGGGAACGAGAGGACGACATGAACGGACTGAGCTTGGTCACGGGGGCCAACGGCCACCTGGGAAACAACGTCGTGCGGGCGCTGCTGCAACGCGGGATGCGAGTGCGTGCCGGCGTGCGCCGGCTGGAAGAAGACGGCCCCTTCGAGGGCCTGGCGTGCGAACGGGTGCCAGCCCCCCTGGAAGACCCCGATGCTCTGCGGCGGGCGTTGCAAGGGGTGGACGTGTTCTTCCAGGTCGCGGCCGTCTTCAGGCACTGGGCGCGCGACCCCGAGCGCGAGATCGTGCAGGCCAACGTCGAAGGCACGCGCCGCGCACTGCATGCCGCCGCCGACGCGGGAGTCAAGCGCGTGGTCTACGTCAGCTCGGTCGCCGCGGTCGGACACGACGGCACGCCGCTGGACGAAACCCGCTGGAACGACGAGCGGCACAACGCCTACTACCGGTCGAAGATCGAGTCCGAGCGCGTGGCCTGGGAGGTGGCCGCCGAGCGCGGGTTGCCGCTGGTCGTCGTGCTGCCTTCGACCATGGTCGGGCCCCACGCGACGCGGCTGACCGACAGCATGGCTTTCCTGGACGCCCTGCAGCGCCGTGCGCTGCCTTTCGACCCGGACTTTCACTTTAACTTCGTCGACGTGCGCGACGTGGCGAAGGCCATGATCGAGGCGGCCCTGCGGGGACGCCCGGGCGAGCGCTACATCCTGGCGAACCGGCGTCCGTCGTCGATGGCCGACCTGGTGGCGGCGCTCAACGCGGTCGACCCCGGTCACCGGACGCCACCCCGGGTGCCAAGGGCCGTGCTGCTGGGCGTCGCGTGGATGCAGGAAAGGTGGGCGCGGCTGACCGGGCTGCCGGCGTCACTGCTCGTCAGCCAGGTGCGGCTGTTCCATGGCGTGCGTCAGCGCTACGACATCACCAAGGCGCAGGCGGAACTGGGCTTCGATCCGCGCCCGCCGGAGGAGGCGCTGCGGGAGGCTTTCCGGGCCCTGAAGGGGCGTGCGGTGCAGGCGCTGGCGCCTGCTTGAGCGGGTGGCCCGGCCCGCGGCCTCGCGCGGGCACTACAGGCTCGTCAGAACCTTGCTCCGCGGCGCATTCGGCGTCTCGGGGCAGGGCGTGACACGTCCCGGTTCTGCCTCCGAGGGCCCGTACATCTCGTTGAGCGTGCGCTGGAAGTCGTCGAGGCTGGCATCCAGCGCCTGCAATTCCTGCAAGCGCGCCCGCACCTGCCTGCGCTTGGCCTCGATCTCCGCGTTGGCCCGTTCGATCGGGAAGCGCTGGAGCCGGTGCTTCTCGGCGATCAGCCCGCTCAGTTCTGACAACTTGAAGCCGACCGAGAGCGAGGCCCGGATCAGGCGAACGACGTCGGCATCGTGGGCGTCGTACACGCGGTACCTGCCGCGCCGTTTCGGCTCGGCCAGGAGGCCGAGGCTTTCGTACAGGCGGATGGCCCTGGGCGTGCAGCCGGTGAGGGTGGCGAGCTGGCCGATGTACATGGAGGGTCTCCTGTGCGGCGCCCCGGCACGTTCGCAGTCGTGGCGCCAGGTCCGCGTCCCTCGTTTGTACCCGAGCGCCGTGGAGGCGAGCCTTCACAATGTGGCCCCGCTGCCGCGGCGCTGCGCGGTCGCCGGCATCCCTTTGCGGCTGAGGGGCTGCTCCCGCGTCATCCCCTCCCGTGCCGTGGATGGGTGGCGATGCGGGGAGGCGCGCTTGTCATCGCCGCGTCACGCGGGACTGTTGCAATCCTGGTTACATCTAGACACAGCGACGCCGGTCACGAGCCCGCGTCGGCCCCCAAGGACCCGGCGATGATGCCCCTCACCCTCGCGGCCGTACATGGCGAGCCGAGCATCCTGTCGCTGATCGCCACCGGCGCGCTGGACACGCACTTCCAGCCCATCGTCGAGCTGCGCGACGGCCGCATCCACGGCCACGAGGCGCTCGTGCGCGGCCCGCGCGGCACGCCGTGCGAGAGCCCGGACGCGCTCTTTGCCGCGGCCCGACGGCAGGGCGTCGAGATCGAACTGGAGATCGCGTGCGTGAAGGCGGCGGTGCGGCGCTGGGCGGCGCACCGGCACCCCGGCAAGCTCTTCGTCAATCTCAGCGCCCGGGCGTTGGTGGAGGCGTTCTCGCAGCTCAGCGCCGACGAGTGCGTGTCCGTCCTGCGCTCGCACGGCATGACACCGTCTTCCGTCGTGCTGGAGCTGACCGAGCACGAGCACGTGCGCGATTTCGGGCCGCTGCTGCGTGCCGCCGAGGCGGTGCACGCGGCCGGCATGGGCTTGGCGCTGGACGACTTCGGCGACGGCCGCTCCAGCCTGCGCCTGTGGGCCGAGCTCAAGCCGGGCATCGTCAAGATCGACAAGTACTTCGCCAAGGGCGTGGCGACGCACGCGGCCAAGCTGCAGACGCTGCGGGCGCTGCTGCAGATCGCCGAGGTGTTCGGCACGACCATGGTGGCCGAGGGGCTGGAGACGCCCGAGGACCTCAAGGTCGTGCGCGACCTGGGCATCGCCCTGGGGCAGGGCTACCTCATCGGCCGCCCCGGCGCCGAGCCGGTCTCGCGCGCGAGCGAGGGGGCGTGCGACGTGCTCCACAGCCGCGACATCGCGGTCTTCCCCGAACTGCGCCGCGTGGCACATCGCGGCTTCACGGCGGCCCGCTTCATCATCGACGCGCCCTGCGTCTCGCCCGCCACCACGCACGACGAGCTGATCCATCTGTTCCACGAGCACGAGCGCCTGCACGCGGTGGCCATCGTCGACGACGGCCGGCCGGTGGGGTTGCTGAACCGTCAGCAGGTGCTCGACCGCTACACCAAGCCGTACTTCAAGGAGCTGTACGGCCGCCGCCCCTGCACGCTGTTCGCGAATCTCACACCGCTGCTGGTGGACGTGCATACCGGCGTCGAGGATCTGACCGCCATCCTCACCTCCGAGGATCAGCGCTACCTGGCCGACGGTTTCGTGATCACCGAGCACGGCCTGTACCGCGGGCTGGGCACCGGCGAGCAGCTGGTGCGGGCGGTGACCGAACTGCGCATCGAGGCGGCACGCCACGCCAACCCGCTCACCTTCCTGCCGGGCAACATTCCGATCAGCGACCACATCGCGCGCCTGCTGGCCAGCGGTTGCGACTTCGTCGCCTGCTACGGCGACCTGAACCACTTCAAGCCGTTCAACGATCACTATGGCTACTGGCGAGGCGACGAGATGATCCGCCTGGCCGCGCGCGCCTTCGTCACCCACTGCGACCCGCGACGGGACTTCGTCGGTCACGTTGGCGGGGACGACTTCGTCGTGCTGTTCCAGAGCGAGGACTGGATGGAGCGCTGCCAGCGCATCCTGGAGTCGTTCAACGAGCGCGCGCGGGACCTGTTCGACGCGGAAGCCCTGGCGGCCGGCGGCATCGATGCGGAGGACCGGCACGGCGTGATGCGTTTCTTCCCGTGCACGACGCTGTCCATCGGTGCCTTGCGCGTGCGGCCAGGCACTTTCACCGATCCCGACGCGGTCGCGAGCGCCGCGGCGTCGGCCAAACGGTTGGCCAAGGCGCAGGCCTGCGGGCTGCACGTGGTGGACGCGGGCGAGCTGAGCGCAGCGGGCTGAGGCGGGGGCGGACCCGCGCCGCGCGCCTTGCGATCAGCCGCGCGGCTGCCGCCGGTCGTGCCCCTGCGACTCGAAGTGCTGGCGCTTGGCCTCGTACATGGCCGCGTCCGCGCGGGCGACCGCCTCGTCGAGCCGTTCGCCCGCTTCGCACACGCCCAGGCCCATGGAGAACGACAGCGGCGCGCCCGGGTAGAACGAGTTGTTCATCTCCACGAGCTTTTCGATCTGCTCCATCACGTGCTGGGCCGCGCGGGTGTCGGTGGCGGGCAGCAGCACCGCGAACTCGTCGCCGCCGATGCGCGCCGCGCAGGCGGGCGTGTCGACCGCCTTGGCCAGCACCTCGCCGGCCCGCTGCAGCAGCGCGTCGCCAGCGGCGTGCCCCATCTGGTCGTTGGTCAGCTTCAGGCCGTTGAGGTCGGCGATGATCACGGCCACCGGGAACGGCCCCTTGCGCTGCAGGCGGTTCAGCTCGTCCGTGTAGTACGAGCGGTTACGCAGCTTGGTCAGCACGTCGTGCTTGCCGAGGAACTCGAGATACGCCTCGGCCTTCTTGCGCGCGGTGATGTCGGTCAGCGACACCAGCACCAGCGACCAGTCGTGCTCGCGTCCCGGCAGCACGGAGAACTGCAGGTGCACGTGCACCGTCTCGCCCTCCAGCGAGTAGTTGACCGTCTCGCGCTGCTGGAAGAGCTTGCCGTCCCACAGGTCGATCAACTGCTCGGCGAAGTGGGCGCGCATGTCGTCTCGGAACACCTCGTTGAGCCGCCGCAGCAGGGTCGCCTTGTCGGGTGCCGCGAAAAGCGTCAGCGTCAGCTGGTTGACGTCGACGACGCGAATTTCCTGCATGCAGCGCTCGACGAACTCCGGATGCACGTCGATGAAGGTGCGGAAGTCGCGGATGCCGGCCGCGCGCACCTCGTCGATGAGGCGCTTGACGGCGGAGAAGTCCTCCACCCACAGCGACACCGGCGAATGCTCGAACAGCCCGCGTGCGTAGCACTCGCTGAGCGCAAGCTGCCGCTCGGCCTGCACGCGGTGGCTGATGTCGTCGATGGACACCAGCACCCGGTCCCAACGGGCCTCGTGCCCGGGCAGCACCGCGCCGTGCACGATGATGTGGAGGGGGCGGCCGTCGAGCGTGTAGTTCACCGTCTGGTTCGAAAACCGCAGCTGCCCCTCCCACAGGCTGGATAGCTCGCTGATGAAGGTGTCGAACATCGCGTCGCGGAAGACCACGTCGAGCTTGTCGACCAGCTGGCCCATGCTCTCGGCGCCGAAGAGTTCCAACGTGCGCCGGTTGACCTGCAGCACCCGAAGGCGCCGAGAGCATTCCTCGACCCGTCGCCGGTCGGCGCGCAGGTGGGCCCGCAGGTCGGTCACGCCGTCGGCACGCCATTCCTCGAACAGCGCCCGCACCCCGCTGTAGTCCTCGAGCCAGAGCGAGATCGGCGCCAGCTCGAACATCTGCACATAGTCGTCCGGCAGCAGGAGGGAAGTGGTCATGGGGCGGGTCTTTCGGCGGCATCGCGCATCAGCGCCTCGATCTCGTCGGGGTGCACCGGCACGCCGCGCGTCAGCAGCTCGCAGCCTTGCGGCGTGACGAGCGCGTCGTCCTCGATGCGGATGCCGATGTGCCAGTAGCGCTCGGGCACGCCTTCGGCGGGGCGCACGTAGAGGCCCGGCTCGATCGTCACGACCATGCCGGGCTGCAGGATGCGCGAGGGCTTCTTGACGACGCGCCCGCCCATGCCGTCGGGCTGCTCGACCGGCGCCTCGTCCTCCTGCACGTAGCTGCCGACGTCGTGCACGTCCAGCCCCAGCCAATGGCCGGTGCCGTGCATGTAGAACTGCCGGTACGCGGCATGTTCGATCACGTCGTCCAGGCTGCCGTGCCGGTCGCGCGAGAGCAGGCCGACGTCCAGCATGCCCTGCGCGAGCACGCGCACCGCGGCATGGTGGGCATCGCGCTGACGCGCTCCGGGCCGGGTCGCCGCGATGGCCGCTTCCTGCGCGGCGCGCACGATCTCGTAGAGCTCGCGTTGCGGTGCGGTGTAGCGCCCGTCGCAGGGGAAGGTGCGCGTGATGTCACTCGCGTAGCCGTCGAGCTCGCAGCCGGCGTCGATCAGGCACAGCTCGCCCGGCCTGAGCGGGGCGTCGCCGGCGGCGTAGTGCAGGATGCAGGCGTTCGGGCCGGCGGCGACGATGCTCGGATAGGCCGGCGCCTGCGCGCCGTGGCGGCGGAATTCGTGCAGCAACTCGGCTTCCAGGTGGTACTCGCGCCAGGTCGTATGCGGCGCGTGGCGCAGCCAGGCGGCCGAGCGCTGCATGGCGCGCACATGGGCGCCGGCCGAGATGGCGGCCGCCCGCCGCATCGTGTCCTGCTCGCTCGCGTCCTTGACCAGACGCATCTCGTCGAGCACGGCCGCCAGATCGCGCTGCGCCCGGGGCGGCTCGGCCCCATTGCGTTCCTTGGCGCGCACCTGCTCGACCCAGCGTGCGATGCGCACCTCCAGCCCTTCGTGCACGCCGAACGGCCACCACACGGCCGGCTGGCCGGACAGCAGCGCCGGCAGCTTCTCGTCCAAGGTCTCGATCGGGTAGGCCTCGTCGACTCCCAGCGCCTCGGGCGCCGCCTCGGGGCCCAGCCGCAAGCCGTCCCAGATCTCGCGCTCCAGATCGCGCGGCCGGCACCACAACGTGGAGCGGCCGCGGTCGTCGATCGCGAGCCAGGCATCGGGCTCGCCGAAACCGGTCAGGTACCAGAAATGGCTGTCGGCCCGGTACGGATGCAGGGTGTCGCGGTTGCGCGGCCGCTCGGCAGCGGTGGGCAGCAGCGCCACGCCGCCACCCGCGGCGCGCAGCGCCTCGGCCACGCGCCGCCTACGTTCGGCAAAGACTGAGCGATCCATGAGGGTGTGTGCTTGGGGCTAGGCTGAGGCTCGGTGCCGGACCGCCCGCCGGGCCCGCGTCGCCCCGGGGGGCTGCAGGACGAGCGGCTGGGGCGGGGTACTGGCGCCAGTCTATCCAACATCCTCGCGACCGACACTCACATCCAAAGGGAGCTTTCGATGCAATATCGCCGCCTCGGCCGGTCCGGCCTGCAAGTCAGCGTGCTGTCGTACGGGTCCTGGGTGACCTATGCCAACCAGATCGACACCCGGGCCGCGCGGGAATGCATGGCCGCGGCCTTCGACGCGGGGGTCAACTTCTTCGACAACGCCGAGGTCTATGCCGGTGGCCAGAGCGAGGTGGTGATGGGCGAGGCGCTCAAGGCCCTGGGCTGGCCGCGCCTGTCGTACATCGTCTCGACCAAGTTCTACTGGGGGCTCGGGGAGGGGCCGAACCAGAAGAACACGCTCAACCGCAAGTACCTGATGCAGGCCATCGACGGCTCGCTCCAGCGCCTGCAACTGGACTACGTGGACCTGGTGTTCTGCCACCGTCCCGACCCGAACACGCCGATCGAGGAGACGGTCCGGGCGATGAGCGACATGATCACCCAGGGCAAGGCGCTGTACTGGGGCACGAGCGAATGGAGCGCGGACGAGATCCGCGCGGCGTGGGAGCTGGCCGAGCGGCACCACCTGCACAAGCCGGTGATGGAGCAGCCCCAGTACCACCTGTTTCACCGGCGACGCGTCGAAAGAGAGTATGCGCGCCTCTACGAGGACATCGGCCTGGGCCTGACGACGTGGAGCCCGCTGGCCTCGGGGCTGCTGACCGGCAAGTACCGCCAGGGCATTCCGGCCGACAGCCGCGGCGCCATGGAGAACCTGAGCTTCCTGCGCGACCAGCTCACCGACCCGGCCAGGAACGAGGCGGTGGGCAGGCTGGAGGAGGTCGCGCGCGAACTGGGGGCAAGCGTCGCGCAACTGGCGATCGCCTGGTGCGCGAGCAACCCGCGCGTGAGCACCGTGATCACCGGGGCATCGCGCCTGGAGCAGCTGCGCCACAACCTCGGCGCCCTGGAGGTGCTGCCGCGGCTCACGCCCGAGGTGCTGGCACGCGTCGACGAGATCTCGAGTCCCTTGGCGCGGTGAGGCCCGGCGCCCGGCCGCGTGAAGCCGGCCGACCGCCGCCTAGGGGCGCCAGCCCAGCGGCGAAGATGCGAAGTGCGGTGACCGGCTCGCGCCGGCCCTGCTCAGGGCGTCGTCGGCTGCTTGGCCTTGGCCTGGCGCAACGCCTTGATCCGCGCCCGGATCTCACGCTCGGTCGCGTCCAGGGGCGGCTTGCCCGCCCGGCGCCGTTCGTTCTCGATGCGCCGGCGCATGTCTTCGACCTGCTGCATCTGCAGGCGCACGAAGTTGGCGAAGTCCTCCACGGCGGCAAGGCCGCCTGGCAGCACGGTGCGCGGCAGCTTGATCGCCTTGCCGTCCTCGAGCTGGAAGGCGACGTAGCAGTTGCCCAGCGGCCCGTACAGGGCCTTCTCGACCACATGCACGTCCTTGATGTGGGACACCGGCGCGCGCCGCGCGGTCTGCTGCCAGCCACGCCGCCAGGTCACGAACTTGACGCTGCATGCTGCGCGCTCCCAGCGCCACAGGTCCCAGCCCAGCGCGCCGGCCCACGCCAGGACCGCAATGGCCCAGGCCCAGCTCCAGTCGAAGACCACTGCGGCCCACGCCGCCGCGCCGGCCAGCGCGACGCCTGCCCACACGGGGTACAAATCCTTCTCGCCGGGCGTCCAGGTGCTGCGGTGGTAGACGAAGGAGTCGAGGTGTTCGCCCGACAGCGGATAGGCGGCCAGCACGACGGCGCGTACCGCCCGCAGCACGCCGGTGTGCAGCAGCATCACGAGCACCAGGCTGGCGGCGAGCCCCGCCAGGGACAGCAAGCTCATCGTTTTCCCCTCCGGGACCGCGCCGTACCGGCGTGCGGCCCCGCTCTCCTGTGTTGTCGTCTGGTCTTGTCCGAGTACGGTTCCTACGCCGAAGTATGCGGCGAGTCCACGTTCAGCGCCGCCAGTTGCGCGGGCGTGCCCACATTTTCCCAGCGGCCGCGGTAGATCTCCACACCAACGCGGCGCTGTTGCATGCCGGCGCGCAACAGGGGGCCGAGGGCGGCCCTCGTGCCGGGGGCGACACCCGCGCACAGCGGCGCCCGCATCAGTGCCAGGTTGGCATAGGTCCAGCGCTGCCCGTCCGGCCCCACGCCGTCGGCCAGCCCCAGCCCCTCGGCGTCGATGCCGAAGTCGCCACCGGGATGGAAAGGCGGGTTGGGCACCAGCCACAGGTCCGCGAGCCGGTCGCTGGCGGCAAAGGCCCGCGCCCGTTGGGCGTCGAAGCGGAAGTCCGGTGCGTGGATGTCGCCCGAGACCACCCAGAAGCACTCGCCCAGCAGCGGCAGGGCCTTGGCGATGCCGCCTGCCGTCTCCAGCGCGCCGCCGTGGTCGCGCCCTTCCATCGAGTAGTGGATCGTGAGGCCCCAGCGCGAGCCGTCGCCCAGCACCTGCGGGAACTGCTCCTCCAGCCAGGCGGTGTTGATCACCACCTCGCGCACCCCGGCGGCGGCCAGCGCCTCCAGGTGCCAGACCACGAGCGGCTTGCCGCGCACCGGCAGCAGCGGTTTGGGCGTGCGGTCGGTCAGCGGGCGCATGCGCTCGCCGCGGCCGGCGGCCAGGACGATGGCTTTGAGGTTGTCGGTCATGGGCGGGCGGCCGCAGAGCCTGAAACCGGCCGATTATCGGCGCCCCTTTACAATTGCGGCTTCCTTTCCACCCCTCCCAGATCCCCCAAGCCTCGCGGATTCGTGAGGACTTCGACAGGTTCCAGATGGCCGACACCACCCTGATGGCCAACGCGATCCGCGCGTTGGCAATGGATGCAGTACAACAAGCCAACTCCGGCCACCCGGGCGCCCCGATGGGCATGGCGGAAATCGCCGTGGCGCTGTGGAGCCGCCACCTGCGGCACAACCCCGCCAACCCCCAGTGGCTGGACCGAGACCGTTTCGTGCTGTCCAACGGTCACGGCTCGATGCTGATCTACGCCTTGTTGCATCTGTCGGGCTACGACCTGCCGATCGACGAGATCAGGGCCTTCCGCCAGCTGCACAGCAAGACCCCCGGCCACCCCGAGGTCGGGATCACCCCGGGCGTCGAGACGACCACCGGCCCGCTGGGCCAGGGCATCACCAACGCGGTGGGCATGGCGCTGGCGGAAAAGCTCCTGGCCAAGGAGTTCAACCGGCCAGGCTACGAGATCGTCAACCACCACACCTACGTCTTCCTGGGCGACGGGTGCCTGATGGAAGGCATCAGCCACGAGGCCTGTTCGCTCGCCGGCGCCTGGAAGCTCAACAAGCTGATCGCGCTGTACGACGACAACAACATCTCGATCGACGGCGAGGTCGGCCCCTGGTTCCAGGACGACACGCCCAAGCGCTTCGAGGCGTATGGCTGGAACGTCATCGGCCCCATCGACGGCCACGACGTGGACGCGGTAGACCATGCCATCGCGCAGGCCAGGCAGAGCGCCGACCGCCCCACCCTGATCGTCTGCAAGACCGTCATCGGCAAGGGCGCGCCCACCCGGGCCGGCACCGCCAAGGCCCACGGCGAGGCCCTGGGCGCCGAGGAGATCCGCGGCACCCGGGAGGCCCTGGGCTGGCCTCACGAGCCCTTCGTCGTGCCCGAGGAGGTGTACGCGCTGTGGGACGGCAAGACCCGCGGCCAGGCGCTGGAGCAGTCCTGGAACGCGCTGTTCGAGGGCTACCGTGCCGAGCACCCCGAGCTGGCAGCCGAGTTCGAACGCCGCATGAAGGGCGAGCTGCCCGCGCAGTTCGCGCAGCTCGCGGTCGACGCCGCGGTGAACGCGCACCAAAAGGGCGAGACGGTCGCGACCCGCAAGGCCAGCCAGCTGGCGCTGGAGCACTTCACGGCCGCGCTGCCCGAGCTGCTGGGCGGCTCGGCCGACCTGACCGGCTCCAACCTCACCAACACCAAGTCCACGCCGGCGCTGCGCTTCGAGGCGGACGGCCAGCCCAACGGCGGTCGCCACATCAACTACGGCGTGCGCGAGTTCGGCATGGCGGCCATCATGAACGGCATCGCCCTGCACGGCGGCTACATTCCTTACGGCGGCACGTTCCTGACGTTCAGCGACTACTCGCGCAACGCCATCCGCATGGCGGCGCTGATGAAGCAGCGTGTGATCCACGTGTTCACGCACGACTCCATCGGCCTGGGCGAGGACGGCCCGACACACCAGTCGGTCGAGCACGCCTCGGCGTTGCGCCTGATCCCCAACCTCGAGGTCTGGCGTCCGGCCGACACCGCCGAGACCGCCGTGGCCTGGGCCTGCGCTTTGCAAAGCCGCAGCCGCCCGACGGCGCTCTTGCTGTCGCGACAGAACGTGCCTTACCTGCCGAAGGCGGGGCTGGAGGACATCGCCAAGGGGGCCTACGTGCTGGCCGAGCCGGGCGAGGTCGGGCTGAAGAAGAAGGCGCAGGCGGTCATCATCGCCACCGGCTCGGAGGTGCAGCTGGCGCTGCACGCACAGGCGGCGCTGGCCCAGGACGGCATCGCGGTGCGCGTGGTGTCCATGCCCTCGACGACCGTGTTCGACCGCCAAAGCGCCGAGTACAAGCGGTCGGTGCTGCCCGAGGGCCTGCCGCGCATCGCGGTCGAGGCGGGCGTCACCGATTTCTGGTGGAAGTACCGGGTCGACGCGGTGGTCGGCATCGACACCTACGGCGAATCCGCGCCGGCCGGCGTGCTGTTCAAGCACTTCGGCTTCACGGCGGACAATGTGGCCGACACCGTGCGCGTCGTGCTGCAGGGCAAGCGTTCATGATCCGTGCCGGCCGCCTCGGAGGCCGGCGCCTAGAAGGTTGACTGTCATCACAGGAGCGAAGCCATGACCATCAAAGTTGCCATCAACGGATACGGCCGGATCGGCCGCAACGTGCTGCGCGCCCACTACGAGGGCGGCAAGAAGCACGACATCCAGATCGTCGCGATCAACGACCTGGGCGACCCGAAGACCAACGCCCACCTGACGCAGTACGACACCGCGCACGGCAAGTTCCCCGGCCAGGTGAGCGTCGACGGCGACTACATGGTGGTCAACGGCGACAAGATCCGCGTGCTGGCCAACCGCAATCCGGCCGAGCTGCCCTGGGGTGAGCTGGGCGTGGACGTGGTGCTCGAGTGCACCGGTTTCTTCACCAGCAAGGAGAAGGCCTCCGCGCACCTGAAGGGCGGCGCCAAGAAGGTCGTGATCTCCGCGCCCGGCGGCAAGGACGTGGACGCCACCATCGTCTACGGTGTCAACCACAAGACGCTCAAGGCCGAGCACACCGTCATCTCCAACGCCAGCTGCACCACCAACTGCCTGGCGCCGCTGGTCAAGCCGCTGCACGACAAGATCGGCATCGAGAACGGCCTGATGACCACGGTCCACGCCTTCACGAACGACCAGGTGCTGACCGACGTCTACCACGAGGACCTGCGCCGCGCCCGCAGCGCCGTGCAGAGCATGATCCCGACCAAGACCGGCGCCGCCGCCGCGGTCGGCCTGGTGCTGCCTGAGCTCAACGGCAAGCTGGACGGCTTCGCGATCCGCGTGCCGACCATCAACGTCTCGATCGTGGACCTGAGCTTCGTCGCCAAGCGCGACACCACCGTCGACGAGGTCAACCAGATCCTGAAGGACGCCTCCGAAGGCGAGCTCAAGGGCATCCTCGACTACAACACCCTGCCGCTGGTCAGCGTCGACTTCAACCACAACCCGGCCTCGTCGGTCTTCGACGCGACCCTCACCAAGGTGAGCGGCCGCCTGGTCAAGGTGTCGAGCTGGTACGACAACGAGTGGGGCTTCAGCAACCGCATGCTGGACACCACCGTGGCGCTGATGGCGGCGAAGTAAGCCGTGGCGCATCCGCCGCCACCGTTGCGCGGTGCAAGGCGCATGGCCCGCCCCTCCGCGTCGCCGATGGTGGTGGTCACCGCAAGGCCCCTGTCCGGGGCCTTTTTTGCTGGCCGCATGCCCGTGCGGCGGCGGGGCGGTCCCGTTCTTGCTGGCGCGCAGTCGGTGAAACAAGCGCACGCGACTGAGATGCGCGGCCTTGCCCCAACCTCGCCACAATCCATGCCGATGACACGCAGCTTTCCGCGCTTTGTTCAGTTCGCCCGCGCCCTCGGCGCGCTCGTCCTCGGGGCGGCCTTCCTCGCCGGTCCTGCCGCGGCCGAGGATGACCGGCCGGCCTACGGTGTGATCGTCCGCCTCAAGACGCCGGCGTCTGCCGACACCGCCCGCGTCGCTCCGCAGCGCGCGAAGGAGGCACTGGCGCGCGCCTTCCAGGCCAAGTCGATGCCGCTCGGGGCAGTGCGCCCGCTGGATGGCCGGCAGCACGTGGTGCAGTGGGCCCGACCGCTGAACGCGGCCGAAGCCAGGCGTCTGGTCGAGGAACTGCGCGCCGATCCCGAAGTGGAATGGGCCGAGCCGAACGTGATGGAGCGGCGCTTCCAGGCGGCGACGACGCAGGCGCCGACGGACCCGGAATACGTGCGCCAATGGTGGCTGAGCGCCACGCCCGGCCCCGGTTCCCGCGGCGTGCCCAACATCCAGGCCGCCTGGGCACGCGCCACCGGGCTGGGGCACCCGGTCAACGTCGCGGTGCTCGACACCGGCCTCACGGCGCATCCCGAGTTGGGGGATCCCGCGCGCTTCGACACCGGCTACGACCTGGTCACGAACGAGGACGGTCTGGCGGGCGACGGCGACGGCCGCGATCCCGATTTCTTCGATCCGGGCGATTTCGTCTCGGCAGGCACCTGCGGGAGCGGGACGCCCGAGGAGCCCAGTTCCTGGCACGGCACCCGCATCGCCGGGCAGATCGCCGCGCAGACGAACAACGGCGTCGGCGTGGCCGGCGCCAACTGGGGCGCGCGCCTGATCAGCGTGCGGGTGGCGGGCAAGTGCGGTGCGCTGGTCAGCGACATCCTCGCGGGCATGCGCTGGGCGGCCGGACTCCAGGTCGAAGGCCTGCCGGTCAATCCGCATCCGGCCCGTATCGTCTCGCTCAGCTTCGGCGGCTCCGGTGACTGCCGGGTCTACCAGCCGACGATCGACGAACTGGTCGGCAAGGGCGTGCTCATCGTCGCCGCCGCAGGCAACGAGGACGGGGCGGTCGCGCGTCCCGCCCGGTGCCGCGGCGTGCTGGGCGTCGGGGCGGTCAATCGCGACGGTTTCAAGGCCAAATACTCCAATCTGGGGCCGGAGATCGGCATCACCACGGTGGGCGGGGACGGCGCCGCCGGTTCGTTCGCCGGGGCCTACGACCGCGAGGCCGAAGACGGCGGAATCCATACGACGACCAACAACGGCGTCCAGGCGCCCGGCGCTCCCGGCTACGAATCCACCTATGGCACCAGCTTCTCGACGCCCATCGTGGCGGCCGCCGCCTCGCTGATGCTCGCGGTCAATCCGCAACTCACGCTCGATGAACTGGTCCACGGCATGAAGGTCACCGCCCGCCCGCACGTGGCGGACCATCCCAGCTTCTCCCTGCTGCAGTGCCGCAGCGGCGTCAGCCGCGGCCGTTGCTACTGCACCACCTCCACTTGCGGGGCGGGGCTGCTGGACGTGGCGGGGGCGCTCGCCTACGCGCAGGACCCGCTGCCCTACGGCCCGGCGCCCAGCTTCTGGTCCCCCGCGCCGCCCGGCGGCAATGGTGGCGGCGAGAGCGACGGCGACGGGGATGGGGGCGGCGTGATCGGGGCGGCCTGGGCGGCGCTGCTCGGCCTGGCCGCGCTGGCGGCCGCGGGCAGCACGCGACGGGTCCGGTCAAGCTGACGGCCGCGGGGCCGCTGTCATCGGGATGCGGATCCCGCGGGCGCCGACGCGCTCGCCGTGTTCAGCCCGCCCGCGTTGATCGTGCGCCCCCCGTCCGGGCCCGCCAGTCGCACCGCCTCGGGGCGGACCTGCTGCTGCAGCCGGTGCGGCTCGCGGGTGTCGGGCGGCCAGGGCAGCACGCCCAGGAGCGTGCCCTGGCTCCAGGCGTAGAAGCCGACGTTGGCCAGCAGCAACAGCAGGACCAGCAGTCTCAGCATGGGCGCACGCTCACCTCTCCGGCGTTGATCCTCCTGACGCCAGCGGCAGTATGCACGAGCAAGGCGCCTTGCTCGTCCACGCCCAGTGCCACGCCTTCGCGCGCATCCGGCTGGGTCGTGCGCACTTCCACACCCCGCAGCAGGTCGCGCGCCTCGAAACGGGCGCGGAAGGCGACAAACCCTTCCCGTTCGAACTCGCGCAGCGCCCGCACCACCGCAGGCGCGACGCGCTCGAGCAGCCCGGGGGCGGTCGCCGACGGGTCGAAGTCCAGGGCGCCGCCGGGGCGGTTGCGCGCGTCGGGCCAGCCGCCGGGGCCGGGGTCTGGCGCCCGCACGTTGATCCCCAGGCCGGCCACCGCGTACCGCGCGTTGACGGGCGCGGCCGTCACCGTCTCGATGAGGATCCCGCCGAGCTTGCGTCCGGCCGATGCGTCGGCCCTGTCCGCCCACCACAAGTCGTTGGGCCACTTGAGCCGCACCTGCGGGCCCAGGGCTTCGGCCGCCGCCACGCCGACCGCCAGCGACAGGCCCGACCAGTCGCGCGGCGCGTAGGGCAAGCCGATCGAGAAGGTCAGGCTGTCGCCGGGAGCGGACACCCAGCGCCGGCCCTGGCGCCCGCGCCCGGCCCGCTGGTGTTCGGCGACCAGCAGGCACGCGCCGGTGTCGCCCGCCCGGGCGCGCGCCAGCAAGGTCTCGTTCGTCGAATCGAGCTCGGCGGCGACCTCCACGCCGATGCCGGGCCATTCCGCCTGCAACGTCTCCCACAGGCGCTCGGCGGGCCAGATGAGTCGGGTCATCGCAAGATTCCGAGGGGGCGGCCGAGGCGCGTCTTCAGCGCTTGGGCGCGAGCATGGTGCGCCGGCAGCGCGGGCTGCCGCAGCGGCACTCGTACTGCTTCTTGAGCTTGGGCGTGTAGCGCTCGTCGATCACGAGGCCGTAGTCGTAGAAGAGCTCCTCGCCCGGCTCGATGTGGCGCAGCGCCTTGATGAACACCCGGCCGTCGACCTCCTCGGCCTCGCAGTTGGGCTCGCAGGCGTGGTTGATCCAGCGCGCCGCGTTGCCGCCGTACTTGGCGTCGATGACGTGCTGGTCGTCCACATGGAAGTAGAAGGTGTGGTGCGGGTCCTTCGGGTCGTGCGGGTGCCGGCGCAGCGCCTCGTCCCAGGAGATGACCTCGCCCTTGTACTCGATGATCACCTCGCCCGCGGGAATCGGCGCGACAGCGAACACACCCTTGCCGTGCACGCCCGAACGCCGCACCTGGATGCGCCGTCCCCCGCGGGCGGTCGTGCGACGGGCGGGGGAGGGGGTGGGGCGGGCACGACCGGGCCGGGCTTGTGTCATGGGCAGTTTGTGTACATTGAAATGAGGGCGCGCGCGTGCATGCGCGCACGCACACGCGCGTGAGAGCCGGCATTGTAGGCGCGCGCATACGACGGGCAGGAACATGACAGCGAACACCGAAACCGACCTGGACGAGGCCACCGTGCTGCACGGCCGGCGGGCCTTGCTGCGTGCCGCCGCGGCCTCGGCCGTGTTCGGCGTCGGCGCGTGGACGGTCGGCCCGCAGGCGGCCGTCGCCGCACCTGTCGGATCGCCGCTGCGCCTGCCCGACGTGCCGCTCGTCGGCGGCGGGCGGTATGGCGAGGCGCAGGCCCGCGGCAAGGTGCTGGTGCTGTACTGGTGGGCGACCTGGTGCCCGTTCTGCGCCGAGCAGAGCCCACTGGTCCACGAGCTGTGGCTGAAGCACCGCGCGCGCGGGCTGGAGGTGCTGGCCATTTCGATCGACAAGCAGGAGGCCACGGTGCGCGAGTACCTGGCCGCCAAGGGCTACCGGTATCCGGTGGCGATGAACACGCCGGCCCTGGCATCCGTCTTGCCCAAGCCCAAGGGCTTGCCGGTGACCTGGGTGCGGGGCCGCGAAGGCACGGTGGTGTTCGCCGAGGCGGGGCAGTTGTTCCCCGAGGACATCCAGGCCTTCGAGACATACCTTTGAACCGACAGGAAACGATGAGCAAAGCCCTGGTCATTGCCGAAAAGCCCTCGGTCGCGCAGGACATCGTGCGCGCGCTGACCCCGGTCGCCGGCAAGTTCGACAAGCACGACGAATACTTCGAGAACGACCGCTACGTCGTGACCTCGGCGGTCGGCCACCTCGTGGAGATCAAGGCGCCGGAGGAATACGACGTCAAGCGCGGCAAGTGGAGCTTCACGCACCTGCCGGTGATCCCCCCGCATTTCGAGCTCAGTCCCATCGACAAGAGCAAGGGCCGGCTCAACGCCATCGTCAAGCTGATCCGCCGCAAGGACGTGACCGAGATCATCAACGCCTGCGACGCGGGGCGCGAGGGCGAACTGATCTTCCGGCTCATCGTGCAGTACGCGACGCCGGCCAAAGGCGGCCTGAACAAGCAGATCAAGCGGCTGTGGCTGCAGTCCATGACCCCGCAGGCCATCCGCGAGGGTTTCGAGCGGCTGCGCACCGACGAGCAGATGCAGCCGCTGGCCGAGGCAGCCCGCTGCCGTTCGGAGGCCGACTGGCTGGTGGGCATCAACGGCACCCGCGCGATGACGGCGTTCAACTCGCGCGACGGCGGCTTCTTCCTGACCACCGTCGGGCGCGTGCAGACGCCCACGCTGTCCATCGTCGTCGAGCGCGAGGAGAAGATCCGCAAGTTCGTCGCGCGCGACTACTGGGAGGTCAAGGCTGCCTTTGCGGCGGCGGCCGGCACCTACGAGGGCAAGTGGTTCGATCCCAAGTGGAAGAAGCCGGCCGATGGCGACGCCGAGCAACGCGCCGACCGCCTGTGGGACGCGAAGACCGCCGAGGCGATCGCGGCGGCCGTGCGCGGGCGCGATGCCTCGGTGACCGAGGAGGCCAAGCCCAGCACCCAGCTCAGCCCGCTGCTGTACGACCTCACCTCGCTGCAGCGCGAGGCCAACTCGCGCTTCGGTTTTTCGGCCAAGACGACGCTCTCGCTCGCGCAGGCACTGTACGAGAAGCACAAGGTCCTGACCTATCCGCGGACGGACTCGCGCGCGCTGCCGGAGGACTACGTGGGCGTGGCGCGCAAGACCCTGGAGATGCTCTCCGGCGACGAGGCCACCCGCATGTATGCCCCGCACGCCGCGAAGGCGTTGAAGGAAGGCTACGTCAAGCCCAACAAGCGCGTCTTCGACAACGCCAAGGTGTCGGACCACTTCGCCATCATCCCCACGCTGCAGGCACCCAAGAACCTCAGCGACGCCGAGCAGAAGCTCTACGACATGGTCGTCAAGCGCTTCCTCGCCGTGTTCTTCCCTGCGGCCGAGTACCTGGTCACCACGCGCGTGACCACCGTGAAGCACGGCGGCCAGGAATACCACTTCCAGACCAACGGCAAGGTGCTGGTCAACCCCGGCTGGCTCGCGGTCTACGGCAAGGAGGCCCAGGAGGACGACGCCACCCTCGTGCCGGTGCAGCCGGGCGAGACCGTGCACAACGAGGACGTCACCGTCCACGCGCTCAAGACGCGCCCGCCGGCCCGCTACACCGAAGCGACGCTGCTGTCCGCGATGGAAGGGGCGGGCAAGCTGGTCGAGGACGACGAGCTGCGCGAGGCGATGCAGGAGAAGGGCCTGGGCACGCCGGCCACGCGCGCGGCGATCATCGAAGGCCTCATCACCGAGAAGTACCTGGTGCGCGAGGGCCGCGAGCTGATCCCGACGGCCAAGGCCTTCCAGCTGATGACGCTGCTGCGCGGCCTCGGGGTGGAGGACCTCACCAAACCCGAGCTGACCGGCAACTGGGAGTACCAGCTGGCGCAGATGGAGCGCGGGCGCCTGAGCCGCCAGGCGTTCATGGACGAGATCGCGCGCATGACCGCGCGCATCGTGCAGAAGGCCAAGGAGTACGACCGCGACACCATCCCCGGCGACTACGCGACGCTCGAGACGCCGTGTCCCAAGTGCGGCGGCGTGGTCAAGGAGAACTACCGGCGCTTCACCTGCACGGGCCGAAGCGGCAACGACGAAGGCTGCGGCTTCTCGATCAGCAAGATCCCCGGCGGGCGCAGCTTCGAGCTGCACGAGGTCGAGCAGTTCCTGCGCGACAAGCGCATCGGCCCGCTGGAGGGCTTCCGTTCCAAGGCGGGCTGGCCGTTCACCGCGGAGCTCAAGCTGGCCTGGGACGACGAGATCGACAACTACAAGCTCGAGTTCGACTTCGGCGAGGACGCCAGGAAGGAAGCCGAGGAGGGCGAGGTGGACTTCAGCGGGCAGGAGCCGCTCGGCCACTGTCCCAAGTGCAAGGGCAAGGTCTACGAGCACGGCACGAGCTACGTCTGCGAGCACAGCACCGGCCCGCATCCGACCTGCGACTTCAAGAGCGGCAAGATCATCCTGCAGCAGCCGATCGCGCGCGAGCAGATGACCAAGCTGCTCAAGGAAGGGCGCACCGACCTGCTGGAGAACTTCGTCTCCAACAAGACGCGCCGCAAATTCAAAGCCTTCCTCGTCTGGGACGCCAAGGAGGGCAAGGTCGGCTTCGAGTTCGAGCCGCGCGCGGCCAAGAAGGTCCCCGCCAAGAAGACGCCGGCGCGCAAAGCCGCGGCGGGATGAGGCCCGGCGCGCTGCGCCCGGCCCGCATGGGGCCGCGGCGGCCTGCGCGCCGCTTACGTGTTCGCCGCAGCCGGTGCGAAGGCCCTCTTGCCGATACTAGGCGCCATGTCCTCGGCCGTCTACCTCAAACTCATCGCCATCTTCTTCGTCGTCTCCATCGGCTGGGGCGCGGGCCGGATGCGCTTTTTCGGCGGCGGCGAGGCGGCGCGGGTGCTGTCGAACACCACCTTCTACCTCTTCGCGCCGGCACTGCTGTTCCGCACCACGGCGCGCATCGACTTCGAGCGGCTGCCCTGGTCCACGGTGCTGGCGTACTTCCTGCCCGTGGTGGCGCTGATGCTGGCGGTCTACGTGCACCAGCGGCGTCGCCGCATCGAGGCGCCGGCCGGGCCCAGCGTGCGGGCGATCACCGCGACCTTCAGCAACACCGTGCAGCTGGGCATCCCCATCGCCGCGGCGCTCTTCGGCGAGGCGGGGCTGTCGGTGCATCTGGCGGTGGTGAGCCTGCACGCGCTCACCCTGCTGTCGGTGGTCACCGTGCTGGTGGAACTGGATCTGGCCCGCGCCGCCCAAGGGCAGGCCCGGCGCAGCCTGGCCGCCACGCTCGCCACCACGGTCCGCAACACCGTGATCCACCCCGTGGTGCTGCCGGTGCTGCTCGGCCTGCTGTGGAACGTGTCCGGCTGGCCCATCCCCGAGGCCGTCGATGAGATCCTGGTGATGCTGGGGCAGGCCGTCGTGCCCGCCTGCCTCATCGCGATCGGCATGTCGCTCGCCCACTACGGCATCCGCGGGTCGCTGGGCGCAGCGACGGTGCTGTCCGCGCTCAAGCTGGTCGTGCAGCCGGCCCTGGTGCTCGCGGTCGGCCATTTCGGCTTCGGGCTGACGGGGGTGCCGCTGGCCGCGATCGTGATGTGCGCGGCCCTGCCCGCGGGAACCAACTCGATGATGTTCTCGCAGCGCTATGCGACGCGAGAGGCGGAGGTGACGAGCACGCTCGTCATATCCACGTTGGCTTTCGTGGTCACCGCGCCCCTGTGGGTCACCCTGCTTGGGTGGCTGGGTGCGGGCTGAGGTGTTTGCGCCGCGCCCGCTTCGAGGGCAGGACCTCGGGCCCCGAGGGGTCGGGTGCGCCGGGTCGGGCAGGCCGGCGGGGCGCCGGCGCCCCCGCGGCACGGCGGCCCGCCTTGAGAGACAATCCAGGCATGACTGCGATCGATCTGTCGGCCTACATGGCCCACGTCGGCACCGCGGCCCGGGCGGCCTCGACCGCGATGGCCGCGGCTTCCACCGCCGCGAAGAACGACTGCCTGCTGCGGCTGGCCGCGCTGATCCGCGCCGGGCGCCAGGCGCTGCAGGCCGCCAATGCGAAGGACGTCGCCGGCGCCGAGGAGCGGGGCCTGCCGGCGCCGATGGTCGATCGCCTGCGCATCACCGACAAGGTCGTCGAGCAGATGGCCGAAAACTGCGTGCAGGTCGCTGCATTGCCCGACCCGGTCGGGGAGATGACCAACCTGCGCCGTCGGCCCACCGGCATCACGGTGGGCCAGATGCGCGTGCCGATCGGCGTGTTCGGCATGATCTACGAGAGCCGCCCCAACGTGACGATCGAGGCCTCGTCGCTGGGGATCAAGAGCGGCAACGCCTGCATCCTGCGCGGCGGATCCGAGGCGCTGCACTCGAACCTCGCGCTGTGGAGGCTCGTCCAGCGTGCCCTCGTCGACAGCGGCCTGCCCGCCGAGGCGGTGCAGCTGGTCGAGACCACCGACCGCGAGGCGGTGGGCCGGCTGATCGCGATGCCCGAGTACGTCGACGTCATCATCCCGCGCGGCGGCAAGTCGCTGATCGAGCGCATCAGCCGAGAGGCCCGCGTGCCGGTCATCAAGCACCTGGACGGCAATTGCCATGTGTACGTCGATGCCGAGGTCGACATCGACCTCGCGGTCCAGGTTACCGACAACGCCAAGACCCAGAAGTACAGCCCCTGCAACGCCGCCGAGTCGCTGCTGGTCCACGAGAAGGCCGCTGCGCAGTTCCTGCCGCGCATCGGCGCGATCTTCGCGGCCAAGGGCGTCGAGATGCGCTGCGACAGCCGCGCCAAGGCGCTGCTGGCCGATGTGCCCGGTGCCAAGCTGGCGGACGCCACCGAGACCGACTGGGCCGAGGAGTACCTGGCGCCCGTCATCAGCATCAAGGTGGTGGCGAGCCTGGACGAGGCGATCGCGCACATCAACCGCTACGGCTCGCACCACACCGACGCCATCCTGACCGCCAACCATCCGAACGCGATGCGCTTCCTGCGCGAGGTCGATTCGGCGAGCGTGATGGTCAATGCGTCGACGCGCTTCGCCGACGGCTTCGAGTACGGGCTGGGGGCCGAGATCGGCATCTCCACCGACAAGTTCCACGCCCGCGGCCCCGTGGGGCTGGAAGGACTCACCTCGATGAAGTGGGTGGTGCTGGGGCAGGGCGAAGTGCGCTCCTGAAGGCGGCGGCTCGCCACGTGCCGCTGCGCCGACCCGCGCGACCGCTCGCACGCCCACCCCACACGCCGCGTCCGGGCCTGCTAGAGTCCGCCCGAGAACAAGGAGAGGGATGATGACGACGGGTCAATGGGTGAGCTGGATCGTGCTGGCGGTCCTCGTGTTCTGGGCGGTGGGCGCCTACAACCGCTTGGTGCGGCTGCGCAACGCGATCTCCAACGCTTTCGCGCAGATCGACGTGCAGCTCAAGCGCCGCTACGACCTGATCCCCAACCTGGTCGAGACCGCGCGCAAGTACATCGCGCACGAGCGCGAGACGCTGGAGGCGGTGATCGCCGCGCGCAACCAGGCGACGACGGCGGCGGGCGAAGTGCGGCAGCATCCCATGAGCGCGAGGGCGGTGGGCGCGTTGGCCGTCGCCGAGCAGGCGTTGGACGGCACGCTCGGCCGCCTCATGGCCGTGGTCGAGAACTACCCGGAGCTCAAGGCCGACGAGACGCTGCGCGAGCTGTCAGAGGAGCTGGCGAGTACCGAGAACCGCATCGCCTTCGCGCGCCAGGCCTTCAACGACGCGACGCTGGACTACAACGACGCGGCGCAGCAGTTCCCCACCAACCTCATCGCCCGCATCTTCGGGTTCCGCGAGGCAGGAATGCTGCAGTCGACGACGAGCGAGGCGGAGCGCCAGGCCGTGAAGGTGCAGTTCTGACGCCCGGGACCGCCCACTAGCCGGACATCGGCCGCCGCTCGCATGGCGATGCGCTTTCGCGACCAGCAGGACGCGGCGCGGCAGGCCACGCGCCGGCTGCTGCTGCTGTTCGGCGTCGTGCTGGTGCTGCTGGTGCTGGCGGTCAACGGCGCGCTCGCCCTGATCTATCGCGCGGTCTTCCCCTGGCTGCCCGGCTACCCCGCCTTCTTCTTCGAGACCAACACCGGCCTGGTGCTGCTCTTCGTGCTGGGCGGCTGCTGGTTCGAGAGTCTGCGACTGCGCGAGGGCGGAGCACACGTCGCCCGGCTCGCCGGCGGCCGCGCCATCAGCGGCGAGGGAGCATCGCCACGGGACCTGTACGAGAAGCGGCTGCTCAACGTGGTGGCGGAGATGGCCATCGCCTCGCGCGTGAAGATGCCCGGGGTGTACGTGCTGCCCCGCGAGGAGGCGATCAACGCCTTCGCCGCCGGCTGGACCGAGGGCGACGCGGTCATCGCCGTCACGCGCGGCGCGCTGACCCAGCTGACCCGGGAGGAGCTGCAGGGCGTGGTCGCGCACGAGTTCAGCCACATCGGCCATGGAGACATGCGTCTGAACATGCGGCTGATCGGGCTCGTGTGGGGGCTGCAGATGGTCTATACCTTCGGCCGCTCGCTGGTGGAGCCCGACGAGGCCGGCCGCCGTCCCGCGGGGCTGCCGTTCGGGCTGGCGCTGATGGCGGTCGGCTCGATGGGCTGGGTCGCCGGGCGCATGCTCAAGGCGGCCGTCTCGCGCCAGCGAGAGTTCCTGGCCGACGCCTCGGCCGTGCAGTACACCCGCAGCGTCGAGGGCATCGGTGGCGCGCTGCGCAAGATCGCGGACCAGTTGCGCCGGGCCCAGGACCGCTGGGTCAGCGCGCAGGCGGAGAGCCTGTCTCACCTGTTCTTCTTCTCGCGGGCCGGCTGGCTGTTCGCGACACACCCCCCATTGGGCGAGCGCATCCGTCGCATCTACGGCCGGCAGGAGGAGGCGCTGCCGGCGATGCCGCTGCCGCCGCCTCCGGACGAGGCGACGCATGCGGCCTTTGCACCCGGCGCGGCCACCCGTGGTGGCCGCGACCTTCCTCCATTGCGCGCCGCCGCGGGCGAGACCGTGGAAGGCGGGGCACCTCAGGGGCTGCGCGACGACCCCGTCCAGCGGGCCGCGGCCGCTGCGCAGGTCGAACGCGACCGCGAGGTCCTCGGACGCATCGCCCGCTGGCACGGGCCGGGCGAACGCAAGGCCGCCGTCCTCGCGCTGCTGGCGGGCGAGGACGAGCGCGCCTGGGTGGCGTGGGAGCGCGAGACGACGGGCCTGGCCGTCGCTCAGTCGGTGCGCGCGCAGGTGCAGGGCCTGGGCCCTGCCGCGCGCCTGCCCGCCCTGGAACTGCTGCTGCGCCGCACGGCCGCCGCCCCGGTCGAGGAACGCCGCGCGCTGGTGGAGGCGGCACGCCGCGTGATGCAGGCCGACGGGCAGGTCGACCCCGGCGAGCGCCTGCGGTGGATGCTGTTGCGCCACCTGCTGGCGGGCCCTCACCCGCCGCCACCCCCTTCTTCCGACGATAACCATATTGCTCATTTGTCGAAGGAAGTCGCGGTGTGGACGGCATTTCTGGGGAGAATCGTCGCCGCGCCTGGCTGGTACGAGGGCGTGCTGCGCGATCTGCTGCCCGAGGAGCGCAGGCCTGCCTCGGTGCCTGCCGATGGCCAGGCGCTGCTCGAGGCGTGGCAATCGCTCGGGCGGCTGGCGGCCATGCAGCGGCCGGTGCTGGTGCGGGCGTGGGTGGAGGCGGCCCGTCGCGAGGCGGGCGGTGCCGCTCTGCCCCCTGCCTGGGCCGATGCCTTGCGCATCAGCGCCTGTTTGCTGGATACCCCTAGCCCGCAGGCCCTGGTGCGGCAATACATTGAGGCCGAACGCTGACCCTCATCGCGGGGGCGCGGGACGTCCGCGAAGAAGACGAAAGGAGAAACCGACGATGAAGCCCATCCATGCGCTGGGCGTGCTGTTGGCCCTGGCGGCCACCGGTGCGCAGGCCCAGCAAGATGCAGGGCCGCAGGCTCTGTATGTCAAGAGCCTGGCCGCGACCTGCGCCAACTGCCACGGCACCGACGGACGCGCGGTGCAAGGCTCGGCCGTGCCCACGCTGGCCGGCATGCCGCGGGCTTACATCGCGGAACAGATGAAGGCCTTCAAGGCCGGCACCCGCCCGGCGACGGTGATGCACCAGCTCGCCAAGGGCTACAGCGACGCCCAGATCGAGGCCATCGCGGGCTACTTCGCGGCGCAGCCGCGGCAATGACGAGCAGGAGAGCCCATCACATGCAACGTCGATCCTTCCTCCAAGCCGGTGCGGCCCTCGGTGTCCTGGGCCTGGGTGCATGCGCCACGTCCCGCCCGCCTGCCAAGGCGCAGGTCGTGGTGGTCGGTGGCGGCTACGGCGGCGCTACCGCGGCCAAGTACCTGAGGCTGCTGTCCGACCATCGACTGCAGGTCGTGCTGATCGAGCCCAATGACGCCTTCGTGTCCTGCCCGATCTCCAACCTCGTGCTCGGCGGCCACCGCACCATGGCCGACATCACGACGCCCTACGACAACCTGCGCAAGCGTCACGGCGTCACCCTCGTCAAGGACCGGGCCGAGCGCGTCGACCCCGCGAAAAAGACGGTGACCCTGGCTTCCGGCGCGACGATCTCCTACGACAAGCTGGTGCTGTCGCCCGGCATCGACCTCATGTTCGACGGCATCCAGGGCCTGAAAGCCGCCCACGACGAGGGGCGCATCCTGCAGGCGTGGAAGGCCGGGCCCGAGACGGCCGCGCTGCGCCGCCAGCTCGAGGCCATGCCGGACGGCGGGGTCTATGCGCTCACGATCCCCGAGGCACCGTACCGGTGCCCGCCCGGCCCGTACGAGCGCGCCTGCCAGGTCGCCAGCTACTTCAAGGCCGCCAAGCCGCGCTCCAAGGTGCTGGTGCTCGACGCCAACCAGGACGTCACCTCGAAGGGGCCGCTGTTCAAGAAGGTCTGGGCCGAACAATACGCCGGCATCATCGAGTACCGCCCGCAACACAAGGCGGTCGCGGTCGACGCCAAGGCCGGCGTGATCAAGTTCGACTTCCAGGACGACGTGAAGGCCCACGTGCTCAACGTGCTGCCCCCGATGCGGGCCGGACTGCTCGCGGTGCAGACGGGGCTGGCGAACGCGAACAACCGCTGGTGCCAGGTCGACTACCTGACCTTCCAGTCCACCGCCGCCAAGGACATCCACGTGCTGGGCGACTCGATCCAGATTGCGCCCGGCATGCCCAAGTCCGGCCACATGGCGAACTCGCACGCCAAGGTCGCGGCCGCGGCCATCGTGGCGGAGCTGTCCGGCTGGCCCGTCAACCCGGCGCCGATGCTCACCAACACCTGCTACAGCTTCGTCGACGGCAAGAACGTCATCCACGTGGCCAGCGTTCACGAGTACGTGGCCGCCGAGAAGACGTTCAAGACGGTCGCCGGCTCCGGGGGCGTGTCACCCGGGCCGACGGAGCTCGAAGGGGTCTACGCCTGGAACTGGGCCCAGAACATCTGGGCGGACATGCTCGCCTAAGGCCCGGCGCCCGGCCGCCCGAAGCCGGGCCGCAACCCCCTCGGGGGGATGGGCGTAAGCCCTGGGGGCAACGATACAAGGCAGTCTCATCGTCCCAGCCGCCGCGCGCAGGACGGGCGTGCGGCGGTCGACGTTTCCCCGCGCAGCGGGCATCGCCGGCACGCACAGCCGCTTCTTCCCGGCAGCAGGCGGGGCCCGCCTCCAGAAAGGGCGAGCGCGCGATTCGCCCCGCCACAGGCAGGGGCTGGCGGGCACGCCCTGGCCAGCCCGTAGACTCTCGGCCCGTGAACCCCCCTTCGCTACCCCTCGCGCGCCTGCTCGCGCACGCCGCCGACGCCGTGCAGGCCGTGCGCGCTGGTCGCTCGCTCAACGACGCGCTGCTCGCCTGTCCGACCCCGGCGCGCCCCGGCACGCAGGCCCTGGCATTCGACGCGATGCGCCACCTCGGCGTGGCCGAATCCCTGCGCAAGCGTCTGGTGCCGCGTGCGCCAGCCCCCTGGACCGACGCCCTGTTGCTCACCGTCCTGGCCCTGCTCGAGCGCGTGGGCGGCGCCCCGTATCCCGACCACACCCTGGTCGACCAGGCGGTGGAAGCGGCCAAGCGTCGGGACCGCCGCGCGGCCGCCTTCGTCAATGCCGTGTTGCGGCGTTTCCTGCGGGAGCGCGAGGCCTTGCGCACCCAGGTGCAGGCCCTGCCGCTCGCGCGCTGGAACCACCCGCCCTGGTGGATCGAGCGGCTGCAGGCTGACTGGCCGCAGCAATGGCAGGAGGTGCTCGCCTTCGACAACACCCGTCCGCCGCTGGTGCTGCGGGTCAACCTGCGGCGCACCACCCAGGCCCGGGCGCTCGAACGTCTGCAGGCGGCCGGCATCACCGCGCATCCCGCCGGGCCGTGGGGTGTCGTCGTCGAGCCGCCGCGGCCGGTGCAAGAACTTCCCGGCTTCGCCGAAGGGGAGCTCTCGGTGCAGGACCGCGCCGCGCAACTGGCCGCGCCTTTGCTGCTCGGCATGGCGGCGCCCGGCGACGCCCCGCAGCTGCCGCCCGGCGCGCGGGTGCTCGATGCATGCGCCGCTCCGGGCGGCAAGACGGCCCACCTGCTGGAACTCGCCGACCTGGAGGTCACGGCGCTGGACGTGGATCCCGAGCGGCTGGCCCGCGTGCAGGACACGCTGGACCGCCTGGGCCTGGCGGCCACGCTGAAGGCCGGCGACGCGCGGGAGACCTCCCTCTACTGGGACGGCCGGCCCTACGACGCCATCCTGCTGGACGCGCCCTGCAGTGCCTCGGGCATCGTGCGCCGCCACCCGGACGTGCGCTGGCTGAGGCGGCCCGGCGACCTCGACGCGCTGGCACGCCTGCAGGGCGAGATGCTGGACGCGTTGTGGCCGCTGCTCGCCCCCGGCGGGCGCCTGCTGTACTGCACCTGTTCGGTGTTCCGGGCCGAAGGGGCGCACCAGATCGACGCTTTTTTGCAACGCCAATCCCGGGCGCACCGCCTGCCCGCGCCGGGCCATCTGTTGCCCATGCCGCACAATCAGGCGCAATCGGACGGGGCGCCCGCGGCGGGGCCCCTGGAAGCCGGTGCGGACGGCTTCTTCTACGCGCTGCTCGAAAAACACAACGGTTGAACCTGCGCCGTGCTTTGCGAACACCGGGTGATCGCTGCTGTTCGGCCCGTGCTCGCAAGGGCGCGGGCTGCGTGGGCCATGGGCGTCTGGTGTGCGGGCTTGCACAGGACGGCCCGGTCCGCCTTCGTCGCGGCACTGCTCGGGCTGGCCGGCATCGCGGTGGCCGCCGGCATCCAACTGCGTGACATCGAAGTGGGTCGCCACGACGACGCGGTCGTGCTCGGATTCCAGGCCGAGTTCGTGCTGCCCAAGGCGGTCGAGGACGCCCTGGTGCGCGGCGTGCCGCTGCACTTCGTGGCCGAAGCCGCGACCTACCGGCCGCGCTGGTACTGGCGGGACGAGCGCATCGCCCGTGCCACGCGCACCTGGCGGCTGGCGTATCAGCCGCTCACCCGCCGCTACCGCGTCACTTTCGGCAGCCTCAACCAGAACTACGAGTCGCTCTCGGACGCGCTGGCCGCGATGCGCACCGTCTCGCGGTGGCGCATCGCCGACCTCGCCCAGTTCGAACCGGGCGAGCGCTACTACATCGAGCTGCACTACCGGCTCGATACGTCACAATTGCCCCGTCCCATGCAGATCGGCATCGAGGGGCAGGCCGACTGGGGACTGTCGGCCGAGAGCACGGTGATCGTGCAGGATCTGCGGTGAGTCCGCCGTGAGCAAAGCCACCCGCTGGGCCTGGATCATCTCGCTGGTCGCGCTGTCGGGCGCGGCCCTGGTGCTGATGTTCCTGCTCGCGTTGTCGACGAACAACCGGCAGCTCTACGAGCAGCACTACGGCTGGCTGCTGGGCCTGAACGTCGCGATCGCCGCCTTCCTGGCCCTGGTCATCTGCATCGCCGGCGTGCGCCTGGCGATGCGCATGCGCCGACGCAAGTTCGGCAGCAAGCTGCTCGCCAAGCTGGCCGGGATCTTCGCGATGGTGGGGCTGCTACCGGGCCTGCTGATCTACACCGTGTCGTACCAGTTCGTCTCGCGCAGCATCGAGAGCTGGTTCGACGTGCGCGTGGAAGGCGCCTTGGACGCCGGACTCAACCTCGGCCGCGTCACGCTCGACACGCTCGTCAACGACCTGTCGACCAAGACCCGCGTGGCGGCCGAGCGCCTGGGCACGGAGCACCGCGAGGCGGCTCTTGCGCTGGCGCTCGAGCGCATCCGCGATCAGCTCTCGGCGCAGGATGTCGCCCTGCTGAGCCCCAACGGCACGCCGATCGCCAGCGTGGGCATCAGCCGCGAGGCCCTGGCCCCGCAACGGCCCAGTTCCCAGGAGCTGCGCGACGCGCGCACGCAGCGCGTGGTCTCGCAGCTCGAAGGTCTGGACGGCGAGGCGGTGGAGCCGCGCATCCGCGTGCTGGCCCACGTGCCGTCGGGCACCTTCAGCCTCGCGAGCCAGGACCGCTATCTGCAGGTCACGCAGCTGCTGCCCTCGACGCTCGCGGCCAACGCGATGGCGGTGCAGAACGCCTACCGCGAGTACCAGCAGCGGGCGCTGGCGCGCGAGGGCTTGCGCACCATGTACATCGGCACACTCACGCTCACTCTCTTTCTCGCGGTATTCGGCGCCGTGCTGCTGGCCGTGGTGCTGGGCAATCAGCTTGCGCGGCCGCTGCTGCTGCTGGCCGAGGGCGTGCGCCAGGTGGCGCAGGGCGACCTCACGCCCAAGCAGGTGTTCGCCTCGCGCGACGAGCTGGGCGGCCTCACGCGCTCGTTCGCCGACATGACCCAGCAGCTGTCCGACGCGCGAGCGCTGGTGCAGCGCAGCCTGACCGAGCTGGAGGCAGCCAAGGGCAACCTGCAGACCATCCTCGACAACCTGACCGCTGGCGTGATCGTGCTCGCGCCGGATGGGCGCATCGACACCGTCAACCCCGGCGCCACGCGCATCCTGCGGCTGCCGCTCGGGGCCTACCGCGGCCGGCAGCTGGCGGACGTCCCGGGGTTGGAAGGCTTTGCCTCCGAGGTGCAGCGGCTTTTCGACGTCAACACCGCCGGCAACGAGGCGGCCGAGCGCGATCACTGGCAGCAGTCCTTCGAGCTGCAGCCGCCCGCGGGCGCGCCGGCGGGCCGCGGGCCGATCACGCTGCTCGTGCGCGGGGCGTGGCTGCCGCAGCAGGAGCGCCTGCTGGTCTTCGACGACATCACTGAGGTCGTGTCGGCGCAGCGCTCCATCGCCTGGGCGGAGGTGGCGCGGCGCCTGGCGCATGAGATCAAGAACCCGCTCACGCCGATCCAGCTGTCGGCCGAGCGCTTGCAGCACAAGCTGGAGGCCAAGCTCGAGGGGCCGGACCAGCAGATGCTCGCCAAGTCGGTTGCGACCATCGTCAACCAGGTGGGCGCGATGAAGCAGCTGGTCAACGAGTTCCGCGACTACGCGCGCCTGCCCTCGGCCAAGCTCGCACCGCTAGACCTGAACGCCCTGGTCAACGAGGTCGTGGGCCTGTACGGCTCCGCGCTCGAGGCCGGCCGGCTGCGCGTGGACTGCCAGCCGGAGCTGCCCCGCATCCTGGGTGACGCCACGCAGCTGCGCCAGGTGGTGCACAACCTGCTGCAGAACGCGCTCGACGCGGTGGTCGACAAGCCGGACGGCCGGGTGCGGGTGTCCACCGAAGCCTCGCGTGCCGAGGACGGCACCCTGCGCGCGGTGCGCCTCATCGTGTCGGACAACGGGCCGGGCTTCGCGGAAGGCGTGCTCACGCGGGCCTTCGAGCCCTATGTGACGACCAAGAGCAAGGGCACGGGCCTGGGCCTGGCGGTGGTCAAGAAGATCGCCGACGAGCACGGCGCCAAGGTACGCCTCAAGAACCTGCCGCCCGCCGCGGAGGCCCCGCCCGGGGTCGCGGCGGCGGGCGCCCAAGTTTCGCTATCATTTTCGACGTTCGCTCCATCCAGCCCTGCGTGCCCAGACGGCGCCTCCACGGTTGCCGGAGCAGGAAGTTGACACTGCATGGCCACCATACTTGTTGTTGACGACGAGCTCGGCATCCGCGCGCTGCTGTCGGAAATCCTCTCGGACGAGGGCCACTCCGTGGAGCTGGCCGAAAACGCCGCGCAGGCCCGCGCTTATCGCGAGCGTGCGCGCCCCGACCTCGTCCTGCTGGACATCTGGATGCCGGACGTCGACGGCATCACCTTGCTCAAGGAGTGGGGCGCGAGCGGACAGCTGACGATGCCCGTGATCATGATGTCCGGCCACGGCACGATCGACACGGCGGTGGAGGCCACCAAGTACGGCGCGATGGCCTTCCTGGAAAAGCCCATCACCTTGCAGAAGCTGCTGCGCGCGGTCGAGCAGGCGCTCGCGCGGCAGGCACCTGCGCGCCCGGCCGCCGCTGCGCCAGCGGCCCCTGCCGGCCTGCACGCCGTGCCTGGCCACCTGCATCCCGCGGCGGTGGACGCCGCCGCCAGCCATGCTCACGGCACGATGTCGGCGATGAACGCCACCGCCGCCGCGACCGGCCCGCGGGCAGAGCAGGTCTTCGTGCTCGACCGCCCGCTGCGCGAGGCGCGCGACGCCTTCGAGAAGGCCTACTTCGAGTTCCACCTGGCCAAGGAAAACGGCAGCATGACGCGCGTGGCCGAGAAGACGGGCCTGGAGCGCACCCACCTGTACCGCAAGCTCAAGCAGCTGGGTGTCGACCTCACCCGCAACAAACGCAGCAACGGAAACTGATATACTGAGAGTCTTCGCTGGCCTGGTAGCTCAGTTGGTAGAGCAGAGGACTGAAAATCCTTGTGTCGGTGGTTCGATTCCGCCCTAGGCCACCACCCTTCCACGCCCAACCCTCTCCGGTTGGGCGTTTTCATTTCTGGGTTCCGCGACGCCACGCGGGGTTCGGCGCCGTTCTGCGTGTGCCCCGCCGCGGTGCCATGAGGCCCGAAAGCCGCCCGGTTGGACTCTCTTTCGCTCTCCGTTCTCTCAAAACCCGCGCTAACTTCTTCGCCGGAGCACACGCAGGCGACCTTGTGCGTCAACGACTTGCACGTGCGTCACGGCCATCGGTTGTCCATCGCGCTTGGATGACCAAGGCATCAGGCCGACGCAGGACTCGACGCCGCCGCGCAGGGCATCGCGTACAAGCCCGCACGCTGCTGCGTGACCACGAGGGCGCGGTAGGCGAACAGCGCCGCCTCGGCCTCGATCTTGCCCCGGTCGCGCGCCTTGACCTTGAACACGTCGATGGGCTTGGCGCTGTCCAGCCCCGCACGGCGCATGACCTGCTCGGCCGTGCGCGGCTCGCCTCTGAACGACCACAGGGCCTTGAACACCGCGGCCTGCGCCTCGGTCAGCCGGATCGGGCCGTGCGACCAGTCGGTCAAGGTCACCCAGCGGAAATCCGCCGAGAACGGCCCATGCACGGCCGCCGCGGGATCGAGGGGCTGCGGCGCGGGCGGCTCACCCGGCAGGCCGATGAACGCGATGCCGCCACCGTAGAGGGTGAAGCGATCTTCTAGCGCCCACCACTGCACGCCCGGCCCGAAGGGTGCGCCGCGCGTCTCGCGGGGCTTGGGCGTGATTACCCGAACGTCACCACCGGCCACGCGCACCCGATCCAGCAGCGCCGGCTCGCGCCATAGCCTCACGATGTCCCGCGCCAGCAGCACCGGCGATCGACGGGAGTCCCCCAGCCGCCACACGCCGTCGCCAAGGTCGTCGATGCCGTCGCGGCTTTCGATCGCAAGGGCCAGGCGCAGCTTCAGATGCAGCCAGTCCTCGTTCAGCTGCAGTGCTGCGCCGTCCTGCGGCAAGACCGGCACCGGCCCGCAGTCCGGGCAGCGGCACAAGCGTCCGCCGCGCCCGTCGCCGAACACCGGCGCCCGATGCAGCGCGCAATGCGGGCACAGCACGCAGGATTGATCGGTCACTGCCGCCTGGATCGCGCGGCCCAGGTGCGGCAGCAGCGCCACCTCGCGCGGCGACAGGGTAGCGCGCAGCACCGGTGTGCCAGCGGCAAACAGCCGGCAGAGGAACTGCCAGCCCTCGTGCGCCGACATCTCACGCGTCCTCGGGCGTCGCCGCCCCCACCGTGCCCGTGGCCAAGGGCGCTTCGTGTGCGCTCAAGGTCTGGCCGGGGCGCAGGATGCCGATGCGCACCAGGTAGCGCTCCAGCTGCGCTTGCAGCCTGGGATCGAACTGATGCAGGTTGAGCCGCCCGCGACTCGTGACCTCGATGGGCACCACGCGGGCACGGGTGCGTCCCGGTTCGGGCGGGTAGTACAGGTTGATCTGGGCGGCCAGCACCGTCCAGCGGCCTTCCAGCGGCGCGGGCAGTTGTTCGCGCAGCAACTCGTGCACCGAGCGGTGGCGGCTGGCCTGCATGGCGGTGCACTCGATCTTGAGCTCGCCGTCCGGGCTCAGCAGCGCCAGCGACTTCAGCTGCACCAGCGAGAAGCCGTCCTCGAGCACTTCGGGCACGTCGAAGCCCATGCGCAGCGCCGACAGATCCAGTGCCGGGGCCTTGATGCGCTCGGGCGTGGCCTGCACCCCGAGCACATGCTCGGCGAAGGCCTGCACCAGCATCTGCTGCACCTTGTGGCCGCCACGCACCAGGGTGCGTACTACCCCCGTGGCCTCGGCGTACTCCAGCACCATGTGGATGTTGGGATTGCCCACGCGCTGCTTCAACACCACGCCCTCGAACTCCAGCCGCAGCATGGCCAGGTCCTTGACGTGCACCGTTAGCAGGTGGATGCCGGGGCTCCGGGTCACCAGATAGGCCACACACCCCTCGCCACACTGCCGCTCGCGCTGGTAATAGGCCGAAATCGCCTGGCGCAAGCCGGCCAGGGCCGCGTCCGTCGCGATCGGACGGCGCCGCACCCCCAGGTCGAACTGCTGCGCCTGGGCGCTATGGTGCGCCCAGAAATCGAGGTCGCTGGCGCGCTCGAACAGCGCCCGGTGCCGCACGTACAGCCAAAACGACCGATGCAGGTCGCTCTGGCAAAGGGTGAGTCCCGTCAACACGGCCGGATCGTTCACCGTGGCCTCGAGCATCGCCTGACCGCCCGCGGCATCGCCGAGTGCGACGCTGGCCATCAGCTCGGCCGTCAGCCGGTCACGTGCCGCCGTGTCGCCCCAGGCCTTGATGGCTTCGATCACGTCCCGATTAGGCGGCCCGTCCGGCTGCGGCTCAGGCGCAGGCGGCACCGCCAGCCCGTGGCTGGCGAGGAACTGGTGCAGGGTCTCGTCCGGCGGCAGCGCCAGCAGCACGTCGACATAGGTCTTCTTCATCGCGTCTCGGTCCTTTCCCTGAGGTGGCGTCGGAGGTCTGCGGACCGAGGGTTCGGGCGCGCGGGCCGGCGACAGTTGACTGAACGTGTATCACGCAAAAGTAAGGCAGCGTGATACAGCGCGATTGTGTCCCTGCGTGGTCCGCTTGTCAAACTGCATGGCACATCTGGCGGCCTTTGGTATCACAGGGCTATACTGTCCGACCGCATTCCAACACTTCCCGTGATTCGAGACAGGACATCGCCATGGCTTCCACATTCGGATCTCGCCTGCGGCGATTTCGCGAGGCGAAGAAACTGACCTTGCAGCAGGTGGCCGATGCGGTCGGCTGCACCAAGGCCTACATCTGGGAACTGGAGATGAAGGAGGGGCAGCGCCCCTCGGCCGAGCGCGTGCAGGCGCTGGCCAAGGTGCTGGGCGTGACCATGGAGGACATCATGGGCGAGCCCCTGCCCGCAGCACCCGAGGCCAGCCCCGAGGACGTGGCCTTCTTCCGCGCGTACGCCGGCATGCGTGAGGACGAAAAAGCGCGTGTGCGCCAGGCCCTCAAACTCATCTTCCCGGACAAGGACCTGCCGGAGCCCAAGGGATGACTTCGGCGCAGCCGCTCACCGGGTCGATTGCCGCCAGCAAGCTGCATCACTGGCTTCGGGCCTGGTACCAAGGGCCGGTGCCGGAGGCGGTCGATCTCGAGGTCGTGCGGCAGATGCTGCCCGCCACCCCCTTCGGGGTAGGGGTGCGCGAAATCCGCCCGCCGGTGCCGTTCGACGACGCGGCCTTCGAAGGGATGCTGGCGCGCGATCCCACCGACCCCGCCGTCTGGGGCATCGCCTACAACGGCAGCGTCAGCCCCGAGCGCCAGCGCTTCACCATCGCGCACGAGCTCGGGCATTTCGTGCTGCACCGCGACCAGCAGCCGCGCTTTGGCTGCGACAAGGAGAGCGTCTACTCGGGTCACGAAACCATGCGCCAGATCGAGCGCGAGGCCGACGACTTCGCCGCCAACTTGCTGATGCCCGGCGACCTGCTGCGACGATGGACGGCGAACCGGCGCATCGATCTGCACGTGCTCAGCGCGATTGCCCAGCGCTTCCAAGTCTCGTTCGAGGCGCTGTGCATCCGCTTCATCAAGTACACCGGCGAGCGCGCGATCCTGCTCTACTGGGACAACGGCTTTGCGAAGTACGAGTGGCGCAGCAGCAGTGCCGTGAAGACCCGGGCGCGCATCCGCCGTACCGACGATCCGCAAGAGCCCCTGCCCGGCACGCTCGCCGCCGACGCGAGCGTCGTGCAGGCATGGGAGGGGGTGGAGATGTCCGCCGCGATCTGGTGTCCGGAGGAGGCACCCTACATGAAGCTGCGCGAGTTCAAGCACAGCTACGGCGCGAAGGATCGGGTATTGACCCTGCTGCTGCTGGAGAGCGCCGAGCCGCGGGGGTGGGATCGGGAGTGGCGAGAGGATCTGTGATGAGACGATGGAAATACGGGTGTGGTGCATCGCGAAGAGCGCGTCGCAGGTGCTGTCGCTGTTCGCGCGGTCGAGCCTGTGAATGGTGCGCCGGCGGCCGATGATCGTGGTCTGATCTGCCCCATGCCAGAGCAGGACCTACCGGCTGCGCTTGTTCCGGCTGGGCGCTTTGCGGGTGGGACGATGGGGCGTTTGTGCCTGATCGATCGAATCGCCTGGTCCTGACGGACACGCATCCCGCACGGCGGCGTGCAGCACGCGCCATCGAGATTCATCCATCGGCACCAGCCCGAAGTAACGCAACATGAATGCGCCTTCGGTGGCCAAGAAGGCCAGCCAGGCTTGCCGCTGTTCGGGATCGTCGAGACTCAAGCCCGCCAGCCGCTCCTGATACCACGCCCGGGTGCTGTCCAGGTCCTGCGGCGATTGCAGCAACGCAGCCAACAAGCCCGCCGCCTTGGCGCTGGACATTTCGTCCGAGCAAAAAGTGGCCTCCACATGCGCCCGCACCTTGGCCAGCGGCGTCGGGTCGTGATCCACCAGCGCTTGATAACGTGCCTCGTAAGCCTGTCCAAAGCGCTCGAACAGCGCGTCGATCAAAGCGGCCTTGGTGCCAAAGCACGATTGCACACCGCCCTTGCTGATACCCGCCGCCTGCGCCACGGCCTCGATGGTGAGGCCTGCCGCACCCTGCGTGCGCACGATGGCCTCGGCCAAGTCCAGCACTGCGTCACGGTCGATGGATTTCGGGCGTCCCATAGGGCGATTTTAAATAAATACGTTTGTATTTAAAATGTGCCCATGACCCCTGAATCGACACTCGCCACTCCTGCCCCGCAACCGACTCGCCCACAACGCTGGACCGTGCTGGGCATCGTCTCGACGGCGCTGTTGCTGATCGTGATCGACATGACGGTCCTCTACACCGCGCTGCCGCGCCTGACGCACGACCTGCAAGCGTCCGGCGCCGAGAAATTATGGATCGTCAACGCGTACTCCCTGACCATGGCCGGACTGCTGTTGGGGGCGGGCACCCTGGGCGACCGCTGGGGCCACAAGCGGCTGTTTCTCGGCGGCTTGGTGGTGTTCGCGCTGGCTTCGCTCGCCGCCGCATTCGCGCCGACGGCGACAGTCTTGATCGGCGCCCGGGTGGCCCTTGCCGTGGGCGCCGCCATGATGATGCCGGCCACGCTGGCCATCATCCGCCATACCTTCGAGCGCGATGACGAGCGCAGCTTGGCGATTGGCATCTGGGCCGCGGTGGTCAGTGGCGGCGCCGCGTTGGGTCCCGTGCTCGGCGGGGTGTTGCTGTCGTCCTTCTGGTGGGGATCGGTCTTTCTCATCAACGTCCCGATCGCCGCGCTCGCGCTGTTGCTGGGCGCGTGGCTAGTGCCCTCGCGTCCCGGCGATGCCACTCGGCGCTGGGACGCGATCGGCTCACTGCAAGCCCTGGTGGCGCTGGTGGCCTTGGCCTGGGCGATCAAGCATCTCGGCACACGCGATGCGTCCTGGACCGGCACCTTGGCCGCCGCCCTGATCGCCGCCGTCGCGGGGCTGATGTTCGTCCGCCGGCAGCGGCGAAGCGTCGCGCCACTGCTCGATCTGGCCTTGTTCCGGCGGCCCCTGTTCGTGACCGGAGTGGCGGTGGCGGTCGTCGCATCGATCGCGCTCGTGGGCATCGAGCTCGTGTTCGCGCAGCGCTTGCAGCTCGTGCTCGGCATGACGCCGCTGCACGCCGCTTACTGGATGCTGCCTTTGGCCATCGGCGCATTCGCCGCGGGTCCGCTGACAGGCTGGACCATCCGCCATGTCGGCGCGCTGCCCATGATGGCTGGCGCCCTGTTCGTCACCGCCGCCGGTGTGGCTGCGGTCTGGATGACGCTCGATCGGCACACGGAACTGCTGCTGAGCCTCGTCGTCTTGGGATTGGGCTTTGGCGGAGCGATGACTTCGGCCTCGCACACCATCATCGAGCAGGCGCCGCCCCATCGTGCCGGCATGGCCGCTTCTCTGGAGGAGGTCTCGTATGAACTCGGTGGGGCCTTGGGGGTGGCGGTGCTGGGCACCGTGGTGGCCGCGCTGTACACGCGTCATTGGCAATGGCCGACGGGGCTGCCCAGGATCGACGCGGCCCGCTCGGGCATGGACGAAGCGCTGCGCATGGCGGAGCGCTTGCCCCCGGAGCAAGCCGAACGACTCATTCACGCCGCTCGTCAGGCATTCGATGCCGGCGTGGCGGGCGTCATGGGGCTGGCCGTCGCCGGTCTGCTGCTCGCTTTCATCGCGGTAGCGGCACTGGCTTGGCAGCAACGCCGGCGCCCCTGCCCTCACACGCACGCAGGAGAAGACTCGTGCCAAGCCTGAATGCCCTCGCTTCCGGGCACAGCCCACAAGCCACGGGCACGCGTCGGTTTTTGGCGGTCGCCAGCCTCGGCGTGTTGGGTGTCACGGGCCTGCTGCTCTCCCCACCCCCGGCGGCGGTGCTGGCTGCCGCGCCTGCGTTGGCGGCCCTGCCGGCCTGGGTGCAACGCGCAGTGCTGGCGCTCAACCCACTGTTGCTGGTGTTGGCCGCCGCCGCGCTCGGTGCGGTCTGCGCCCATCGGGTCGGGCTGGGCAGCTTGGTGGCGGGCACGGACACACGCCTCTCAAAGCCGCAAACGTGGCTGCAAGCCCTGGGCTGGGGGCTCGCAGTGGGCGTGGCGGTGGGGGCGCTCGATCGGCTCTGGACGCCTTGGCTGGGCGAGGCCTGGCAAGCCTGGGTGCAGACGCCTGCCGTCGCGCCCCGCGCAACGACGCTGGCGCAGGGCCTGCTCTATGGAGGACTTGCCGAGGAGGTCATCGCCCGCTGGGGTTTGATGAGCGCCTTGGCCTGGACCCTGCTGCGGCTCATGGGGCCGCAGCGCCGCGGATGGGCGATCGGGCTTGCCATCGGTCTGTCGGCCCTGGCATTCGGAGCCGCTCACCTGCCGGCACTGGCGGCCCAGGTCGAGCTGAATGCGGCGCTGGTCGCACGCACTTTGGTGCTCAATGGCGTGGGCGGCGTGGTGATCGGCTGGCTGTTCTGGCGCCACCATCTGGAAGCGGCCATGGCCGCGCACGCGGCGTCACACCTGGGCTTGTGGGCGGTGCAAGTCGGGCTCGGGGTGCTCGTGATGGCTTGAAGCGGTTTTTGTTGTTAGACACTTCTCGCATGTCGAGAACCCATTCGCAATGGATCGGCCATGCCCTGTGGGCCAATGTGCTCAACCCCAAGCTGTCGATCTTCTTCCACGCCTTTTTGCCGCAGTTCGTCGACACTACGTCGAGCCAACCGGCCGCCGCGATGATCCGGCTATCGCTCGTGTTCATGGCGCTGACATTCGCGGTGTTTGCACTCTACGGCGTCTTTGTCGCGCAGATGCGCGACCGGGTGTTGCAACGCCCCGCCGTGCTGCGCTGGCTGCGGCGCAGTTTCGCGGCCGCGTTCGTGCTGCTGGGCGCGCGACTGGCCTAGACACAACGATGGCGCAAACCCCATCGATATCGGCAGTGCACCTGCCACGCCTCTGGAGCTCCTCATGAACCTGCACCTGACTCCCGCCATCCGCGTGCTGCGCCGCTCGCAGCGTCTGTGTTTGCCCGAAATCGCCGCCGTCGCCGGCCTGCTGTGCGCCGAGTTGGAGGCCCACGCCCAAGCCAGCAGCCTTGCGATCGACGGCCCGCCCATCTTCACCGCCCAAGGCTTGCCGGACGATGCCGAAACCCCTTTCGACTGGGCGGCCTGCCTGCCGGTCGCGGATGCCCAAGGCATGCCAGCGGACGAGCCCCACGTTCCCAGTGGCCAGACCGAACTGACCGTCCTGCCGCCGCTGTCGTGCGCCCGCACGGAGTACGTGGGGCCCTTGGCCGGGCTGTTCACTCACGGCTACCAGCCGCTGCTGCGTGCCATCGCCGAAGCTGGCTTGCGCCCCAGTGGTGCCAGCCGCGAGGTCTATCACGTCTGGCGCGGGCCTGAGGCGCCAGACAACCGCATCGAAATCCAGATCGGCATCGCAGCATGATGGAACGCACGCCCCACGAACCCCCTTTGCATCTGCGGCGTTTCGTCGCCGAGGACTTTGCCACTTACCGACACTGGTATGCCGATGCGCTGCTCGACCAGCATCTGGGCCCGATGGACGACGAGTGGCTGGCCCATGTGCTGACCGACACCGAAGGCGAGCAATGGGCGGCGCTGGCAGGCGAGGCGTTGGTGGCCGTGGTGGGCCTGAGCCTGGACCCGGAGCATGAGGCCTGGGTGATCAGCGATCTGGCCGTCGATCCGGCCCGCCGCGGCCAGGGCTGGGGCCGCAAGGCCCTGCTAGGCTTGCTGGCCCTGCCGGCCATGCAGCAGCGCCCGAACTGGCGCGCCTATGTGGCCGATGACAACCCCGGCGCCCAAGCCTTTTTCGACGCCCTGGGCTGGCAGCGGCTGCAAGCGCCCAGCGCCGATGATCCCTTCTGGACCTTCGGGTGGCGTAGGCCCCAGTGAACCACACCACGGGGCCGGGGTGTTTCAGGCGCTTTGCGTCAAGGCGCCTTGTCCGGCCAGATACTGCCCCGGCGTCATGCCAAAGGCACGCCGGAACAACGCGATGAAGGCGCTGGGGTTCTCGTAGCCGAGGTCCCAGGCGGTGACGGCGACCGGCTTGCCTTCGGCCAGCCATTGCAAGGCCCGCATCAGGCGCACACGTTGCCGCCAGGCGGTGAAGCTCAAGCCCGTCTCTGCCACGAAATGGCGCGACACCGAACGCGGCGACAGCCCCGCCCACCGGGCCCACTCGGGCAGCGATCGCCCATTGGCTGGGTGGTCGCACAGCGCTTGGGCGATGCGCCGCAGCCGCCGTTCCGAAGGCATGGGCAGCTCCCAAGCCACTGGCGCCAGCGCCGCGAGTTCATCGAACATCACCGCCTCCAGGCGTTGCCGGCGCGCATCTGGCCCTGTCGCTGGCCAAGCGGCCAGACGCGCCATCCCCTCGCGCAGCAAGGCCGAAGGGCAGACGACGCACGGCGCCGGCGGCAGCGCCGCGCAGGCCGCAGGCCGCAGGCACGACGTACAGACTCCAGCCCGCAAACGGGCCGTGGGAGCGCGCGGCATGAGATACGCCGGGCGGAATCCACACAGCATGGCCGGCCGGCACCACCCAGCGGCTGTCGCCCGCCTCCACGCTCAACAGCCCCTCGTCGGCTCCCAGCAGTTGCCCACGCGCATGGCGATGGGCGCGGGAGTGGCGCACGGCCGCGCTGCGCTGACGCACTGCCAGCAGCGGCAGGCCTTCAGCGGCATCGGCCCGCGCAGGAGATATCCAAGGCGGCGAAGAGATTGGCGCAGATGCGTGATCCATTGGCCTCGATAGCTTATCTACGCCAGGCGGATATGCCTACAGTGAGGCCATCGTTTTTCATCACCCACACCAGGAGCCGACATGCCGTCCATTCGCGCCACGCTCGATGATTTGCTCAACCGTCCCGACATGCCCTTGTCCACCTTGTTGGATCGGGACTTCAGCCCGAACTACCGGCAGCGCACCAATGGGCATTGGGACGATCTGTCCGGTTTTAGCGCCCATGCCCGCAAGCTGCGTGAGATCGTGGCCTCGGCCGATATCGAGGTGCTCGACGAGTGGCAGGACCACCAGCGCTATGCCTCGCGGCACCGGGTCCATGTGCGTAAGCGCGATGGCGCCACTGTCGTTCAAGAGGTCTACCTGTTCGCCCGTCTGGATGCCGCAGGCCGCTTTGACTGCGTGGAAGAGGTCTCGCTGATGCTCGACGGCCGCCCCGAAGACCAAGACATCGGGCGTGTGCGGTAACCACCCTCGGCGAGCGGCGACAGGCGACAGTGCCCCGCCCATCCCCGCCCAAACCCGTTACGCGAAGCCCCTTCGATTCCTAGCATGACAAGCGTTTTCCATCGAAACGCTTGCCATGCACGAACCCGAACCCACCTCCACCATTCCTGCCACCAGCCGCCCCCGGCACGCGCACCAGGAAGTCGTCGACCTGCTGGCCGCAGGCCTACTGCGGCTGCGCGCCCGAGGCGCAGTCCCTGCCCTCGGCACCAGAGAGCAAGTTGACCTTGGCTTCGTCGGCCAGGAGCGCGTGAATGCGAACCCCGATGACCACGAAGGAGTTCGCCCATGACGGCACACGCAACCCCCGCCGACGCCAAGACCCTCGCCGCCCGTATCGCCCAGTTGCCGGACTTGCCGATGGACTGCCTCTGGGCGTTGTGGGACGAGCACTTTGACGAACGCCCCAACCACCACCATCGCACCTGGATCGAGAGTCGCCTGGCCTATGCGATGCAGGCGCGCGCCTTAGGTGGATTGAAGCCCTCCACGCGACGCCGGCTCGATGCCATCGGCGAGACCGGCCTCCTGCCGCGTCCGCTGCAGCGGCAGGCGAGCCACTTGCTGCCAGGCACGGTGCTCACCCGCATGTACGACGACGTCGAGCACCGCGTGCTGGTGCGCGGGCCCTTCGACTACGAATACCAAGGGCAGCGCTTCAAGAGCCTGTCGGCGGTGGCGCGCCATATCACCGGCACCCAATGGTCCGGGCCGGCGTTCTTCGGACTGAAGTCCGGCGACAAGGCGAAGGAGCCGGCATGAGACCGAACCGAACCCCGCTCATGCCGGCCACTCCGATCACGGTGAAGAAGCGCTGCGCGGTCTACACCCGCAAGTCCACCGACGAAGGGCTGGAGCAGGAGTACAACAGCCTGGAGGCGCAGCGCGATGCGGGCCTGGCCTACATCGCCAGCCAGCGCCATGAAGGCTGGATCGCCGTGGACGACGGCTACGACGACGGCGGCTACTCCGGCGGCAACCTGGAACGCCCGGCGCTCAAGCGGCTGCTCGCCGACATCGAGGCCGGCCGTATCGACATCGTGGTCGTCTACAAGATCGACCGACTCACCCGCAGCCTGGCGGACTTCGCCAAGTTGGTGGAGGTGTTCGACCGCAACGGCGTCTCTTTCGTCTCGGTCACGCAGCAGTTCAACACCACCACCTCGATGGGGCGGCTCACGCTCAACATCCTGCTGTCCTTCGCGCAGTTCGAGCGCGAGGTCACCGGCGAGCGCATCCGCGACAAGATCGCCGCCAGCAAGGCCAAGGGGATGTGGATGGGCGGCATGCCGCCGCTGGGCTACGACGTCGTCGAGCGCAAGCTCGTCGTCAACGAACGCGAGGCGGCGCTGGTGCGCGACATCTTCCGGCGCTATGCCGAGCACGGCTCGGCGGCGCGGCTGGTGCGGGAGATGGCCGTCGAGGGCCACACCACCAAGGCCTGGGTGACCCAGGGCGGCCACCAGCGCACCGGCCGCCCCATCGACCAGCAGTTCCTGTTCGCGCTGCTGCGCAACCGCATCTACCTGGGTGAGATCCGCAACCGTGGCGTGTGGTACCCCGGCCAGCACGAGGCCATCGTCCCGCAGGAACTGTGGGAGGCGGCCCATGCCTTCATCGAACGGCGCAAGCAGGTCCCGCGCGAACACCGCGCCAAGCATCCGGCCCTGCTCGCCGGCTTGCTGTTCGCCCCGGACGGACAGCGCATGCTGCACACCTTCGTCAAGAAAAAAAGCGGGCGCATGTACCGCTACTACGTGCCCTATCTGCACAAGCGGCGCAATGCCGGCGCCACGCTCGCGCCGGACGCGCCCGACGTCGGGCATCTGCCCGCGGCCGAGATCGAGAACGCGGTGCTCGCCCAGATCCACCAGGCGCTCGCCGCGCCGGAGGTGCTGATCGGCACCTGGCGGGCCTGCCAGCGCCACCCGGCAGGCGCGGCACTCGATGAGGCCCAGGTCGTCGTGGCCCTGCGGCGCATCGGTGCGGTATGGGCGCAACTGTTTCCGGCCGAGCAGCAACGCATCACCCGCTTGCTCATCGAGCGGGTGCAACTGCATGCCCACGGCCTGGACATCCTCTGGCGCGAGGACGGCTGGCTTGGCCTGGGCGCCGAGGTGGCCGGCCATCCGCTCGTCGAGGAGATGCGCGACATCCCGCAGGAGGCCTGCGCATGACGATCGAACGTCCCACCGGCGCGACCAACCCGCGGCTCAAGTGCGTGCGCATCGAGGTCGGCGCGGATGCGCGCAGCTACGTCAGCGGCGATCGGCGCGTGACCCTGGTGCCCTTGACCATCAAGCGCCGGCAGAACCGCAAGCTGCTCATCCCGCCGCCGCGCGAGTCGATGCCGCAGTCGGGCGGCCTGGACGAGCCGATGATCAAGATGCTGGGCAAGGCCTTTTACTGGCAGCGCCTGCTCGACGAGGGGCGCTACGCCACCGCCACCGAGCTTGCGCGCGCCCTGCGGCACGAACCCGGCTGGGTGGCCGAGGTACTGCGGCTGACCTTGCTGGCGCCCGACATCGTCGAGGCCATCCTGGACGGACGCCAGCCCCGCCATCTGAACCTGCAGACCCTGCGCGGGCGGCATGAGCTGCTGCCGCGGGATTGGAACGAGCAGCGGGAGGTCTTGGGATTTCCGCCGATGAAGATCTGAAGGCCCTGCGGCCAACCGAACGGCCGCACCGTACCTCGAGATCCGCTGGCGCCCCGATGGTGGCGGCGGAACCTTTGCATCGCTCCGGTTCCCGTAGATGTAGATACATCCAGAACCACCCAACCTACGCCAACCATTTCTGCAGCCGCTTGCCGGGTAACAGCTCGTACGGCGACTTCCAGCCCGGCACTCTTGCCAGCCGATCCAGCCAAGCAGCAATGTTCGGGTATGAGGCCGCAAGGTCGATTCCGGTCTCATCCATCGGATAAGACAGGTAGGCGCACATGGAAATGTCCGCGATGGTCAGGCGTTCGCACGCCACGAAGGTGCTCACGCCAAGGTGTTGCTCAAGGATGCCCAGAAAATCCTTGACCCGGGCCAGGTGCCAGGCCAGCACGGCCGGATCGCTCTTCGGTGTGAATGTCCGCAAGAAGCGATAGGTCGCCATTCCGCCAGACAGCTTCTGGTTGTCCCAGAAGAGCCAGCGAAGAAGCTCGTAGGTCTCCGCGTCGTTCGTTGCCCCGAACTTCTCATACCGTGCCGCAAGCTGCAGCAGGATCGGTGCAGTCTGCGTCAGTTTCTGGCCATTGACTTCCAGCACGGGGATTTCGCCCATCGGATTGACCGTGCGCCGCCACTGCGGCGTCCAGGTCACGCGCGAGCCGAAATCCGTCCAGATGGGTTCAAAGGTCTGGCCGCAGAGCGTCAGCATCAGGGCCAGCTTGTAGCTGTTTCCAGACTCGGGGAAGTAATGGAGGCGGTACGTGTCCATTGCAGACCTTTCCTTGGGGGCCGCTGGCGCAGAGCGGGAGTGACGGCTTTCCATGGCCGCACTAGGCCGGTTTCACGATCGCCAACACGGCGATGACCAACATCGCAACCAAGACACCGAGGTCGGCGCCGGGAATCTTCTCGATCGCCGTTCGAGTTCGAAGGCTGCGACGTATTCGCCCGGAGCGGACCCCGTGCAACGCCGAGAGGGCCACGACGAAAATCAGCTTCACGATCAGCCACCCCGATGACAGCCAGCCTGCACTGAGCGCCAGAGACAATCCAAGGATCCAGGTCAACAACAGCGCGGGCGTGGTGACCGTGCGCTCAAGACGCTGCAGCGCCACCAGTACCCCTGCTTGTGCCTCCGGTGGCGACTGGGAGATGGCATTGACGATTCGTTCTTGCGCCAGCAGGCCGCCCACGAGAAACACCACCGCCGTCACGTGCGCCGCCACCAAATAGGGGTAGATCGCTGCCACCATCATCAGGCCTGCTCGGTCTCGGCGAATGTTTTCGCCCGTTCGCGCAGCCATCGGATATTGGCGTATCCGCCGAATGGCACGAACGCAACGATGAACAATCGAAACACTTCACGTTTGTGCCAGCCACCGCCGGCGACGGTTTGTAGCGCAGTCCAGATGTACGCCAGAAAAGCGATGCCGTGTATCGGCCCCAGCAGCTTCGATCCATACGGCCATCCCCAGACATGCCGCACAGGGGCCGCGATGAGCACCAAGAGGACCAGCGTCGTTGCCTCGATGATCGACACCACTTCGAGGCGCTTCAGTTGCTTGCGCTCAAGATCCGCGATGGGTCCATGTCGATGATGCGGGTTCTTTTCGGCGTGTGCGTCCGTGGCCATATCGACTCTTTTCAAGAGCGTTCATTCATGAAAATCACACCGGGCATTTTTCGCCGGGGCGCAAGGTCAGGACCCGGGCTCCGTGGCCCGTGACGGCGACGGTGTGTTCGAACTGAGCGGACAGCAGCCCATCGCACGTGACCACCGTCCAGCCGTCCTCTGCGGTTCGAACGGCACGCCGTCCTTGATTCACCATCGGCTCGATGGTGAACACCATGCCTTCGCGCAAGACCAGGCCCGTTCGCGGCTTGCCCCAATGCAACACCTGAGGGGGCTCATGCATCTCACGGCCGATGCCGTGCCCGCAGTATTCCCGGACGATCGAATAGCCATTCCTACGGGCATGCCGCTCGATGGCGTGACCCACGTCGCCAAGCGTGGCGCCGGGTCGGACGGCCCGAATGCCTTTCCACATCGCTTCGTAAGCCACGTGCACGAGCCGCTTCGCCGGCTGTGACACCGCACCGACCAGATAGGTCTTGCTGGAGTCGGCGATGTAGCCGTTCTTCTCCAGCGTGATGTCGAAATTGACGATGTCTCCGTCTTGCAGGATGTCTTCGGCAGAAGGAACGCCGTGGCAGACCACATGGTTGCGGGAGGCGTTGAGCGCGTAGGCGTACCCGTATTGCCCTTTGCTGGCCGGACGTGCGCCGAGTTCATGGACGATGAGGTCATCGACCAGATCGTTGACCTGCATCGTGGACATGCCGACCAGATTCAGCCGATCGAGATGGCTGAATACTTGCGCCAGCAGTCGGCCGGATTCGGCGATCAGCGCGATTTCCTCTGGGCGCTTGGTCATGTCGCGCCGATCTTGATGGGTTGCGCCACCACCCCAGCGGCCCGCAGTTCACCTGCAACGATCTCGTTGAAGCTCTTGGTCGGGTTCATTTCACACAGCATGCCGATCTTGATCCAGAAGGCTGCCTGCGCATTGATCGACCGGCACGACACCGCGCTGGCCTTGCGCAGCTGGTCATGCAGATCGTCGTCGATGTTCACGATGCCCATGTGCATTCATTCATATGAAACATATACGAAGCATATATTACCTCTGGTTCTGGCGCAAGTGAACTGCTGGCCCGCCGCCTGCGCGTCAAAGCAGCGTCGAGCGATGAGCGGCAAGACCCGCGAGTGCGCCGTCGCCCACAGCCAGCGCCACGCTCCCCGCCGCTCGCGCGGCATCTCCACAGGCGAAGACGCCCGGCACGCTCGTTTCCTGCGCGGAGTTGACCTTGATGAACTCGCCAAGCGGGCCCTCCTCGATCTCACAGCTCAGTTGTTGCGCTACAGGGCTGCTGAGGCGGGCTCGTGTCTGGGTGAATAGACCGCTCATCGACAGGATGCGTCCGTCCGCCAATACCACGTCAGCCATGCCTTCGATGCGATCGATGGGCGTCGACTCGACGCGCGTGCCCCTCCTGGCGAGGGCGGTCAGATCCTCCTGCGTTGGTGCATAGGCGCCGTTGAGGAACAACGTCGGTTTGCCCCAGTCCGGCAACATGAGGCCGTGGTGCTGCGCCATCGGTGATGCGGCAACGATGCCGATGGGCCCGGCGTCCAACTCATAGCCGTGGCAGTAGGGGCAATGGAACACGCTGCGGCCCCAGCGCTCGGCCAAGCCCGGCACCGGCGGCAGCTCGTCGCGCACGCCAAAAGCCAGGATCAATCGACGGGCACTGACCACTTTGCTTGCGACACGGAACTCGAAACGGCCATCCGATCTGTGGCGCGCGTCCTCGGCCAGGCCGTCCAGCCATCGCACGTTCGGGTAACGCAGCAACTGGCTCCGGCCCTCGGCAGCAATCGCGCCCGGGGACTGGCCGTCACGCGTGAGGAATCCGTGCGAATGCCCCCCTGCCTCGTCGACGAAGCGGTTGCGACGCTGTCCGGCATCGACCACCAGCACGTCGCGGCGGGCCCTGGCGAGCTGCAGCGCTGCGGACAGGCCCGCGAAGCTGCCGCCGATGATCGCGAAATCAACCTGCATGGATGTGATCCTCGAGCCGGTGCGGAGCCTGGCGATGCGCCCTCATGCGTCGACGGAAGTCGCTGGCGAGAGCGGCCAGCGTCACGTCACCCAGTCGCTGCAGCAGCAGACGCTCGGCGTCTCGCATTGCCACGCTCAATGCGTCGTTGACGGCCTGTGCGACGAGGCATCGGGGCTGGTCTTCCCGGAAACCCAGCGAGATGAGAGGGGGTTCGCCAAGCGCCTCGTAAACACTGCGCAGCGTGACCGTGTCCAGCGAGCAGGCGAGCACCCAGCCACCACCGTGGCCCTTGGATGATCTGACGAAGCCCTTGTCCCTGAGTCCGGCCATCAAGCGGCGCAGCACGACGGGGTTCGTCTGCATGGCAGCAGCAAGCGCTTCCGAGGTCGCCGGTCCCTCGGCTTGCGCCATATGCAGAAGGACGTGCAGGACGTCCGAGAGTTGGCAGTTTTTCTTCATGCAACATTATGAGTTGCATGAGTGGCTTTTTGTCAAGCAGCGGACTTCGTCTGATCGGCTCTGGAGGGCGTGAAGAACGACGCCGCCCTTTCCCGCGTGACTCGCGTAGGCCATGCCAGCAGGCATTGGCGAACCCCAAGTTCCTCGCCGGTTCGCCATTCGGTCCCTCCAAGGTTCGCCATCGCACGCCTGAAATGACGCCACCGATTCCTCAACCGCGTCATAGGAGGCTTGCATGCCGACAACGGCCTACCCACTCGCCCGATCGCCCGTGCCGGCGATCGATGCCCTCAACCCCGGCGATCGCCGGGTCCTCAACGAAAACGAGCTCGCGCAGCGCTGGGGCTTGAGCCCCAAGACGCTGCAGCGCTGGCGCAGCGAAGGGCGCGG
>DATMBN010000003.1:0-4629 GCA_035559275.1 Burkholderiaceae bacterium
GTTGCCCCCGCGGGGGGTGGGGCGCAAGCCCCGGGGGCAAAGATAGAAGGCCCGGCGCTCGGCCGCCCGGAGCCGGGCCGTTGCCCGGGTGGGGGGCGGAACGCCCCGGTTCCTATAATCGACGCCTTCCATCTTCCAGCCAAGACGGCGCCCCTGCCGTGGCGCCCCGCCCCATGAGCCAAGCACAGCAGCCCCCCGTCTATTCGCCACGCGAAGTCGAAGCCGCGGCCCAGTCGTACTGGCGCGAGCGCGACGCCTATCGCGTCACCGAGGACGCGAACAAGAAGAAGTTCTACGCCTGCTCGATGCTGCCCTACCCCTCGGGCAAGCTGCACATGGGTCACGTGCGCAACTACACGATCAACGACATGTTGACGCGCTACCTGCGCATGAACGGCTGGAACGTGCTGATGCCCATGGGCTGGGACGCCTTCGGCCTGCCGGCCGAGAACGCGGCGATGAAGAACAAGGTCCCGCCGGCCAAGTGGACCTACGACAACATCGCCTACATGAAGCAGCAAATGCTGGCGATGGGCCTGGCGATCGACTGGTCGCGCGAGGTCACCACCTGCAAGCCCGACTACTACAAGTGGAACCAGTGGCTGTTCCTGAAGATGCTGGAAAAGGGCATCGCCGAGCGCCGCACCCAGGTCGTCAACTGGGACCCGGTGGACCAGACCGTGCTGGCCAACGAGCAGGTGATCGACGGGCGCGGCTGGCGCTCAGGCGCCCCTGTGGAAAAGCGCGAAATCCCGGGCTACTACCTGAAGATCACGCAGTACGCCGACGAACTGCTGTCGGCGGTGAGCGACCCCGAGGACCCGAACTACCTGGCCGGGTGGCCCGAGCGCGTGCGGCTGATGCAGGAGAACTGGATCGGCAAGAGCGAGGGCGTGCGCTTCGCCTTCCCGCACGACATCCGTGGCGAGGACGGCGAACTCATCCAGGGCGGGCGGCTGTACGTCTTCACCACGCGCGCCGACACCATCATGGGCGTGACCTTCTGCGCCGTCGCGCCCGAGCATCCGCTCGCCGCGCACGCCGCCAAGGCCAACCCCCGACTCGCCGCCTTCATCGAGGAATGCAAGAAGGGCGGCACCACCGAGGCCGAACTCGCGCTGAAGGAAAAGGAAGGCCTGCCCACGGGCCTGGCGGTCACGCACCCGCTGACGGGTGAGCCGGTCCAGGTGTGGGTCGGCAACTACGTGCTGATGAGCTACGGCGACGGCGCGGTGATGGGCGTGCCGGCCCACGACGAGCGCGACTTCGCGTTCGCGAAGAAGTACGGCCTGCCGATCAAGCAGGTCATCGCGGTCGAGGGCGAGACCTTCTCGACCGACGCCTGGGCCGAGTGGTACGCCGACAAGCAGCGCGGTCGCTGCATCCAGTCGGGCGTGCTCGATGGGCTGCACCACAAGGAGGCCGTGGACAAGGTGGCCGAGCTGCTCGCCGCCCAGGGCCTGGGCGAGAAGAAGACCACCTGGCGCCTGCGCGACTGGGGCATCAGCCGCCAGCGCTACTGGGGCACGCCCATCCCCATCATCCACTGCGACGACTGCGGCCCGGTGCCGGTGCCGGAGAAGGACCTGCCGGTCGTGCTGCCGGAGGACCTGATCCCCGACGGCTCGGGCAACCCGCTCAACAAGTGCGAGTCCTTCCTCAAGGTCGACTGCCCCCGGTGCGGTAAGCCCGCCCGGCGCGAGACCGACACGATGGACACCTTCGTCGACTCCTCGTGGTACTACATGCGCTACTGCGACCCGACGAACGACCAGAAGATGGTCGCAGGCGGCACGCACTACTGGATGCAGGGCGAAGGCGCGGCCGGCGGCAGCCCGGGCATGGACCAGTACATCGGTGGCATCGAGCACGCCATCTTGCACCTGCTCTACGCGCGCTTCTGGACCAAGGTCATGCGCGACCTGGGCCTCGTGAAGATCCACGAGCCGTTCACGCGCCTGCTGACGCAGGGGATGGTGCTCAACCACATCTACAGCCGTCGCAACGACAAGGGCGGCGTCGAGTACTTCTGGCCGCACGAGGTCGAGAACGTCTACGACGAGCACGGCAAGATCGTGGGCGCCAAGCTCAAGCGCGACGGCTCGGCCGTGACCTACGAGGGCGTGGGCACGATGTCCAAGTCGAAGAACAACGGCGTGGACCCGCAGGAGCTGATCGACCAGTACGGCGCAGACACCGCCCGCCTGTTCACGATGTTCGCCTCGCCGCCCGAGCAGACGCTGGAGTGGAACGATGCCGGCGTCGAAGGCGCGCACCGCTTCCTCAAGCGCGTGTGGAACTACGGCATGAAGCAGGCCCAGACGATTCGCGCGGCACGGCCCGCGCCGTCCTACGGCGAGGCGGCGCGCGCCCTGCGTCGCGAGGTCCACAGCCTGCTCAAGCAGATCCACTACGACTACGAGCGCATGCAGTACAACACCGTCGTCTCCGGGACGATGAAGCTGCTCAACGCGCTCGAGTCCTTCCAGCCGGCGGGCGACGGCGCCGACGCCGCCATGCGCGAGGGTTTCGGCATCCTGCTGCGCGCGCTGTACCCTGCCTGCCCGCACATCACCCACGTGCTGTGGCAGCAGCTGGGCTACGCCGCGGAGTTGGGCGAGCTGCTCGACGCACCCTGGCCGCAGGTCGACGAAGCCGCGCTGGTGCTCGACGAGGTCGAACTGGTGCTGCAGGTCAACGGCAAGCTGCGCGGCGCGATCAAGGTGCCCGCCTCGGCCGACAAGGCGGCGATCGAGGCGGCGGCGCTGGCCTCGCCCGAGTTCGCGAAGTTCGGCGAAGGCAAGCCGGCGAAGAAGGTCGTCGTCGTGCCGGGTCGCCTCGTCAACGTGGTGGTCTGATGCCGCGTTCGCCCTTCCAGCCCACCGCCCGCCGCGCGTGGCTCCTCGCCACCGGCGCACTGCTGCTGGCCGGCTGCGGCTTCCACCTGCGCGGCACGCTCGGCTTCTCGTTCCGCAGCATCCAGCTGGGCTTCGCGCCGCGCTCCGAGTTGGGCGAGGAGGTGCGGCGCCAGCTGGCCGCGGCCCCGGATGTGCGCATCGTCGAAGCAGCCAAGGATGCCGAGGTCGTGCTGGAGGTGCTGGAAGATCGGATGAGCCGCGCGGTGAGTGCGACCACGGGTGCGGGCCAAGTGCGCGAATTCTCGGTGCGCGCGCACCTGCGCTTTCGCCTGCGCACGCCGCAGGGTCGGGAGCTGATTCCGGAAACCGAGCTTGTGCAGTCGGAGCTGCTCAGCTACAACGAGAGCGCCGCGCTGGGCAAGGAGGCCGAGGAAGCCGAGCTGGTCCACGGGCTGCGCCGCGACCTGGCGGCGCAGTTGCTGCGCCGGCTGGCGGCGGTGAAGCTCTGATCCCCTAGCCGGGCGGCGCCCTGACCCTTCACGATGCAGATTCGAGCCGACCAACTCAACGGCCACCTCCAGCGGGGCTTGCGCCCGCTGTACACCGTCTTCGGCGACGAGCCGCTCCTCGTGCAGGAGGCCTGCGACGCCATCCGGGCTGCTGCGCGCGGGGCAGGGCACACCGAGCGTGCGGTCCACACCGTCTCGGGCGCCCATTTCGACTGGTCCGGCCTCCTCGGCGCCGCCCAGGCGCTCTCGCTCTTCGCCGACCGGCGGCTGATCGAGATCCACATCCCGAGCGGCAAGCCGGGCAAGGAGGGCTCGGAGGCCTTGCAACGCTACTGCGAACAGTTGGGCGAGGACCTGGTGACCCTCGTGGTGCTGCCCCGGCTGGACAAAGCCACGCAGTCCAGCGGCTGGTTCTCGGCACTCGACGCTGCCGGCCTGGCGGTGCGCGTCGACCCGATCGATCGCAAGGCCCTGCCGCAATGGATCGCGCAACGCCTGGCCGCGCAAGGCCAACGCGTGCAGGCCGGCGAGGCGGGACAGCGGGCGCTCGCCTTCTTCGCCGATCGCGTCGAAGGCAACCTGCTCGCCGCCCACCAGGAGATCCAGAAGCTGGGCCTGCTCTACCCGAAAGGCGAGCTGAGCTTCGAGCAGATCGAGGCCGCGGTGCTCAACGTGGCCCGCTACGACGTCTTCAAGCTCAGCGAGGCGGTGCTGTCCGGTCAGACGCCTCGCGTGCTGCGCATGCTCGATGGGCTGGAGGCCGAGGGCGAGGCCGCCGTGCTGGTGCACTGGACGCTGGCCGAGGACATCCGCACGCTCAAGCGGCTGCACGATGCCGTCGCCGCCGGCAAGCCGCTGCCGGTGGCGCTGCGCGAGCAACGCGTCTGGGGCGTGAAGGAGAAGCTGTGCGAACGCGCGGTGCCGCGCCTGGGCGCGATGACGCTGGACGCGCTGCTCGAGGCGGCCCGCATCTGCGACGGCATCGTCAAGGGACTGCGGCACCCCGACTGGCCGCACGACCCGTGGCAGGCGCTGCGCCGGCTCGCGCTGATGCTGGTCGAGCCTTGCGCCGGCATCACCGGCCCGGCCACGCCGGCCGGCCCGCGCTTCCTCGCCCTGCGCGCCTGAGCAACCGTCTTGGCAGTCAAGCGTGATGAAGAGACAGGTTCCAGGTCGAGCCGTGCTTGGCGATGGCATTGAGGATGGTCAGCAGCTTGCGCATGCAAGCCACGAGGGCGACCTTCTTGCGCTTGCCTGCGGCG
>DATMBN010000004.1:0-54953 GCA_035559275.1 Burkholderiaceae bacterium
GGGCTACCACCGCATCGAGGTCAAAGAGCCCTATCAGTTCTTTTGCAATGCCGTGCCTGCCATCGGGGTGGGCGATGCCGCCAACAACCTGGTGCTGGTCACCGTTCAGTACTTCCCGATCGACCGCAAGCACGCCAGCACCATCGCCGAGGTGGGGCAGGGATGGAGCCGCATGACCGTGGCCCTGCGGCTCAAGCTTCAGGAAGACGGGCGGGTGCGCATCACGCAAGAAGACGAGTGCCTGGGCAACCCCAACCGCATCGACACCATTCCGGAGGCTCGCCGCCAGTTGCGGCGTTGCGCCGCAGGCAAGCAGTAAAGCGAGGGACCAGGGCGCCCCAGCATCTGAGCGACCAGCAAGGCCGCCCGGTGCTGGCCAACGAACAAGGCGATCTGTATTGGCTCGACGGCGGCGCCGAGCAGATCGCTTTCTATCCCAGCGCGGACAAATTCGCGAACACCCGGCCGCGTGTGGATCCTCAGTCCGGCGCTGAACTGCCCGACACCCGTGTCGAATGGACGGATGTGACCGGACGCAAGGTGGTTGCGCCGGTGCGACACAAGCCGACCGACACCCACGTGCAAGGTCCTTTCCAGACCAACTGGGGGTTCTCGGACTGGACAGCTGAAGAGGCCAGGACCATCCTTCTTGCATTGCCGGATGACATTCAATGAGCGAGCCGGTGCTTCTGCCCTACGACGTGCCCCGCAACCTGGACCAGGATGCGTGGTTCCTGTATGAGGCCACGTCGATCCCTTACTACGAGCTGTGCGCGCAGCTGTGCGAGGAGTTCGCGCACTTTTTCAACAGTCTGATCGGCGGCCACAAGGCCCGCGGCCTGGGGCGTGTGGACTACTGGGTCTCACGCTACCTCACGCACGCCGAGAACATTCGCCGCGGCATCGAGTTCGTCAGAACGGCAGGCGACTATATGCCCATGCTGGACTTCCTGTGGGCGCCGTCTTCGGACTATCGCGGGTTGATCGAGAACGCATTCGGCTATGAAACGCGCGACGAGTGGCAAGAGCGGTTTGGCCGCGTGAGCTATGCCTGTGGCACAGGTGCGGATGTGCTGCGCAACAATCAATGGAAGGGTTTGAACTGGCTGAATCGCGAATCGCTTAGCGAGCAGGATCGGAGGCTGCTGGATAACGGCCACGTGGTTGGCGATAGATCAACGGCAATCCAACACCTGACCGAATACCAACTGGCCGCGATCCCGGCGGCATTTCCTACCCATCCCATCGACCGTAGCGTCCAAGCCAAACCTGGTGATCGTTGCCCGCGGTCCGGCGTCTGGGTGCCCGCCCAATGGGCCGACGAAGGGGCAGGCGATTTCAGCCTGACCTTCTGCGTTGAAGGCCGACCGATGCAGCCGGCCTATCACATCGTGGGCCGTGAGAAACATGTGGTTCGGGAGGCGGACCCCGAGTACGGCTTGGATGAGTTCGCCACCTATTCATCTAAAACACAGGCGGTGGACACCACCTGGTACTTCGTGCACAAGCCGGACGTGCGTGGCGGCGAACAGCCGAACCCGCAATCTCCGCTTCGCCTGCGCTGTGAAGCGAACAAGCCCTGCCCGCGCGAAGGCTGGTGGTTCACCCCCGCCAAGGCCGACAGCCGGCGCTTCTTCAAACAAGGCGAAGTGATGCCGGCCTTCAGCACGGACTACGGCCTGACGATCTGGCAGTGGGACACGAACCAGCAAGACTGACCGTTCACCTGGCCGAGGGGGGTCTGGGCCATCTGATCCAGCAGGTGCCGGGCAGCGCGCACCGTGGTACGGTGCGAGGGGCCGGCTTCGAGGCCGGCACACAAGGCTGGGCCACGCTGCGCGCGGGGCAGGGCATGCTCGTGACGACCAGCAATGCCGCCCGGTGCTGGCCAACGAACAAGGCCTTGGGGACAGCCGCTCGGCCGTGCGTGCCTTCAGATCCCGCTGGGCATGCCGATAATGCGCGGACCTCCGGTCCGTCGATGAATTCCCCCGATCCCAAGTACTACCTGCTGGCTGCTGCACGTTTGCATCGCAAGCGGCCGGTCGTGGCCAGCCGAGCGGTCTACAACGTCCAGGGGGTCAAGCTGCTGGACCAGGGCGTGGGCGTGGATGAGCGCGTCTACGAGCGGTTGATGCAGCACCGCCTGGCGCAGCCGGTGGAAGAATGCCTTTCGAGCGAGCCGGGGGTGAACGGGCGGGTGCTGCGCGAGGTGGCCGACGACGCGCTGCGCCGATGGGGCTTCTTCGATCGCATGTTGGGAGCGCCGAAGACGCGCGAAGTCGTCCTGGAGGCACTCGAAAGCGTGCCGTTGCCGCCGGCGATTGCCTTCAGCCTGACGCTTGCCCGGGAGAGCTTTCCGGACTTGTTCGAGCACTCGGTGCTGGCGGCGCTGTGCGCGGGTTGGCTGGCGTGGACACCGGTCGCGGCGCGGCACGACGTCGCGGTGGCGGTGGCGGCGGGGCTGCTGCACGACCTGGGCATGCTGTACGCCGACCCGGCGCTGGGGCGATTGGAGCGCCGCCTCACCAGCGAGCAGCGGCGGCAGCTGTACGCCCATCCGGTCACGTCGGCGCTGCTGGTCGAGCGCCACCACGACTATCCCAAGCCCATGGTGCGAGCGATCCTCGAGCATCACGAGCTGCTCGATGGTTCGGGGTATCCCCGCGCGCTGGCCGCGCAGGCCACCAGCCCGCTCGGGCGGGTGCTGGCACTGGCCGAGCTGACGAGCGCGATGTTCACGCGCGACGCCCGTTGGCCGGAACTGCGCCTGTCGCTCGCGTTGCGGATGAACCGCGATCGCTACGACGCGCAGATGCTGGGCGACCTCGTCGGCCTGCTGGAATCGGGGGTGCGCTCGGCCCTGCGGCAGGTCCCCCGGCTGGACGACGCCCTGCCGCGCCTGCGCGCGCTGGCGGGACTGCTGGTCGATTGGCGGCGGGTGCAGGCCGGGGCGTTGGCGCCGGATGAGCAGGCGCGAGTGGCCCTGGCGCGCACCGGGGATCAGGTCGAGCGCGTGCTGCGCAGCATGGCGGGCGCAGGAGTGAGTCCTGAGCAGCTCGCGTGGCTGGCACACCAGGCGATCGACGACGTGGTGGCGGCGGAACTGAGCGTGATCGGTCGCGAGGCGGCGTGGCAGGCACAGGCGGTCGTGCGCTTCCTGCGCCGTCAGTGGGCGCCCACGCGTGGCGTGCCGCTGCCGCGCGACGTGGAGTTGTGGCAGGAGCGGCTGTCCGCCGCCTGCGATGACTGGATGCGCGTGGGCCGCTCCCCGTGCGGCGGGGCGCAGGCGTGAGACGCGGTCCCTCCGGGGCGTAGATACAAGGCTAGCCGGGCCGCGCGGCATCCTCCAGCCGCGCCATCCAGGAGGCGACGTCGGCTGCGTCCGCCGCCGCCTCCTGTCGCAGGCCGTCGATCACCCCCTGCCGGTCGGCCACGGGCCGGTTCTGGCTCAGCTTCCATTTGCCTTCGAGGCGGGTCAGAGGCATCTCGATGCCGACGATGGAGCCCAGCAGCTGCTCGGTGAACGCGGCCGGTGCGTCGTCGATGTGCCACGGCTCGGAGCGATGCGCTTCGTGGCGGTGCGTCAGTCTGCCGACGAAGTCGCGCAGCCACGCGCGGTCCTCGACGATACGCAGCGGGCCGCGCGCCTGCACGACCGCGTAGTTCCAGGTCGGCACCACTTTGCCGTGCTCGCGCTTGCTGGCGTACCACCCGGGCGAGACGTAGGCGTCCGGGCCGTGGAAGACGGCCAGCGCCTCGACCGCGGGGTCGTGCTCTCGCCACAAGGGGTTGGCGCGGGCGACGTGGCCGCGCAGCGTGCCGTGGGGGCCGTCGTCCGGGCCGGTGTCCAGCAGCAGCGGCACCGGGTTGGCCTGCAGGCCCGCGGGGCTCAGCGTGACCAGGGTGGCCAGGGGATGCGAGCGGATCAGCTCGGCCAGCGCCTGGGGGCGCGACTCATCGAAATGACGGGGCAGGTACACGGCAGCTCCTTGTGCGTGCCTGTTGTATCACGATGCGGTGCCTGACTGGCGTCCATGGGGGGCGCAGGGGGTGGCTGAGCGAGAGCGCCGTGCTGTGCATTTGTTCACGCCGCACCCGGGGCGGAGGGAATTCTTCCCCCTCAAGTGGGTGGTGGCGGAACTTGACGTGTGTCAATGTCAGGGTGCCCCGAGACCAGTGCAGTGGGTGGCCAGGGGCCTAGCCCTGCAACCACAATCAAGGAGACATCGCCATGTCTGCTGAACTCGCGGTACCCCAATACGAGACGCTGCTCTTGGTGCTCTCGTTCGTGGTCTCGGCCCTCGGGGCCTTCGTGGCGCTCGGCGCCGCCCGCCACATCCGCACCGCCGAAGGCGGATGGAGCTACTTCAACCTTGCGTCCGCCGCCATCGCCCTCGGCGGCGTCGGGATCTGGTGCATGCACTTCATCGGCATGGTGGCCTTCCGGATCCCCGTGCGGCAAAGCTACGGCGTGATGGAGACGACGATCTCCTTCGTCGCGGCGGTCGTGGTGGCCGGCATCGCCTTCTGGTACCTCGCGGCCAAGCCGTTCACGCTGCAGCGGCTGTTCGTCGCGGGCCCCATTGCCGGGCTGGCGGTGGCCGTCATGCACTACCTGGGGATGTCAGGCATCCGCTTCCCGGGCTACATCGAATGGGACTTCCCCCTGGTCGTGGCGTCGGTCGTCATTGCGGTCGTCGCGGCCACGGCGGCGTTCTGGCTCGCCTTCCATACCAGGCAGGTCACGCACCGGGTGCTGGCCTCGGGGACGATGGCCGCGGCGGTGTGCTCGATGCACTACACCGGCATGGCCGCGGCCTCGTTCTACTGCCGAACTGACACGGGATCGGTGTGGACGGCCGGCACGCTGTCCCTGCCCATGCTCGGCGAGATCGTCTTCGTGGTCGCGCTGCTGGTCTCGGCAGGCTTGCTGGCGGACCAGTTGATGGTGGCGCAACTGCAGCGCCAGGCCGCCAAGGATGCGCAGTCCACCCGCATGACCTGAGCCCGTGGCTGCCGGCGCTACGCTGCGCGCAGCCCCAGCTTCTCCAGCAGGCCGTTGAGCTCGTCCAGGGAGCCGAAGGCGATCGCGACCTCGCCCTGCTCGCCGCGCTTGGTGCGCTTCTTGATGCGGATCTCGACCGGCGCGGTGAGGTGGTCGGAGAGCTCCTCCTCGATGCGGGCGATGTCGCGAGGCTTGTCCTGCTTGACCCTCAGCAGCGGCGTCTGGCGCGCCTGCTGCGTGCGTGAGACCAGCTTCTCGGCCTCGCGTACGTTGAGCTTCTTCGCGACGATCTCGTTGGCCGTGAGGATCTGCTGCGCCGGCTCCAGCGTCAGCAGCGCGCGCGCATGGCCCATGTCGAGGTCGCCGGCCATCAGCATCTGCTGCACCGGCTCGGCCAGCTGCAAGAGGCGCAGCAGGTTGCTGGCGGCGCTGCGCGAACGGCCCACGGCCTGCGCGGCCTGCTCGTGGGTGAGGCCGAACTCGTGCACCAGGCGGTGCAGGCCCTGGGCCTCTTCCAGCGGGTTGAGGTCCTCGCGCTGGATGTTTTCGATGAGGGCCATCGCCGCGGCGGCCTCGTCCGGCACCTCCTTGACCAGCACCGGCACCTCGTCGAGGCCGGCCAGCTTGGCGGCGCGGAAGCGCCGTTCGCCGGCGATGATCTCGTAGCGGGGCGGGCTGCCGGGTGGGTGCCGCGACTTGTCATCCGAAGCCTGGCCTGGTGCACGCAGCGGGCGCACCAGGATAGGCTGCATGATGCCCTGCGCCTTGATGCTTTCAGCCAGCTCGTAGAGCGAGCCTTCGTCCATGCGCGTGCGCGGCTGGTACTTGCCGGCCTGCAGTTGCGAGAGCTTGAGCGTCGAGGGGCGACCGTCGGCTGCGGGTGCCGCGGCGGGGCTGTCGCTCACCTTGGGGCCCAACAGGGCTTCGAGTCCGAGGCCGAGGCCTTTGGGTTTCTTCGTGACCATGGGCGGCACCAGGAGGTTCAGGAGGCGAGCAGGGCGTCGAGCAACTGCCGGCCCTCGGGCCAGTCGCCCAGACCGGAGTCGGCGTTGATGTGGCCGCGCGGGCCGATCTGCACCAGCGAGGCGCCCCAGTCGGCCACCATTTCGCTCGCCCGCTCGGGCTTGCAGTAGGGGTCGTCGCTGCTGACGACGGCGGTGGCGCGGAAGGGCAGGCGCTGACGCACGATGGGCCGCCAGCCGTGCAGCTGGGGCGGCATGTCCTCGCGCTCGGTGTCCGGCGGGGCGACCAGCAGGGCGGCGCGCACGCGCTCGGTGTGCGACGAATGCGCGGCCCAGGCGGCGACGAGCTGGCAGCCCAGGCTGTGGCCGACGAGCACCGCCGGACGAGCGTCGGAAAGGATCACCTCCTCCAGCCGTGCCATCCAGTCGCCGCGCTTGGGCCACTCCCAGTCGTCCTGCTCGACGCGGGTGTCGCCGTGCAGCGCTTCCCAGCGGCTCTGCCAGTGCGCCGGGTCGGAGTTGAGCCAGCCGGGCAAAAGGAGGATGCGGGCGTCGCTCATCGGAGTCCTTGTCATGCTCACAGCGTCGCGATGCGCGCGACCATCTCGCGCGCGAAGTCCACATACGACTGCGCGCCCTTGGAAGCAGGGTCGAACACCACCCCCGGCTGGCCGTAGCTGGGGGCTTCGGCCAGGCGCACGTTGCGCGGGATCACGGTGTTGAAGACCTTGTCGCCGAAGTGCTGCTTGAGCTGGTCGCTCACCTGGCTTTGCAGCGTGATGCGCGGGTCGTACATCACGCGCAGCAGGCCGATGATCTTGAGCTCGGGGTTCAGGTTGGCGTGGACCTGCTTGATCGTGTTGACCAGGTCCGACAGGCCTTCGAGCGCGAAGTACTCGCACTGCATCGGCACGATCACGCCGTGGGCGGAGACGAGGCCATTGAGCGTGAGCATCGACAGGCTCGGCGGGCAGTCGATCAGCACGAAGTCGTAGTCCGCATCGACGGCGGCGACGGCTTCCTTGAGCCGGCGCTCGCGGCGTTCGAGGTCGACCAGCTCCACCTCGGCGCCTGCCAGCTCGCGGTTGGCGCCGAGCACGTCGTAGCCGCCCAGCTCCGACCGCGCGCGCGCCTCGGGGATGGTCGCGGCCTCGATCAGCACTTCGTAGACCGTGTGGGGCAGGGCGCGCTTGTCGACGCCCGAACCCATGGTCGCGTTGCCCTGCGGATCGAGGTCCACGAGCAGCACGCGCTGCCCGACCTTGGCGAGGCCGGCGGCGAGGTTCACGGCGGTGGTCGTCTTGCCGACGCCGCCTTTCTGGTTGGCGATGCAGAAGATCTTGGCCATCAGGTGGGGGTCACAGTTCGATCAGGTCGACGCCTGCGGCACCCGCGGCGCGCTGCAAGCCAGCATCGAGCGTCGCCAGAGGCAGGCGCCGCCGCATGGCCAGGTCGAGATAGGCTGCGTCGTACACCGTGAGAGCGTGCTCGCGCGCCAGGTGGAGGATGTCGGCGCGCCCGCGCTCGGCGGGCGCAGCATCGGTGTCCAGCCGCAGGCGTTGTAGCAGCGCCAGGTACGCCTCGACGTCCGCTTGGCTCAGGCGCCGGCGCCGTTCGGCGGCGAGCAGGATGTTTCCCACCTCCAGGTGCCACAACGGCGGCACTACCGCGCCTTCGGCCTGGACACGGCGGAAAAGCTCGTCGGTGGACGGCCGGGCCTCGTCCTCGAAGCACCACGTCAGCGCGCACGAGGCATCCAGTACGACGGCGGTCAAGGGGTGCGCTCCGCGTGGCGGTTCATCCTTTGCGGCCCTCGTCGCGCAGCTGGCGCCAGTCCAGCGCGAGCCGGCGCCCGGCGCGTTGGCGGCGCATCAATTCGAAAAGGTCCCCGTCTTCGCTCACCGAGGCTGCGGGCCGCACAGGGGTCAGCCGTGCCACCGGCCGGCCGTGCTTGGTGATGACCACTTCCTCGCCCTGTTCGACACGGTCGAGCAGGGCGGAAAGGTGTGTCTTGGCCTCGAAAGCGCCGATCGTCGTAGACATGACCCAACTGGTTGAAACGACTGGTCTATTGTCCCTTCGAGGGTGTGCACCGTCAAGGCCGTTCATTGCGTCGCGAGCTTCACCCCGAAGCCGACGAGGAAGATCCCCGCCAGCCGCTCCAGCCACTTCGCCAGGGGCTTGTGCGCACGCACCCTCGCGGCGATCGCGTCGGCGAAGGCCGCAAGGGTGAGGCAGTAGACCGCGGTGAGCACCGCGATGGTCAGCGCCATCGCGCCGAAGGTCACCAGGCCCTGGTGGCGGGCCGGGTCGATGAAGAGCGGGAAGAAGGCCATGTAGAAGACGATGGCCTTGGGATTGAGCAGGGTGATCAGAAAGGCCTGGCGCAGGTATCGCCCGGTGCGCAGTTCCAGCGGGCGGGAGTCGCCGTCGCGGGCGCGCAGCAGCTTCCAGCCGATCCACACGAGGTAGGCCGCGCCCAGATACTGCACGCCTTGGAAGAGGACGGGGTGGGCGGCCAGCAGCGCGGCGACGCCTGCAACGGCGAGCCACAGCAGCACCTGGTCCCCGAGGATCAGCCCCAGCGTGGCGGCGGCCCCGCTCTTGAAGCCGCCCTTGCCGGTGGCCGAGAGCAGTGCGAAGGTGCCCGGCCCGGGCAGGGCCAGGAACACGAGGATCGCGGCGCAGAAGGCGCCGTAGTCGCTGATACCGAGCATGGTGGTTCTCTCTCTTTAAGGAAGGTGCGGGCGGAAGGTGGTCGCCGGGCGGGCGGTCACCAGGGGAAGATCTTGCCTGGGTTCATGATGTTCTTCGGGTCGAGCGCGTGCTTGATCGAGCGCATCAGCGCGATCGCTCCGTCGCCGGCCTCGTCGCGCAGGAAGCCCATCTTGTGCAGGCCGATGCCGTGCTCGCCGGTGCACGTGCCCTCCAGCCGGATCGCGCGGGCGACCAGCTGGTGGTTGAGTCTCTCGGCCAGCTCCCGCTCCTCGGGCTTGGCCGGGTCGATCAGGTAGCCGACGTGGAAGTTGCCGTCGCCCACGTGTCCGACGACGAAGTAGGGCAGGCCGGCCGCATCGGCCTCGTCGATGGTTTCGAGCAGGCAGTCGGCCAGGCGCGAGATCGGCACGCAGGCGTCGGTCGTGACGGCGCGGCACCCGGGCTTCGTCTGCAACGCGGCCAGGTAGGCGTGGTGACGCGCGGTCCACAGCCTGGTGCGCTCTTCGGGCGTCATGGCCCACTCGAAGTCCTCGCCGCCTTGCTCGCGCGCGATCTCCTGCACCAGTTCGGCCTGCTCTTTGACGCCGGCCGGCGTGCCGTGGAACTCCATCAACAGCATCGGTCCTTCCCGCAGGCTCAAGCGATCGTGCTTGTTGACGGCGCGCACGGCATTGGCGTCCAGCAGTTCGCAGCGTGCGATCGGCACGCCGATCTGGATGATCTGTATGGTCGTGCGCACCGCGGCCGCCAGTGTCGGGAAGCTGCAGATCGCGGCGGACACGGCCTCGGGCTGCGGGTACAGGCGCACGGTGATCTCGGTCATGACGCCCAGGGTGCCTTCGCTGCCGACGAAAAGGCGTGTGAGGTCGTACCCCGCGCTGGATTTCTTCGCGCGCGTGCCGGTGCGCACGATCTGGCCGCTGGCAGTCACGACGGCCAGCCCCAGCACGTTCTCGCGCATCGTGCCGTAGCGCACCGCGTTCGTGCCGCTGGCGCGCGTGGCCGTCATGCCGCCGATCGAGGCGTCCGCGCCGGGGTCGATCGGGAAGAAGAGGCCGGTGTCGCGGATCGCGGCGTTGAGCTGGGTGCGCGTCACGCCGGCCTGCACCGTGGCCGTCAGGTCCTCGGCATGGACGGAGAGGATCCGGTTCATGCGGGACAGGTCGATGCTGATGCCACCCTGCACGGCGAGCAGGTGCCCCTCGAGCGAGGAGCCCACGCCGAAGGGGATCACCGGCACCTCGTGCTGCGCGGCCAGGCGCACGGCGTCGGCCACGTCCTCGTTGCATTCGGCGAAGACGACCGCATCGGGCGGTGGCACGTCGAAGGGCGATTCGTCGCGGCCGTGCTGTTCGCGCACGGCGCGCGCGGTCGAACAGCGGTCGCCGAAGCGCTCGCGCAGGGCCACGAGCAGCGCTTCGGGCACCGGGCGGGGCTGGATCTCGGGCAGCAGATGCGTGGGTAGGGGCGCGTTCATGCCTGACTCCTCTGGATGGGGCCATTATCGGCGTGACGCCGTTCTACACTGCGGCAGGGGCGGACGCCCGGACCGACAGCCAGGAGAAACGCATGGGCCACCGACTTTCGCAGATCGCCACGCGCACCGGGGACGATGGCACCACGGGATTGGGCGACGGTTCGCGTGTACCCAAGGACGATCTGCGCGTGCAGGCGATGGGCGACGTGGACGAGCTCAACTCGCAGCTGGGCGTGTTGCTGGCGGAGCCGTTGCCGGGCGACGTGCGCGAGCTGCTGGTGACGATCCAGCACGAGCTGTTCAACCTCGGTGGAGAGCTGTCCATGCCCGGCTACGAGCTGCTCAAGGCCGAGGCGGTCGCGCGGCTGGACGAGGCGCTGGCGCACTACAACGCGCAGCTGCCGCGCCTGAAGGAGTTCATCCTGCCTGGCGGCACCCGCAGCGCGGCCATCGCGCACGTCGCCCGCACGGTCGCCAGGCGCGCCGAGCGGGCGGTGGTGGCGCTCGGGCGGCGAGAGGCCGTGCGCGAGGCGCCGCGCCAGTACCTGAACCGCCTCTCCGACCTGCTGTTCGTGCTGGCGCGCGTGCTCAACCGCGCCAACCTCGACGGCCTGGGCGGTGACGACGTGTACTGGAACAGCGAGCGCTTGCGGCGCGACGCGCCATAAAAAATGCCCGCCGAGGTCCAAGGGCCTGCGGCGGGCGATCCCACTCGACGTGGGCTCTGCTGAGGGAAAACCGATTCCGCTCGACGGAGACGTTGCAATCCCGACGGCCTTTATTCGACTACGATCGCCGGCCGGTCGCCACTGTGCTTGCGGTCCCTTACCGCGCTTACAAAAACGAAAGCGCCCCAGCCCTTGTCAGCGGGCTTCGGGCGCGGCAGGGATAGGCGGGTATGGCCCGGCTTCGGGCGGCCGGGCGCCGGGCGGAAGGAAGGTGCCCCCGGGGCTGACGCCCCACCCCCCGTGGGGGTTGCGGCCCGGCTTCGGGCGGCCGGGCGCCGGGCCTTAGCGCCGCCGGCGCTTGACCGCGTCGGACAGCACCTGCAGCGCCTCGAGCGAGTCGTCCCAGCCGATGCAGGCGTCGGTGATGCTCTTGCCGTACTCGAGTTTGGCCGGGTCGTCCTTGCCCGGGGTGAATTTCTGGTTGCCGGCCTGCAGATGGCTTTCGATCATCACGCCGAAGATACGGGTCGAGCCGCTGGCGATCTGGTCGGCGATGTCGCGGGCGACGACCAGCTGCCGCTCGTGCTGCTTGCTCGAGTTGGCGTGCGAGCAATCGACCATCAGGGTCGCGGGCAGCTTGGCGGCCTCCAGTTCCTTGCAGGCCGCCTCGACGCTCGCCGCGTCGTAGTTGGGGGCCTTGCCGCCACGCAGGATCACGTGGCAGTCCTTGTTGCCCTTGGTCTCGACGATCGCCACCTGGCCGTTCTTGTGCACGGAAAGGAAGTGATGCGGGCGGCCGGCGGCCTGGATGGCATCGGTCGCGATCTTGATGTTGCCGTCGGTGCCGTTCTTGAAGCCGATGGGCGCCGACAGGCCGGAGGCCAGCTCGCGGTGGACCTGGCTTTCAGTGGTGCGCGCCCCGATCGCGCCCCAGCTGATCAGGTCGCCGATGTATTGCGGCGAGATCACGTCGAGGAACTCGCTGCCGGCGGGCATGCCGAGGCGGTTGATGTCGATGAGCAGCTGGCGCGCGATGCGCAGGCCTTCGTCGATGCGGTAGCTCTCGTCGAGGTAGGGGTCGTTGATGAGTCCCTTCCAGCCCACGGTGGTGCGGGGCTTTTCGAAGTACACCCGCATCACGATCTCCAGCGTGTCGGCGTACTTCTCGCGTTGCGCGAGCAGGCGCCGCGCGTACTCCAGCGCGGCCGTGGGGTCGTGGATGGAGCAGGGGCCGATGATCACCAGCAGCCGGTCGTCCTTGTGCTGCATGATCTTGCGGATCCGGTGCCGGGTCTCGCCGACCAGGCTCTCGATCGCCGTGCCGCGGATCGGGAAGAACCGGATCAGGTGTTCCGGAGGAGGCAGCGGCGTCACGTCGCGGATCCTTTCGTCGTCGGTTTGCGAGGTCTTGTCGACGGGCGCATACCAACCCTCCACGGCGTTGTTGGTCTTGGCGTTCATGGCAGCTGCTCTCCTTGGGATCTGGTGACTGGGGTGAGCGACCGAGGGCAAAAAAAAAACCGCCGGGGGTGCCCCGGCGGTCGGTTCGGATTCGGTTCGCTCGTGTTCGGTTACGCGCTGGCCTCTCCTCCGCCGGGGCGGTGCGAGAACCAAAAGTAAAAGCCGAAAAACCAAGCGCGAGCCATGGGCCAACTGTAGCATGGCCTTGCTGCAATGCGTCAAGCGTGTCGTGGCCGGCAGGCGACGAACGGCAGGCCGACCTGCCGCGGCTCCCGGCTCAGATGAGGATGTCCGGTTCGTCCAGCGCGCAGGGCGGTTCGTCCCCGGTGCCCGCCTGCAGGCCGCGCGTGATCGCCGACCACCATCCTGGGCTGCGTCCCGGCGGGTTCATCGCCGGATCGGGTTGGCGCAGGACTTCCAGCTCGCCCAGCATACGGGTGGCCACGTCGATGAAATCGCGCCGCACCTCGAGCTCGTCGGCCTCACGCGCGGTGGTCGCGATCCACGCATCGAGCAGCCACTGCACCTCGGTGAAGGTGACGGCGTAGTGCCTCAAGGCCTCGGGCAGTACAGACTGACGGCCGAGCAGGGCGGTGCGTTCGGCCTCGAGGCGCTCGCGCATGTCCTGCTGCAACTTGGCTCGCACGGGCGGGCTGGCCGTGCGAGCCTGGCGGACGAACTTGAGCAGGTCCGCGTTGATGCGCTCGACCCGCTCGATCACCGAGGGGTCGGGCGGCGGCCGAGGGGCGGGCGGGGTGTCGTCGTCGTCGGGAGCCATGGCGCGGGGCCAGTGGGGAGGGCGACCAGCGTAGCCGCTCACCGGGGGCCCGACAAGGCACCGCCACGGCGTAGCCGCGGCGGGTGTGACAAAGCCCCGGGGCACGGGGCGGGACGCGGGGCGGTGGACGGCGCGGGGGGGGTGGAGCGAGGGCGCGGGGACGCGGCGGCGCTGCGCACGCGTTGCCATGAGTGTGTGAGTGCTTACCTCTCTAACTCCCAGTGGGAGGCGCGGCGGCGAGTCCGCTCCCGGCGCCGCCTTAGGGCCGCTTGCGCAGTCTTGTATCTTTGCCCCCGGGGCTTGCGCCCCACCCCCCGTGGGCTTGCGCCCCACCCCCCGTGGGGGTTGCGGCCCCGCTCAGGCGGTGCCGCCGACGGTCAGCCCGTCGATGCGCAGGGTCGGCTGGCCCACGCCGACCGGCACGCTCTGGCCTTCCTTGCCGCAGGTGCCGACGCCGGTGTCGAGTTCGAGGTCGTTGCCGATCATGCTGACGCGGGTGAGTGCATCGGGGCCGTTGCCGATGATGGTCGCCCCCTTGACCGGGTACTGGATCTTGCCGTTCTCGACCCAATAGGCCTCGCTGGCGGAGAACACGAACTTGCCGCTCGTGATGTCGACCTGGCCGCCGCCGAAGTTCACGGCATAGAGGCCCTTCTGGATGCTCGCGAGGATCTCGTCACGCGTCTTGTCGCCGGCCAGCATGTAGGTGTTGGTCATGCGCGGCATCGGGACGTGGGCGTAGCTCTCGCGGCGGCCGTTGCCGGTCGGCTTGACCTTCATCAGGTGGGCATTCATCGCGTCCTGGATGTAGCCGCGCAGGATGCCGTCCTCGATCAGTACGTTGCGCTGGCTGGGATTGCCTTCGTCGTCGATGTTGAGCGAGCCCCGGCGGTCGGGAATGGTGCCGTCGTCCAGCACCGTCACGCCCTTGGCGGCCACCCGCTGGCCGATGCGGCCCGAGAAGGCGCTGGATCCCTTGCGGTTGAAATCGCCCTCCAACCCGTGACCCACCGCCTCGTGCAGCAACACGCCGGGCCAGCCTGGGCCGAGCACGACGGTCATCTCGCCGGCCGGGGCGGGGCGGCTTTCCAGGTTGGTGAGGGCGGCCTGCACCGCGTCGTTCACGTAACCCTCGAGGATGTGGTCCTGGAAGTAGCCGAGGCCGAAGCGGCCGCCGCCGCCCCCGGTGCCCACCTCGCGCCGGCCGTTCTGCTCGGCGATGACGGTGACGGACAGGCGCACCAGAGGTCGAACATCCGCGGCGATCGTGCCGTCGGCGCGCGCCACGAGGACGACGTCATACTCGCCCATCAGTCCCGCCATCACCTGGACCACCCGCGGGTCCTTGGCGCGGGCCAGCCGCTCGACCTTCTCGAGCAGAGCGACCTTCTGGGTGCTGTCCAGCGTGGCGATGGGGTCCATTGGCGCGTAGAGCACACGGCTGGGTGCGATGGTGGGAGTGTGGCCGCCGATCTTGACGCGGCGGTTCTGTCCGCTCGCGGCGATGGTCCGCACGGTGCGGGCGGCGTCGAGCAGGGCGGCTTCGGAGATGTCGTCGGAGTAGGCGAAGGCCGTCTTTTCGCCGGCGATGGCGCGCACGCCCACGCCCTGGTCGATGCCGAAGCTGCCGGACTTGACGATGCCCTCTTCGAGACTCCAGCCTTCGCTGCGCGTGTATTGGAAGTACAGGTCGGCATCGTCGATGCGGTGCTCGCCGATCAGGCGCAGGGCCTGGGCCAGCTTGGTCTCGTCCAGGCCGAAGGGGTCGAGCAGCAAGGATTTGGCAATGGCGAGGCGTTCGAGGGTCGGTTCGCGCGAGATCATGGATCGTGTCGTCCGTCGGTTGGGCGGAGCAGGCGCTCCTGTCGGTCCATTGTAGGGGTGGAGGGATACCCGGGAAGGGGGCGAGGAGGGGATGCGGGCCAGCCTTCGACCCTGCGGGCCGCTTCGGGTGAGGCGCTGCCGAGCGCCTCGGCGCCGCGGCGGCGCGCTGCCGGTCGTTGCGCGAGGAGGGGGCATCAGGCGAGGGGTGGCGTGTTTCTTCCGGTGGGACGCATCCAGACCAAGCAACGCTCGGCATCCAGGCCGGGGACCTGCAGATGTTCCACGTGAAACACGTCGACCGTCGGGGGCAGTGCGCGGATCTCGTCCTTCGGTTCCTTGCCCTTCATCGCCATCCAGACGCCGCTGTCGTTGAGGTGGGCGGCGGTCCACCGGGTGAAGTCCGGCAGGGACGCAAACGCGCGGGAGGTGACGACGTCGGCGTTCGCCCGTGGCAACTGCTCGATGCGGCTGTGGATGCCGCGCAGACGCGCGAGTCCGAGTTCGGCGGCCGCCTGCTGCACGAACGCGGCTTTCTTGGCGACCGCGTCGACGCAGTCGACGTGCCAGTCCGGGCGTGCAATCGCGATCACGACGCCAGGCAACCCGCCGCCGCTGCCGACATCGAGAATCCGGGCAGGCCGTCCGTCCAGATGGCGAACGAGCGAGGGAAGGATCGCCAAGCTGTCGAGCAGGTGGTGGTGAAGCGCTTCCTGCGCGCCGCGCACGGCAGTCAGGTTGTAGACGCGGTTCCACTTGAGCAGCAGCTCGAGGTAGTGCAGCAGCTGCTGGACTTGGACGGTGCTGAGCGAGACGCCCAGTGCGTCCGCGCCCGTGGCGAGCTGAGGCTCGAGTCTGAGGGCCGGGTGCGGCCCCGTCTCGCGAGGGCCGCCGCTTCGGTCCTCTCTTGGCGCGAGCGCGGAGGCCGCCTGCGCTTGCCGGCTTGGGGGCGGGCGTCGCGCCATCACGCGGCGTCCGCCGCGCCGGGAAGGTCGTTGGCCGCGACGCGCTCGAAGCCCTTGAACCGGCCCTTTTTGAGATGGATCAGCAGCAGCGAGATGGCTGCCGGCGTGATGCCGGAGATGCGCGATGCCTGGCCCAGGGTTTCGGGCCGGTGCTTCTGCAGCTTCTGGCGAACCTCATGGCTGAGGGCGCTCACCCGGGTGTAGTCGAGGTCCTCGGGCAGGCGCAGATGCTCGTAGTACGCGGCGCGCTGCACTTCTTCATTCTGCTTCTGGATATAGCCCGCGTATTTCACGCTGATCTCGACCTGCTCGATGACGGCGGCGGCGAGGGAGGGGCCCAGCTCCGCCTCCAGTGTTTCACGTGAAACACCTGCCTGGGGGCGTGCAATCCGGGCCACCTCGGCGACCGCCTCAAAGCCGATCCCGGGGCGGCGCAGCAAGTCCGCAAGGTTGTACTCCCGCTCGATCGCCTTGCCCAGCAGGCGGGCGGCATCCGGCTCCGGGAGGATGCCGGGGTGGACCCAGGTGGAGCGCAGTCGCTCGAGCTCCCGTGCCACTGCGTCACGCTTGCGGTTGAAGGCATCCCACCGCGCGTCGTCCACCAGCCCGAGCTGGCGGCCGGTGTCCGTCAGCCGCATGTCGGCGTTGTCCTCACGCAGCTGCAGGCGGAACTCCGCGCGGCTGGTGAACATGCGATAAGGCTCGGTGACCCCCTTGTTGATGAGGTCATCGACCAGCACGCCCAGGTAGGCCTGATCGCGCCGCGGTACCCACGGTTCACGCCCCAGGACCTGCAACGCCGCGTTCACTCCCGCGAACAGGCCTTGTGCGGCGGCTTCCTCGTAGCCCGTCGTGCCGTTGATCTGCCCCGCGAAGAACAACCCGCGGATGGCCTTGGTCTCGAAGTTGGATTTCAGCTCGCGCGGGTCGAAGTAGTCATATTCGATCGCGTAGCCCGGGCGCAGGATGTGCGCCCCTTCGAGGCCCGGCATCGACCGCACCGCGGCCAGCTGGATGTCGAACGGTAGCGAGGTCGAGATGCCATTGGGGTAGAACTCGTTCGTCGTCAGGCCCTCCGGCTCCAGGAAGATCTGGTGCGAGGTCTTGTCGGCGAAGCGGTTGATCTTGTCCTCGATGCTCGGGCAGTAGCGCGGCCCCACGCCCTCGATCACACCGGTGAACATTGGGCTGCGGTCGAAGCCGGAGCGGATGATCTCGTGCGTGCGCTCGTTGGTGTGCGTGATCCAGCAGGGTACCTGCTTGGGGTGTTGCTCCGGCGTGCCGAGGAAGCTGAACACGGGCACCGGATCGAGGTCGCCGGGCTGCTCGGTCAGCTTGGAGAAGTCGATGCTGCGGCCGTCGATGCGCGGCGGCGTGCCGGTTTTCAGGCGCCCTTGCGGCAGCTTCAGCTCCTTCAGCCGGGCGGACAGCGAGACCGCCGGGGGGTCACCGGCGCGCCCGGCGGCGTAGTTCTGCAGCCCGACATGGATGCGCCCGTCCAGGAAGGTGCCGGCGGTCAGCACCACCGACCGGCCACGAAAGCGAATGCCCACTTGCGTGACTGCACCCACCACACGGTCGCCTTCCAGCATCAGGTCCTCGACGGCCTGCTGGAAGATCCACAGATTGGGTTGGTTCTCCAGCCGCCGCCGGATGGCGGCCTTGTACAGCACGCGGTCCGCCTGGGCGCGGGTGGCCCGCACGGCCGGGCCCTTGGAGCTGTTGAGGATGCGGAACTGGATTCCCGCCTCGTCGGTCGCCTCGGCCATCGCGCCGCCGAGCGCGTCGATCTCCTTGACCAGATGCCCCTTGCCGATCCCGCCGATCGACGGGTTGCAGCTCATCTGCCCCAGTGTCTCGATGTTGTGCGTGAGCAGCAGCGTGGCGCAGCCCATGCGGGCCGCGGCCAGTGCCGCCTCGGTGCCGGCATGGCCGCCACCGACGACGATGACGTCGAATTCCTGGGGATAGAGCATGGGGACCTCAGCGAAGCGCCGGTCTGAATGAAGAGCCGCCGGGCGCGCGCGGCGCGACGCGAAAAAGCGGCCCGATATTGTAGGCAGCCCGCAATGTCCCCAGGCCGTCTGCGGGCGCAATTTCCGGGCTCCTCGGCCGTCGGCCCGGGCCTCGCCCGCGCACGCCTGCTGCTCGGCGGCGGCTCAACCGCTGCCTGAGGCCCGGCGCCCGGCCGCCCGAAGCCGGGCCGCAACCCCCATGGGGGGTGGGGCGCAAGCCCCGGGGGCAGACATACAAGGCCCGGCGCCCGGCCGCCCGAAGCCGGGCCGCAACCCCCATGGGGGGTGGGGCGCAAGCCCCGGGGGCAAAAATACAAGGCAGCCGCGGGCTAGGAGACCACCACCCCTTGCGGCTTGCGGGGGCGGGGCAGCCACCAGCGACCCATGGCCGGGACGCGCCAGGCCAACCACCAGAAGGCCAGCGGGCCGGTCAAGGCGACCAGAAGGGCGCCGGACTCGACCACGCGCCGGGGGACCGCGTCCGTTCCTGCGAACGCATGGAACACCGCCTCCTGCAGCGCACCGTGGAACAGCAGCACGAACAGGCTCGCCCGGCCCAGGAGGGCCAAGGGCCGCTCCAGCACCGGCCAGCGCAGGAGCAGGTGCGCGAGCGACAGCGTCAGGTAGATGCCCGCTCCGGCCTGCAGCGTCGTGCACCACGGGGCGGGGTACTTGCGCGTGTTGAGATTGATCGTCACGTCCAGCAGCGCGTGGCATGCGACGAACGCGGCCAGCGCGAGCACGAGCAACGCGGGGCGCGGCCGGAAGCCCTCCACCTGGGGTCTGAGCCAAGCCCCGGCAAGGAAAAAGGACAGCGTGACGGGCAGCAGGTCCACGCTGAACGGCAATCCCGGCAGGGCGATCTGGGCGCCGAAGATCGACACCTCTCGTCGCCATGCAAGGTCGATCGAGGCGACCCCGGCGACCAGCAGCGCGGCGGTCCACGTCCAGCGCACGAGCGCCGTGCGCCGGCCCAGGGCGCGCAGCGCGCACCAGCCCACCAGGCTCAGCACGAAGAGGTGGGGCAGGAACCACAACGGCACCCACCCGCTTTGCAGCGCTTCGCCCGTGGCATAGGCCATGCGCAGCAGATGCATCCAGAACTCCTGCCCGCCCAGAAGCAGGTCGGCGAACGCGAACGCGAGCAAGGTGACGGCATAGGGTTTGAGCAGCGCGTCGGCGCGGCCGAGCGCGCTCTCCCACCAGGGGCGCCGGGCGTTGAAGAACGTTCCGGACAGGAAGAAGAACAGAGGCATGTGGAACGAGTAGATGACCCGGAAAGGCTCCCCGGTGGGCCCGTGCAGCACCAAGGGGTTGTGCCCCAGGACCACGAGCGCGATCCCCAACCCCCGGGCCACGTCCACGCAGCGGTCTCTTTCGTTCATCCCTTCTGCTCCCTTGCCGTAGTCTCGCGAGCGTCGCGCGCCGGGTGTGTGTGGGTTCGTGAGCGCTCGTTTTGCATGGTGGGACCTGAGTGGCGGGCACCGCCTGCCGGTCCGTCCGCGGCTCTCGCGCAGTTCCCTCCGAAGGGGGAAATCGAACGAACGGCACTGTTGAGTGCGCTTGCGCGCTTGTGCATCGCGCAAGCTGGGAGAAAAATCCTGCCCTCTGCGACGCGACCCCTCGGGCGATGGCCAGGGCGAGAGGCCCGGGGCGCGACGCGCTGATCGAGATGCAGTTGGTGATTTCCGCTTCGATGGCTGCCGCCCCTTCCTCTGCTTCGGATGACGCTACGCCTGCGCATTCCCACGGTCCGTATCCGGCGGTCGTCGACGCCGCGGAGCTGCGTCGCGCCTGGTCTTTGCTGCACCGGCCCCGGGCGCCCATCTTGCAGTGGGAGCAGCGCATCCTGATGCTGTCGGGCGTCTTCCACGGCCGGCCGCTCGCCTGGGTGCACGCGATCGAAACGCGTCTGGAGGCGCTGCGCCACGAGACCGTCGTCCTGGGCAAGCCGCCGACCGACGCGGCCTTCGCGCTGGCGGCGCAGGCCCCGGTGCGCACCGTCGACGACCAGCCGCGCTTCGTTCCCGGGTCCTGCCGCTGGTAGAGTGGATCGTGCACACGCACGACCGATGAACTGCCGCCCTCACTGCGCTGCCTGCTGCATCGCGCCTTCCATCAGCAGCCCGATTCCCGGCATGCCCCAAGGCAAGCCCGCCGGCGTGCGCTGCGTGCAACTGGACGCGCAGCTGCGTTGCCGCCTCTTCGGACGCCCCGAACGACCCGACGTGTGCCGCTCCCTCGAGCCCCGCGAGGACATGTGTGGCGCGAGCCGCGAGCAGGCGATGCGTTGGCTCGCCCGTCTCGAGCAGGAGACTCGGCCGGTCGTGCTGCCGCCGGGTTAGGCGGGGCGCATCCCTGGGCCCTGTGGCGCCTCTGCCACGCGGGCGGGCGCTGTCTCGAACTCGTCACATTGCTCGGGTCCACTGCCGGGGTCGCATACCGCGATGGGCGTGACCGGATGGCCGGGCGCGCTCTCATCACTACACATCCCACAGAAACTGAGGACGAAGTTCATGAAACGCTCGCTCATCGCCCTGTCCGTGCTCGGCGCGATCGCCGGAGCTGTACAAGCCCAATCCAACGTCACCCTCTACGGCCGCGTGGACCTCGGCCTGGCCCGTAACATCGGCGCCGACCACTGGGTGATGCAGGAAGGCTCCGGCAGCCGTCTGGGCTTCCGCGGCACCGAGGACCTGGGCGGCGGCCTCAAGGCCCTGTTCAACATCGAGCACCGCTTCTCGCCGGACACCGGCGCGGCGAACAGCACCTTCTGGGCCGGTCGCTCGGTGGTCGGTCTCGAGGGCGGCTTCGGCAACGTGGTGTTCGGCCGTGAGTACACGCCGGCGCGCAACGTCGCGAACCGTGCCGACCCGTGGGGTGGCGACACGGTCGCCCGCATGGAGCCCATCCTGTTCGGTGACATCCTGCCCTCGCGCCGCAACAACTCCATCACCTACAGCTCGCCGAATTTCTCGGGCTTCCGCGCCCAGGTGCAGGTCGGCCTCGACGAGGTGCCGGGCAACGACACCGACGCGTACTACGGCCTGAACCTGACCTACGCGGCCGGTCCGCTGTCGCTGGGCTACGGCTACGACAAGTCCGGCACGGACGACCACACGTGGCACCTGGTGACCGCCTCGTACGACTTCGGCACGCTGCGCCTGACCGGCGCCTACGGCCAGGGCACGCCGCAGGGCGCCACGGCCGCCGACAAGCATCGCAGCTACATGATCGCCGCCACCGCCCCCGTGGGTGCCGGCGAGCTGCGCCTGGCCTATGGCAAGCTCGAGGCGGTCGATCCCGACGAGGACCTCAGCAGCAAGTTCGGCGTCGGCTACCACTATCCGCTGTCCAAGCGCACGACGGTCTATGCCGACATCGCCCGCGACCAGGAAGCGGACGATCACAAGACCGGCTTCAACATCGGCCTGAAGCACAACTTCTGATGACGGACGCGGCCGGCCCTTCCGGGCCGGCCCCGACGAACATCACCACAATTCAATCAGGGAGCGACCCCTCCTCGTGGTCGGACAGCGCGCCGCGTGTGCGCGCTAGTGCGTCACCGACGCCGCCGCGCCCGGGCCCGCCTCGCCGCGGTCGCCCAGGCTGCGCACCGGAAACGCCGGGGCACGCCCGTTCTTGCCCTCGCCGGCGTAGACGGTCAGGTGCGGGTAGGGGATCTCGATGCCGCGCTCGTCGAAAGCCTTCTTCAGGCGCCGCAGGAACTCGCGCTTGACGTTCCATTGCTCCAGCGGGGCCGTCTTGAAGCGGCAGCGCACGATGACGGCCGAATCGTCCCATCGATCCACGCCCGCCATCTCGAGGTCGGCCAGGATGCGGCTCGAAAAGCCCGGATCGTTGCGCATCTCGGCGCCCACGGCCTTCATGACCTCCATCACTTCGTCGACGTCCTCCCGATAGGCCACGCTCGCGTCGACCACGGCCTGCGCGTAGCCGCGGCTCATGTTGACCACGGTGGTGATCTCGCTGTTGGGCACGAAATGGACGTTGCCGTCGTAGTCGCGCAGCTGCACGTAGCGCAGCGTCACCTCCTCGACGAGCCCGGCGTGGCTGCCCAGTTGCACCACGTCGCCCTGGCGGATCTGGTTCTCCAGCAGGATGAAGAAGCCGGTGAAGTAGTCCTTGACGAGGCTCTGCGCGCCGAAGCCGACAGCCAGACCCACCACGCCGGCCGCGCCGAGGATGGGCGCGACCGACACGCCCAGCTCGGCCAGGATGAGCATGACGGCGATGGCCGAGACGACGACGGCCACCAGGTAGCGGAACACGCGGCCGAGGGTCTCCGCGCGCTTGATCTGCTCGCGGTCCGTCATGTGCGCGGCCACGCGCACGCGAAAGCCACGGATCACCCGTTGCAGCACCAGGATGAGGATCCAGGCGCCGATCGCGATGATCAGGATGCGCAGGCCGGTGGTGGCGGCGATGCCGAGTTCCGACCACCAGGCGGCGAGGTTCCAGGTCGTGTCGTTCATGCGTAGGGGCTCCTTGTGGCGGGGGTCAGGCGGCGCGCGCCGGGGCCTGCGCGCGGCTGTCGGCTTGCGCCAGGGCGTCGAGGAAGCTGCGCCGCCACCAGTGCACGTCGTGCGTGCGGATGCGTTGCAGCAGGGCTTGGTGGCGGGCCTGGCGCTCCTCCAGCGGCATGTTGAGCGCCCGGTGGATCGCCTGCGCGGTGCCCTGCGTGTCGTACGGGTTGACGAGCAGAGCCTCGCGCAACTGCTCGGCCGCGCCGGCGAAGCGCGACAGCACGAGCACGCCCGGGTCGCCGGGGTCCTGGGCGGCGATGAACTCCTTGGCGACGAGATTCATGCCGTCGCGCAGCGGGGTGACGAGCGCGACGCGCGCCACGCGGCACAGGCCGGGCAGGCGCTTGCGGGCCAGCGTGCGATGGATGTAGCGCACCGGCATCCAGTCCAGCTCGCCGTAGTCGCCGTTGATCTGGCCGCACAGGTGCTCCAGCTCGCGGCGAATGTCCATGTAGGCGTCGACGTCCTCGCGCGTGGGCGAGGCGATCTGGATCAGCGTCGCGCTGCGGCGGCTCTCGGGGTAGGTAGCCAGCAGCTCCTGGAAGGCGCGGATGCGGTGCGGCAAGCCCTTGGAGTAGTCGAGCCGGTCGATGCCGACGAGCAGCTGCCGCCGCGAGTACTGCTCGCGCATCGTCTCGTAGGTCTCGCGCGCCTCCTTGCCGTGCGTGAGCGCGGCGAATTCGTCGACGTCGATGCCGATCGGGAAGGCCTTGGCGAGCACCGTGCGGCCGAAGGCGCGGTACAGGTCCGGCCCCACCACCTCGGCGTTGGCCTCGCTCTGCACGTAGCGGCTGAAGTGGGAGGCGTCGGCTTCGCTCTGGAAGCCGACGACGTCGTAGGCGAAGAGGGCGCGGATCAGCCACTCGTGCCCTGGCAGCGCCGCGAGGATCAGCGGCGGCGGCAGCGGGATGTGCAGGAAAAAGCCGATCCGGTGCGTGGAGCCGAGCGCCCGCAGCTCGGCGGCCAGTGGGATCAGGTGGTAGTCGTGGATCCACACCAGGTCGTCGGGCCTGAGCAGCGGCAGGAGCTTGCGCGCGAAGAGCTGGTTCACGCGCCGGTAGCCGGCCAGGTAGGCGGTGTTGAAGTCGGCCAGGTCCAGGCGGTAGTGGAACACCGGCCACAGCACGCGGTTGGCGTAGCCGAGGTAGTAGGTGTCGTGGTCCTCGCGGCTGAGGTCCAGCGTCGCCAGCGTCACGTCGCCGGCCTGCTGCACCTTGAGCTCGCCTTCGCCCGGCTGCCCACCCTCGGCGGCTTCGACGATCCGCCCGCTCCAGCCCATCCACACCCCTCCGGTGGCGTTGAGCGATTCCCCCAGCGCCACGGCCAGTCCCCCGGCGGCGGCCTTGCGCGGGTCGGCGACCCGGTTCGATACAGCGACCACTCGTGCCATGTGCGTCCTCCTTCGCAAGGCCCGGCGCGCCCTGCGGTGCGCCGGGCGGTCTATATCTGTGTGTCCCACGGCGCGGACAGCCGCACCGCGCCGTTGATGAGCCCGACCATCGAGTAGGTCTGGGGAAAGTTACCCCACATCTGCCCGGTGCCCGGATGCGTGTCTTCCGACAGCAGCCCCAGGTGGTTGCGCACCGAGAGCATGGCCTCGAAGATCTCGCGCGCCTGCTCGCGCCGGCCGATGCGCGCCAGCGCGTCGATGCGCCAGAAGGTGCAGATGTTGAACGCGGTCTCCGGCTTGCCGAAGTCGTCCGGCGCCTCGTAGCGGCGCATGAAGGGGCCGTCGCAGAGGCTGCGCTCCAGCGCGTCGACCGTGGCGACGAAGCGCGGGTCGCGCGGGTCGACGAAGCCGACCTCGGCCATCAGCAGCGCGCTGGCATCCAGGTCGCGGCCACCAAAGCTCTCGGCGAAGGCCTGACGCTCCTCGCACCACGATTCGCGCAGGATGCGCTCGCGTATCGTCTGTGCCCGCTCGCCCCAGAACTGCGCGCGCTGCTGCAGGCCGAAGCGCAGCGCGATCTTGGCCAGCCGGTCGCAGGCGGCCCAGCTCATCAGCGCCGAAGAGGTGTGCACGCGGGCTCGCGTGCGCAGCTCCCACATGCCGGCATCGGGCGTGTCGTAGACGCGCCAGGCCTGCTCGCCGACCAGCTCGAGCTGGCGGAACTCCTCCAGCCCCGCCGGCCGCAGCAGCCGCCGGTCGTGGAAGGCTTGAGCGGCACCCAGGACCACGTTGCCGTAGACGTCGTGCTGGAAGTGCTCGTGCGCCTGGTTGCCCACGCGCACCGGTCCCATGCCCTGATAGCCGGGCAGGTGGGGCACGATGTGCTCGGCCAGGTCCGTCTCCAGCCCGATGCCATAGAGCGGCTTGATGTGACCGCCCGCCGCCTGCGAGACCACGTTGGTCATCCAGCGAAGGTAGTCCTCCATCGTGCCCACTTCGGACAGGCTGTTGAGCGCGCGCACGACGAAGAAGGCGTCGCGCAGCCAGCAAAAGCGGTAGTCCCAGTTGCGTCCGCTGTGCGGCGCCTCCGGGATGCTGGTGGTCATCGCCGCGATGATGGCGCCGGTGTCCTCGTACAGCGAGAGCTTGAGCGTGATCGCCGCGCGGATTACGGCCTCCTGCCATTCCAGCGGGATCGCGAGCCGGCTGCTCCACACCCGCCAGTAGTTCGATGTCTCCTGCTCGAAGGCACGCGCGACGTCACGGATGCCTTCCTGCAAGGTCTCGTCCGGGCCGAGGATGAAGTCCATCGGCCGGTCGGCGACGAAGGCCGTTTCGGACAGCACGTAGCTCAGCGGCGCGTTCGTCGTGAGCCGCAGCGTCTGGGTGGGGCCGACGTAACGCACGTGGTGGCTGCCGCGGGTGACCTGTGGCACCGCGCTGCCCCATTCGAAGCGCGGGCGCATGCGCACCCTCATGCGCGGCGAGCCGGCCAAGGGCTTGACGCGGCGGATCAGCGTCAGCGGCCGGAACATGCGATTGCGGCTGATGAAGCGCGGCGCGAAATCCACCACCTCCACGCCTTGGCCGCGCTGGTCGTACAGCCGCGTGCGCAGGATCGCGGTGTTGGGCTCGTAGGACTGTTCGCTGCGCGCGTAGTCCTCGAGCTCGATGCTCCAGAACGCGCCCTGCTCGCTCGGGTCGACCAGCGCGTTGAAGACCGGGTCGCCGTCGAAGCGCGGCAGGCAGCACCAGACGATGCGCGCGTGGCGGTCCACGAGGGCGCTGAAGCCGCAGTTGCCGATGACGCCCAGCTCCAGTGTCGAAGGGCTGGGCAGCGAGGGCGGGGCCAGGGGGGGTGTGGTCATGGTCATTGTTCTTCTAGATTGACCCGAAGGGCGCGCGGGCCGCAAGGGGGGGGCCTCGTGGCCGTACTCATGCCCGCGTATGCGGATGGGGCCCGCGGGCGGGGCCGGGTCTCACGCACTGCCAGGCAGGGCGGCCGCCGTAGGCCCGCGCCCCGGTGGCGAGCCCGCAGACGCTGGCTCTCCTGGGCGCCCGGGCGCGAGTGCCGCCGCCGAACGGGCAAGCCAATCGCGCAAGGAAGCCGGGTCGGCCAGGCGCGCGCTGGCGCAGCTCGCTCCGGCCCCCACCTTGACCGCGACGCCGCCCGCGGCCTGCACGGCGGCAAAGCCGTCCTCGTCGGTCACATCGTCGCCGGCGAACAGCGGCTGGCGCCCACGGAAGGGGGGTTCGCGCAGGAAGGCCTGGATCGCATGGCCCTTGTTCGCATGCGAGGGCTTGACTTCCAGCACCATCTTGCCATGCAGCAGCGTGAGGCCGGGCAGCCCGTGCATCGCCGCGCGCAGCGCCGCTTCGCAATGCGGTCCCAGCTCGGGCGCCTGCCGGTAGTGCAGGGCGACGGCGCCCGGTTTGCGCTCCACCAGCAGACCGGGCAGCCGAGCCGCGAGGGCGTGGGCCGCCTCCAGCACGTGGTCCAGCGCGGGCGAGGCCAGCCGCTGCACGTAGCCGTCCGCGCTGCGGCGCTCGACCCCGTGGACGCCCGCCAGCGGCAGACGCAGCGGGTGCAGCAGGCGGTCCAGTTGCTCGAGCGGTCGCCCGGAGACGACGGCCACGGCGCCGTGCAGCGCTTGCTGCAAGCACTGCAGGGTTTCGATCAGGCTGGGAGGGACGTGGACGGCGTCCGGACGGGGGGCGAGGTCGGCGAGCGTGCCGTCGAAATCCAGGAAGAGGGCGGCGTCAGCGGCGAGCAGCGGGAGTTCGGCGTCGGTCGGAGGTCGAGGCGGCATGGCCCCGACCCTAGGGCAAAAGACGTGCCGCGTCCGTCAGACGGAGACCGACGCCGGTTCCGCGGCACGGCGACTGGAGCCGGGCAGCAAGCGCCGGAGGAAGCCGACGACACGCGGGTCGCCCCAGTATTTGTCGAAGAAGTAGTGCGCGATGGTGTTGCACAAGGGCTCGACCAGTGTGATCAGGCCGCTGATCGCCACGCTGCCGGTCAGCGCATAGCTCACCGAGAAGGCGATGCCCAGGTGCATGACGCCGAAAGCTGCGGTCTTGGCCATGGTGTTGTCCTTGTATGGGTTGAACCAGTCGTCCTGCGGATAGTTTGCGACTAATTCTCATTCGCGGCCAATTGTTCCTCTCGATCACGGGGATAGGCGCCGAAACTTCATCCACCCGGTACCCGCCACCGCAACGGCAGGCCCCCTCGATCCAGGCGGCCGGCCTCCACATGCAGGCGCACCAGCCGCAGCGCTCCTTCGAATCGGGCCAGTTCCGCACCTTCGAGCACCACCTCGGCACGACCGGTCAGCGCGAGCAGGTCGCCGCGCTCGAAGTCGACGAAGAGCATCCCTGCGCGGGGGTACTCCAGCAGGTTGCCCAAGGTGTTGAAGAAGAAGTTGCCGCGGTAGTCGGGCATCGTCAGCACGGCACCTTGCGCCTCCTGGTCCACGCGCACGAAGCCCGGCGCGCCGCCCCGGTGCGAGACGTCCACGCCGTCGTGCGCGGGGGCGCCCGGCGCTCCGGGTTGGGCCGACGACGCGCTGGCGATGAAGAGCGTGTCGGCACCCCCCACGATCTCCAGCGCCCGGGGCGACAGGTGCGGCCCCTGCGCGTCGATCGGCCGCGGCGACCGGTACGCCTCGGGCGGCGCGACGAAATGCGGTTCGCGCACGTGGATGTACTGCGGGCAGTTGCCGAAGCTTTGCACCACCTCCACCTCGAAGCCGCCATCGTCCACCCGGCGCACGCGGCCGTTCATGCGGTTGCGGCGTTTGGTCTCGAGCTGGATGCCCAGCAGGCCCAGCGGCGCGCCGGGGCGCAGGGCCGCGGCCAGGGGATCCCCGTGGCCCGGCCAGGCCGCCAGGCGCATCGAGCGCGCATCCGGCGTGCGAACGAAGCCGGGGTGCCCGATGACCACCGAGGCCCACGGGCGGCCCTCGCCGTCGACACTCCCGACGACCATCCAGGGCAGCTTCTCGAAGAGCTCGCGGTGCTGGTCCGGCATGTGGTCCCGGATCACGCGGGTGCCCAGTTCCGCCAGCCGTTCGCGCATGCCGGCCAGCGTCTGCAGCCGGGCCTCGCCGGCATGGAAGGCGTCGGGCGTCATGGCGCTCACCCCTGTGCGGCGGCGGGGTCGCGCACCGGCGCCCGCGGCATCGCGACGAAGCCGGGCAGCGCCTCGATCTCGGCGATCCAGCGCCGCAGCGCCGGGTAGGGCTCCAGCGAGATGCCGCCTTCCGGCGCGTGGGCGGTGTAGGTGTACATGGCCAGGTCGGCCAGGGTGGGCGAGGGTCCGGCGAGGAAGGGCGAGCGCGACAGCTCGGCCTCCATTACCGCGAAGAGGCTGGCCGCGATGTCGGGCCGGCGCGGATCGCGCGGGCGGCCGAACAGCACCTCGACGCGCGCCAAGCCAGGGCCTTGCACCAGCGGGCCTGCGGCGGCGCTGAACCAGCGTTGCACGCGCGCGGCGGCGACCGGATCGGCGGGCAGCCAGCGCTGCTCCGGGTCGTGGCGGCCCGCCAGGTAGGTCAGGATCGCGAGGCTGTCGGGCAGCACGATGTCGCCGTCCTCCAGCACCGGCACTTGGCCGAACGGGTTCTTGGCGAGGAACTCCGGGGTCTTGTGCTGTCCGCGCAGCAGGTCGACCTCGATCACCTCGTGCGGCAGGCCGAGCAGCGACAGGAAGAGGCGGGCCCGGTGCGCGTGGCCGGACAAGGCGTAGCTGTGCAGGCGCAAAGGGCGGGTGGGGGTGGCGGTCATGGCTGTCTCCTGGTGTGAAGAATGACGACGCCACACCTTATCCATTGCGCGTGGACGATAGAACGCCCTCAGTTGACACTTCAGCGTTACGCGGGGTGGAATGGCGAAATGGATCGATTGGACGCGATGCGGGTCTTCGTGATGGTGGCGGATCTGCGCGGCTTTGCGGCGGCCGCGCGCGCCTTGCGCATGTCGCCGCCGGCGGTCACGCGCGCGGTCGTGGCGCTGGAGCGGCGGATCGGCGCGCGCCTGCTGGAGCGCACCACGCGCAGCGTGCGGCTCACCGAGGCGGGCGAGCGCTTCCACGCCGACTGCAAGCGCCTGCTGGCGGAACTGGAGGAGGCCGAGGCCTCCGCGGGTGGCGCACATGCCGAGCCGCGCGGGCTGCTCTGCGTGACGGCACCGACGATGTTCGGGCGCCTGCACGTCACGCCGGTGTTGATGGACTTCCTCGCGCTGCACCCCAAGCTCACCGCCCGCACCTTCTTCGTCGACCGCATCGTGCACCTCGTCGACGAGGGCTATGACGTGGCGGTGCGCATCGCGCGGCTGCCCGACTCGTCGTTGACTGCGATCCCGGTGGGCCAGGTGCGGGTGGTCGTGGTCGCATCGCCGGCCTACCTCGCGGCGCACGGCGAGCCCGTGCACCCGCGCGACCTGGACGGGCTGCCCGCCATCGGCTTTTCTCAGCTGGGAGGGGCCCCGGCGCCATGGGAGTTCGGCCTGCCCGGTGGCGACAAGTACGCGGCGCAGCCGCAGATCCCGCTGGTCGTCAACCTGCCGGACGTGAGCGTGGCCGCCGCCGTGGCGGGGCGGGGCGTGGTGCGGGTCATGTCCTACCAGGTGGCCGAGCACGTGCGCGCGGGTCGCTTGCGCGTGCTGCTGCGCGACTACGAGCCACCGGCGCGCCCCGTGCACCTGGTCTACCCGGCGGGGCGCCACGCACCGGCCAAGGTCCGCGCTTTCGTGGACTACGCGGCGCAGCGGCTCAGGGCGGAGCTGGCGCAACTGGATCCGTGACCGCGCCCCTTTACCCCCGACGTCATCGACAGCCGACACTGCGGCCGGGATGATGGCTTCGAGCGGACACGGTGTCCGCGATCAGGAGCCCTACATGAACACCCCTACCTTCGAACTGCTGCCCCTGGCCGTGTGCCTGCTGATCGGCATCGCGGCGCTCGGCTCGTGCATCGGCGTCGCGATGTCCGGCTCGAAGTGGCTCGAGGCCTCGGCCCGGCAGCCTGAGATGATGGACGCGTTGCAGTCGCGCTTTTTCCTCGCAGTCGGGATGACCGACGGCGCCTTCATCATCGCGACGGGGATTGGCGTGTGGTTCGCCACCGCCAATCCGTTCGCAGGGTGAGGGCAGCAGGGGCGCGCGAAATGGCGCCCCCAGTGTGCGGGCCCGCCAATGATGCATCGACGCGGGCCCGCCCGCTCCGCCCCGCCGGACTCGGGGCGGACGCCCGCCTCACCGGTGCTTCACGTTCTCGCGGTTGAAGCCCGGCGTCGGGGCGATGGTGCTCGGCATCTTGCCCGAGTGGGCGCTGCAGGGCGCCTGCCACTCGCGCAGCTGGGCTTCGAGCTCGCCGTCGCCGTACTCCCGCGCCATTGCGATGAGTTCGTCGACGTTGTCGTCCGTCACGTGTTCATGGCCGATGCCGCGCTTGAGCTGCGCGTAGATCTCGCGCGGGTCCATCGTGTCCTTGATCTTCGGTTCGCGTTCCTGCATCGAGTGTCCTTTCGTGGTGTGCGGGCTGATTGCCACGGGCGCGAGGGCCGCGCGGTGCGCCAACCTCGGCGTCAGCACTTCGCCTCGGGGTCGATGGCGCCGAGCGGGCCGACGACCTGGTCGACCCGTCGGCCCTCGGCCTCGTCGTGCACCGCCACTGTCAGCACGTGCACGCCGCGCTCGACCACGCGGGCGAAGTTGCTGCAGTAGTTGGGCTGCGCCGGGCTCTCGTCCTGCACGTCACGGCCGTTGCCGATCACGAAGTTGCCTTCCACCGGGCCGGCTTCGTCGTCGATCGAGCTGATCTGCACGGCATCCGGCGCGAAACCCGCGGCCAGCAGCGCCGTGCGGGCCTGCTCGGCGCGGGCATAGGCTTCAAAGGTTCGTACCAAGGTCTGCATAGGCGCTCCCGGTGTGCCAGGGATGCGGCAAGCGGCGTTCCCTCCGCCGCGAAAAGCCCTGCGCGCGCAGCAGGCATCCCGCTTGCGGCGCATCATGGCGATGCATGCACCACCAACACCCGGAGGGTTGAGATGACCTTTCTGTCACGCCGCACCACCCCGGATACGCCGGGGCCGTCGCGCGACCAGGCACCCGGCAGCTTCGCGCCCGCGGGCGACGAGCGCGACCTGCGACTGCATCGCGTCGTGATCGTCGGGGGCGGAGCAGGCGGGCTGGAGCTGGCCGCACGCCTGGGCGACCGCGCTGCCCGCGAGCGTATCGAGGTGGTGCTGATCGACGAGGACCTGACCCACGTCTGGAAGCCCTTGCTGCACGAAATTGCGGCCGGCACGCTGGACGCGGGCTCGCAGACGGAGATCAGCTTCCTGCAGCAGGCGCGGCGCCACGGCTTTCGCTTCCACCTGGGCCGCATGGACGGCCTCGACCGCGCGCGGCGCCATCTGTGGCTCGGTGCGCTGGTGGACGACGAGGGCCGCGAGATCGCGCCTCGCCGCCCGATGCCCTACGACACGCTGGTGATCGCAGTCGGCAGCGAGGTCAATGACTTCGGTACGCCCGGCGTGCGCGAACACGCGATGCGGCTCGATTCCGCCCATGACGCGCGGCGCTTCCACCGCCGCCTGCTGGCCGCCTGTGCCCAGGCCGAGATCCAGGAGCGCGGTCCGGTGGACATCGTCATCGTGGGGGGCGGCGCCACCGGCGTCGAGCTCGCCGCCGAGCTGGTCGACGCGGTGGCCGAGATCGCCAGCTATGGCGAGCACCTGCGGCGCTTCGAGCGCCCGGTGCGCGTGCACTTGGTCGAGGCCGGTCCCCGGCTGCTCGCGGCCCTGCCGGAGGACCTTGCGCGTTCGGCGCACCGCGATCTGGAGCACCGGGGCGTGTCGGTGCGGGTGGGTGAACGGGTGACGCAGGTGCAGGCTGACCGCGTGGTGCTCGCCTCCGGTGCGCATCTGCCGAGCGCGATCACGGTGTGGGCCGCCGGCATTCGAGCTCCCGAGGTGCTCACGCGCCTGGATGGCCTGGAGACGAACAAGCAGCGTCAGCTCGTGGTCACGCCCACGTTGCAGACCACGACCGATCCGCAGGTCTTCGCGATGGGCGATTGCGCCAGCTGCATGCTGCCGGGGCAGGACGCGCCGGTGCCCCCCCGCGCGCAGGCCGCGCAGCAGGAGGCCGACTGGCTCGCACGCGCGCTGGTGGACCACGTGCATGGGCGTGCCATCCGGCCCTTCGAGTACCGGGACCGAGGCGCCCTGGTGTCGCTGGGCACACGCGATGCGATCGGGCGTGTGGACCCCGGCACGGGCCGCCGCGTCACGCTTGCCGGCTTGCAGGCGCGCTGGGCCTACTGGCTGGTGCAGCGCAAGCACCTGCTCGCCCTGCACGGCCTCTTCCGTACCGTGATGGCCACGCTCGGGAGCTGGCTGGCCGGTCGATCGCAGCCGCGAGTGAAGCTGCATTGAGCCTGGTCTCGTGGAGCCGGGCTCCAAGGAGGATCGCATGGCAGGACCTTCGTCGAACCCGCCCTTGGTCGATCTCATACGCCGCGAGGCCCGCCCCCTGGCCGGCCTGCGTGACGTCGACGCCATCGTCGACCTCATCGGCGACGCGCAGGTGGTGCTGCTCGGCGAGGCCACGCATGGCACGCATGAGTTCTACCTGCTGCGGGCCGAGATCACGCGCCGCCTCGTGACCGAGCATGGCTTCGACGCGGTCGCCGTCGAAGCCGATTGGCCTGACGCCCTGCGGGTCAGCCGCCACGTCCAGGGCGAAGCCGGCCCGTCCGACGCCGCGCACGCCCTGTCGGAATTCACCCGCTTTCCGCGCTGGATGTGGCGCAACCGGGAGGTGCTCGCCTTCGTGCAGTGGCTGCGGCGCCACAACGAGTCGATGGCCGAGGCCGACCGCCGCGTCGGCTTCTACGGCCTGGACCTCTACAGCCTGCGCCGCTCCAAGGATGCCGTGCTGCGCTATCTCGAGCGCACCGACCCCGAGGCGGCCCGCCAGGCACGCCGGCGCTACGACTGCTTCGACCATCTGGCCGACGAGCCGCAGCTGTACGGGCAGGCGACGCGGTTCGGCCGGATGCCCGACTGCGAGCGTGAGGTGCTCGCGCAGTTCAGGGCGTTGATGCAGGCCGACGCTGGGGGCAGCCCGGTCGGCGACGAGCTTTTCTACGCCCAGCAGAACGCGCGCGTGGTGCGCCATGCCGAGCAGTACTACCGCGTGATGTTCGAGGGGCACGTCGAGTCGTGGAACCTGCGCGACCGCCACATGGCTTCCACCCTCGAGGCACTGATCGATCACCTGAGCGTGCAGCGGCGCCGGGCCGCCCGCGTCGTCGTGTGGGCGCACAACTCGCACGTCGGCGATGCCCGCGCCACCGAGATGGGCGAGCGCGGCGAGCTCAACCTGGGGCAGTTGGTGCGCGAGCGCTACCCGGGCGCCTGCTTCCTGCTCGGCTTCACGACGCACACCGGCAGCGTCGCCGCCGCCACCGACTGGGACGAGCCCGTGGAGTGGAAGCGCATCATGCCGTCGCGCGCCGACAGCATCGAGCGGCGCCTGCACGATTGCGGCGTGGGCCGCTTCGTGCTGCCTCTGCAGGGCCGCCTCAAAGAGCCATTGGCCACGCGGGGGCTGCTGGAGCGGGCCATCGGTGTGATCTATCGGCCCGAGACGGAGCGGTGGAGCCACTATTTCGGCGCCAGGGTGTCTTTGCAGTTCGACGCGCTGGTGCATTGGGACACGACGCGGGCGGTGACGCCGCTCGATCCTTCGCACCTGTGGAGTCCGGCCGCGCCCGGGGAAGAGGTGCCCGAGACCTATCCCTTCGGGATGTGAACCGACGGCCTTGCCTCGTGCCGGAACGCGGCTTGCCCCTTCGCGGTTGAACGCACGAAAGGAGCAGGCCATGTTCTGTCGAGTCAGTGACCTGAAAGGCCGGACCGTCCGCGCCCGCGACGGCGATGTCGGCTCCGTGGAGGATGTGTACTTCGACGACGAGCACCTGGCGGTGCGCTACCTCGTCGTCAAGACCGGGACGTGGCTGAGGCAGCGTCGCGTGCTGGTGTCACCGCGTGCCGTGCACGCCTGGCCGACCGAGGGCGTCGTCGAGGTCGACGTCACGCGCGAGCAGGTCGAGCACAGTCCGCCGATCGAGTCGGACGAGCCCGTCTCGCGCCGGTACGAGAAGGCGTATGCCGACTACTACCGGCAGCCCTACTACTGGAACGGCCCCAACCTCTGGGGCATAGGCGCCTATCCGGCGCCCTGGCCCGGGGAGGCCTTCGAGTACGGCGGACGCTGGGACGCGGCCGAGCGCAGCGCGGCCGAGGACGAGGCCTTGCAGGCCGAGGTGCGAGAGGCCGAGGAGTGCCACCTGCGCAGCGCCAACGAGGTGATGGGCTACCACGTGGTGGCGCGCGACGGCGAGGTCGGCGAGATCGACGACCTGCTCGTCGATCCCAAGGACTGGTCGGTGCGCGAGTTGGTCGTCGACACCCGCCTGTGGTGGCCGGGCGGCCATGTCAGCGTGCCCGCCGATGCCCTGGAGTCCATCGACTGGTCGTCCTCGCGCGCCGGCATCAAGCTCGACCGGGCGACGGTGCGCGGGCGGGGGACCTGACGCGCCCGCCCGAGCCCGCGCCCGCCCAGAGGAAGCGGGCGCCTCCCCGGGGGCCAGGGGGGTCACCGGGGAGGCAGCGCATACGCGATCACGTGGTCGCCGGCCTTGGTGCCGAGCGAACCGTGCCCGCCGGCCACGACGAGGAGGTACTGACGCCCGTCCGCGCCCAGGTAGGTCATGGGCGTCGCCTGCCCGCCTGCGGGTAGGCGCGCCTTCCACAGCTCGCGCCCGTCGCGCACGTCGTACGCCCGCACGTAGTAGTCCAGCGTGCCCGAGAGAAAGGCCAAGCCGGCGGCGGTCAGCAGCGGGCCGCCCAGGTTGGGCACGCCCATGCGCAGGGGCAGGGGCACGGGAGCGAGGTCGCGCACCGTGCCGTTGCGGTGCTGCCAGACGACCTGGCCGGTGGTCAGGTCCACGCCGGCGACGTAGCCCCAGGGCGGACGCTGGCAGGGAATGCCCAGCACCGACAGGAAGGGCTTGAGCTCCACCGCATACGGCGCGCCGAAGTTCTCGTTGAGCGCCGGCAAGATGCCGTGCTGTGGCGCGTTGCCCGGCTGGACCACCAGGCTTTTCTCGTCCGGGCGCTTGATCAGGCGCGACGTGAAGGCGAGGTAGGTGGGCGTGGTGAAGGCGATCTGCCGCTGGGGATCGACCGCGATGCTGCCCCAGTTGAAGACACCGAAGTTGCCGGGGTAGACCAGGGTGCCCCGTTCCGAAGGCGGAGTGAAGCGGCCCTCGTAGCGCAGGCGATGAAAGGCGATGCGGCACGCCAGCTGGTCGAAAGGCGTCGCACCCCACATGTCGGCGCCGGTCAGGGGCGGCGGCGCGAAGGACAGGGCGGACGCCGGCTGGGTGGGCGCGGTCCAGTCGCCTTCGGCGGCGCCCTGCGGCGCCGGCACCTCGCGCACCGGCACCAGCGGTTGACCGGTCCGGCGGTCCAGCACGTAGAGATCGCCTTGCTTGGTGGGCTGCACCAGGGCCGGCACGATGCGCTCGCCCTGCCTCAGGTCGATCAGGCTGGGCTGCGAGGGAACGTCGTAGTCCCACAAGTCGTGGTGCACCGTGTGGAAGACCCAACGCGGACGCCCGGTGGCGATCTCCAGCGCGACGATGGACGAGGAATACCGCTCGGTCGCCGGCCCGCGCGCACCGCCCCATTGGTCCGGAGGCTGGTTGCCCATCGGCAGGTAGACGAGTCCCAGTTCCTCGTCGACGCTGGCGATCGACCAGCTGTTGGGGGAGTTGGCGGTGTAGGTCTCGCCCGGGGCGAGCGGGGTGGTGCGCTCGGGGTTGCCGGGGTCCCACGCCCACACCAGGGCGCCGGTCTCGATGTCGTAGCCGCGGATCACGCCCGACGCCTCCCTGGTCGAGACGTTGTCGAGGACCGTCCCGCCGACGATCAGGAGCTGGCGCGTCACGACCACCGGCGAGGTGGAGTAGTAGGCGCCGGGGCGCACATGCGGCATGCCTTCCCACAGGTTGATCTGCCCGGTGCCGCCGCCGAAACGCGTGCACACGCCGCCGGTCTGCGGGTCCAGGGCGATGACGCGCCCGTCTGCCGTCGGCATGAAGAGCTTTTCGGGGCAGTCGTCCACGGTGCGCGCCGCTTCCTGGGCGGCGACGGGCCAGCCGGCCGGTTGCGGGTCGGGCGTTGCCGTGGCCACCGAGGCGGCGGACGGTGGCGCCGCGCCGCTGTCACGGCGGTGGTAGGACAGGCCCCGGCATGTGAGGTGCTGCAGCGCCAGCTGGTCGCGGATCCGGGGTTCGTAGCGCCACACCTGCCGGCCCGTGGTGGCGTCCAGGGCGATCACCAGCTGGTGCGGCGTGCACAGGTACAGGCGCTCGCCCACCTTGAGCGGCGTGACCTGGAAGGTCGTCTCCTCCGGGTCGCCCGGCTGGCCGCGCACGTCGCCGGTGCGGTAGGTCCATGCCACCTCCAGTCCGCGCACGTTCTCCGGCGTGAGTTGGTCCAGCGGCGAGTAGCGCTGCCCGTACCCGGTGCGCCCATACGCGTGCCATTCGCCCGGGGGCAGGTTGTCGGCGGGAGGCGCGGCGTCGGTGGCCGCCCGCGCCGGCATCGCCCCTTCCAAACGGAACGGGTCGACGAACCACGAAGCGACGGCGACGCCCAGGTACACCAGCAGCACGCCCGCCAGCGCAAGCCGACCGCCGGGCCATGCGCGCCGCCCGTGGCGGGGGCCGATGAGCCGGCGGGCCAGCGGCGGCAGCAACAGCACCAGGCCCAGCACGAAGGGCACGTCGCCGCGGGCGGCCAGACCCCACCAATCGAGCCCCACCTCCCACAACGACCAGGCGAGCGTGGCTGCCACCAGCGCCGCGTACAGCCACCAGGCTGCCGGCCGGCCGCGCATCAGCAGCAGCCCGCTGGCGACGAAGGCCGGTCCCGCGAGAACGTAGTACCAGGATCCTCCCAGCAAGACCAGCCACAGGCCCGCGGCGGCGAGGACGAGCCCACACAGGGCGAGCAGGACGCCGGCCGCGATCAGCAGCCGGCTGCGTGAGCGTGCTTCTTCCACGTGCAAACCTCCCGACGACGCGTCGCCAGGAGGCAGCAAGCGGAGTGCCGCCCCGAGGCCGGGCGGCGATCTCCGAAAAGGCTCAGTGCATGCGGCTGGCCTGGCCCGAGGCCGATCCGCCGCCGGCCTGTCCGCTGGCCTGTGTCATGTTGGAGCGGTCCGGCTCGGCCGGCTCGGAGATGTCGGCCAGCGCCTCGCCGGCGCGGTCCTCGCCGGCCTTCACCGCGACGTCGCCCAGCGAGAGGATGCCGACGATGTGCCCGTCGTCATCGAGCACCGGCATGCGGCGCACCTGCACGCCCCGCATTTCGTCCAGCACTTCTTCCAGCGACTGGTTCTCGCGGCAGCAGCGCACGTCGGTGCTCATCACCTCCTCGAGCTTGGTCGAGTCCGGCGCGCAGCCCTGGGCCACGCCACGCACGACGATGTCGCGGTCGGTCACGATGCCGACGATGTCATCGCCCTGGCACACCGGGATGGCTCCCACGTTCAGTTCGTCCATGGCCTGCGCGGCCATCATGACCGAGTCGCTCGGCGCCATCGTGCGCACGCCGCGGGTCATCACTTCGGATACGGCTGTCATGTCAGTCTCCTTTCGACGTCCAAGAAAGACAGGGAATCGGGTGCCGAACGTCCAGCAAGGCGCATTCCGGCCACGCCACGGGTGGGCCGGCGGGTCCCGCCCGCCTCTGTGGGATTCCCCGAAGCCGGGCAAGGGACGCGGGGTGGTAGCCTGCCCCGCACAACGATTCCGAGGAGACTTTCATGCCATGTCGCCGCTCCCTGCTGCGGTGGGGCGCCGCTGCGCCCCTGGCGGCGGTCACCGGCCTTGCCTGCCGGCCGGCCCGTGCCCAGTCCGCCTGGCCCGCCAAGCCCCTGACGATCGTCGTCCCGTTCCCCGCGGGGGGCGGCACCGATGCCTTTGCGCGCCCTCTCGCGGCCGTGCTGGGTCGGCAGCTGGGCAGGCAGGTGCTCATCGACAACAAGGGCGGCGCGGGCGGCACGCTCGGAGCGGGCATCGCGGCGCGCTCGGCACCCGACGGCTACACCTGGTTCATGGGCGCCGTGCATCACGCGATCGCGCCGGCCATGTACGCGCGGCTCGACTACCAGCTGGAGTCCGACTTCATCCCCGTGGGGCTCGTCTCCAACGTGCCGCAGGTGATCGTCGTCAATCCGCAGAAGATCTCCGCCACCACGCTGCCCGAGCTGTTGCAGCTGCTGCGCCGCAACCCCGGGAGGTTCAACTACGGCTCGGCCGGCAACGGCACCTCGCACCACCTGGCGGGCGAGCTGTTCAAGATGCAGACGCGCACCTTCATCACCCACATCCCCTACCGGGGGGCGGGGCCGGCGTTGCAGGACCTGGTCGCCGGCCAGGTGGACCTGATGTTCGATGGGCTGGGCTCGTCGGCGCAGCACATCAAGGGTGGGCGCATCCGCGCGATCGCGGTGGCCGCGGACAAGCGCGCGCCGGGCTTTCCCCAGATCCCGACGGCGGCCGAAGGCGGCGTGCCCACCTACCGCGTCTCGACCTGGTACGGCCTGTGGGCGCCCAAGGGCACGGCGCGCGAGATCGTCGAGCGCATGACGGCCGAGCTGCGGACCGCGCTCAATTCGCCCGAACTCAGGGAGGCCTGGACCCAGCTGGGCTCCGAGACGCCGCAGATGTACGGCGAGGAGTTCGGCCGCTTCGTCGCCGCCGAGACGCAGCGTTGGGCCGAGGTGGCGCGCACGTCCGGCGCCAAGCTCGATTGAAGGCCCATGCCCGGCCGTCCGGAGCCGGGCCTTCCGTTCGCGCGGGTCTGCCTCGAGGGGCAAGGCCACGCGACGGACCGACCGCGGGGTGCCCGCGAGGGATACTATCGGCGCGCCCGACCGCCTTCCATCCGTTCGCATGAGCCGTACCGGCATCCTCGTTCAGCCCCATCCCACGCTCGACCACGTGGCCTGCGTGACGCTTTCGCAACCGGCCAAGCTCAACGCCATCGACCGCGCGATGTGGCGGCAGCTGCGCGAGGTGTTCGACGGCTGGGCCGAGCGCGACCCGGCACTGCGCTGCGTGATCGTGCGCGGGGAAGGTGGCCACTTCGCCGCGGGGGCGGACATCGAGGAGTTCCCTTCCTTCCGCTTCGACGAGCCGGCCCTGCGTGAGTACCACGAGGGCCTGATCGCCCCCGCGCTGCGCGCCATGCTCGCCTGCGACGTGCCGCTGGTCGCGCAGATCGAGGGCGCCTGCGTCGGCGGCGGGCTGGAGATCGCCGCTTGCTGCGACCTGCGCGTGGCCGGCCGCTCGGCCCGCTTCGGCGCGCCCATCGCGCGCCTGGGCTTTCCGATGGCGCCCGACGAGCTGGCCGTCGTCGCGCGCGTGGCGGGTCTGGCGACCGCGGCCGAGCTGCTGCTCGAAGCCCGGCTGCTGGACGCGCCTGCTGCATTGGCGCGCGGGCTGGTGCACCGGGTGGTCGAAGACGAACTCGTGGCGCAGGAGGCCGAGGCCACCGCCCAGCGCATCGCCGCGCTTGCTCCGCTGGCCGCGCGCGCCAACAAGCGCACCTTACGCCTGCTTGCCGCCGGACGCGCGCCCGACGATGCCGAGCGCCGCGCGCATTTCGCCTACGCGGCGAGCCACGACCACCGCGAGGGCATCGCGGCCTTCCTGGGCAAACGCCCGCCGAAGTTCCAGGGCCGGTGACCGGCACGGCTTGGTATCGTTGCTCCACCTCACACCGCACGCGCCATGCAAGACCACAACCTCTACACCGCCTTGCGCGCCGCCTTCCCGGCCGACCTGGACGAAGTCGCCGTCGAGACCGAGACCGGTCTGCACTACCGCTGGCGAGACCTGGAGCGCGGCAGCGCCATGCTCGCCAACCTGCTCGCGTCGCTCGAACTGCCAGAGGGCGCGCGCATCGCCGTGCATGCGGAGAAGTCCGTCGAATCGCTGATGCTGTACCTGGCCGTGCTGCGTGCCGGCTACGTGTACCTGCCGCTCAACACCGCGTATCAAGCGGCCGAGCTGGAGTACTTCATCGGCAACGCCGAACCGAGTGTCGTCGTGTGCACCGGCCGCAACTTCCCGTGGGTGAGCAAGCTCGCCTTCAAGCTCGGGGTGCGCCACGTGTTCAGCCTGAACGACGACCGCACCGGCACGCTGCTCGAACGCGCCTCGCACTTTGGCGACCAGCACACGCCCGTCGCGCGTGGCGATGGCGACCTGGCCGCCATCCTCTACACCAGCGGCACCACCGGCCGCAGCAAGGGCGCGATGCTCACGCACGGCAACATGCTCAGCAACGCACGCACGCTCAAGGACTACTGGGACTGGCAGCCCGGCGACGTGCTGATCCACGCGCTGCCCATCTTCCACGTGCACGGCCTCTTCGTCGCGATCCACGGCGCCTTGCTCAACGGCAGCAAGATGCTGTGGATGGCCAGGTTCGACCCCAGGCAGGTCGTCGAGTGGCTGCCTCGCGCGACCGTCTTCATGGGCGTGCCCACGCTCTACGTGCGCCTGCTGGCCGAGCCCGCGCTCACCAAGGAGCGCTGCGCCCGCATGCGGCTCTTCATCAGCGGCTCGGCCCCGCTGCTGATCGACACGTTCCACGAGTTCCAGCGCCGCACCGGCCACACCATCCTCGAGCGCTACGGCATGAGCGAGACCATCATGCTGACCTCCAACCCCTGCCGACCCGAGGACGGCGACCGCATCGGCGGCACCGTGGGTCGACCACTGCCCGGCGTGGGCGTGCGCGTGGTCGACGGCAAGACGGGGCGGGAACTTCCGCCCGGCGAGATCGGCGACATCCAGGTGCGCGGGCCCAATGTCTTCAAGGGCTACTGGCGCATGCCCGAAAAGACCGCCGAGGAGTTCACCGACGACGGCTGGTTCAAGACCGGCGACGTCGGCCGCCGTGACGAGCGCGGCTACCTCACCATCGTCGGACGCAGCAAGGACCTCATCATCAGCGGCGGCTACAACGTGTACCCGGCGGAGGTCGAGGGCTACCTCAACGAGATGGACGGTGTGGCCGAATCCGCGGTCGTCGGCGTGCCGCACCCCGACTTCGGCGAGGCCGTGATCGCCGTCGTCGTGCCCAAGCCCGGCGTCACGCTCGACGAGACCGCCCTCATCGCGGGCCTCAAGGGCCGCATCGCCAACTTCAAGGTGCCCAAGCGCGTGTTCGTCGTGCCCGAGCTGCCGAGGAACGCGATGGGCAAGGTGCAGAAGAATCTGCTGAGGCAGGAGCGGCAGGGCCTGTTCGTCGGCTGAGCTCAGGGCGGCGTGGCCGTCGCCGTACGCGTCATGGCGCTCGCCTGCTTCTCGGCCGCTTCCCTGTCGACATCGCGCCTGTGCATCCCCGACAGGGCAGGGAATGGGCGTGAGCCCGCTACGCCGGGCGCTTGGCGCGCTCGGCCGAGGGAGAGGGCCGCCGACGGCCCTGGCGCGCCACCATCGCCAGAATGGTCTGCTGCAGCTCCGCCTTCGCCTGCGAGGCGGTGATCTCGCCCCGCGCGGCGGCATAGGCCAACGCCTCCGCCGCCCCCAGCATGGCCCGCAGCCCGGGCTGGCCGATGCGCCGGCCCGGCGCGAAGGGCGCCAGCAGGCGGCGGCACTTCTCGAGGAACACCGCCTCGCTCTCGCTCTTGACCTGCTGCAACTCCGGCGACCCGCTCAGCGCGGCGATCACGCCCGGGATCTCCTCGCCCTGTGCCAGCACGCAGTCGACATACGCCACCGCGATGACACGGGCCTTTCCCTCCAGCGTGGGCTCGCTCTTTTGCAGCGCGGCGTCCATCAGCGCGTGTTGCCGGTCGTCGAACTCGCGGTACAGCGCGGCCAGCAGGCCGTTGCGCGTGCCGAAGTGGTCGTAGACCACCGGCTTGGCCACCTGGGCTTCCTCGGCCAGCCGCCCCAGCGTCAAGGCCTCGGTGCCTTCGTCGCGCACCAGGCGCCACGCCACGTCGAGCAACTGCCGCTGCCGTGCCTCGCGCGTGAGGCGACGGCGCGAGGGTCGCGGGTGGAGAGAGCCGGTGGGGTCCATCGGGGTCGGAAGGCACGCGCGGGCAGGGAAGGCAGCTTCGAGTATAGGGCCCGTCCTGACCGCTTCCTTTCCACGGACCCCGGCCAAAGACCTTGACATGCGCGGGGCAATATACGGAAGGTATCCTACTGAACGTATATACCAACCGTAGCTAGTGCCGAGGGCCTTGCCACCCGGCGTCCTCAGCCTGTCCGCGGTCCGACCGCCGATTCCGGAGTTCCAGATGCATGCACTCATCGTCGTTTCGCACCCCGATCCCGCCTCCCTGACCCATGCCGTCGCACGGCGCATCGCCGAAGGCGCCCAGGCGGCCGGCCATACCTGCGAGATGGCAGACCTGCACGCCGAGGGATTCGACCCGCGCTTCCACGCGCTGGACCTCGCGGTGCACCGGCGCACGTCCCCACCGCCACAGGACGTCGTCGCCGAGCAGGCGAGGGTCGACCGCGCGGACGCGCTGGTGCTGGCCTATCCGGTCTACTGGTGGTCCATGCCCGGCCTGATGAAGGGATGGATCGACCGCGTGTTCTCCAATGGGTGGGCGTACGATGAGACCCCGGGGGGCGCGCTCGTCAAGAAGCTGGGTCATCTGCCGATCCATCTCGTCGGCATCGGCGGCGCCAGCCCTCGCACCTATGAACGGCGGGGCTACGCGCGTGCGATGAAGGCCCAGATCGACCAGGGCATCTTCGACTTCTGCGGCGCACCGGTGGTCACGTCCGAACTCCTGCTCGATGCGGACAGCGGCCACGCGCCGCGCCACCTGGAGCGTGCCCACGAGATCGGCCGGCGGCTGTTCGAAGCCGCAACGCGCGGCGAGGGTGCACCGCGTGCGGCCGGGGTCCCTGCAATTCCTTGACACCGCCGCGCCCGACGCCCGCCCCGTGCCCGCGGGCGCTCGGGCTCCCTCACATCCGCTCGCCGGGCAGCCGGCTCGCCTGCGCCACCCACTCGATGAACTGCGCCTCGTCGATCTCGTCGTCTTCGTGGATGTGGAAGTAGCGGACGTCCTTGCTCTTGGACGCGACCGGAGGCATGGGTCGCAGCGACGCGCCCCGGAAGAAGGCGACCTTGACGTACCGGGTGAAGCAATGGAAGCTGAGGAACCAGCCGCCGTCCCGCACGCCGTACAGCGGCGAGTTCCACTTGACCGCCTTGCGCACGCCCGGCACGGCGCGCTCGATGAGTGTGTCCAGGCGCCGCCCGACGTCGCGCTTCCAGCCCGGCATCGCGGCGATGTAGGCCTGCACCGGAGCGTCGCCGTCCCCCTTCGGGATCTGCGGATTTCCGCCCGATAGCAGGGTGGGCTGCTCGGACGAGGAGGGCGCCTTGCCCTTGAGATCCTTGCCCTTGAGATTCAAGGCGACCGCCGCGCGAACGAGCGCCTTGAGCGCATCTTCGTCGATCGGGGCGCCCTCCCGGATGTCCAGGGCCCGCCGCACCTTGCCTTCCAGACTCGAATTGAAGAGGCCGGACGGGTCGTCCAGCGAGGCTCCCTTGGGGAAGGTCAGCTTCACCGTCTGCTTGTAGGTCTCGCCGGTGCAGACGATGCCTTCGCGGGACCAGACGGGAACCGCCCACTTCCATTCCTCGACGATCTGCGGGTCCGCCGAGCGGATGATCCTTCGCACCCTCTGCAGCGTCTTGCCCCGCCAGTCGCCCAGTTCGCGGATCCGCTGGTCGATCAGGTCCGAAGCCGATACCTGTGTGCCACCCGCGGTCGCCTGCTCGCTCTTGCGCGCCATCGTGTCCACTCCGATGAAGAGCCTTCTGTATAGCAAGATTCCGCGCCCCTGCATGCCGCGCAAGGCTCAGCCCGTGGTCGTTGCCGTCGTCGCCGTGGCCGCCCGCGTTCCTGCGTTCGCGCTCGCGGGGGGCAGCTGCCGCACGGCGGTCTTCGCCTGGTACGGCAGCGAGAAGCAGAAGCAGGCGCCTTCCCCTGGCCTGCCGCTGGCCCACACGCGTCCACCGTGGCGTTGCACCACGCGCTTGACGATGGACAGGCCGATGCCGCTGCCCGGAAAGTCGGCCTGGGAGTGCAGACGCTGGAAGACGCCGAACAGCCGGTCCACGTGCCGCATGTCGAAGCCGGCGCCGTTGTCCCGCACCTGGAAGACGACCTCTTCGCCACGCACCTGACCTTCGATCTCGATGAGCGGTTGCGGCGTGCGGCGCGTGAACTTCACCGCGTTGCCGATCAGGTTCTGCCAGACCTGCCGCAGCAGCACGGCATCGCCTTGCACCGCGGGCAGTGGCCTGACCACCACCCGGGGCGCGCGATCGCGCGTCCCCGGCACGCCCAGGTGGTCGGCCAGCACCGCGCGCACCAGCGCGCCGCAGTCCACCGGCTGGAGTTCGAGCGGCTGCTGTTCCACGCGCGACAGCGCGAGCAGCTCATCGACCAGCGCGGTCAGCCGCTCGCACTCCGTGGAGATGAGCGCGAGCATCTGGCGTGGCCGGGGCTCCAGCGCGTGACCGTGCTCGTCGTAGACATAGCGCACGGCCGCTCCGATGGAGTTGAGCGGGCCCTTGAGATCGTGCGAGACGGTGCGGGTGAAGCTTTGCAGGTCCGAGTTGGCTTGCTCCAGCGCCCGGGTGCGCTCCTGCACACGCTCCTCCAGCGAGCCCGCAAGGGCGACGAGTTCCCGCTCGCGCTCGCGCAGGCGCGACACCAGCGTGGCGAGCGAGCGCGAGAGCACGCGCAGTTCCGGCGGCTCCTCCAGGCACACCTGCGGCCGGGTCAGCTCGAAGCCTTCGTCGGCCACCAGCGCCTCGGCCTCGTGAGCGACCTCCCGCAGCCGCCGCCAGGAGCACTGCGCGCCCCACCAGGTGACCAGGCCCACGACCAGACCCGCGGCCGGCGCCCAGATCCAGACGGGCCAGCCGCTTTGCGCCGCCCAGGTGCTGCCCACCAGGCACACCACGCCACTGAGCACGCCCAGCACGGTCCCGGCCTCCGGAGGGGTCGGGGTGCGCACGCCGCGGCGCGGCATGCGGCGATGGAGGATGGGCGCGGGCATGTGGGTCGTGGGTAGCGCCGCCCGCCGGGTCGCGGCGGCGTTACGCTATGTTGCACGCGCCTGCATGCCAGCGATGCCTGTCTGACCTGACAGGCCCCCCCTGCTCGAGAGGGCGGCCTTGTATCTCTTGTCCGCCCCCGGGGCTTGCGCCCCACCCCCCGTGGGGGTTGCGGCCCGGCTTCGGGCGGCCGGGCGCCGGGCCTTGTGTGTCGGCCCCCGGGGCTTGCGCCCCACCCCCCGTGGGGGTTGCGGCCCGGCTTCGGGCGGCCGGGCGCCGGGCCTCAGACCAGGCCCAGCCGCTTGCAGACCTCGAGCGTCGCGGTGGCCTGGTTCATCGTGTAGAAGTGCAGCCCCGGGGCGCCGCCGGCGCGCAGCCGTTCGCACAGCTCGGTCACGACGTCCAGACCGAAGGCCTGGATCGAGGCCTTGTCGTCGCCGAAGGACATCAGCCGGGTGCGGATCCAGCGCGGCACTTCCGCGCCGCAGGCGTCGGAGAAACGCAGGAGCTGCGAGGAGTTGGTGATCGGCATGATGCCCGGGATGATGGGTACGTGGACGCCCAGCTTGCGCACGTCGTCGACGAAGCGGAAATAGGCGTCGGTGTTGAAGAAGTACTGGGTGATCGCGGCGTCGGCGCCGGCCTTGATCTTGGTCGCGAAGGCCTGCAGGTCGGCCTCCGGCGAGCGTGCCTGCGGGTGCATCTCGGGATAGGCGCCGACCTCGATGTGGAAGTGATCGCCCGTCTCGGCGCGGATGAAGGCGACCAGATCGCTGGCGTAGCGGAACTCGCCGAAGCCGCCGTAGCCTGATGGCAGGTCGCCGCGCAGCGCGACGATCCGGCGGATGCCGGCGGCGCGAAACTGCTGGAGCTTTTCGCGGATGCTGTCCTTGCTCGCGCCGATGCACGAGAAGTGCGGCGCCGCATCGACGCCTTCGGCAAGGATGGCGCGCACCGTCTGCATCGTGCCGTCCTGCGTCGAGCCGCCCGCGCCGTAGGTGACCGAGCAGTACTGTGGCCGCAAGGTGTAGAGGTGCTGCCGCACCGCCGCCAGCTTGTCCACGCCCTCGGGCGTCTTGGGGGGAAAGAACTCGAGGCTGAGCGGCAGACTGCTGGCCGCGGCCTGGTCCTGAGGGAGATTCGTGTTCATGTCGTGACCTCGTTCGCGTCGGGCGCCGGTCGCGCCCACACGAAGAACTCGCGGTTGCCGTCACCGCCGGTGATCGGGCTGTCGAAATAGTCCTGCACCTGCCAGCCGACCTCGGCGCAGGCCGTGCGGATGCGTGCTTCCACCCCCCGCAGCTGGTCGGCGTCCTTCACCAGCCCGCCCTTGCCGACGTATGCCTGGCCGACCTCGAACTGCGGCTTGACCAGCAGCAGCGCGTCGCCATCGGGCGCCAGCCAGGGCGCCAGCGAGGGCAGCACACGCGTGAGCGAGATGAAGGACAGGTCCCCCACCACGAGCCCGAAGCGCTCGCCGTGGTGGCGTTCGCCGAACACGCTGCCGGCCAGGTCCTTCGCGTTGACGCCTTCGTACGCGACGACGCGCGCGTCCTGCCGGAGCCGCTGATGAAGCTGGCCGTGGCCCACGTCCACGCCCACCACCTGCGCCGCGCCTTGCTGCAGCAGCACGTCGGTGAAGCCGCCCGTGCTCTGGCCGACGTCGAGGCAGCGACGTCCGGCGACCGGCACCGCCGTATGCCGCAGCGCCCCCTCGAGCTTGAGGCCGCCTCGGGACACGTAGCGCAGCTCGGCGTCGTCGACCAGTTCCAACGCGCAGCCTTCGGGCAGGTCGTCACTCGCCTTCCTCGGCACCTGCCAGCCGTGCGGGGCGAGCCAACGCACCGCGCCCCGCTCGATCAGCCGCTGCGCGGCCGAGCGCGTGGGCGCGAGCCCGCGCTGCACGAGAAGCTGATCGATGCGCATGACGATGATTCCGGGACGACCAACCCCGGCAGCCACCGCGGATCGGCTGCGCCGGTCCGCCGGTGGCGCTGCGTCGAGGGGGGGCGGCAGGCCGTCGGGCGCGGTCAATACCGATACGTGTCGGGCTTGTACGGACCTTGCTTCGGCACGCCAATGTAGGCCGCCTGCTCCTCGGTCAGCTCGGTCAGCATCGCGCCGAGCTTCTTGAGCTGCAGCCGGGCGACCTTCTCGTCGAGGTGCTTGGGCAGGGTGTAGACCTTGCCCAGGTCGTACGAGTCACCGTGGGTGTACAGCTCGATCTGCGCAATGGTCTGGTTGGCGAACGAAGAGCTCATCACGTAGCTCGGGTGGCCGGTGGCGCAACCCAGGTTCACGAGCCGCCCCTTGGCCAGCAGGATGATGCGCTTGCCGTCCGGGAAGATCACGTGATCGACCTGCGGCTTGATCTCCTCCCACTGGCACTTGGCTTCGAGCGAGGCGACGTCGATCTCGTTGTCGAAGTGGCCGATGTTGCAGACGATGGCCTGGTCCTTCATCTTCGCCATGTGGTCGAAGGTGATGACGCCCTTGTTGCCGGTAGCCGTCACGAAGATGTCGGCCTTGTCGCAGGCGTAGTCCATCGTCACCACGCGGTAGCCTTCCATGGCTGCCTGTAGCGCGCAGATGGGGTCGATCTCGGTCACCCACACCTGGGCCGACAGGGCACGCAGGGCCTGGGCCGAGCCCTTGCCCACGTCGCCATAGCCGCACACCACGGCGATCTTGCCGGCGACCATCACGTCGGTGGCGCGCTTGATGCCGTCGACCAGGGATTCGCGGCAGCCGTAGAGGTTGTCGAACTTGCTCTTGGTGACCGAGTCGTTGACGTTGATCGCGCGGAACATCAGCTCGCCGCGCTCAGCCATCTGCTTCAGGCGGTTCACGCCGGTCGTGGTCTCTTCGGTGACGCCGATGATCCTGGCGCTCTTGCGCGAGTACCAGGTGGCGTCCTGCGCGAGCTTGGCCTTGATCGACGCGAAGAGGATGCGCTCTTCCTCGCCAGAGGGATTCTCGAGCACCGAGGGGTCCTTCTCCGCACGTTTGCCCAGGTGCATCAGCAGCGTGGCGTCGCCGCCGTCGTCCAGGATCATGTTGGGGCCTTCGTGCTCGCTGCCCTTCGGCCCGAACTCGAAGATGCGGTGGGTGTATTCCCAGTAGTCGGCCAGGCTCTCGCCCTTGTAGGCGAAGACCGGGGTGCCGGTGGCGGCGATCGCGGCGGCGGCATGGTCCTGGGTCGAGAAGATGTTGCACGAGGCCCAGCGGACCTGCGCGCCCAGGGCTTGCAGGGTCTCGATCAGCACGGCCGTCTGGATGGTCATGTGCAGGGAGCCGGCGATGCGCGCGCCCTTGAGCGGCTGGCTCTTGGCGTATTCCTCGCGGATGGCCATCAGCCCCGGCATTTCCGTCTCGGCGATGCGGATTTCCTTGCGGCCCCAGTCGGCCAGCCCGAGATCGGCGACGACGTAGTCTTGCTTGGCGGTGTCGAGTACGGCGCTCATTCGCGCCCTCCTTTCCCGTGGTGAAAGTCAGTACGCGAGCGCCGTTGCCAAGGAGCCGGCATGGGTGCCGGCCGCTTCGAGCCTGGCGCGGAAAGGGCCCGGCGGCCGCCCGCGTTGCAACGCTCCTCGAAGCTTGGAGCCGGCATTCTACCCGGCCGCCGGCAGCCCTCTCAAGAAATGTCCGCGCGCCTTCGGGAAGCTCCTGCCTGCGGAGGGCGCGGCGCGCCGGCCCACGCCGCGGCCGGTGCTCCGTCACGTCCGGGAGGCCCTTGTGGCGCCCCTGGGGCCCCGGATGCCCGACAATGCCTGGTTTTCCTGCCCGAGCCGTCCCGGTCCCCGGGCCACCCATTGCCGCCATGAGCTTTCGCGCCGAAACCCAACGCCGCCGCACTTTCGCGATCATTTCGCACCCTGACGCGGGCAAGACCACGCTGACCGAGAAGCTGCTGCTCTTCTCCGGCGCGATCCACATCGCCGGCAGCGTCAAGGCGCGCAAGGCGTCCCGGCACGCCACCTCGGACTGGATGGAGATCGAGAAGCAGCGCGGCATCTCGGTGGCCAGCTCGGTCATGCAGATGCTCTACCGGGACCATGTCATCAACCTGCTCGACACCCCAGGCCACCGCGACTTCTCGGAGGACACCTACCGGGTGCTGACGGCGGTGGACTCTGCACTCATGGTGATCGACGCGGCCAACGGCGTGGAGCCGCAGACGCGGCGCCTGATCGAGGTCTGCCGCCAGCGCGACACGCCCATCATCACCTTCATCAACAAGATGGACCGCGAGGGCCGCGACCCGATCGCGCTGCTCGACGAGATCGAGGCGGAACTCGGCATGCCGTGCGTGCCGATGACCTGGCCGGTGGGGCAGGGCAAGGCCTTCAGCGGGATCGTGGACCTGCGTGCCAAGCACATGCGGCTCTTCCGCGCGGGAGAGGACCGGGTCACGGAGCAGGAGATCGTGCCGCTCTCCGGGGCGCAGGCGCTGCGCGAACGCTTCGGTCACGACTTCGAGCTGGCCGAGCAGAACATCGAACTGCTCACCGAGGCGGCCCCCGCCTTCGATCGCGAGGCCTTCCTCGGCGCCAGGCAGACGCCGGTCTTCTTCGGCTCGGCCGTCAACAACTTCGGCGTGCAGGAGGTGCTGGATGCGCTGGTCGACCTCGCGCCGTCGCCCGCTCCGCGCAACGCGGGCGTGCGCATCGTGCAACCCGACGACGAGCCCTTCTCCGGGGTGGTGTTCAAGGTGCAGGCCAACATGGACCCGTCGCACCGCGACCGCATCGCCTTCGTGCGGGTCTATTCCGGCCGCTACACGCAGGGGATGAAGCTCAAGGTGCAGCGCACCGGCAAGGAACTGCGGCCCACCAGCGTCGTGACCTTCCTGTCGCAACGGCGCGAGGCGGTGGACGAGGCCTATGCCGGCGACATCATCGGCTTCACCACGCACGGCGGCGTGCAGCTGGGCGACACGATCACCGAGGGACACTCGTCGCAGTCGGGCCTGCAGTACACCGGTCTGCCGTTCTTCGCACCCGAGCTCTTCCAGGCGGTGGAGCTGGCCAACCCGATGAAGAGCAAGCAGCTCCAGGCGGGCCTGCTGCAGCTGGGCGAGGAGGGGGCGATCCAGGTATTCCGCCCGCAGGAGGGGGGGCCGATGCTGCTCGGCGCCGTGGGCCAGCTGCAGTTCGAGGTGGTGCAGCACCGGCTCAAGGCCGAATACGGCGTCGAGGTGCGGCTCATGCCTTCGCGCTTCGTCGGGGCCCGCTGGATCACGGCCGACACGCCCGAGGAACTCAAGAAGTTCACGGACGCGAACGCGAGCAAGCTCGCGCTGGACGCCGCCGACACGCTGGCCTACCTGATGACCTCGCCGTACGACCTGAGGCTCACGCAGGAGCGCTTCCCCAAGATCCACTTCCACCCGCTGCGAGAGCACGCCGGGCTGGTGCTGGAAAAGGCGGCGTGAGTCCGTGCACCGCATGCGACCGCTGCACGAGTGGCCCCGGCAGGCGCGTCGCCAGGTCCGCGGCGTCTTCACCGACATCGACGACACGCTCACCCGCGAGGGCGAGATCGAGCCGCCTGCGCTCGCGGCCCTGGCGTCATTGCAGGCGGCGGGCGTGACGGTCATCGCGATCACCGGCCGCCCCCTCGGCTGGTCGGAGCCGTTTGCCCGCAGCTGGCCCGTTGCCGCGATCGTGCCCGAGAACGGGGCGATGGCGGTGCTGCCTGATGGGACGCGCCGCTACGTGCAGCCCGAGGCCCTGCGAGCGCGCAACACCGAGCGGCTGCGCGAGGTCGCGGCGCGTGTGCTGCGCGAGGTGCCGGGCACCGTGCTGGCGCGCGACAGCGCCGGCCGCGAGACGGACATCGCGATAGACCACAGCGAGTTCGCGCGACTGCCCGCCGAGGCGATCGAGCAGGTGATCGCCATCATGCGCCGCGAGGGGATGCAGGCCACCGTCAGCTCCATCCACATCAACGGCTGGTTCGGCGACCACGACAAGTGGAGCGGCGCCCGCTGGATCGCAGGCGAACTGCTGGGGGTGGACCTGGAAGCCGAGATCGGCCGGTGGGTCTATGTCGGCGATTCCACCAACGATCAGTTGATGTTCCGCCACTTCCCCCACAGTGTGGGGGTGGCGAACATCGAGCGATTCCTGCCTCAGCTGGTCGATCGACCCCGCTATGTGACCCGGGCAGAGCGGGGCGCCGGCTTCGCGGAGGTCGCCGCGGCGATCCTGCAGGCGCGCCCCCGATGAAGCAGGCGGTCGCCGCGCGCGGCGTCCGCGGCGACCGCGTCCTACCAGATCGCTGACGCACGCGGCGCGGCGGCCGTGCCGGTCGTCGCATTCGCGAGAGGAGCGCCGCCCACACGCCGAGGTCGGGCGTGGCCGCCCGGCGGGTTTGACAGCCCGGCAGCCGCCCGCAGGGCTGACGCCTCGTGGTGGCCGCTCACATTGCTTTGCAATATGAGCGTCCCCCGAAGCGCAGGATGCGGCTGCGCCGCCTGCCGGCCTCTATTGGAGCCCGGCCGCTGCACGCAGCGCCTGCGCTTTATCCGTGCGTTCCCAGGTGAATTCGGGTTCTTCGCGGCCGAAGTGGCCGTAGGCGGCGGTCTTCGCGTAGATGGGGCGCAGCAGGTCGAGCATCTGGATGATGCCCTTCGGCCGCAGATCGAAGAACTCGGTGACGAGCTCGGCGATCTTGGTGTCCGGGATCACGCCGGTGCCCTCGGTGTAGACCGTGACGTTGATCGGGCGCGCCACGCCGATCGCGTAGCTCACCTGGATCTGGCACTGGCGGGCCAGCCCGGCCGCAACGATGTTCTTGGCGACGTAGCGCGCGGCATAGGCCGCCGAGCGGTCGACCTTGGTCGGGTCCTTGCCCGAGAAGGCGCCGCCGCCGTGCGGGCAGGCACCGCCGTAGGTGTCGACGATGATCTTGCGCCCGGTCAGGCCGCAATCGCCCTGCGGGCCGCCGATGACGAAGCGCCCTGTCGGGTTGATCAGGTACTTCGTGTCCTTGAGCCACTCCTTGGGCAGCACCGGCTTGATGATCTCCTCGATGCAGGCCTCGACGAAGGCCGGCTTCATCTGCTTGCCGTCGCTCATCTCGGGGCTGTGCTGGCTGGAGAGCACCACCGTGTCGATGCTGTGCGGGCGGCCGTCGACATAGCGCATCGTGATCTGACTCTTGGCGTCGGGCCGCAGGAAGGGCAGGCGGCCGTCCTTGCGCAGTTGCGCCTGGCGCTCGACGATCCGGTGCGCGTAGTAGATGGGCGCAGGCATCAGTTCCGGCGTCTCGTCGCAGGCATAGCCGAACATCAGACCCTGGTCGCCGGCGCCGGTGTTCAGGTAGTCGTCGCTCGCGTGGTCCACGCCCTGGGCGATGTCGTTGCTCTGCTTGTCGTAAGCGACGAGCACCGCGCAGCCTTTGTAATCGATGCCGTACTCGGTGTTGTCGTAGCCGATGCGCTTGATCGTGTCGCGCGCGACCTGGATGTAGTCGACGTGCGCGTTGGTCGTGATTTCCCCCGCCAGCACCACGAGGCCCGTGTTGCACAGCGTCTCGGCGGCCACACGCGAGCGCGGGTCCTGCTCGAAGATCGCATCGAGGATGGCGTCGGAGATCTGGTCGGCCACCTTGTCGGGATGGCCCTCGGACACGGATTCGGAGGTGAAGAGGAAATCGTTCGCCACTTGAGAAACTCCAGAGTTGTGGAACCGGGCCGCGTTTGCCGACTCGGTGATTCTGGAGGTGCGGCGAACGCTTTAGCGGTATCAGAGTGAATCCGTCACTCCAGGCGCTCGCTATGCTTCGCGCCTGCGTCGCCCCGCAAGTTGTTCCTTAAACCGGCGACGCCCGCATTATAGAGACGTGATGCTCGTTTGGCTTTTCAGATGGATCGGCCGGCTGCCCCTGCGGTGGCTGCAGGCCGCCGGCACCGCACTGGGCTGGATCGTGTGGTGGGCGTCGCCCACTTACCGCCGCCGGTTCCGTGATCACGCCCAGCAGGCGGGCGTGCCCTGGTCACAAGCCCGGGCGGCGGTGGCGGCCGCCGGGCGGATGGCGACGGAACTGCCCTGGCTCTGGATGCGTCCGGCCGGCCGGCCACTGGACCCGCACGTGCGCTGGGACGGGGCGGGACACATCGAGCGGGCGCTGGCGCAAGGGCGGGGCGTCGTCTTCCTGACGCCCCACCTCGGCTGTTTCGAGGTGACGGCCCAGGCGTACGCGGAGCGCTTCGGTCCTGCGCATGGCCCCATCACCGTGCTCTACCGGCCGCCCCGCAAGGCGGCGTTGAGACCCTTGGCGGAGCAGGCGCGCCGGCGGCCCGGCCTGGCCACGGCCCCCGCCACGCTCGCGGGCGTGCGGCAGATGATCCGCGCGTTGCGACAGGGCCAGGCGGTGGGCCTGCTGCCCGACCAGGTGCCACCGGAGGGGCTGGGGGTCTGGAGTCCCTTCTTCGGCCGCCCCGCCTACACGATGACCCTGGCCGCGCGCCTGGCCCAGCAGACGGGCGCGGCCGTCCTGCTCGCCTGGGGTGAACGATTGCCCAAAGGCGCGGGGTATGTGGTGCACGTGAGCGAGTTCGACGGGCCGCTGCCCGCCGACGATCAGGGAGAATCGGCGGCCGCCAGCATCAACCACGCCATGGAACGACTGATCCGCCAGGCCCCCGGGCAGTACCTGTGGGGCTACCACCGTTACAAGCAACCGCGCCGCGAGGCGGCCCTGCTGGGGAAGGACGCGTGAGCGCGGCCCCCCGCGTCGCCGCCCGGCCGCCCGAAGGCGGCGCGGTGCCTCCCTCGGGGAGGCGGTCCCGCAGGGACCGGAGGGCTGACATCCGCGTCGCCGCCCGGCCGCCCGAAGGCGGCGCGGTGCCTCCCTCGGGGAGGCGGTCCCGTAGGGACCGGAGGGCTAGCCCGTGAACGCCGCCTCGCGACTGGCCGTCGGGCTGCTGTGGCTGTTGCACTGGCTGCCGCTGCCCGTGCTGGCGGCGTTGGGCAACGGCGTGGGGCGGGTGCTGTACCGGGTGGCCACCTCACGCCGCCGGATCGCCTTGCGCAACCTCGAACTGTGCTTCCCCGACCGGAGCGCGGCGGAACGGGAGGCCATCGCCCGCGAGCACTTCCGGTGGCTGACGCGCAGCTTGCTCGAGCGTTCGCTGCTGTGGTGGGGCAGCGAGGCGCGGCTGCGGCGGCTGATCCGCGTCGAAGGAGACGTCGGCCTGGCCGATCGTATCGAGCGGCCGGTGATGTGGCTGGTGCCGCATTTCGTCGGGCTGGACGTGGCCGGCGTGGCCGAGCAGTTGCATGTGAGCAAGCCCGCCGCCTCCATCTACCAGGCGCAGAGCAACGAGGTGTTCGACGAGGTCATCCGCCGCGGACGGCTGCGCTTCGGCCGGGCCGAGATCTTCGCCCGCCAGGAGTCCTCGCGGCCGCTGATCCGCTGCATCCGGCAGGGCAAGCCCTTCTTCAACCTACCCGACATGGACTTCGGGATGCAGGACGCCGCCTTCGTGCCGTTCTTCGGAGTCCAGGCGGCCACCCTGCTTGCGCCGTCGCGGATGGCCCGCGCGCTGGACATGGTCGTGCAGCCCGTGGTGGCCGAGATCCTGCCCGGAGGGCAGGGCTATCGCGTACGGTTCCTGCCGGCGTGGGAGGGCTTTCCCAGCGACGATCCCCAGGCCGATGCACTGGCGATGAACCGCTGGATCGAGTCCGAGATCCTGCGCAACCCGGCGCAGTACCTGTGGGTGCACAAGCGCTTCAAGACGCGGCCACCGGGCGAGCCCGGGTTGTACTGAGCCCGGCGGGTCGCCCGCCCGCTGCGGCGATAATCGTGGCATGAAGCTGCGGTTCACCAAGATGCAGGGTGCGGGCAACGACTTCGTCGTGCTCGACGCCACCCGTGCCCCTATCGACCTGACACCGCAGCAGTACCGGCGGCTGGCCGACCGCC
>DATMBN010000005.1:0-110424 GCA_035559275.1 Burkholderiaceae bacterium
CAGTGCGGGTGCCGCGCTTGCGGGGCCGGCTGCGCGCCGCGGACCTGGGGCTGCTGATCAACGAGGACGACCCGTATTCGGAGGAGGTGGGGCAGGCCTACGCGCGTCTTCGCGGGCTGGCGTCGCATCAGGTGCTGCGGGTGCGCTTGCCGCTGCGGCCGGCGCTCGAGCGGGCGGAGTTCGACGCGTTGAGGGCCCGCATCGACGAGGCCTGGGCGCTGCGAGACGACCTGCAGGCCCTGGCGTGCGCGTGGGCTTGGCCCTATGCGGTGGGGTGCCAGTCGTTGACAGCGGCACTGAGCCTCGGACTCGACGAGCAACTGTGCCGCCACACCTGCGGCCGTCCGACTCCCTCCCGCTACTTCAACCATGCGACGCATCGCCCCTGGTCGGACCTGCGCCTGCGCCCCTCGATGCTCATCGCCGCGCCGGACGTGCCGGCCGCGCTGGCCCTCATCGAGCGGGGCAAGGCGGCCGATGGCAGCCTCGGCCGGCGCGGCGCGCCGCCCGTGGAGGCGTGGTTCGTCTCGACATCCGATGCCGCGCGCTCGGTCCGCACGCCCCTCTATCCCCGTCCGGCGAAGCTGAGCCCGGTCGGCGTCGAGATCCGTGTGGCGGAAGCCGACGAACTGCAGCAGGCCACGCGCGTGCTGCTTTTCCAGACCGGCGCCGTGCGCGTACACCATCTGGAGCGGCTTTCGTTCGTCGCGGGGGCGCTGGCTGACCACCTCACGTCGTTCGGCGGCCGGTTGGAGGGGGCGATGGGTCAGATGAGCGCGCTGGAATGGATTGCGGCCGGCGCGACGGCCAGCTACGGCACGGTCAGCGAGCCGTGCAACCATCCCCAGAAGTTTCCGCATCCGCAGGTGCTGCTGCTGCACTACCTGCAGGGCAGCACTGCGCTCGAGGCCTACTGGAAGAGCGTGGCCTGGCCGCAGCAGGGGGTGTTCGTGGGCGATCCGCTCGCCGCGCCGTTCGCCCGTGCCTGAGGTGCCCTTCGACCGCCCGACCAGGCCCCAAACCCGGGGAGCAAGGCGCCGGGCAAGGGCCAGGGCAGGTGAATCACTCGGCCGCCAGGGCGTGGGCCGCCTGTACCGCGGATCGCACGGCGCCTTCGAGTGTGGCGGGGTAGGGGCCCTGGACGTAGTCCCCCGCGGCCCACAGCCGCGGCGCGATCCGCCCGGCCGGACGGACGAGCCCGGGCGTGCAGCGGAAGGTGGCGCGTTTCTCCACGATGGTGCGCACCGGCCGCAACGGCGGACGCAGGAATCGTCCCAGTTCTTCCTCGGCCTGGGCTTGCACGGCCTCGGTGACCGCCGGGATGCCGCGCTCGACCCAGCGCGCCGCGCCGCTCACGACGAAGGCCAGCAGACCCTGGGGGCCGTCCAGGCGGCCATGGTCGAACACGAACTGGGCCGGCTCCCGGCGCAAGGCCAGCAGGGGGGCCGGAAGGCGCACCCCATCGCCGCGCAGGTAAGTGGTGACGATGGGCTCGTACCCGAGAGCGGCCGCTTGCCCTGCCCATACGGTATCGATCGGCTCGACCAGACGTGCCGCCTCCCAGGGGGCCGCCGCGAGGACCACGCCATCGTGCGGCTCGCCGTCGACGCGCCACCCCCGCCCGTCGCGCGCCAGGCCCTGCACCCGATGGTGGAGGCGGACCTCGGCGCCCAGCTCCTGCACCCATTGCGTTGCTCGGTCCGGGAAGAGCCGGCCGAGGTCGACGCGGGGCAACAGCAAGTCCGAAGCACCGGTGCCGCCCAGCAGGGCGTCGTGCAGCACGCGCAGGAACACCGTGGCGCTTGCTTCGCTCGCCGGCGTGTTGAGCGCCGCGATGCACAGGGGCTCTATCAGGTCGCGCCGCACGTCGGCGGGCAGGGAGGCCGCAAGCTGCGAGACGGTGAGTGTCGGGCGGCAGCGCCAACCACGCAGTGCCCAGCCGAACGTCGAGGCAAGCAGCTTCAGGCGGTCGGCCGCAGCCCAGTGCGTGGATCGCCAGATCGCGCGCACGAGGGCGATGGGGGCCGGCCCTGCGGGGACGAAGAGTCCGGTGCCGTCAGGGAAGCCGAGTTGGAGCGGCATGCGCAGCAGGTCCAGCGTCGTGCGGACCCCGACTCGCCGCATCAGCCGCAGCGTCTCCCGGTAGGCGCCAATGAGGATGTGCTGGCCGTTGTCCAGCGGAAAGCCCTCGACTTCGACTCTGCGGGCGCGCCCGCCCACCTGGCCGGCCATCTCGTACAGCACGACCCGGTGCCCGGCCGCGGCCAGTTCGACCGCCGCGGCGCAGCCCGCCCAGCCTCCTCCGATCACCGCGACGCGCATCTTCACCGGCCCCGCCAGTGCGTCCGCCACGCGATCCATAGCTTGCGCAGCGGCGTCAAGGCCACGCGCTGGTGCAGCACCTGGAAGCCGGTGGCTTCGATTTCGCGCAGCAGCGTGCGGTAGATGTTGGCCATCATGAGGCCGGGCTTCTGCGACGCGCGGTCGGCGGCCGGCAGCAGGGCCAGGGCCTCCTCGTAGGTACGGTGCGCGCGCTCGGCCTGGAACTTCATGAGCGCCGTGAAGCGGTCGCTGTAGACGCGGTTGAGGATCTCGTGCGCCTTGACGTCGTAGCGCTGCAGTTCCTCGATGGGCAGGTAGATGCGCCCCCGGCGCGCGTCGTCGCCGACGTCGCGGATGATGTTGGTCAGTTGCAAAGCCAGACCCAGGCGGTGCGCGTACGCGACGGTGCCCTCCTCGGTGCGACCGAAGATGGCCGACGAGACCTCGCCGACGACACCGGCGACAAGGTGGCAATAGCGCTCCAGGGTGCGGAAGTCGAGGTACCGGGTCTGCTCGAGGTCCATCTGGCAGCCGTCGATCACCGCTTGCAGATGGTCGCGCCGTATCCCATAGCGCGGTGCATGCGGCACGAGCGCGCACATGGCCGGGTGGGCCGGTTCCCCCGCGAAGGCGCGGTCGACCTCCTGGCGCCACCACTGCAGCTTGGCGGCGGCTACGTGGGGTTCCGACACCTCGTCGACCACGTCGTCGACTTCCCGGCAGAAGGCATAGAACGCCGTGATCGCCGCACGGCGCTCGGCAGGCAGGAAGAGGAAGGCGTAGTAGAAGCTCGAACCGCTCGCGGCGGCCTTGTCCTGCACGTATTGCTCGGGCGTCATGGGATGGTGAGGTACGGCCGGCTTGCACCGCGCGCAGCCGGAGGGGGCGGCGCTACATGCGCCAGGCCTGCCACAGCATCGGCAACACGTCGCGGCGGCCGAGCACGGGCCGGGTATGCAGCATTGCGTAGTTCAGTCGCCGGATTCTCTCAAGAATCCTCAGCCCGCCTTGCACGACCAGCCTCAGCTCCCAGCCCGCGCGTCCCGGCACGCGGTGTACCAGGGGGGAGCCCTGGCGCAGCAGCGACTCGGCCCACTCGACGAGTTCGCGGATCAGCGTCGGCGTTCCCGGGGTTTCCTGGTGTGCGAGCAGGGAGGCCGCAGGCACGTCGTGGCGGCGGCACAGGTCCAGTGGCACGTAGAGGCGGCCGCGGGCGGTGTCGATGCGCAGATCCTGCCAGAAGTTGGCCAACTGCAGGCCAGTGCAGATCGCGTCCGACTGCGCGAGGGCGAGGTCGTCGTCGATGCCGTACAGGTGGAGCATGAGCCGGCCCACGGGATTGGCCGACCTTTCGCAGTAGGCCAGCAGTTCCTCCCGGCTCACATAGCGGTGCTTGGAGATGTCCTGCTCGAAGGCGTCGAGCAGCGCCTCCAGGTGGACCGGGGGCAGGCGGTAGCGCTGGATCGCCTCGGCCAGTGGCCCGAAGACCTGGGGCCAGCGAGGCGAGGGCGACCGGCCCGCGACGATGGCGTGCAGGTCCGCGCGGTACGCCGCCAGATCGGCCAGACGGCGCAGCCCGTCCTGCTCCCCCTCGTCCGCGAGGTCGTCGGCGGTGCGGGCGTAGGCGTACAGCGCGCGCACGGCGGGCCGCAGGCGCGGAGGGCACAGCGCCGAGGCGACAGGGAAGTTCTCGTAGTGGTCGATGCTCACGGCGGCCGATTGTCCACCGGGTCACCCCTCCGCCCCGCCTCGCCTCAGCCGGCATGAGGGCGCCCAAGGCCCGGAACCGCGAAGTGTTTGACACGGCTCGGGGCTGTCCCATACATTACTGACCAGTCAGTCAGTAACAGAACATCTTGCAGCCGCCTTCGGAGTGAGCATCCATGCGCGCGTATTCGACCCCGTTCGCCCTCGTCGCGGCCAGCCTGGTGCTTGTCGCCTGCAGCAAACCCGAGCCGCCGCCGGAACCCGTGCGCGCGGTGCGCACCCAGGAGGTCGCCCCTTCCGCCGCCGCGTTGCAGCTGGAGTATGCGGCTGAAATCCGGGCGCAGACGGAGTCTCGGCTCGGCTTTCGGGTCGGCGGGAAGTTGGTCGAGCGCCGCGTGAATCTGGGTGACACGGTGCGGACAGGGCAGGTGCTGGCCCGCCTGGATCCGCAGGACTTGCGCCTGGGTCAGGACGCGGCGCAGGCCGCCGTCGTGGCGGCCCGGGTCAACCTCGAGCAGGCCGAAGCGGACTTCAAGCGCTTCAAGGAACTGCGCGAGCAGGGTTTCATCAGCTCGGCGGAACTGGAACGGCGCGAGACCGCCTACAGGTCCGCGCAGGCGCAGTACCGGCAGGCGAACGCGCAGGCGCAGGCACAAGGCAACCAGGCGGAATACTCCGTGCTGCGCGCCGACGCCCCGGGCGTGATCACTTCGGTCGACGCCGAACCGGGGATGGTGCTGGGGGCGGGCACGCCGGTCGTGCGGCTCGCGCATGAGGGCCCGAGGCAGGCGTGGTTCTTCGTCCCCGAGGACAGGGTGGACCTGATCCGGCGGGTGCAGGCGGCGCAGCATACGGTCGAGGTGCGGCTTTGGAGCGACCGTGACCGCCCCCTGCAGGGGCGCATCCACGAGGTGGCGGCGGCGGCCGACCCCGCCACGCGGACCTATCTGGTGAAGGCCACGTTGGGCCGGGCCGATGTGAAGCTCGGACAAACGGCGGCAGTGCGCCTGCAGGTGCCGGCGGCCGAAGCCGCCGTGCGCCTGCCCCTGGCAGCGGTGTTCGAGCAGCGCGGCCGCAGCACGGTGTGGGTGTTCGATCCCGACTCCGCCACCGTCAAGCCTCAGGCCGTCCAGGTTGCCGGTGCGGACGGGAACTCGGTGCTGATCAGCGCCGGCCTGCAACCGGGCCAGCAGGTGGTCACGGCCGGCGTGCACACATTGACCGAAGGGCAGAAGGTGAAGCTGCTCACGGCCGCTCCCGGCTCCTCGCCCTCCGCGTCCGCGTCCGCGGGCACCGAGGGGGGCGCGCGGCTGGCCGGTCCCGCGGTGGCGAACGGCCTGCCCGCGGGCCAATGACGGAGGCACCCGTGCAGACGCCCGTGTCCACCTCGCGTTTCAACATCTCCCGCTGGGCCCTCGAGCACCCCGCGCTGACCCGCTACCTGATGGTGGTGCTGATCGCACTGGGCGCCGCGGCCTACTTCCAGCTGGGGCAGGACGAGGATCCTCCTTTCACCTTCCGTGCGATGGTGGTGCGGGCCTACTGGCCGGGCGCGACCGCGCAGCAGATGTCGGAACAGGTCACCGACAAGATCGAGAAGACGCTCCAGGAGGTGCCCTACGCCGACATCATCCGCAGCTACTCCAAGCCCGGCGAGACGCTCATCATCTTCCAGCTCAAGGACTCCTCGCCCCCGAAGGAGGTGGCCAACGTCTGGTACCAGGTGCGCAAGAAGGTCGGTGACATGCGCAGCACCTTGCCGCAGGGGGTGGTCGGCCCGTTCTTCAACGACGAGTTCGGCGACGTCTACGGCACCATCTACGCGTTGTCAGCCGACGGTTTCAGCGACGAGGACCTGCGCCGCTATGCCGATCAGGTGCGCCAGCAGTTGCTGCGCGTCCCGGACGTGGCGAAGGTGGAGCTCTTCGGCGTGCAGGACGAGAAGGTCTTCGTCGAGATTCCGCAGCGCCGGCTCGCCCAACTGGGTATCGACTTCAACCAGGTCATCGCGCAGCTGGGCGCGCAGAACGCGGTGGAAGGAGGCGGCGTGCTGTCGGCCGACACCGACAACCTGCAGCTGCGCATCGAAGGGCAGTTCCGTTCGGTCGAGGACCTCGCGCAGCTGCCTATTCGGGCGATCAACGCGTCGACGGGCGCGGCCTCCACACTGAGGCTGGGCGACATCGCGACGATAAGGCGGGGCTATGTCGACCCGCCACAGGTGAAGGTGCGCTACCAGGGGCAGCAGGTGGTCGCCCTGGGCGTCTCGATGGCCAAGGGCGGCGACATCATCGGGCTGGGTGAGAGCCTGCGCGCCGCCGCCTCTCGCATCCAGCAGGACCTGCCGGTGGGCATCGAGTTGCGCCAGATCCAGGATCAGCCGGCGGCGGTCTCGCGCTCCGTCGGCGAGTTCGTGAAGGTGCTCGCCGAGGCGGTGATCGTCGTGCTGGCCGTCAGCTTCGTGAGCCTTGGGCTGCACACCCGACCGCTGCGTATCGACATCTGGCCGGGGCTGGTGGTGGCCATCACCATCCCGCTCGTGCTGGCGATCACCTTCGTCGTCATGTACTACTGGGGCGTGGGCCTGCACAAGATTTCGCTGGGAGCGCTGATCGTCGCGCTGGGTCTGCTCGTCGACGACGCGATCATCGCGGTCGAGATGATGGTGCGCAAGCTCGAGGAAGGCTACGACAAGATGCGCGCGGCCACCTTCGCCTACGACGTCACCGCGATGCCCATGCTCACCGGCACGTTGATCACCGCCGTCGGCTTCCTGCCCATCGGCATGGCGAAGTCGACCGTGGGCGAGTACACCTTCGCGATCTTCGCGGTGACCACGGCGGCGCTGCTGATCTCCTGGATCGTCTCGGTGTACTTCGTGCCCTACATCGGCACCTTGCTGCTCAAGACCAAACCCAAGGTCGAAGGCGAGGCGCACGAGCTGTTCGACACGCCGTTCTACAACCGTTTCCGGGCCCTGGTGCACTGGTGCGTTCAGCACCGCTGGATCACGATCGCGGCCACTGCCGGAACGCTCGTGCTCGGCGTGGTCGGCATGGGACAGGTGCAACAGCAGTTCTTCCCCGATTCCAGCCGGCCGGAGATCCTCGTGGACCTGTGGCTGCCCGAGGGCAGCACGATCGAAGCGACCGAGGAGGTGGCGCGCCGCGTCGAGGCCCGCTTGCGGAAGGAGCAGGCAGTGGCCAGCGTGACGACCTGGGTCGGAAGCGGGGTGCCGCGCTTCTACCTGCCGCTGGACCAGATCTTCCCGCAGTCCAACGTCAGCCAGATGATCGTGTTGCCCAGGGACCTGGACGAGCGCGAGCGGCTGCGCAAATGGCTGCCCGTGTTGCTGGCCGAGGAGTTCCCGGAGGTGCGCGGGCGGGTGAAGCTGCTGCCCAACGGTCCTCCCGTGCCGTACCCGGTGCAGTTCCGCGTGGTCGGTCCCGAGGTGCACGAACTGCGGCGCTGGGCCGACGAGGCCAAGGCCGCGATGCGGGCCCATCCCGACATGCGGCAGGTCAACGACAACTGGAACGAGTCGGTGAAGGTGCTGCGCCTGGAGATCGACCAGGACAAGGCCCGTGCCCTGGGCGTGTCCAGCCAGGGCATCGCGCAGGCCTCGCGCACCGCACTGTCGGGGACCACGATCGGCCAGTACCGCGAGGGCGACCGCCTCATCGACATCGTGCTGCGCCAGCCGAAGGAGGAGCGCGACGCCATCACCGACATCGCCAACGCGTACGTGCCCACGGCGGGCGGCCGGGCAATCCCGCTCACGCAGATCGCCAAGATCGGCTACACCTGGGAGCCGGGCGTGATGTGGCGCGAGAACCGAGACTTCGCGATCACGGTGCAAGGCGACGTCGCCGAGGGCGTGCAGGGGCCGACGGTGAGTTCGGCCCTGTGGCCGAAGATGCAGGAGCTGCAGTCGCGCATGCCGGTGGGCTACCGCATCGAGCTGGCCGGCACCGCCGAGGAGAGCAGCAAGGGTCAGGGATCGATCTTCGCCAACGTGCCGGTCATGCTGTTCCTCACCTTCACGCTGCTGATGCTGCAACTGCAGAGCTTCTCGCGCTCGGTGCTGGTGTTCCTCACCGGCCCCATGGGCATTGCCGGCGTCGCCGGCGCCCTGTTGCTGCTGGACCGGCCGTTCGGTTTCGTCGCGATGCTGGGCGTGATCGCGCTGATGGGCATGATCATGCGCAACTCCGTGATCCTGATCGATCAGATCGAGCAGGACCGCAAGCGGGGCGTGCCCGCCTGGAACGCGATCGTCGAATCGGCGGTGCGGCGCTTCCGGCCCATCGTATTGACGGCTGCGGCCGCGGTGCTCGCGATGATCCCGTTGTCGCGCAGCGTCTTCTGGGGGCCGATGGCGGTAGCCATCATGGGGGGCCTGATCGTGGCGACGGCGCTGACCCTGCTTGCGCTGCCGGCCCTCTACGCGGCCTGGTTCCGCGTCAGGCCGGCGGAAACTGGCAATCCCGGCCCGGCCGCTGGCTAAAATAGCGGGTTCGCCTGATACCCGGGGAGGGGCGCGGGCTGGGCCAGAGGGGCCCGGCCCGCGCTTTCCTCCTCTTTCATTTGCGCGGGTGGCGAAATTGGTAGACGCACCAGGTTTAGGTCCTGACGCCAGCGATGGCGTGCCGGTTCGAGTCCGGCCCCGCGCACCACATACCCAAGAGAGAGATCACCATGGCCGTGACCGTTGAAACCCTCGACAAACTGGAACGCAAGATCACGCTGACGCTGCCGGCTGAGGACATCAAGAACGAGGTCGAATCCCGGCTCAAGCGCCTGGCGCGCACGGTCAAGGCCGATGGTTTCCGTCCCGGCAAGGTGCCGCTGAGCGTGGTGGCCCAGCGCTACGGCTACTCAGTGCAGTACGAGGTCATGAACGACAAGGTCGGCGAGGCCTTCGCCAAGGCCGCTGCCGAGGCGCAGCTGCGCGTGGCCGGCGCTCCGCGCATTACGGAGAAGGAAGGCGCCCCCGAGGGCCAGCTGGTCTTCGACGCCACCTTCGAGGTGTACCCGGAGGTCAAGATCGGTGACCTGTCCGCCGTCGAGGTGGAGCGGGTGACCAGCGAGGTGACCGACGCCGCCATCGACCGCACCGTCGAGATCCTGCGCAAGCAGCGCCGCACCTTCGCCCAGCGTCCGGCCGCGGAGGCCGCCGCGGACGGCGACCGCGTGACGATCGACTTCGAGGGCAAGATCGATGGCGAGCCCTTCGCTGGCGGCAAGGCCGAGGACTTCCAGTTCATCCTGGGCGAGGGCCGCATGCTGGAGGAGTTCGAGAAGGCCGTGCGCGGCATGAAGGCGGGCGAGTCCAAGACCTTCCCGCTCAAGTTCCCGGAGGACTACCACGGCAAAGACGTGGCGGGCAAGGAAGCCGATTTCCTGGTCACCCTCAAGAAGATCGAAGCCCAGCACCTGCCCGAGGTCAACGAGGCGTTCGCCAAGTCCCTCGGTATCGCCGATGGTTCGATCGAGGCCCTGCGCGCCGACATCAAGAGAAACCTCGAGCGCGAGGTCAAGTTCCGCGTGCTCGCTCGTAACAAGAACGCCGTGATGGATGCGCTGGTCCAGGTCGCAGAGCTGGAGCTGCCCAAGTCGCTGGTCCAGAACGAGGTCGACCGCATGGTGGCCGGCGCTCGCGCCGACCTGAAGAACCGCGGCATCAAGGACGCCGACAAGGCCCCGATCCCGACCGAGATCTTCCAGCCGCAGGCCGAAAAGCGCGTGCGACTGGGCCTCGTGGTCGCCGAACTGGTCAAGGCCAACAACCTGCAGGCCAAGCCCGAGCAGATCCGCGCCCACATCGAGGAGCTGGCCCAGAGCTACGAGAAGCCGGAAGAGGTCGTGCGCTGGTACTTCAGCGACAACCAGCGCCTGGCCGAAGCCGAGGCGGTGGTCCTGGAGAACAACGTCACGGAATTCGTGCTCTCCAGGGCCAAGGTCGTCGACAAGAGCGTGCCGTTCGACGAGCTGATGGGCGCCTGATCCCTGTCGTCATCAGTGCGTGGAGGGGCGCCGGTCGCGAGGCCGGCGCCCCTCGCGTTCTTGCACCTGCCGACGGCAGGGGTGGCCTTGTCCCCGCATAATCAGTCCCCAGATTCCGAGGAGCGATAGAAGGACTTCCATGAGCGCACTGGACACGCAGAACCTGGGCATGGTGCCCATCGTCATCGAGCAGTCGGGCCGCGGCGAGCGCGCGTACGACATCTACAGCCGCCTGCTGCGCGAACGCGTGGTGTTCCTGGTCGGGCCGGTCAACGACCAGACGGCCAACCTGGTGGTCGCCCAGCTCCTGTTCCTCGAAAGCGAGAACCCGGACAAGGACATCTCCCTCTACATCAACTCTCCGGGCGGTTCGGTGAGCGCTGGCCTGTCGATCTACGACACCATGCAATTCATCAAGCCCGACGTCTCCACGCTGTGTCTCGGCATGGCGGCCAGCATGGGCGCCTTCCTGCTCGCCGCAGGCGCCAAGGGCAAGCGCTACGCGCTGCCCAACTCCCGGATCATGATTCACCAGCCGCTCGGCGGCGCGCAAGGGCAGGCCTCCGACATCGAGATCCAGGCCCGCGAAATCCTGAAGCTGCGTGAAAACCTGAACAGGATCCTTTCAGAGCGTACGGGCCAGCCCCTGGAAAAGATTCAGAATGACACCGAACGCGACTTCTTCATGTCGCCCGGGGAGGCCCAGACGTATGGGCTCATCGATCAGGTGCTGGAGCGACGCTCTTAAACCGTGCTCGCCGAGCGGTTATTGGGCCGCGAAACCTCTTGTTTCGCGCGCCCGCCGCGCCGGCAAAACAAGCAACGCAACGGGGCCTTTTTCGAGAGCAAGGCCCCTTTTTTGTTTGCCTTATCATCCCCAACAGATTCCCGCCTCCCCATCCTCCTGACGCCATGGCCGAGAAAAAAGGCTCCTCCAGCGAGAAAGTCCTGTACTGCTCCTTCTGCGGCAAGAGCCAGCACGAGGTCAAGAAACTCATCGCGGGTCCGTCGGTGTTCATCTGTGACGAGTGCATCGACCTGTGCAACGACATCATCCGCGACGAGGTGCCCGCCGACGTGGCCGACCCCAAGTCGGCCCGCGGGGAGCTGCCCACGCCGTCGGAGATCAAAGGCATCCTGGACCAGTACGTCATCGGGCAGGACGCCGCCAAGCGCACCCTGTCGGTGGCCGTGTACAACCACTACAAGCGGCTCAAGCACATGGGCGGCTCGTCGAAGAAGGACGACGTCGAGCTGGCCAAGAGCAACATCCTGCTGATCGGGCCGACCGGTTCGGGCAAGACGCTGCTCGCGCAGACCCTGGCGCGCCTGCTCAACGTGCCCTTCGTCATTGCCGACGCGACGACGCTCACCGAAGCCGGCTACGTGGGCGAGGACGTCGAGAACATCATCCAGAAGCTGCTGCAGAACTGCAACTACGACGTCGAGAAGGCACAGCGCGGCATCGTCTACATCGACGAGATCGACAAGATCAGCCGCAAGGCCGACAACCCTTCGATCACGCGCGACGTGTCGGGCGAGGGGGTGCAGCAGGCACTGCTCAAGCTCATCGAGGGCACGATGGCCTCGGTGCCTCCGCAGGGCGGCCGCAAGCACCCGAACCAGGACTTCCTGCAGATCGACACGACCAACATCCTGTTCATCTGCGGCGGCGCGTTCGACGGCCTGGAAAAGGTCATCCAGAACCGCTCGGAGAAGTCCGGGATCGGGTTCGGCGCGGCCGTCAAGAGCAAGAGCGAGCGCGCCATTTCCGACGTCCTGCGCGAGGTCGAGCCGGAGGACCTGATCAAGTTCGGTCTCATCCCCGAGCTGGTCGGCCGTCTGCCGGTGGTCGCCACCCTTGGCGAGCTGACCGAGGACGCGTTGATCCAGATCCTGACGGAGCCGAAGAACGCGCTCGTCAAGCAGTACCAGAAGCTGTTCTCGATGGACGGCGTCGAACTGGAGATCCGCCCCTCGGCGCTGGCCTCGATCGCGCGCAAGGCCCTGGCGCGCAAGACCGGCGCCCGGGGCCTGCGCTCCATCATGGAGCAGGCGCTGATCGACACGATGTTCGAGCTGCCGGCCCTGGACGGCGTCGCGAAGGTGGTGGTGGACGAACACACCATCGAGGAAAAGACCAAGCCCCTGCTCGTGTACCGCGAGCAGGCCAAGGCGAGCGCGTGAGGGCGCTTGCCGGCGGGCCGGCCCCGGGGAGGGGCCCGCACGTGACTTGCAATTGACATCTCGGGCCCCACATCGGCTTGAGAAAGAGAGGTCGTGATGTCTGGACATCCTGTTTTGCCCGCGGATCCCATCGAACTGCCGCTGCTGCCGCTGCGCGACGTGGTGGTGTTTCCCCATATGGTGATCCCGTTGTTCGTCGGGCGTCCGAAGTCCATCAAGGCGCTGGAGTCCGCCATGGAAGCCGGCAGGCAGATCATGCTGGTCGCGCAGAAGGCTGCCGGCAAGGACGAGCCCAAGCCGGAGGACATGTTCGAGGTCGGCTGCATCTCCAGCATCCTGCAGATGCTGAAGCTGCCGGACGGCACCGTGAAGGTGCTGGTCGAAGGCCTGCAGCGGGCGACGACCCGCCGCATTGCCGACAACGGTGAGCACTTCGTGGCCACCGTCGCGCCCGTGCAACCCGATCCCAGCGCCAGTGCAGAGGTCGAGGCACTTCGTCGTGCAGTGACGCAGCAGTTCGACCAGTACGTCAAGCTCAACAAGAAGATCCCGCCGGAGATCCTGACCTCCATCGCGGGCATCGACGACGCCGGCCGTCTGGCCGACACCATCGCCGCGCATCTGCCGCTCAAGCTCGAGAACAAGCAGACCATCCTGGACTTGTTCTCCGTCTCGGAGCGCCTGGAGCGCCTGCTCGAGCAGCTCGAGCACGAAGTCGACATCCTGCAAGTGGAAAAGCGCATCCGTGGCCGCGTCAAGCGCCAGATGGAAAAGAGCCAGCGCGAGTACTACCTGAACGAGCAGGTCAAGGCGATCCAGAAGGAGCTGGGCGAAGGCGAGGAGGGCGCGGACCTCGAGGAACTCGAGAAACGCATCAAGGCCGCTCGCATGCCCAAGGAGGCGCGCAAGAAGGCCGAGGCCGAGCTCAAGAAGCTCAAGCTCATGTCGCCGATGTCCGCCGAGGCGACGGTGGTGCGCAACTACATCGACACGCTGGTCAACCTGCCCTGGAGCAAGAAGACCAAGATCAAGCACGACCTGGCCTTCGCCGAGCAGGTCCTCAACGAGGACCACTACGGGCTGGAGAAGGTCAAGGACCGCATCCTCGAGTACCTCGCGGTCCAGCAGCGCGTCGAGAAGGTCAAGGCCCCGATCCTGTGCCTGGTCGGGCCCCCCGGCGTCGGCAAGACCTCGCTCGGCCAGTCCATCGCACGTGCCACGGGTCGCAAGTTCGTCCGCATGGCACTGGGCGGCGTGCGTGACGAGGCCGAGATCCGCGGCCACCGCCGCACCTACATCGGCTCCATGCCGGGCAAGGTGCTGCAGAGCCTGACCAAGGTGGGCACGCGCAATCCGCTGTTCCTGCTGGACGAGATCGACAAGCTGGGCATGGACTTCCGCGGCGACCCGTCGTCCGCGCTGCTGGAGGTGCTCGACCCCGAGCAGAACCACACCTTCAGCGATCACTACATCGAGGTGGACTTCGACCTGTCGGACGTGATGTTCGTCGCGACGTCGAACTCGCTCAACATCCCGCCGGCGCTGCTGGACCGGATGGAGGTGATCCGCCTGTCCGGCTACACCGAGGACGAGAAGCTCAACATCGCCCAACGCTACCTGCTGCCCAAGCAGCAGAAGAACAACGGGGTGAAGGACGACGAGCTCGAGGTCCGCGAGGACGCCATCCGCGGGATCATCCGCTACTACACCCGCGAGGCCGGCGTGCGTTCGCTGGAACGCGAGATCTCGAAGATCTGCCGCAAGGTGGTCAAGGGCCTGACCCTCAGGAAGTACGACGGCAAGGTCGTCGTGACCGAGGAGAACCTGCACGACTTCCTCGGAGTGCGCCGCTACCAGTATGGCCGTGCCGAGAAGGAGAACCAGATCGGCCAGGTGGTCGGCCTGGCGTGGACCGAGGTGGGCGGCGATCTGCTGACGATCGAGGCGGCGGTGATGCCGGGCAAGGGCAACATCATCCGCACCGGTTCGCTGGGCGACGTGATGAAGGAGTCGGTCGAGGCGGCCCGCTCCGTGGTGCGCAGCCGCTCGCGGCGCCTGGGCATCAAGGACGAGCTCTTCGAAAAGCGCGACATCCACATCCACGTGCCGGACGGCGCGACGCCCAAGGACGGTCCGAGCGCGGGCATCGCGATGACGACCGCCTTCGTCTCGGCGCTCACCGGCATCCCGGTGCGGGCCGACGTGGCGATGACGGGTGAGATCACGTTGCGCGGCGAAGTGACTGCGATCGGCGGCCTGAAGGAGAAGCTCCTGGCGGCCCATCGCGGCGGCATCAAGACGGTGCTGATCCCCGAAGAGAACGTCAAGGATCTCCAGGAGATTCCCGAGAACGTGCGCGACCAGCTGGAGATCGTGCCGGTCAAGTGGATCGACAAGGTCCTGGAGGTGGCGTTGGAGTCCAAGCCGGCGTCGCTGCCGGAGGACGAGCCCGCGAAGATCGACCAGTCCGCCAAGGAAGGTGCCGCGACGCCCCCCGATGTCGCGGGTGACGTTCTGAAGCATTGAGGTTCCGCACGCCCCAGTGCCGAGGGGCCGGGGCGTGCAAGGGCCTCGACGGAAGGTCGAACAAGGCACTTGCACGACGAACGAGAATGCTCCTATAATGTGAGCTTCAGCGCAGGAGGAAGTGAAAACAACGCCGAGCGCTGAACGATGCGGGAGTAGCTCAGTTGGTAGAGCGCAACCTTGCCAAGGTTGAGGTCGCGAGTTCGAGACTCGTCTCCCGCTCCAGATTCGAAGGGAAGCGCCATCGATCTTTGATCCGTGCAGCTTCCCTTTTTCATTGATACCATCCCACCGGCTTGCAGTTGAAGCCGTCCCCAAGGCGGGGTAGCAAAGTGGTTATGCAGCGGCCTGCAAAGCCGTGTACGCCGGTTCGATTCCGGCCTCCGCCTCCATCTCTTCTCTTCCCTCTCGTTTTTCCGTTCGGTGCATCAGGCGTGGCCTGAAGCGGGCTTCGTGCGCCCGAAGAGCCGCTTGCCCAGTTGCACCAGCACCAGCACAGCCGCTCCTGCAAGGACGCCGAACACGCCGTTGGCGATCGCGCTCACCAGGGATGGGGCCCAGCCCTGCGTCGTGCCGGTCACGCTCGTGGTGATACCCTCGATCGCGTGGTGCACCACAGGCAGCGCGTGGGCGACGATGCCTCCGCCGACGAGGAACATCGCGACGGTGCCGGCAATGGACAGCGCCTTCATCAGATAGGGCGCAAGCGCCAGGATGCCTCGACCAAGTCCCGCGAGGGCGGCGGCAGGACGCTGGCTGAGATAAAGCCCCAGATCGTCGAGCTTCACGATACCCGCGACGAGCCCGTACACGCCGACGGTCATCAGCGCGGCGATCCCGATGAGCGTGGTGACCTGGACTGTGAACGGCGAATCCGACACGACTCCGAGCGCGATCACGATGATCTCAGCCGACAGGATGAAGTCGGTGCGCACGGCACCCTTGATCTTCTCCTTCTCCAAGGCCACGAGGTCGACGTTCGGGTCCTCCAGCTTCCTCAACAAGTCCGCCTTGTGCGCCTCGTCCTCGTGCCTGCTGTGGAGGAAGCGATGCGCCAGCTTCTCCACCCCTTCGAAGCAAAGGAACAGGCCGCCGATCATGAGCAGCGGCACGATGGCCCAGGGGGCGAACGCGCTGATCGCCAGTGCCGCGGGAACGAGGATGACCTTGTTGATGGCAGAACCCTTGGCGACGGCCCAGACGACAGGCAACTCGCGGTTGGCCTTGAGCCCCGTGACCTGCTGCGCGTTGAGCGCGAGGTCGTCGCCGAGCACGCCGGCGGTCTTCTTGGCGGCCAGCTTGGTCATCACCGACACGTCGTCGAGGATGGTCGCGATGTCGTCGAGCAGGGCAATCAGGCTGGAACCGGCCATGGTGTCCTCATGGAGTGCAAGGGGCGTCGCGAATCGGTGTGAGCCAGGAGCATGCCCGGTCCCATCCCGGTCCCGCCAGTGTAGGGGCGGTTCGGAACGGGTGGTGGACGACTGGCTGTCCACAGCGCTTGTGGGTAGCTCTGTGCACACCGTGGGGATCCTGCGTGCCGTGCCCACTGCCCGTGGCCCAGTCCCTGGATTGCCTGATTCTTGGGCAGCGCATGGGAGCGCGCTGCGCCATCCCGTAGACTTGCGGCTCTTCGGCTGGGCCGGGCGGATCCCGGAGTGGTGACATGGGCGGGTGAGGTTTGGCAGTGCCAAACCGAACGCGGACTGGAGGTCCGCTGTGTCGGCTCCCGATGCATCGGGCCGACAGGCCCGAGTGGTGAAATTGGTAGACACAGCGGACTTAAAATCCGCCGCCCCCGAGAGGGGGCGTACCGGTTCGATTCCGGTCTCGGGCACCAGCATCGTTGCGCCGCGCGGTGTCATCCTTGCGGCTGCTGCCTCTGGCATGATGGTTGGCGGACGAAACCACGACCGAGGGTGCCATGGCGGGTTGGAGCGCGCAGACATTGCGCGAAGGGGTGCGCAGGCGCGAAGTGTTCGCCTGGGCGATGTATGACTTTGCCAATTCCGGCTATACGACGGTCGTCCTCACGGCCGTCTTCAACGCGTATTTCGTCGGTGTGGTGGCAGGCAACGCGCCTTGGGCCACTCTCGCGTGGACGTCGTGCCTGGCGGCCTCCTGCCTGGTCGTGATGCTCACGATGCCCGCGCTGGGGGCCTATGCGGACCTGCGGGCCGCGAAGAAGCGTCTGCTGGCCACCACCACCGCTGGTTGCGTGCTTGCCACCATCGCACTCGCCTTCGTCAGCCGCGGCGACGTGGCCTGGGCGGTGGTCGCCATCATCTTGTCCAACACGTTCTACGCCTACGGCGAGTCGCTGATCGCGGCCTTCCTGCCCGAGCTGGCGAAGCCCGAGGCGCTGGGGCGGGTCTCGGGTTGGGGCTGGGGCTTCGGGTACTTCGGCGGCATGCTCTCGCTGGGCCTGAGCCTCGCCTACGTGTTGTGGGCGCAGTCGCAGGGCCTGGCCGCCGAGCAGTTCGTGCCGGTCACGATGCTCATCACCGCCGGGGTGTATGGCGCGGCCTCGCTCGTCACCTTCGCGCTGCTGAAGGAACGCGCGACGCCTCAGCAGGCGGGTGGGGTGGCCGAGGGGGCACGCGCGGCCTGGCGGCGGTTGGCCGGCACCTGGCGGCATGCACGGCAGTACAAGGATTTCGTGTGGCTGCTGGCCTGCACGGTCAGCTATCAAGCCGGCATCGCGGTCGTGATTGCGCTCGCCGCGGTCTATGCCGAGCAGGTGCTGGGCTTCCGGCAGGCGCAGACCATGCTGCTGGTCTTCCTCGTCAACATCGCGTCGGCGGTCGGCGCCTTCGCCTTCGGCTACTGGCAGGACAAGGTGGGGCATAAGCGCGCCCTCGGCTATACGCTGGGAGGTTGGATCGCCATGGCGCTGATGGCCGCAGCGGCCACCTCGGCGCCGCTGTTCTGGGCGGCGGCGGTCGTCGCCGGCCTGTGCATGGGATCGAGCCAGTCGGCCGGCCGCGCGATGGCAGGGCTGTTCGCGCCTGCTCGGCACGTGGCCGAGTTCTATGGCCTGTGGACTTTTGCGGTGAGGCTGGCGGCGATCGTCGGGCCGATCACCTATGGTCTTGTCACCTGGTGGACAGGCGGCAACCATCGGCTCGCCATCCTCTCGACCGCCGGCTTCTTCGTGCTCGGGCTGGCGCTGCTCTTGCCCGTGCATGTCCAGCGCGGCCGCCAGGCCGCCGCGGTCACGCCCACGTGAACCGCTTGCGTCTCGCACACCCGGTGGCGCGCGGCACAGGTGCTGCGGGGCGGCCGGCCGGTCCCTGGCGCTCGCGCGAGGGCGGCTAGCGCAGGGCAGCGGGGCATGGGCTCTCCACCTCGACCGGGAAGTCCAGCCACTCGCCCACGATACGTCGCAACGAGTCCGCGTGCCCGGTGGTGTAGGCGAAGGCCCGCGCAGGGCCGCCGGGCGGCGGCAGCGAGCCGCGCAGCTCGGCGAGCAGCCGCGCGGCTTGCCGGGCGACGGCTTCGGCCGTGTCGACCAGCGTCACGTGCGGACCGAGCGCGTGACGCAGGGGGGGCTCGGCGAAAGGGTAGTGCGTGCATCCGAGCACCACGGTGTCGACGTCCGCTTCGCGCAGCGGCGCGCAATAGCGTTCGACCAGGGCGAGCACCTCGGGGGCCTGCGGGTCGCCCGCTTCAAGTGCGCCAGCCAACCCCGGACATGCCTGCAGGTGCACGGTCGCCTGGCCGCGATACGGCTCGACCAGGCGCTGGAACTTCTCGCTGCGCAGCGTCCCGGGGGTGGCGAGCACGGCGATGCGGCCGTTGCGGGTGAGGGCCAGCGCCGGCTTGACGCCCGGCTCGACGCCGACGAACCGCAGATCCGGGTGCGCCTGCCGCAGCCGCTGGCCAGCCACCGCCGTGGCGGTGTTGCAGGCGATGACCACCAGGCTGGCCCCTTGCCCCCGAAGAAACGTGGTGATGCGTTCGCAGCGCCGGACCACGTAGGCCTCGTCGCGTTCGCCGTAGGGCGCATGTCCCGAGTCGGCGACATAGACGAGCCGCACGCCGGGCAGCAGGCGGTGCAAGGCGCGCAGGACGGACAACCCGCCGACGCCCGAGTCGAACACCCCGACCGTGGCAGGGGATGGGTTGGGCGTCGTATCCATGGGGACCTGGCAGGCGTAGGCGCGCGAGTCTAGCAGCCGCTCCTGCCTGCCGGACATCCTTGCCTGTCGCGCGCAGCACTTTTGACGCGTGTGCACTGGATCAGGGTCGCGGACGATCCGCTAGAATCGAACGATCGTTCGTTTTTTGACCCGTCCGTCGTCGCCCAGGTGTCAGCCCGGCTTGCGCACCGCACCATAGAATGGGCAGTTAACGTTTACGTCAATCCAAAGGAGAACGTCGCATGAAGGCTCTGGTACCGGTCAAGCGCGTCGTCGACTACAACGTGAAGGTTCGCGTGAAGTCGGACGGCTCGGGGGTGGACATCGCCAACGTCAAGATGAGCATGAACCCCTTCGACGAGATCGCCGTCGAGGAGGCCACTCGCCTGAAGGAAAAGGGCGTGCTCACCGAAGTGGTCGCGGTCTCCTGCGGCGTGACGCAATGCCAGGAGACGCTGCGCACCGCAATGGCGATCGGCGCTGACCGCGGCATCCTGGTCGAGACGACCGAGGAACTGCAACCCCTGGCCGTGGCCAAGCTGCTCAAGGCGCTGGTCGACAAGGAAAAGCCGGACCTCGTCATCCTGGGCAAGCAGGCGATCGACGACGACTGCAACCAGACCGGCCAGATGCTCGCCGCGCTGCTCGACTGGCCGCAGGCGACGTTCGCCTCGAAGGTCGAGGTGGCAGAAGGCTTCGCCACCGTGACGCGCGAGGTCGACGGCGGCTTGGAGACGATCAAGCTGAAGCTGCCGGCGGTCGTCACCACGGACCTGCGCCTGAACGAGCCGCGCTACGTGACGTTGCCCAACATCATGAAGGCCAAGAAGAAGCAGCTCGACACGGTCAAGCCCGCCGACCTGGGCGTGGACGTGACGCCTCGCATCAAGACGCTGAAGGTCAGCGAGCCGCCCAAGCGCAGCGCCGGCATCAAGGTGCCGGACGTCGCCACGCTGGTCGACAAGCTGAAGAACGAAGCCAAGGTGATCTGAAGGGGGAGAACTGAGATGCCGATTCTTGTCATTGCCGAACACGACAACGCCTCCATCAAGGGCGCCACGCTCAACACGGTCACCGCGGCCTCCAAGTGCGGTGGCGAGGTCCACGTGCTCGTCGCCGGCCACAACGCCGCGCAGGCGGCGCAGCAGGCCGCGCAGATCGCCGGCGTGAGCAAGGTGCTGCTGGCCGACGCCCCGCACCTGGCCGAGGGCCTGGCCGAAAACGTCGCCGCGCAGGTGCTTGCGGTCGCCAGCAGCTACAGCCACATCCTCTTTCCCGCGACCGCCGCGGGCAAGAACGTCGCGCCGCGCGTCGCGGCCAAGCTCGACGTCGCGCAGATCTCCGACATCACCAAGGTCGAGGCCGCCGACACCTTCGAGCGCCCCATCTACGCGGGCAACGCGATCGCGACGGTGCAATGCGCCGACGCGGTGAAGGTCATCACCGTGCGCACGACGGCTTTCGACGCCGCGGCCGCCTCCGGTGGTTCGGCTCCGGTGGAGAACCTGACCGCGGTGGGTGATGCGGGCACGTCCAGCTTCGTCGGCCGCGAGACCACCAAGAGCGACCGCCCGGAACTCACCGCCGCGAAGATCATCGTCTCCGGCGGACGCGCGCTGGGGTCGAGCGAGAAGTTCACCGAACTGCTCACGCCGCTGGCCGACAAGCTGGGGGCCGCACTGGGCGCCAGCCGCGCGGCGGTGGACGCGGGCTACGCACCGAACGACTGGCAGGTCGGCCAGACCGGCAAGATCGTCGCGCCGCAGCTGTACATCGCCTGCGGCATCTCGGGCGCCATCCAGCACCTGGCGGGCATGAAGGATTCGAAGGTGATCGTGGCGATCAACAAGGATCCGGAAGCCCCGATCTTCAGTGTGGCGGACTACGGCCTGGAGGCCGACATCTTCACCGCCGTGCCGGAGCTCGTGAAGACGCTGTGAGCCCGCGCGTGGTCGGGCGTTCCCGTCGCCCGCGCCACGCGACCTGACCGACACACGACCCGACGGCCACCGCTTGCGGCCCCGGGTCTTTTTTCCGCCTCGCCAGAGGGATGTCCGCTGAGTGACAAGTCCGCAGTGACAACCGAGGAGTCGCCGTGAGTTACCAAGCCCCCGTCAAGGACATGCTGTTCTGCATGAAGGAGCTGGCCGCGCTGGACCAGATCGCGCAAATGCCCGGCTTCGAGGAAGCCGGCCTCGAGACGGCGCAGGCCGTGCTGGAGGAATGCGCGCGCTTCAACGAGGGGGTCACCGCGCCCCTGAACTGGGAAGGCGACAAGAACCCCGGCCAGTGGGAACAGGGTCAGGTCCGCACGGCCCCCGGCTTCAAGGAGGCGTTCCGCCAGTTCGCCGAGGGCGGCTGGCAGGGGCTGCAACACCCTAGCGAATACGGCGGGCAGGGGTTGCCCAAGACCATCGGGGCGGCCTGCGGCGAGATCCTCAACAGCGCGAACTTGAGCTTCGCACTGTGCCCCCTGCTGACGGACGGGGCGATCGAAGCCCTGCTCACTGCCGGCTCGCCCGAGCAGCAGCAGACCTACATTCCTCGCATGATCACCGGCGAGTGGACCGGCACGATGAACCTGACCGAGCCGCAGGCCGGCTCGGACCTCGCGCTCGTGCGGACCAAGGCGGTGCCCCAGGGTGACGGGACCTACCGCATCAGCGGGCAGAAGATCTTCATCACCTACGGCGAGCACGACATGGCGAGCAACATCGTCCATCTGGTGCTGGCCCGCACGCCGGACGCGCCCGAGGGCGTCAAGGGCATCTCGCTCTTCATCGTGCCCAAGTTCCTCGTCAATCCCGACGGCTCGCTCGGCAAGCGTAACGACGTCTACTGCGCCTCGATCGAGCACAAGCTGGGCATCAAGGCGAGTCCGACGGCGGTGCTGGTCTACGGCGACGACAAGGGCGAGGTCGGGCCCGGCGCGGTCGGCTACCTCGTGGGCCAGGAGAACCGCGGCCTCGAGTACATGTTCATCATGATGAACGCCGCGCGCTTCGCGGTGGGCGTGCAGGGGATCGCGGTGGCCGAGCGCGCCTACCAGAAGGCCGTGCAGTACGCCAAGGAGCGAGTGCAGTCGCGCCCGGTGGACGGCTCGGCCAGCAAGGCGGTGCCGATCATCCATCATCCGGACGTGCGCCGCATGCTCATGACGATGCGCGCCACGACCGAGGGTTGCCGCGCGATGGCGCTGGTGGCCGCGGCCGCCTACGACGCCGCGCACCACCATCCGGACGAGCAGGTGCGCAGGCAGAACCAGGCCTTCTACGAATTCATGGTGCCGCTGGTCAAGGGCTACAGCACCGAGATGAGCCTGGAGGTGACGAGCCTGGGCGTGCAGGTGCATGGCGGCATGGGTTTCATCGAGGAGACCGGCGCCGCGCAGTACTACCGCGACGCCAAGATCCTGACCATCTACGAAGGCACGACCGCGATCCAGGCCAATGACCTGGTGGGTCGCAAGACCGCGCGCGACGGCGGCCAGACCGCCAAGGCGATCGCGCGCCAGATCGAAATGACCGAGGCGCAGTTGGCGCAGCGTGGAAGCGCCGCCGCCGAGGCGGTGCGCAAGCGTCTCAAGGCAGCGCGCGAGGCCTTCGTGCAGGTGGTGGACTTCGTATGCGAGCGCGTCAAGGCCGACCCGAACGCCGTGTTCGCCGGCAGCGTCCCCTACCTGATGCTGGCGGGCAACCTGGTCGCCGGCTGGCAGATGGCGCGGGCCCTGCTCGCGGCCGAAGAGCGCGTGGCGCAAGGCGAGGATGCGGCCTTCATGCAGGCCAAGATCGCAACCGCACGCTTCTACGCCGAACACATCCTGGCCCGCGCGCCGGGAGTGCGCGATGCGATCGTCGAAGGTGCCGAAAGCGTGACGGCCTTGCCGGCCGACGCGTTCTGAGCCGGTCACCGCCATTCACCGCCACCACGAAACGAAGGAGACAAGCAAGTGTCCGTGCCACCGATCCTGCAACAGCTTTCGATGCCGGTCATCGGCTCGCCGCTCTTCATCATCAGCAACCCGAAGCTGGTGATCGAACAGTGCAAGGCCGGCATCGTCGGCTCGATGCCCGCACTCAACGCCCGGCCCGCCTCCCAGCTCGACGAATGGCTGGCGGAGATCACAGAGACGCTGGCGGCGCACGACCGCGCGCATCCGGATCGGCCCGCCGCGCCCTTCGCGATCAACCAGATCGTGCACAAGTCCAACGACCGGCTCGAGCACGACCTCGAACTGTGCGTGAAGTACAAGGTGCCGGTGATCATCACCTCGCTGGGCGCGCGCCCGGAGGTGAACCAGGCAGTGCATTCCTACGGCGGCGTCGTGCTGCACGACATCATCAACAACACCTTCGCGCGCAAGGCGATCGAGAAGGGCGCGGACGGCCTGATCGCAGTGGCCGCGGGTGCCGGGGGCCACGCGGGCACGACCAGTCCCTTCGCACTGATCCAGGAGATCCGCGAGTGGTTCGATGGGCCACTGGCCCTGTCCGGCTCGATAGCGACCGGCCGGGCGATCCTCGCCGCGCGCGCGATGGGGGCGGACTTCGCCTACATCGGCTCGGCCTTCATCGCCACAGAGGAGGCCCGCGCCGCCGAGGGCTACAAGCAGATGATCGTCGAGAGCAGCAGCCAGGACATCGTCTATTCCAACCTCTTCACCGGCGTGCACGGCAACTACCTGCGTGGCTCCATCGTCAACGCCGGCCTGGACCCCGACAACCTGCCGCAGAGCGACCCGAGCAAGATGAACTTCGGTGGTGGCGAGGGCGCGAAGAAGGCATGGAAGGACATCTGGGGCTGCGGTCAGGGCATCGGCGCCGTCAAGGAGGTGGTGCCCGCCCGCGTGCTGATCGAGCGGCTGCGCAGCGAGTACGAGGCGGCGCGGCGGGAGCTGTGCTCCGCCTGATGGCGAACGCGGCCTTCGGGCCTGGTTGAAAGTCTGAACGCGCGGGCTATACTGTATGAAAACACAGCGTCTCCCGCGCCATGTCATCGTTTCCTACGCCTCCCGCTCTGAAAGGAAGGGGAACGCCCGTGCGCATCGCCCATCGCTTCGAGCGCGCGGACCGCGAGGCCTTCGACGATGGGTGGGGCACCGTCGAGCAGCAGGCGGTGGAGGAAGTGCTGCCGCCCGAAACCACGGTGATCGATGAGCGGGTCAAATCCTTGATCGCGCGCAACGATTCTCCCGACATCCCATTCGAGCTGTCGATCAACCCCTACCGCGGCTGCGAGCACGGTTGCGTCTATTGCTACGCGAGGCCCACGCACAGTTACCTCAACCTGTCACCCGGGCTGGACTTCGAGACGCGCATCGTCGCCAAGGTCAACGCGGCCGAGCGCCTTGCGGATGAGCTTGCCCGACCGTCGTACCAGCCCTCGCCGATCAACGTCGGCTCGGCGACGGATGCGTATCAGCCGGTGGAGCGCCGCCTGCGCATCACCCGGGCCGTGCTGGAGGTGCTGCAGCGCTGCCGGCATCCGTACACGATCGTGACGAAGTCTTCCGGTGTCGAGCGCGACGTGGACCTCGTGGCCGCTGCTGCTGCGCGCGGGCAGGCATGGGTGTCGATCAGCATCACCACGCTGGAATCGTCGCTCGCTCGCATCCTCGAACCGCGGGCCGCTGCGCCGCACCGGCGACTGGAAACGGTGAGGCGCTTGTCGGCGGCCGGAGTACCCGTGGGCGTGAACGTCGCGCCCATCATTCCCTTCATCAACGAGCCCGAGATCGAGCGGATCATCGAGGCGGCGGCGCAGGCGGGGGCCTCATCGATCCATTACACGGTGTTGCGCCTGCCCTGGGAGGTCGATCCGCTGTTCCAGGAATGGCTGGGGCGGCACTTCCCCGATCGTGCTGCTCGCGTCATGGCGCACGTGCGCGAGATGCACGGCGGGCGCGACTACAGGGCGGAGTTCGGCAAACGGATGAAAGGCGAGGGCCCATGGGCGCAGCTGGTGCGGCAGCGGGTACACAAGGCCGCGCAGCGGTGTGGTGTGGCGGGGCAGGCGCCGGCCCTGGACGTCTCGGCCTTCGCCCCGCCCAGGAAAGGGCGGCAGCAGGAGCTGTTCTGAGGGACGCTGCGGTCGGCAGGGGCATGGGCTCCGGGCGCGTGGCGTAGCGACGCCGGGTCCCCGTCGGACCTCGCCCGGGGCCGCCCGCGGCGTGACGACCGCCCGGGCCGGGCCCCGCGGCGTCACTTGAAGAGGTCTTTGACCCGGTCGGCCCAACTGCGCGCGTTCGGCGAATGACGGTCGCCGCCTTTCTTGAGCGCATCGTCGAGCTCGCGCAGCAGCTTGCGTTGATGCTCGGTGAGCTTGACCGGAATCTCCACCGCGATGTGGCAGTACAGGTCGCCTGGGTAGGCCGAGCGGACGCCCTTGATTCCCTTGCCGCGCAGGCGGAAGGTCTTGCCGTGCTGCGTGCCCTCGGGCAGCTCGATCTCGGCTCGGCCTCCCAGCGTGGGCACCTCGATGGAGCCGCCCAAGGCGGCCGTCGTGACGCTCACCGGAACGGTGCAGTGCAGATCGTCGCCGTCGCGCTCGAAGACGTCGTGCTTCTTGAGGCGGATCTCGATGTACAGGTCGCCGGGTGGACCGCCGTTGATCCCCGGCTCGCCGTTGCCAGCCGAGCGGATGCGCATGCCGTCGTCGATGCCGGCGGGGATCTTGACCTCCAGCGTCTTGGTGCGCTTGATGCGGCCTTGTCCGTCGCAGGCGGGGCAGGGCTCGGGGATGATGCGGCCCGAGCCGTGGCAGTGCGGGCAGGTCTGCTGGATGCTGAAGAAGCCCTGGCGCAGGTGCACGGTGCCGGAACCGCCGCAGGTCGGACAGGTCTTGGGGCTGGTCCCCGGCTTGGCGCCGGTGCCGTGGCAGGTTTCGCAGTCGTCCCACGTCGGCACGCGAATCTGCGCCTCCTTGCCGGCAGCCGCTTCCTCGAGCGTGATCTCCATCGCGTACGACAGGTCGCTGCCCCGGTAGACCTGCGGGCCGCCGCGACGGCCGCCCGTTGCGCCGAAGATGTCGCCGAAGATGTCACCGAAGGCCTCGGCGAAGCCACCGAACCCTTCCGGTCCGCCGCGGAAGCCGCCGGCACCGCCCATGTTCGGGTCCACCCCCGCGTGACCGTACTGGTCGTAGGCCGCGCGCTTCTTGGGGTCCGAGAGCATCTCGTAGGCCTCCTTGGCCTCCTTGAATTTCTCTTCTGCCTCCTTGGCCTTCTCACCCTGGTTGCGGTCAGGGTGGTACTTCATGGCCAGCTTGCGGTAGGCCTTCTTGATGTCGTCGTCGCTCGCGTTCTTGGGAACGCCGAGGACTTCGTAGTAGTCACGCTTTGCCATGGTGTGGTGTGCTGGCGGTCAAACGCAAAGCCCCCGTGAGCGGGCGAGCCCACGGGGGTGTGTTCACGCGGGTGGGCCCGCCCGGGGTTACTTCTTGTCCTTCACCTCGGTGAACTCGGCGTCGACCACATTGTCGTCTGCCGGCTTGCTTTCGGTCGCGCCGGGCGCCGCCTGGGCGGCCTCCGGGGTCTCGCCGGTCTGGGGCTGAGCGTTGGCGTACATCTTCTCGCCGAGCTTCTGCGAGGCCGCGACCAGCGCCTCGGTCTTGGCGTCGATGTCCGCCTTGTCGTCGCCCTTGAGCGCTTCCTCGACGTCCTTGAGCGCCGCCTCGATCTTCTCCTTCTCACCGGCCTCGAGCTTGTCGCCGTACTCCGAGAGCGACTTGCGCACGCTGTGCACCAGCGCATCGGCCTGGTTCTTGGCCTGCACCAGCTCGAGCTTGCGCTTGTCCTCGGCCGCGTTCAGCTCGGCGTCCTTCACCATCTTCTGGATCTCATCCTCGGTCAGACCCGAATTCGCCTTGATGGTGATCTTGTTCTCCTTGCCGGTGCCCTTGTCCTTCGCGCTCACGTGCAGGATGCCGTTGGCGTCGATGTCGAAGGTCACTTCGATCTGGGGCACGCCGCGCGGCGCCGGCGGGATGCCTTCGAGGTTGAACTCGCCCAGCAGCTTGTTGCCGGAGGCCATCTCGCGCTCGCCCTGGTAGACCTTGATGGTCACCGCCGGCTGGTTGTCGTCGGCGGTGGAGAACACCTGCGAGAACTTGGTCGGGATCGTGGTGTTCTTCTTGATCATCTTGGTCATCACGCCGCCGAGGGTCTCGATGCCCAGCGACAGCGGGGTGACGTCGAGCAGCAGCACGTCGGTGCGCTCGCCCGACAGCACCGAGCCCTGGATCGCCGCGCCCACGGCCACGGCCTCATCGGGGTTGACGTCCTTGCGCGGCTCCTTGCCGAAGAACTCCTTGACCTTCTCCTGCACCTTGGGCATGCGGGTCATGCCGCCCACGAGGATCACGTCGTCGATCTCGCTGACCTTGACGCCCGCGTCCTTGATGGCGATGCGGCACGGCTCGATGGTGCGCTCGATCAGTTCCTCGACCAGGGCCTCGAGCTTGGCACGGGTGAGCTTGAGGTTCAGGTGCTTGGGACCGGACGCGTCCGCCGTGATGTAGGGCAGGTTGATCTCGGTCTGCTGGCTGGACGACAGCTCGATCTTGGCCTTCTCGGCGGCTTCCTTCAGTCGCTGCAGCGCGAGCACGTCCTTGGACAGGTCGACGCCCTGCTCCTTCTTGAACTCGCCAATGATGTAGTCGATGATGCGCTGGTCGAAGTCCTCGCCGCCGAGGAAGGTGTCGCCGTTCGTGGAGAGCACCTCGAACTGCTTCTCGCCGTCGACGTCGGCGATCTCGATGATCGAGATGTCGAACGTGCCCCCGCCCAGGTCGTAGACGGCGATCTTGCGGTCGCCCTTGCCTTGTTTGTCCAGACCGAAGGCGAGCGCGGCGGCCGTCGGCTCGTTGATGATGCGCTTGACCTCCAGGCCCGCGATGCGGCCGGCGTCCTTGGTGGCTTGGCGCTGCGCGTCGTTGAAGTACGCGGGCACCGTGATCACGGCCTCGGTCACCGGCTCGCCCAGGTAATCCTCGGCGGTCTTCTTCATCTTGCGCAGCACCTCGGCACTGACCTGGGGCGGCGCCAGCTTCTTGCCGCGCACCTCGACCCAGGCGTCGCCGTTGTCGGCCGCGACGATGCTGTAGGGCATCAGGTCGATGTCCTTCTGCACTTCCTTCTCGGCGAACTTGCGGCCGATCAGGCGCTTGACGGCGTACAGGGTGTTCTTCGGGTTGGTGACGGCCTGACGCTTGGCGGGAGCGCCGACGAGGATCTCGCCGTCTTCCATGTAGGCGACGATCGAGGGCGTCGTGCGGGCGCCTTCGCTGTTCTCGATCACCTTCGGCGTTTGGCCTTCCATGATGGCCACGCACGAGTTCGTGGTGCCCAGGTCGATGCCGATGATCTTTGCCATGATGTGGTTCTCCTAGGTATTCCGGGATTCGGTTGTCGCTTCAGTTGTGGTTCCAGGGCCGGTTTTCAAGCACCGGCCCCGCCGGAAATCCGCTCCTTGAGCCCCTGCACGGCCTGCAGGAACTGGGGCAAACCGGGCCAGCTGGTGATGCGTCCCAGCCGCTTGCCGCGATGGAAGAAATAGAAGGTGGGCACGCCGTGCAGGCTGAAGCGCCGGCGCATGGCCGTGTCCTCGTAGACGTCGGCATGCAGCCAGTGCAACTCGAGCGAGGCGATCTCGCGGTGATTGAGCAGGGCCGCCTTCTTGAACTGTTCGCAGTTGTAGCAATCCTCGCCCCACAGGTAGATCGCCACCAGGGCGTCTGCGGCGGCCGCCAGGGCCTCGTCCAACCCCTCCTCGGTGACCGCCCGCATGCCGAAGCAGGCATAGAAGGCATCCGCGCCGCGCTCGGCGGACGGGGCGAGGGGGGGCGGGGACTGGGGGATCACTTGGGGGCGGCGACGGTGACGAGGGCGGGGCGCAGCACCCTTTCGGCGATCAGGTAGCCCTTCTGCAGCACCGCGACGACGGTGTTGGGCTCCTGGTCGGCCGGCACCATGCTGATCGCCTGATGGTGGTGGGGGTCGAAGCGGGTGCCGGCGGACGGGTTGATCTCGACGACCTTGTTGCGCTCCAGCGCCTGGGCCAGCTGGCGCAACGTGGCGTGGACGCCCTCACGCAGCTGTTCCAGCGTCACGTTTTCGATCGCAAGCGACGCTTCCAGGCTGTCCTTGACCGGCAAGAGGCTTTCGGCGAAGGACTCGACGGCGAACTTGCGCGCCTTGGCCATTTCCTCCTCCGCACGGCGGCGGGTGTTCTCGGCCTCGGCCTTGGCACGCAGGTAGGCGTCGGACACCTCGGCGTGCTTGGCCTGGAGTTCCGCCAACTGCTGCTCCAGGCCCGGCCCCGCCTCGGAGGGGGCGGCGGAGGGGGCGGCGGAGGGGGGCTGCCCGGCCGCCGCGGTGGCGTCCGTCGCGGTCGGTTCGGTCTGATCGGCTTGCGTCTGCTGTCGTTCTGTCATGGCGTCTTCCCGATGGAGTCCCCGACATGGGGACGTTTCCGGGCAGTTCAAGGGGGTGTATTGTCAGGTGCGGCGGGCGCGGGTCTTGCTCACTCCCGGCTCCGTTGATTCGAGCGAGTAACAGCGCTCGCATCGCGCCGTGGTTTCGCTACCATCGCGCCTACGTGGGAAAACTTCGCCATTCGGGCATTGCAGACCCCCGTCCGGCGACCACCGGCGCGCCGAGCCGGGCTGCCGGCCACAATCGCGCGATTCTCCCGCGTCCAGCGCTCACCGTCGATGCAAAAACCTTCCGGTACTGGAACTGACCAGGCTGCGCCGCAGCCCCTGCGCTCGCCGATGGCCGTCGCCCCGAGCGGCGAGCACGCCGACGTGGCCCTGCGCGCGAGCCTCGCCGTCATGGCGCCCATCGCCCGCTGGCTGATCCGCAGCGGCGTGCAGTACGGCGCCTTCGCCACCGCCCTGAAGTCGGTGTTCGTCGAGGTGGCGCGGGAGGAGATCGAGGCGTCGGGGCGCAAGCCGACCGATTCGGCCCTGAGCGTGCTGTCGGGCGTGCACCGCAAGGACATTCGCCTGTTGAGCAGCCGCAAGGGCGCGGCGTTCAAGCCGAAGTCGGTGTCCTTGGTTTCCCAGGTCTTCACGCGCTGGGTGACCGACCCGCGCTACCGTGACGAGCATGGCCGACCCAAGCCGCTGGCCCGTCTGGGCGCGCAGGATTCGTTCGAGGCCCTGTCGCGGGAACTGTCCACCGACGTCCACCCGCGCACGGTGCTGGAGGAGTTGGTCCGCCTGCGGCTGGTCAAGCTGGAGGGCGACACGGTGGAACTGCTGACCGAGGCGTTCGTGCCTGCGGAGGACCACGCCGCCCTGGCCGCGCTGCTTGCGGCCAACGCCGGAGATCATCTGGCTGCTGCAGTGCACAATCTGACGACCCACCACCCGCGCTTTCTCGAACAGGCGGTGTTCGCCGACGGGCTGAGCGAGCGCTCCGCGCTCGAGCTGTCCCGGCTGGCGCGGGAACTGTGGGCGGAGGTCTTCCAACGCATGGTGGTGGAAGCCACCGCCCGCTGCGAGGCGGACCGCGAGGCGGTCCCCGCCCACCGCATGCGTTTCGGGGTCTATTACTACAGCGAACCGGAACGTGACGAGGAAGCGCCTGCCAGTCCGGGCGCCTGAGAGGGGTGGAGGACTCGCCGATGCGTCTGTTCGCGGCCCTGGGCGCCTTGGTTCTGGCGGTGCTGCTCGCGTCCTGCGGGGGCAGCGTGGGTTCCGGTGGCACCGGTGCGCCGGTGGCCAGGGCGACGGCGCAGGGTACGGTGACCGGCTTTGGCAGCGTGATCGTCGACGACGTGGTCTATGAGGACGACGGCGTGACGTCCCGCGTGGAGGTCGCGCCCGGCCGCTATGCGGACCGGCCGGTGCTGCTGGCCCAGCGGGTCGAACTGGACTATGAGCAACTCGACGGCCGACTGGTGCTGCGCTCGCTGACCGTGGCTCCGTCCATCGTCGGGCCCGTGGAGGCCGTCGCCCCCGGGGCCTTCACCGTGCTCGGCCAGACGGTACAGGTCAACGACGATCCGGAGGACGGCCCGCCCACGCTGTACGAAGGCATCGGCTCGCTTGCCACGCTGAAAGCGGGAGACTGGGTCGAAGTGCATGGCCTGTCCTGGCGCAGTGGAGCCCTCTACCACTGGCGCGCGACCCGCGTGGAGAAGCTCGCGTCGGCGGGTACGGCGCGGATCGCCGCCGTGGTGACCCAGGTGGGGCCCGGAAGCCGCTTGCAACTGGGTGCTCTGGCGGTCGCGTACGAGGGTGCGGCGGTGTTGCCGGCGGGCCACGCGGTACGTCAAGGTAATCGGGTGGTGGTCTGGGGGCAGGCGGAACCGGGGGGGATGCGTGCCACGGGCATCCGGGTGGACGTGCCCCCCACGACCCCGCGCCCTGCGGACGGCCCGGCGGACCGGGCCGCGGGCGTGGTGGGAGCGCTGGACGCGGCGGTCCGGCGCTTCGACCTCGGCGGGCTGCCGGTCGACTACGGCGGGGCCAGCGTGACGCCAGCCGGCGAGACGGTGGCGGAGGGCCGCTACGTGCAGATCGAGGGACGGTGGGGGCCGGACGGCGTCTTCGTGGCCCGCCAACTAAAGATTCGCAAGAAGGACCAGCCGAACGACAGGCGCGAGCGGGTGGTCCTGCGCGGACTGGTCGAGTCCTACCAATCGCCTGCGCTGTTCCGCGTGCGGGGCACGCAGGTCGACGCGAGCGGGGCCGAACTGCGCCGGTGCGACGCCGGGCTGGCGGACGGCGTGGAGGTGCGGGTCCAGGGGTGGCGCGAGGCGGGCACGCCGGTGCGGGCCGACACCGTGGAGTGCAGGCGCTAGGGTGGCGCTAGGGCGGCGCCAGGGCTGCACAGGGGCCGCCTGGGCGCTGGCGCGCACCGGGTGACTCGCGGGGACCGGCGGACCGCCCGGGGTCAGCCGTCCTCGTCGATCGATGCGCTCCAGCGCTGCCAGTCGGCCAGCTGACGCCGGTCACGCTTGGTGGGCCGGCCGTGAGCGATGGCTTGCGACGGGTCGGCCAGGAAGCGGCGCTGTCGCGCATGTTCTTCCCGGGCCTTGAGACTTTCGGGCGTTTCCTCGTAGAGTTGTTGCGCAACGGGAGCCGGCCCGCGCACCTGGGAGAGCCCGCGCACGATGACCGTCCGCGGCACGCCGCCTTGCCGCAGTTCGATCCGGTCGCCCGGCCGCAGCTCACGCGAGGGCTTGGCCGGCTGCTCGTTGACGCGCACGCGTCCCTTGTCGATCTCGTCCGTCGCAAGCGTGCGTGTCTTGTAGAAGCGCGCCGCCCACAACCACTTGTCCAGTCGCACCGATTCCATACCTGCCCATTGTCCCAAAGCGGGATGCGGACCGGGGCCGCGACCCCGTTCCTGCGCCTCAGTCGGTGGCGTCATGGGGCGTTGGAGCGGGGAAGACCACCTGCGCCTCGACGCCGGCGACCCGGCCTTGTTCCATCCGGTCCAGCAGGTGAAGCTCGGCGCCCAGCGATCGACAGATCTCCATGCAAATCGCGAGCCCGAGCCCGCTGCCGGTGTTGGGGTGCGTGGTGTGGAAAGGCTCGAACAGGTGCTCGCGCACCGCCGGGGCGATGCCAGGGCCGCTGTCGCGGATCACCAGCCGCACCGACTGCGACTGGGCCCGGACCTGCACGGTGAGTGCGCCGCGCGGGGGCGTCTCCCGGATGGCGTTGTGGAGCAGATTGCGGACGAGCTCGCGCAGCATCCACCGGTGCGCGCGGACGCAGGCGGGCTGGGCGTCGAGCTCGAAGTCCAGGTCCTTGTCCGCGATGAGTGGCGCGAGGTCCAGCGCCACATCGCGTACTGCCTGGGCCAGGTCGAGCAACTCCAAGTCGCCTTCGCCCTGCACCTGCTCGACCTTGGCAAGGGCCAGCATTTGGTTCGCCAGCGAGATGGCGCGGTCCACCGTCTGTTCCATCGCCCGCAGCGATCCGGGGGCCTGCTGCGGGCTGCGCGCCGCGTTCTGCACCTGGGTCTTGAGGACCGCCAGCGGCGTGCGCAGCTGGTGCGACGCGTCGCGCACGAAGCGGCGCTGATGGTCCACCAGGCGCCGCGCCCGCCGCATCAACTCGTTCAGCGCCAGGACCATAGGCTGCAGCTCGCGCGGCAGCCCGTGCCCGGCAAGCGGCTGCAGGTCGCCCGGCGTGCGGGCGAGCAGTTCCCGGCGCAGCGACTCGACCGGGCGCAGCGCGCGGCTGACGACCAGCCAGGTCACGAGGACGACCACCGCGATCAGCAGTGCCTGGCGCATCAGCGTGTCAGACAGGATCTCGCGTGCCAGGCGTTCGCGCACCTCCATCGTCTCGGCGACCTGCACGCGGGCCACGCCGCGCACGCCTGGCGCGGCCACCGGCTGGTAGAGCGCCGCCATGCGCACCCTCTCGCCGCGGAACTCGGCATCGTAGAAGTCGACGAGGGCAGGGTAGGCCGTCTTCTGCGGGATGCGGCCGGCATAGGCAGGCAAGTCCGCGTAGCCAGAGAGGAACTCGCCATCGAAGCCGTCGATGCGGTAGTACATGCGCGAGGCGGTGGAGGCTTCGAAGATCTCGAGGGCGGCGTATGGCACGTCGGCCTGCAGGCGGCCGTCACGCAGTTGAAGCAATTCGCCGATCGAACGGGCCGAGGCCAGCAGCGAGCGGTCGTAGGCGATATTGATCGAACGCAGCGCGCTGCGGTAGAGGCTGACGGTGTCGACCAGCACGAACAGCGCGATCGGTGCGACGATCCACGCGAGCAGGTAGCGCCGCAGCGAGTGAGGGGGACGTTCGCTCACGGTTCGATCGGATCCGCGCGCAGCATGTACCCCAGGCCGCGCAGGGTGACGAGCGAGACGCCGGAGCCTGTCAGCTTCTTGCGCAGCCGGTAGGCCACCACCTCGATCGCCTCGAACTGGATCGCAGCTTCCATCGGGAACACCAGCCGGAACAGGCGCTCCTTGGACACGGCGTGGCCGGGACGTGCGATGAGGGCCCGCAGCAGTGCCTGCTCGCGCGGCGTGACCTCCAGCACCTCGTCGCCGAGGTAGAAGGCGCCGGATTCGCGCTCCAGCCGCAGCGGGCCGCACTGCTGCACCGCGTCGGCCTCCCCGCGCGCCCGGCGCAGCAGGGCGCGGATGCGCGCCTCCAGTTCGTCCAGGTCGAAAGGCTTGGCCAGGTAGTCGTCCGCCCCGGCGTTGAGGCCCTGGATGCGGTCGCCCACCGCACCGCGAGCGGTAAGGACCAGGATGGGCGCCGTGACGCCCTGCGTGCGCGCTTTCTGCAGCACCGCCAGGCCGTCCATGCCAGGGATGGTGAGGTCCAGCAAGGTCAGGTCGGGCGGAGTGTGGCGCAGGGTCTGCAACGCGTCGTGGCCGTTCGCGCAGCACTCCACCTCGTAGCCGCGTCGCTCCAGGGCCACGCACAACGCGTGGCGCATCGCGTCGTCGTCTTCCACGAGCAGCAGTCGGGCCGAGTGTGCGGACATGAGGGGCGGGGATCGCGTGGTCGGTTCGCCGCCTGGGCGCGGCGACGGATGCAAGTGTCCTACGGGTCGGGGGTGGCGCGCCTCGGCACTTTCCACGGGCGCGCCGACAGCAGACTGACAGCTTGCCCCGCGGGGGACGACAGCCCGCTGACAGCCCGCAGCGGTCGGCTTGGGGCTTGCCCTCATGCTCCCGTGCCTTCGCAGGCGCACCATGCACGACGTTTCCCCTGTCGGGCGCCGAGGCCGGCGCGCATCGGGTGGAGGACCATATCGAAAGGAGACAAGCATGCGACGGAACTTCTTGCGTCAACTGTCCCGCGGCGCCTTGGCCGCGGCCTTGGGGAGCACCCTCGCGCTGGCCCTGCCGACGGCCCGTGCGCAGGAGAACTTCCGGATCATGATCGGCGCCAACCCGGGGGGCGGCTACGACCAGACCGGCCGCGGCCTGGGTCGCGCGCTGCAGGAGGCGGGGGTGGCCGGCTCGGTCACCTACGAGAACAAGGGCGGCGCCGGCGGCACGATAGGGCTTGCGCAGTTCGTCAACGCGAGCAAGGGGGACCCGAACGCCCTCGTCGTGGTTGGCGTGGTGATGGTCGGCGCCATCGTGCAGAACAAGCCTCCGATCACGATGTCCCAGGCCACGCCGATCGCCAGGCTGCTGGCCGAGTACAACGTCTTCGTCGTGCCTGCCGGGTCGCCGATCAAATCGATGAGGGACGTCGTCGAGCAGATGAAGAAGGACCCGGCCAGCGTCAAATGGGGAGGAGGCTCCAAGGGCTCGGTCGACCACGTGAGCGTCGCGATGATCGCCCGCGAGGTGGGGGTGGACGTGGCCAAGGTCAACTACGTGCCGTTCAAGGGAGGCGGCGAGGCGACCGCCGCGATCCTCGGCGGCCACGTGACGGTAGGCACGAGCGGCTACGCCGAGATGGAGGAGTTCATCAAGAGCGGCAAGATGCGGGCGCTGGCGGTGACCGCGCCGAACCGCCTGCGTGGCAGCAACGTCCCGACCCTGGTCGAGCAGGGCATCGATGTGACCATAGGCAACTGGCGCGGTGTCTACGGTGCGCCGGGCATCACGCCGGAGCAGCGCAAGAAGCTCACCGACGCCGTCACGAAGGCGACCAGGACCAAAGCCTGGAGCGAGACCCTGTCCTCCAACAACTGGACGCCTGCGCTGCTTACGGGCGAGGACTTCTCCCGCTTCGTCGACGAGGAGCACGCCCGGCTGCGCGCGCTGATGGTCAAGCTGGGGATGCTCTGATCCCGTACCGTGACCGGCAGGGCCGGCGACACGGGCCCTGCACCGATGTCTCCTGTCACCGGCCCTGCGGGCGCAATCACTCCTTGCATCCATGATCGATCGACGTCAACTGGGCATCGGCGCTGGCGTGCTGGTGTTGGCCGCGTTGCTGGGCCTCGGCGCTTCCCAGATCCCGTCCGAGGCCGGCTATGCCGGCGTCGGCCCCAACTTCCTGCCGTGGCTGGTCGCTGCTGCCCTGGCCGTTTGCGGCGCCTGGCTCGCCTGGGAGGCTTGCACGGGAGGCTTTCGCCGGCAGACGGGGGAGCCGGCATCCGGCGGAGCCTGCTGGACGGGGTTGGCCTGGGTCTCGGCAGGCCTCGTGCTCAATGCGCTGCTGATCACCCGCCTGGGCTTCGTCCTGTCGTGCGCACTGCTCTTCGCCTGCGCGGCACGCGGCTTCCGCCGCAGCGAAGGGCAGCCGGCGGACGCTGCGCGCGCCCTGCGCGACGTACTGATCGGACTGGCCATCTCTGCGCCGGCCTACTGGGTGTTCACCAAGGGCCTGGGGCTTGCCCTTCCGGCGCTGACGTCGGCCGGATGGATCTGAGGCGGGACATGGAACTTTGGCAACAGTTGCTGCAGGGCTTTGCGACCGCCGCCACCCCGGTCAACCTGCTGTGGGCTTTCGTGGGCTGCATGGTGGGCACGGCCGTGGGGGTACTCCCAGGCATCGGACCTGCCCTGACCGTCGCGATGCTGCTGCCCATCACGGCGCACGTCGAGCCGACCGCTTCGATGATCATGTTCGCCGGCATCTACTATGGCGCGATGTACGGCGGCTCGACGACCTCCATCCTGCTGAACACGCCGGGCGAGACAGGCACGATGGTCACCGCCATGGAGGGCAACCTGATGGCCAAGAGCGGGCGTGCCGGCGCGGCGCTCGCGACCTCGGCGATCGGCTCGTTCGTGGCCGGCACCATCGCGACCGTTCTTGTGACGCTGTTCGCGCCAGGCATCGCGGAGTACGCCTTGCGTTTCGGCCCGCCCGAGTACTTCGCACTGATGATGCTGGCCTTCGTCACCGTCTCGGCGGTGCTCGGCAGGAGCACGCTGCGAGGAATCACGAGTCTCTTCCTGGGGCTGGCGATCGGCCTGATCGGCATCGACCAGATCACCGGCAGCGCCCGCTACACGTTGGGGGTGCCCGAACTCGTCGACGGGATCGAGGTCGTGCTCGTGGCGGTCGGTCTCTTCGCCGTGGGCGAGGCGATGTACGGGGTGCTCTACGAAGGGCAGCGCCTCGAAACGCGCAATCGCATGTCCAGTATCTGGATGACCGGACGCGATTGGCGCCGGTCCTGGCCCGCATGGCTGCGCGGCACGGCGCTGGGGTTTCCGTTCGGCACCATCCCTGCGGGGGGGACGGAGATCCCCACCTTCCTCTCGTACGGTCTGGAGAAGCGGCTGTCCCGGCACAAGGACGAGTTCGGCACGGTGGGTGCGATCGAGGGGGTGGCCGGCCCGGAGGCCGCGAACAACTCGACCGTGACTGCCGCCATGGTCCCCTTGCTGACGCTCGGGATCCCCACCTCGACGACGGCGGCAATCATCCTCTCGGCTTTCCAGAACTACGGCATCCAGCCGGGGCCGACGCTGTTCCAGACCTCGTCCACACTGGTGTGGGCACTCATCGCGTCGCTGTACATCGGCAACGTCATGCTGCTGGTGCTGAACCTGCCGCTGGTGGGCTGGTGGGTGAAGCTGTTGAAGATCCCCCGTCCGCTGCTGTACGCCGGCATCCTCGTCTTCGCGACGCTCGGCGTCTACGCCATGCGGCAGTCGGCGTTCGACCTGGTGCTGTTGTACGCCGTCGGGTTGCTGGGCCTGGCGATGCGGCGCTTCGACTTCCCGACCGCGCCGGTGATCGTGGGGATGATCCTGGGGCCGATGGCCGAGGCCCAGATGCGCAACGCGCTGTCGATCGGCGAGGGGCGCTGGACGGTGTTCGTCGAGCGGCCCTTGGCCGCCACGATCCTGGCCGTGTGCGTGGCGGTGCTGGTGTTGCCGAGGCTGCTGCGATGGCGCGCTGCCCGGGCGGTGCAGGCAGCGGCCTGAGCCCGGCACCTTTCAGCCCTGCGCGCCGCGGGCCAGGGCCCGCCCGCGCTGGCCTTCCAGCGCAACTGCGTCGGGCGCCTGGCGCGTGGGCCAGCCGGCCAGGTGCTGCTCGGCCAGGGTCGCGAGGGCGGCGATCCACTCGTGCTGGTCGTTCAGGCAAGGCACGTAGTGGAATTCCCGGCCTCCCGATTCGAGGAAGGCCTCGCGCGCTTCCATCGCGATCTCTTCCAGCGTCTCGATGCAGTCGCTGACGAAGCCCGGGCACATGACATCGACGCGCTTGACGCCCTGGCGGCCCAGGTCGCGCAAGGTCGGCTCCGTGTAGGGCTGCAGCCATTCCGCGCGCCCGAACCGGCTCTGGAAGGTGACGAGACAGTCCTGCTCCTGCAGTCCCAGACGCGTCGCGAGCAGCCGGGCCGTCTTGTGACATTCGCAGTGGTAGGGGTCACCCCGCACGAGGGTGCGCTTGGGCACGCCGTGGAAGCTCAGCAGGAGCTTGTCGGGCCGGCCGTGAGCCGTCCAATGGGCCAGCACCCGGCGCGCCAGCGCCTCGATGTAGTGCGGATCGTCGTGGAAGCGCATCACGAAGCGCAGTTCGGGCAGGAGCCGCAGGTTACGGGTCCACGCGTTCACCGCGTCGACCACGCTGGCCGTGGTGGTGCCGGAATACTGGGGGTAGAGCGGCAACACGAGGATGCGCGTGGCGCCGGCGGCCTTGAGGGCGTCCAGTTCCTGCGCAACGGAGGGGCTGCCGTAGCGCATGGCGTAGCGCACGAGCACGTGGTGTCCGCGCTCGCCGAGGTAGCCCTGCAGCAGCTTGGCCTGCTTCTGCGTCCACACCTTCAGAGGCGAGCCCTCCGGCGTCCAGATGCTGGCGTACTTGGCAGCCGAAGCCCTCGGGCGCGTGCGCAGCACGATGCCGTGGAGGATCGGCCACCAGGCGATGCGTGGGATCTCCACGACCCGGGGGTCGCCGAGGAACTGCGCCAGGTAACGCCGCACGGCGGGCGGCGTCGGCTCGTCGGGCGTGCCGAGGTTGCACAGGAGCACGCCGGTGCGTGCGGGGCTGCCGTGGCGGTAGGGTGGTTCGGGGCGGTAGCTCATCGGGGGGCGTGGGGGTGCAAGGCTCGATTGTCAGCCAGCCCGCGGACGGGCGCCGGGCGGCGCGGAACGAGGGCCGGCGTACCGCCGGGCCGCTTCAGGCGGCCGAAGCCGTCTGCGGCACGAGGCGACGGATCTCGGCCAGCACGCGCGAAACCTCGATGGGCTTGGTCCAGTAGCCGTCGAAGCCGGCGCTCATGGCCCGCTCGATGTCCTCGGGCATTGCGTCGGCCGAGCACATGTAGGCCGGTACATGCGCCAGTCCGTGCCGGTCGCGCAGCTGCCGCAGGACCTCGATGCCGTCCATCCCGGGCAGGTGCGCGTCGAGGACCAGCACATCGGGTCGCCAGTGACGCACCAGCTCGAAGGCGCTGGGGCCATCTTCGGCGATCTGCAGCTCGACGTGCCCGGCCAGCTTCATCGCTTCCTCGAAGAGCAGGGCGTTGATCTGGTTGTCCTCCACGTACAGCATGCGCAGCCTGCGGGGGGCGGGCTCGAGGGACTCCTCGGCGTGGACCGCGGGCGGGGGCGGGACGCGCACGTCCTCGCCCGCCGCCGGCAGCGTGATGCACACGCAGGTACCCACCCCTCGGGTGCTCTCGACCGATATCGAGCCCTCCATTTCCTGCAGGAGTCGCTGGGCGATGACGAGGCCCAGGCCCGTGCCTTCGATCGAGGAGGTCTCGCGCCCGAGCCGCTCGAAGGGCTGGAAGAGCCGCGCGAGCTGGGCCGGCTCGAGTCCTTCGCCGGTGTCCTCCACGTGCAGCGCGACGTGGTTCCCGGCGCCCGGGGCGGAGGCCGAAGGGCCGAGCACCAGTCGCACCAGGCCGCGCGGGCGGTTGTACTTGACGGCATTCGACACGATGTTGAGCAGCACCTGGCGCAGCCGCTGCGCATCGGCGCGCACGTGCACGAAGGCCGGGACTTCGAGCGCGAAGTCGATGGACCCGCGCTCGGCCGCAGGGCGCAGGAGCTCGATCACCTGCACGAGCGAGTCCCTGAGGGGTACGGGCTCGAGGTTCATCGTCAGTTGACCGGCCTCGACGCGTTGCAGGTCGAGCACGTCGTTGATGAGCGCGAGCAGGTGCTGGCCCGCTTGCAGCATGTGGTCGGCATAACCGCGCACCTGCTCGGCGCCCGGGCCCCTCGCCCCAAGCTTGAGCAGTTGCGAAAACCCGATCATCGCGTTGAGCGGCGTGCGCATCTCGTGGCTCATGCGGGAGAGGAACTCGGTCTTGGAGCGGCTGGCCAGCTCGGCCGCCTGCTTGTCGCGCAGAGCCTGCTCGGCCTCTTTCTGGGGCGTGATGTCGGCCAGCGTGCCCACGATGCGCAGGGCCCGGCCCTGATCGTCGCGCAGCACCACCTTGCCGCGCTCGAACACCCAGAGGTAGTGCCCGTCACGGTGGCGGATGCGATGCTCGGACTGGTATACGGGGCTCGTGTTGTCCAGGTGATCCTGCAACCGCCGCAGCACCGCGTCGCGGTCGTCCGGATGGACGCGCTTGGACCATTCGAACGGCGCGTTCTCCAGTTCGTCGTCCCGGTAGCCGAGGATGCGTTTCCAGCGGGGAGAGTAGAACACCCGGTTCGCGTCGACATCCCAGTCCCACACGCCGTTGCCGCTGCCCTCCAGCGCGAACTTCCACCGTTGCTCGCTCAAGGCCAGGGCCTGCTCGGAGTTGCGCTGCTGGGTGATGTCGCGGAAGGTCACGACGGCCGACACGGGTCTGTCGCGGGGCGTCACCCGCAATGGTTGGACGCTCAGGCTCAACCAGCGGATGCGCCCCTGCGCGAGCCGCACGCCGTACACCTGTTCCACCACCGTCTCGCCCCGCTCGAGGGTGCGCGCGACAGGGTGCTCGTCCTCCGGCAGCGGCTCGAGCGATTCGTCGAGCAGCGTGAGCCCGGGCGACATCACGAGTTCCTCCATGGAGGTATCGAGGATGCGGCAGGCGGCGGGATTGACCGCAACGACGTAGGCCCCGGAGGTCACCACCATGAGACCGTCGCTGATCGACAGCGCCACCGATCGGTACAGCTCCTCGCTCAGTCGCAGACGGTCCGCCGCCACGCTGCGCTCGGTGATGTCGGTCTGCACACCGATGAAATGGGTGATGTGCCCGTCCGGCGCGTGCACCGGCGCCACGTGCAACTCGTTGATGAAGCGGGTGCCGTCGCGGCGGTAGTTGCGCAGCACCACCGTGCAGGATCGCCCTTGCGCAAGCGCTTGGCGCAATGTGGGCAACGCGGCCTGGTCGCGGTCCGATCCCTGCATGAAGCGGCAGTTGCGGCCCAGCACCTCGTCCCGGCTGTAGCCGGTCAGCCGCTCGAAGGCCGGGTTGACGTACACGAGCGGATGATCCGCCGCCTCGGCATCGACCACCGAGATCGGCAGCGACGCTTCGGCCTCGATGGCTCGGAGCATGATCTGCAGGTCCCTTTCCATGCTGCGCAGCTCGGTCAGGTCCCGCACGATCAGCAACACCTGGTCCTGCGTCATGCGCATGAACCGACCCTCGAAGGTGCAGACCCGGTCGGCACCGCGAGGCAAGAGCTCGTATTCCACGCGTTGGACGGTCCCGGTCTCCAGTGCGGCGTGCAGCGCCTCGGCGAGGGAAGCGGCGGTGGTCGGGGGCAGCACTTCGTGCAGCGTGCGGCCGCGCACTTCCTCGAACGGAGCGGAGAGCAGGTGGCGGGCGGTCGGCCCGCAACGCAGGTAGCGGCCTTGCGCGTCGATCACGAACCACAGGTCGGGCAGGGCCTGCAGGACAGCCGCCATGCGGGCCTCGGAAGCCCGCAGCTGCGCCTCGCGCCGTGCGAGCTCGAGCTCGGCCTGCTTGCGGGCGGTGATGTCCACCCCCACATGGATCGCCCCGCCTTGGGCCAGCGCCTGGTAAGAGGCCAGCAGCCAGTGGTCGCCGCGACGCAGTTCGCGCGCCACCTCCGCCGCGGCGGGTTCGGTCCAGAAGCGGATGAACTCGTCCTCGCGGCCCACGGCGTCGGGGAACTCTCCTGCCTCCACCATCCTCCGCAAGGTGTGGGCCCAGGTGGGCCGGTCGGGGTCGAAGTAGCGCCCGTTGCGCTCGCGCCAAGTCCGGTTGGCATGGACGATGCGGTCCTGCTCGTCGGTGATCGCCACCGAGGCGCTCATGCTCTCGATGGCGTGCTGCAGCAGGAGCTGCGCCCGCCGCGCCCGGGCCTGCGCCTCGAGTTCCTGCGTGACGATGCGCGTGGCGCCGCGGTAGCCACGGAAGCGTCCGGCCGAGTCGAAGACCGGGATGCCGCTGATCGACACCGTGACACGGCCTTGGGGCGTGTCACGGTCGGCCACCAGGTTGCGAAAGGGCGCGTGGCTGGCGCGCGCCCGCAAGTAGGCATCGTAGGATGCGGCATGCTCCGGGTCGTGGCGGCGGATCAGCAGCTCGCCCGCCTTGCGGCCCGCCTCGTCCTGCATGCGCAGGCCGGTGTGGGTCTCGAGCGTTTCGGACGTCCAGGTGACCACCCCCTCGGCGTTGGTTTCCCACAGCCAGTCGCTGCCAGCACGGCTGGCCGTGCGCACACGCGCCTCTTGCAGCCGCCAGCGCTGCGACCTGAGCCTCCCCTCGAGCAGTTCCTCGACCATCCGCGCGATGTGGTCGAGGCCCGACAGCGCGGCCGGCGTGACCAAGCCCGGCTCGCGAGCGGCCACCGCCAGCAGACCCACCGGTATCCCTTCAAGCCGCACCGGCGCGGCCGCAAAGGCGCGCAGCCGTTCCTCGGTGATGGTCGGGTCGCAGGCTTGCATCCCCGGCACGGTCGCAAGGTCGGCCAGGGCCGTGGGCGCGGTGGCCTGCAGGACCTCCTCCCACCAGGGGGCGTCGCACGGCAGTTCGCGCCTGGGCCAGCCGACGCAGGACTTGAGCCACTGCCTGCGCCCGTCGACGAGCGACAGCCACGCGAGCGGAAAGCCGCTCAATTGCGCCGCGAGCGCGGTGGCCGCGTCGAAGCAAGCCTCCGGCTCGGTGTCCAGAATGCGCAGTTCGCGCAGCAGCTCCTCCCGGGTCGTGTGGGCGGCGGTGACGGAAGCGGACATGACGTGAGGTTGCGGGTCTCTGGAAACGCCGGGCCGCTGCCCGAATCCTCGGTGCACGGGCAGTAGGAATGGGTCCGGGTGCATTGGGGCACCCGGAGGGTCGCCGCACTATAGGCGAAGCCACTCTCGCTGTCGCTCGGGGCTTGTCATCATGCGGGAATAATGGGCGACCGGACGACCGGCACATCGACGCGCCGCCGCGCAAGGAACCCGATGACGCACCCGCCGCTTGCATTGACACTGGACCTGGACGACACCCTCTGGCCCGTCTGGCCTGCCATCGCCCGCGCAGAGGAGCGGCTGCACGCCTGGCTCCGCACGCATGCGCGCGCCACGGCCGCGCGCTTCGACACGGCGGCACTGCGAGCGTTGCGCGACGAGCTGGCGGTGCGCCACCCGGACTGGAGCCACGACCTGACCCGCATCCGCCTCGAAAGCCTGCGACGGGCGCTCTGCCTGGCCGGCGACGATCCATCCCTGGCCGAGCCCGCATTCGCCGTCTTCTTCCAGGCGCGGCAGGAGGTCGAGCTGTTCGACGACGTGCCGCCTGCGCTCGAGCGCCTGGCGGCCCGCTTTCCCATCGTTGCGCTCACCAACGGCAATGCAGAGCTCGATCGCATCGGCCTTACGCCCTGGTTCCGGGACAGCGTGACGGCGCGCAACTTCGGGGTGGGCAAGCCCGACCGTCGGATCTTCGAGGAGGCGTGCCGCCGTCTGGGCGTGCCTCCCGGGCGCGTGCTGCACGTGGGCGACGACGCGGTGCTCGACGTGGCCGGCGCGCTGGCCGCGGGCCTGCAGGCCGCCTGGGTGGTGCGCCCTGAGATCCACCCGCGCCCCGGGCCCGCGCCGACCGGCACGCACCACGTCGTCGCCTCGCTGGCCGAGCTTGCCGACCGACTCGGCGCGTGAAGGGGGTTCGGCAGTACGCCAGCCCGGCGCTTGCGCATCGCCGCGGTCAGGGCCTTTCGGCCGAGAGCACCTCGAAGTGCAGGCAGGCGGCGCGCGGGTCGAGGGGGGCGGCGCCCAGTCCGATGATGCCGCTGCCATGCAGCGTGCAACTCGCCCGGCGCAGCACGACCGCCTCGCTCTGGCCCGCGAAGCGCACGAAGCTGCCGTTGCTGCTCTGGTCGATGAGGTGGAAGTGGCCCGAGTGCCACTCGATCCGGGCGTGCGAGCGCGAGACGCGCGAGTTGTCGATGCAGAAGGCGCACTCCGGGCTGCGCCCGATGACCACGGGCAGGTGGTGGCTGGCGAAGACGGTGCCCGGTGAATCGTCGAGCGCGAGGCGGATGCCCCCGACCTCGGGTGCATCCGCGAAGTCGGTGAACAGGGTCGAGGGAGAGGCATCGTCGTGTCCGACCTCCAGCCGGTAGACCCGGCATGGCTCGACGCGCCCGCGCAGATGCAGCTTCTCCAGGCTCTTGAAGCGCCGGCGGTCCTCGCCACGCAGACGCTCGTAGACTGCCTCGGTGATGAGCACCTCGTTGTCGCCTGCGTGGTCCAGCAGGCGCGCGGCCACGTTCACGGCATCGCCGAAGCAGTCCCCGTCGACCTCGACGATCTCGCCGTACGCCGCGGTGACGTACAGGCACAGCGCGGTGGCTCCTGACGGAGCCCCCGTCACGATCCGCCGCAAGGACTCCTGCATGTCGTGCGCGGCGGCGACGGCCCGCAGCGGTTTGTCGAAGACCGCCATCAGCCCGTCGCCCAGTGTCTTCACCACGGTGCCCGAGTGCTTGTCCACCACCTGCGACATCAGTGCGACGGTACGGGTGACCACCTCGACCGCTTGCGTGTTGCCCAGCGAACCGTACAGGCCGGTACTGCCGCGCAGGTCGGCAAACATCACCGTGCGGTCACGGGCAAGGGGCATCGTCGGAACAGCGCGTGCGGAGGGGAACGGGGCGAGTGTAGCCTGGGGCCCGTGAAAGACAAACGGCCCACTTCGGGGGCCGTGTACCTCGTTCCGGTGCGCCCCGTTGCCCTGGGACGCGGCAGGCTGCGCCGTGACCGGGCGGGCGTGGTGCGCAATGCGCACCGCGCCTACCCTTACAGGTTGTCGAGATACGTGCGCAGCTTGTCCGAGCGGCTGGGGTGCTTGAGCTTGCGGATGGCCTTGGCCTCGATCTGGCGAATGCGTTCGCGCGTGACGTCGAACTGCTTGCCCACTTCCTCCAGCGTGTGATCGGTCGACATCTCGATGCCGAAGCGCATGCGCAGCACCTTGGCCTCGCGCGGGGTGAGCGAGTCCAGGATCTCCTTGACCACCTCGCGCAGGCCGGCCTGCATCGCCGCGTCCACCGGAGCCACATTGTTCGTGTCCTCGATGAAGTCGCCCAGGTGGGAATCGTCGTCGTCCCCGATCGGCGTCTCCATGGAGATCGGCTCCTTGGCGATCTTCATGATCTTGCGGATCTTGTCCTCGGGCATCTCCATCTTCTCGGCCAGCGTGGGCGCATCCGGCTCGTAGCCGAACTCCTGCAGGTGCTGGCGCGAGATGCGGTTCATCTTGTTGATCGTCTCGATCATGTGAACCGGGATGCGGATCGTTCGGGCCTGGTCGGCGATCGAGCGCGTGATGGCCTGACGGATCCACCACGTCGCGTAGGTCGAGAACTTGTAGCCGCGACGGTATTCGAACTTGTCCACCGCCTTCATCAGGCCGATGTTGCCTTCCTGGATCAGGTCCAGGAACTGTAGGCCGCGGTTGGTGTACTTCTTGGCGATCGAGATCACCAGGCGCAGGTTGGCCTCGATCATCTCGCGCTTGGCCTCGCGCGAGGCGGCCTCGCCCTCGTTCATGCGCTTGTTGATCTCCTTGAGATCCTCGAGCGGCACGACGGCGCGGGCCTGGATATCCATGAGCTTCTGCTGCAGCTCCTGGATCGCCGGCAGGTTGCGGCGCATCACGTCGCTGTACGGCTTGCCGGCGGCGACTTCCTTCTCGGCCCACTTCGGGTTGAGCGCGTTGGGCGGGAAGTGCTTGATGAAGTACTCCTGCGGCATGCCGCACTTGTCGACCACGATCTTGCGGATCTCGCGCTCGTAGCGGCGCACGTCGTCGACCTGCGAGCGCAGGATGTCGCACAGCTTCTCGATCGTCTTGACCGTGAAGCGGATGGTCATCAGCTCCTGGGAGATGGCTTCCTGCGCCTTGTTGTAGGCCGGCGACTTGTAGCCGTCCTTCTCGTAGGCGCGGCGCATCTTGTCGAAGTGGACCGCCAGCTGGTCGAACTTCTGCAGCGCCTGATTCTTCAGCTCCTCGAGCTTCTTGGTCAGCGCCTTGCTGCCGCCGTTGCCGTCGTCGTCGTCTTCCTCGTCGAACTCGTCGAAGTCCTCCTCGGCCACGTAATCGTCGGCCTCGTCCTCGGAGACGAAGCCGTCCACCACCTCGGAGATCTGCAGTTCGCCCGAGCGGATGCGCTCGGCCATCTGCAGGATCTCGGCGATGGTCGTGGGCGACGCCGAGATGGCCAGCATCATGTCCTGCAGGCCCTTCTCGATGCGCTTGGCAATCTCGATCTCGCCCTCGCGGGTGAGCAGTTCCACCGACCCCATCTCGCGCATGTACATGCGCACCGGGTCGGTCGTGCGGCCGAACTCGGAGTCGACGGTGGACAGCGCGGCCTCCGCTTCCTCCTCGGCCTCTTCCTCGGTGGCGGTGGTGGTCGTGCCGCCCGAGATCAGCAGCGTCGCCGCGTCCGGTGCCTGCTCGTAGACGGCGATGCCCATGTCGTTGAGCATGGACACGATCGCGTCCATGATCTCGGCCTCGGCCAGCTTCTCGGGCAGGTGGTCGTTGATCTCCGCGTGGGTCAGGAAGCCGCGGGTCTTGCCCATCTTGATGAGGGTCTTGAGCTCCTGACGGCGCTTGTTGACCTCATCTTCGGTGAGGGTGGTCTCGTCCAGGCCGAACTCGCGCATCAGCGCGCGCTCCTTGGCGCGGCTGACCTTCATGCGCAGCGGCTTGGCCTTGGGCTTGTCTTCCTCGACCGCCTCGTCGACCTCGACCTCCGGCTCGGCGTCCTCCAGGTCGGTCTCGATGTCGGCGAAGTCCTCGTCCTCGAAGTCGGCTTCGCCCGCGGCCTTCTTGTTGGTCGTGGCCGCCTTGGGCTTGCGTCCGCGTTTCGCCTTGGTCTCGCCCTTGTCGGCGTCGGCCTTGGCCGCGGCGCGCGCCGGCCTGACCGCCTTGTCGGTCGCCTTCTCGGCGGCCTTGGCGGCGGGCTTGGTCTTCTCTTCCTTGGCCGCCACAGCCCTGGCCGTCTTCTTCTCTTCGGTCTCGACGGTCTTGGTCGCCTTGGCGGTCTTGGCGGGGGCGGATTTCTTCGCGGTCATGCAGTTCCTCGGATGGTCAGGGCTCTGGCGGCCGGCGCGATGCACGACGCGGCCCGCCGCAGGGCAGCCGCGAAATGCGTCGGACAGGCGAAAACGAGCCGCGTTCGCTCGGGTGCAGATGGGGATATCGGCCCCAGACTCAAGCGGCGGCTACGGTGGGCAAGCTGCGTGGACATCGTTCGAGGTCAGCCCTGGCGGGATCGGTGGCCTTGTCGTCTCAACCCTCGTCAAAGGGCGGCCGGGGTCCGCAGGCGCTGGTGTCACTCTTGCCGCGTGCAATAAACATTCCATTATCCCTGGTCATGCCGTTTGCGTCAAGGAGTGTTTGTGACACAACGCGGCAAAGGTGGTTCCATGCGGCCTCAGCAGCCGCCCGCGGGGCGCGGGCGTTCGGGGTGGGTGTTGGCCCCGGGGCAGGGGCGAGTGTGGATTCGGCCGGGCGCCGCCGGTTCCCTCGGCCTCCCCCCCGTCCGGGTGGGGGTGCTCACCGTGACGGCGACAGAGCGCGCTGCAAATCTTCCAGTTGCCGCTGCCGGGCCCGGATGCGCTCCAGCACCTGGGCATAGGCGGCGAGGCTGCCGGGGGTGGAGGCGAGCCGGCGCGACTCTTCCTGGTCGGCCGCCAGGTGCATTTTGTCCAGCAGAATGCGCAATTCGACACGCTGCAGCTCCTCGGTGGGCTGCTCAGAGCCCAGCGTCTCCTCGACCAGCCGGCGGGCCAGTGCCTCGAAGGGCTGGCCGGGCAGGGTCTCGCGCACGACAGACCAGGGCTGTGGCCCGTGTTCGATGACCTGTTGCTCGATCCAGCGAAAAAGCGCGCCGTGCGGATCGGGCAGTTCGCCGAGCAGGCGATGGTCCTCGGCGCTCAGATGTTCCCACCAGCCGGTGTGTTCCAGCAGGGTGCGTGCCGCCCAGTCGGCGGGCGTCGCGGGGGGATGCTTGCGGCGCGCGCCGCCCGGGGCCGGGCGCGGCCTCGCCGTGGACTCCATGGGGGTGGGGGGCGCCGACGCCGGGCGGCGGCGCGGGGGCATGGCCGGTGCGTCCCACAAGCCCAGCACTTCCTCCACCGGGAGGCCGGCGCGCGAGGCGATGGCGCCCACGAGCTGGCACTTGAGCGCGCCGTCGGGCAGCTGTGCCCACAGCGGCCGCGCGGCGGCCAGCATGTGCGAGCGGCCTTCGAGCGTCGACAAGTCGCAGCCCTCGCTGGCCTGCTCGATCAGCTGGAGCGACAGCGGCACGGCCTCCTGCACCTGCTGCTCGAAGGCGGCGGCGCCATGCTCCCGAATGTAGGAATCGGGGTCGTGCTCGGGCGGCAGGAAGAGGAAGCGCACGCTGCGCGTGTCGGTGGCGTGCGGCAGGCAGGCTTCCAGGGCCCGCGCCGCGGCCTTGCGTCCGGCGGCGTCGCCGTCGAAGCTGAAGACCACCGCGTCCGTGAAGCGGAACAGCTTTTGCACGTGCTCGGCGGTGCAGGCCGTGCCCAGGGTGGCGACGGCGTTCTCGAAGCCGTGCTGGGCGAGCGCGACGACGTCCATGTAGCCTTCGACCACCAGGGCGTAGCCCTTCGCCCGCAGGGCCCCTCGCGCCTCGTACAGGCCATACAGCTCGCGGCCCTTCACGAAGACAGGGGTCTCGGGCGAGTTGAGGTACTTCGGCTCGCCCTGGTCGACGACGCGGCCGCCGAAGCCGATCACCTCGCCCTTGAGGTTGCGGATCGGGAACATCACCCGGTCGCGGAAACGGTCGTAGCGTCTTGTCTGTCCGTCCTCGCCCTGGGCGATCACGAGCCCGGCCTCTTCCAGCACCGGGTCGTCGTAGCGGCCGAAGACGCCAGCAAGCCCGTGCCAGCCCGCGGGCGCGTAGCCGAGGCCGAAGCGGGCGGCGACCTCGCCGGTCAGGCCGCGCCCCTTGAGGTAGTCGATCGCGCGGGCGCTGCCCTTGAGCTGTTGTCGGTAGTGGCGGGCGGCGCGATCCAGCGCCTCGGTGAGCGTGGTCTGCTTCTGCCGCGCCTGCTCGGCCTCGGCGCGCTGCTCGGGGGTGCGCTCGTCCTGCGGCACCTGCAGGCCGTACTGGTGGGCCAGTTCCTCCACCGCTTCCACGAAGCCCAGCCCCGAGTGCTCCATCAGGAAGTCGATCGCATTGCCATGAGCTCCGCAGCCGAAGCAGTGATACGTCTGGCGGCTGGGACTGACGATGAAGCTGGGCGTCTTCTCGCCGTGGAAGGGGCACAGGCCCTTGAAGTTGATGCCCGCCTTCTTGAGCGTGACGTAGCGGCCCACGATCTCGACGATGTCGGCGCGGGCGAGGAGGTCCTGCTTGAAGCTCGGGGGGATCACTGGCGAAGTCTACCGCCCGGCAAAGGACGGCCGGCGTGCACGGCAACCGGCAACCGGCGCGCCGACCCGGTCGCGTTCCGCCCTGGCCACGGCAGAGTGCGCGGTTTCAGTCGCCCATCACGATGCCTTCGCGGCGCGGATCAGCCCCCCCGAACCAGCCGGTCGCGGTGCGCTGGATCGCCTGCAGGCCGCTGGTCATGTCCATCTCGCGGATCTCGTGCCCACGCGCCTTTAGTGCCTCCAGCGTCTCGGCCGGGAAACGCTTGTTCTCCAGCAGTGTCGGCCCGTTGGTGGAGCCGAAGTTGGGCAGGCTGATGGCCTGCTGCGCGTTCAGGCCCCAGTCCAGCGTGGCCAACAGCGTCTTGGCGGTGTAGTGGATGATGAGGGCCCCGCCCGGCGAACCCGCGCTCATCACCAGCTGTCCTCCGGCTTTGTCGAACACCAGGGTCGGGCTCATGCTCGAGCGCGGACGCTTGCCCGGCTGCACGCGGTTGGCGATGGGCTGGCCGCTCGCATCGGCGGGCGCGAACGAGAAGTCCGTCAGCTCGTTGTTGAGCAGGAAGCCACGCACCATCTGGCGCGAGCCGAACTGATCCTCGATCGTGGTCGTCATCGCGATCGCGTTGCCGTAAGCGTCGACGATGGAGATGTGCGAGGTGCCGTACTCCGGCTGCGCGGGCTGCGGCGCGTAGGCGACGCGCACCGGCCCTGGCGTGCCCGGCTTGGCCTGCTTCATCGATTGCGGCCCGATGAGGCTGGCGCGCTGCTTGAGGTACTCGGGCGCGACGAGGCTGCCCCAGCTGCCCGCCGGGGGCGCCACGAAGTCCGGATCCGCGACGTATTGCCCACGGTCGGCGAACGCCAGGCGCGCCGCCTCCGTGTAGTGGTGCAGGAAGTCGGGGCTGGGAAGCCCGTCCTGCAACGGCGCGACCGCGGGCGTGTGCTCCAGGATGCCGAGGATCTGCGCGATCGCGATGTGCCCCGAGGATGGCGGTGGGAAGCCGCACAGCCGGTACTGCTTCCAGTCCGAGCACATCGCCTCGCGCTTCTTGGGCTGGTAGGCCGCCAGATCCTGCTCGCTGAGCTTGCCGGGGTTGGTCGGGTGTCCCTGCACCTTGGCGACGATGTCGCGGGCGATCGGCCCGCGGTAGAAGGCATCTGCGCCCTTGGTGGCGACCTCGCGCAGCACCTCGGCGAGCGCCGGATTGCGCAGCACCATGCCGGCGTCGCGTGGGTCGCCGTCGGGCTTGTAGAAGTAGCGCGCCGCGGTCTCGTCCTTCTTGAGGTGCTGCTCGGTGCGCAGCAGACCGTGCAGGCGCGGACTCACCTTGAAACCTCCCTCGGCGAGCTGGATGGCCGGCTCGAAGAGCTTGGCCCACGGCAGCTTGCCATGTTCCCTGTGGGCCAGTTCCAACATGCGCAGCGTGCCGGGCACGCCCACGGAGCGGCCACCGACCACGCCCTCGTAGAAGGCCATCGGGGTGCCGTCGGGCTTGAGGAACAGCTGTTCGTCCGCGGCGGCCGGGGCGGTCTCCCGCCCGTCGTAGGCCTCGATCCTGCGGCCGTTCCAGTGCAGCAGGAAGGCGCCGCCACCGATCCCGCTGGATTGTGGCTCGACCAGCGTCAGCACCATCTGCACGGCGATCGCCGCGTCGACCGCGCTGCCGCCGGCTTTGAGGACCTGGTAGCCGGCGTCGGTCGCCAGGGGGTTGGCGGCCGCGACGGCGAAGCGTCGCGTGGCCCAGCCCGGCTTGTCGATGTAGCCCGTGGCGGCTTCCGGCTGCTGCGGCGGCTGATACTGGAAGTCACGCGGGGCCATGCCCGTGCAGCCGGCCAGCAGGGCTGCCAGGGCCGAGGCCGCGAGCCAGGGAGAGAGCGCATGCCGGCCGGAGCGGGCGCCGTGATGCGTGGTCAGGGGTGGGTTGGTGTGCACGAGGACTCCTCCTGAGGGAGCGGCCGCGCCGCCGAGGGGCGCGGCCGCAAACCGGTGCGGCCCACTTTACTGGCGAGCCCGCCGCCGCTCAACAGGCTTTGGAAGCAGGCGGTCCCGGGGGCGGGCGGCGCCTTTGCCGGCCCGGCCCGCCGGCCCCGCACGCGTGCGGCCTCACTTGGGCTGCATGCGGATCGCGCCATCGAGGCGGATCACCTCGCCGTTGAGCATGTCGTTGGTGATGATCTGGTGCACCAGCTTCGCGTAGTCCTCGGGGGTGCCCAGGCGCGAGGGGAAGGGCACGCTGGCTGCGAGCGCGTCCTGCACCTCCTTCGGCATCGAAAACAGCATCGGCGTGCCGAAGATGCCGGGGGCGATGGTCATGTTGCGGATGCCGTTGCGCGCGAGGTCACGTGCGATCGGCAAGGTCATGCCGACCACGCCGCCCTTGGAGGCCGAGTAGGCCGCCTGACCGATCTGCCCGTCGAAAGCGGCGACCGAGGCGGTGGAGATCAGCACGCCACGCTCCCCGGTGGACTCGGGCTCGTTCCTGCACATGGCCTCGGCCGCCAGGCGGATCATGTTGAACGTGCCGATGAGGTTGACGGTGATGACCTTGGTGTAGAGGTCCAGCGGATGTGCGCCGTCCTTGCCGACGGTCTTGGCCGCCGGCGCGATGCCGGCGCAATTGACGAGGCCGACCAGCTTGCCGAGTTCCAGGGCCTTGGCGACGGCCGCGCGGCCGTCGGCCTCGCTGGCCACGTCGCACTTGACGAAGGCGCCGCCGATCTCCCGCGCGACCGCCTCGCCGCGCTCGACCTGCAGGTCGGCGATCACGACCTTGCCGCCCTCGCGCGCGAGCATGCGCGCGGTGCCTTCACCCAGGCCCGATGCGCCGCCGGTGACGATGAAAACCTTGCCTTGGATGTCCATGCCCTTGCTCCTCGTGACGGGTTGACGTTGACGTAAACGTCATTCTGACCGATTCCGGTCCGAGCGGCGAAGGCAGGTGCGCTGGTGCCCGGCTTGGCCCCGCTGACGTGGCTCAGTGAAAACCATGAGTCCGGGCACAGGTGAATTGCTTGATATCCAAATACTTTAGGCCTAAAGTGTTTTCACACCATCCACGCAGACGCGCCATGAAAATCGTGTGCATCGGCGGCGGCCCGGCGGGGCTGTATTCCGCCCTCCTGCTCAAGAAGGCCGACCCGGCGCACGACATCACCGTCGTCGAGCGCAACCGGCCCTACGACACCTTCGGCTGGGGCGTGGTGTTCTCCGACCAGACCCTGGGCAACCTGCAGGCGGCCGACGAACCCACCGCGGGCGCGATCCTCGACGCGTTCAACCATTGGGACGACATCGAGGTCCACATCCGCGGCCACCGGATCCGCTCGGGCGGGCATGGCTTCTGCGGCATCGGCCGCAAGCGGCTGCTCAACATCCTGCAGGCGCGCTGCGAAGAGCTGGGGGTCAAGCTCGTCTTCGAGACGGACGTGGCCAGCGACGAGGACTTTCCCGATGCGGACCTCATCATCGCTTCCGATGGCCTGAACAGCCGCATCCGCGCGAAGTACGCCGCCACCTTCCAGCCCGACGTCGACGTGCGGCACTGCCGTTTCGTCTGGCTGGGCACGCACAAGCGGTTCGAGGCGTTCACCTTCGCGTTCGAGGAGACCGAGTGGGGCTGGTTCCAGGCCCATGCCTACCGTTTCGACGCCGACACCTCCACCTTCATCGTCGAGACCCCCGAGGACGTCTGGCTCAAGGCTGGGCTGGACCGCATGAGCAAGGACGAGTCGATCGCCTTTTGCGAGCGACTCTTCGCCAAGCACCTCGACGGGCACGCGCTGATGTCCAACGCGGCGCACCTGCGCGGCTCGGCCCAGTGGATCAAGTTCCCCCGTGTCATCTGCAAGACCTGGGTGCACCACAACGGCCGCGCGCCGGTGGTGCTGATCGGCGACGCGGCCCACACGGCGCATTTTTCCGTCGGCTCGGGCACCAAGCTCGCGCTGGAGGACGCGATCGAACTGGCACGCTGCATCACGCAACAGCGCGGCGATCTCAACGCGGCGCTGCGCGAGTACGAGGCGGTGCGCAGTGTCGAAGTGCTCAAGATCCAGAACGCCGCGCGTAACTCGACCGAGTGGTTCGAGAACGTCAAGCGCTACGTGCACCTGCCGCCCGAGCAATTCGCCTATTCGCTGCTCACGCGCAGCCAGCGCATCAGCCACGAGAATCTGCGCTTGCGCGACCGGGGCTATGTCGAACGGTACGAGGACTGGTGGGCCGCCCGCAGTGGCGCCCCGCGTCGGCCGCCAGCCCGACCCATCCCGCCGATGTTCACGCCGTACCGCGTACGCGGCGTGCACCTCAAGAACCGGGTCGTCGTCTCGCCGATGGCGCAGTACTCCGCGGTCGACGGTATTCCGGGGGACTTCCATCTCGTCCATCTCGGTGCGCGCGCGATGGGCGGCGCGGGCCTGGTGTTCGCCGAGATGACCTGCGTCTCGCCCGATGCGCGCATCACGCCTGGCTGTCCGGGCTTGTGGAACGACGCACAGCAGCGCGCCTGGAGGCGCATCGTCGATTACGTGCACACGCACACCGACGCGAAGATCGCCCTGCAGCTGGGTCATGCCGGCGCCAAGGGGTCGACCAATGCGCCATGGGAGGGCGACGGCGCTGACCGTCCGCTCGCCGAAGGCAACTGGCCGCTGATCTCGGCCTCGGCCGTGCCTTACCTGGAGGACGGCCCGGTGCCGCGTCCGATGACGCGCGCCGACATGGACCGGGTGAAGGCCGACTTCGTGGCAGCCACCCGGCGCGCAGCCGAGGCGGGTTTCGACTGGCTGGAGCTGCACTGCGCACACGGCTACCTGCTGTCGGCCTTCATCTCGCCCGTGACGAACCGGCGTACCGACGAGTACGGCGGCTCGCTCGACAACCGCCTGCGGTACCCGCTGGAAGTGTTCCGCGCGATGCGCGACGTCTGGCCGGGGCATCTGCCGATGTCGGTGCGCATCTCGGCGCACGACTGGGTCGAAGGCGGCATCACGGCGGACGATGCCGTGGAGATCGCCAGGGCCTTCAAGGCCGCGGGGGCGGACATGATCGACTGCTCCTCCGGCCAGGTGAGCGTGCACCAGAAGCCGGTGTACGGCCGCATGTACCAGACGCCCTTTGCCGACCGCATCCGCAACGAGGCGGGTATTCCGACGATCGCCGTCGGGGCGATCTCCGAGGCCGACCACGTGAACAGCATCGTGGCTGCGGGGCGGGCCGACCTGTGCGCGATCGCGCGGCCGCACCTGGCGAACCCGGCGTGGACGCTGATGGAGGCCGCCAGGATCGGTTACTTCGATCTCGAGTGGCCGAAGCAGTACCGCTCGGGCAAGACGCAGCTCGAGCGCAACCTCGAGCGCGAAAAGGCCGCCGCCGCCCAGGTCGCGGGCTTGTCACCGCTGCAGCAGGCCAACGCGGCGCTGGGGGTGTGACGATGACGGCGCTGCACGGTCTGCATGCGGTGGTGACGGGCGCGTCGCGCGGGATCGGCGCGGCCATCGCGCAGTCGCTGGCAGGCGAGGGCGCGCGGCTGACGCTGATGGGCCGCTCGCGCCAGGCGCTCGAGACGCTCGCCGGGAAGCTGCCGGGAGAAGGCCACGGCGTGGCGGTGTGCGACGTTGCACAGGCCGACTCGGTTTCGCGCGCCTTCGACGAGGCGCGCGGGGCGCGCGGGCCGGTCACCATCCTCGTCAACAACGCCGGCCAGGCCGACAGCGCACCGCTGGGCAGGATGTCGCTGGAGTTGTGGCACCGCATGCTCGCCGTCAATCTCACCGGCACGTTCCTGTGCACCCAGGCGGCGGTGCCGGACATGCTGTCTGCCGGCTGGGGCCGCATCGTCAACATCGCGAGCACGGCGGGATTGAAGGGCTACCCCTATGTCTCGGCCTACGTCGCGGCCAAGCACGGCGTGGTGGGCCTGACGCGCTCGCTGGCGCTGGAGTTGGCGAAGAAGGGGATCACCGTCAACGCGGTGTGTCCCGGCTACACCGAGACCGACATCGTGCGCGAGAGCATCGACCGCATCGTCGCGAAGACCGCCCGCACGCCGGAGGCGGCGCGCGCGGAACTGGAGGCCGGCAACCCGCAGGGGCGCTTGGTGCAACCGCAGGAAGTGGCCGACGCCGTGAGGTGGCTGTGTCAGCCCGCTTCGGCCTCCCTGACCGGGCAGGCGATCGCGGTATGCGGCGGGGAGGTCATGTGAAGCGCGCGCCCGCAAAGCTGCGCGCCTTGCCGGTGCTCGATGATCACAGCATCGGGCACGAAGCGCGCGTGGCGTCGGACGACCACATGGCCTTGAAGCTGTGGCTGCGGATGCTCGCCTGCACGCAGCAGATGGAGACCGAGATCCGCCGGCGGTTGCGCGCACGCTTCGGCATCTCGCTCGCGCGGTTCGACTACCTCGCGCAGCTGCACCGCCACCCCGACGGACTGCGGATGAACGCCCTGTCGCGCTACCTGATGGTGACCGGGGGCAGCATCACCGGGCTCACCGACGAGCTCGAGAAGGAGGGCATGGTGGTGCGCGAGCCGGCACCCGACGACCGGCGTGCCTTCCTGCTCAAGCTGACACCCCACGGACGCGAGACGTTCGAGGCGATGGCCGAGGAGCACGAGTCGTGGGTGGTGGAGCTGTTCTCCGACCTGCGCCTGGCCGACCGCAAGACGCTGTACGACCTGCTGGGTCACCTGCGCGCCCACATGGCCGCGCGCACGAACCCGACCCCTGCCTCCGAAGGTGAAGCCGCATGAGCACTCCCGCCCACGACGGTCCGCGCGTCGACCCCGCGCTGCTGGCCGGCAATCGCACCACCTGCGCCGACTACGCCGCACGCCACTTCGGCTGGCGCGTCGAGGAGCGTGTCGGGGTCGTGACGCTGAACCGCCCCGAGCGCAAGAATCCGCTGACCTTCGACTCTTACGCGGAGCTGCGCGACCTGTTCGGCCGCCTCAAGTACGCCGATGATGTGAAGGCGGTCGTCATCACCGGCGCGGGAGAGAACTTCTGCTCCGGCGGGGACGTGCACGAGATCATCGGCCCGCTGGTCCGGTTGAAGGCCCCGGAGCTCCTGATGTTCACCCGCATGACGGGCGATCTCGTCAAGGCCATGCGCGCGTGTCCGCAGCCCATCGTCGCCGCGGTGGATGGTGTCTGCGCGGGGGCGGGGGCCATCGTCGCGATGGCCAGCGACATGCGCCTGGGCACTGCGCGCAGCAAGACGGCCTTTCTCTTCAACCGCGTGGGCTTGGCCGGCTGCGACATGGGCGCTTGCGCAATCCTGCCCCGCATCATCGGCCACGGCCGCGCGAGCGAGCTGCTCTATACGGGCCGCGCGATGAGCGGCGAGGAGGCCGCGCAGTGGGGATTCTTCAATCGTTTGTGCGAGCCCCAGCAGGTGTACGCCGAGGCCTTCGCGCTCGCCCGCGAGATCGCGCACGGGCCCACGTTCGCTAACGGCATCACCAAGACCATGCTGCACCAGGAATGGAGCATGGGCATCGACCAGGCCATCGAGGCCGAGGCGCAGGCTCAGGCGATCTGCATGATGACCGAGGACTTCTCGCGCGCGTACCACGCCTTCGTCGAGAAGCGCCGCCCGACCTTCGAGGGCAACTGAAGCTTCATCCACGACGAGGCGACGATGGCTGACACCCGATATCTCGACTGGCCGTTCTTCGAGGACCGCCACCGCGCGCTCGCACGAGAACTGGATGCCTGGGCGGCGGCGCACGTGCCGCAGCACCATCCGCGCGACCTGGACGAAGCCTGCCGCGCGCTGGTGCGCTCCCTGGGGGCGGCGGGCTGGCTGCGGCACGCCGTCGCCGGGCGCGCGCACGGCGGCGCGGGCGACGCGATCGACACGCGCTCGATCTGCCTGATCCGCGAGACCCTCGCCCGCCACGCGGGCCTGGCGGATTTCGCCTTCGCGATGCAGGGTCTGGGCTCCGGGCCGATCAGCCTGGCCGGCACCGACGCCCAGAAGGCGCGGTGGCTGCCGAAGGTCGCGCGCGGCGAAGCGATCAGTGCCTTCGCGCTGTCGGAGCCGCAGGCCGGCTCGGACGTCGCGGCGATGGCCTGCCGCGCGCGCGAGGAGGGCGAGCACGTCGTGCTCGATGGCGAGAAGACCTGGATCTCGAACGGGGGTATCGCCGACGTCTACGTCGTCTTCGCCCGCAGCGAGCCGGGCGAGGCGAAGGGCTCGAAGGGGATCTCGGCCTACGTGGTCGAGGCCGGGACGCCGGGCCTAGAGATCGCCGAGCGTATCGAGGTGATCGCGCCGCACCCGCTCGCGCGCCTGCGCTTTAGCGGGTGCCGCGTGCCGGTCTCGCATCGCCTGGGCGAGCGGGGCGAGGGCTTCAGGATCGCGATGCGCACGCTGGATGTCTTCCGCACCTCGGTCGCGGCGGCGGCTCTCGGCTTCGCTCGGCGGGCGCTGGACGAAGCGCTCGAACGCGCGACCACCCGCCGCATGTTCGGTCAGACGCTCGCCGACTTCCAGCTGACGCAGGCACGGCTCGCGCAGATGGCAACCACCGTCGACAGCGCCGCGCTGCTGACCTACCGCGCCGCGTGGATGCGCGACCAGGGCCAGGTCGTCACGCGCGAGGCGGCGATGGCCAAGATGGTGGCCACCGAAGGCGCGCAGCAGGTGATCGACGGCGCCGTGCAGCTGTGGGGCGGCCTGGGCGTGGTCAGCCAGACGCCGGTCGAACGTCTCTACCGCGAGATCCGCGCGCTGCGGATCTACGAAGGGGCCACCGAAGTGCAGCAGCTCATCATCGCGCGAGAGCTGCTGAAGGACGTACGCGCGTGATCGGAGGACGGCCATGAGTGTGAGTGCCCATCTCGACACCTTTGCCCGCGACCGCCTGCCGCCGCCCGAACTGCAACCGGAGTTCATCTTCGAACTGCCCGAGCTGCAGTTGCCCGAGCGGATCAACTGCGCCACCGAGCTGTTGGACCGCTGGGTCGAGCGCGGGCAGGGCGAGCGGTGGTGCATCCAGGCTCCGGGCGGCGTGCGCTGGACCTACCGCGATCTGCAGGAGCGTGCCAACCGCATCGCGCGCGTGCTGGTCCACGAGATGGGGCTGGTGCCCGGCAACCGGGTCCTGCTGCGCGCCCCCAACAACCCCATGCTGGCCGCCTGCTGGTTCGCAGTCATCAAGGCAGGGGGCATCGCGGTCGGCACCATGCCGCTGCTGCGGGCCAAGGAGCTCGCGCAGATCATCGACAAGGCCGAGATCTCGCATGCCCTGTGCGACCGTGCCCTGGCCGACGAGCTGGCCGCCGCTGCCGCGCAGTGCAGGACGCTGCGCGAGATCCGGCACTTCCACGACGACACGCCGGAAGGACTGGAGGCGGCGATGGCCCGCCAGCCGGCCACGTTCGAGAACGTGGACACCGCGGCGACCGACACCTGCATGCTGGCCTTCACCTCCGGCACCACCGGCACGCCCAAGGCCACGATGCATTTCCATCGCGACGTGATGGCGGTGTGTGCCTGCTGGCCGCCCCATGTGCTCAAGGCTTCGCCAGACGACGTGTTCATCGGCAGCCCGCCTCTGGCGTTCACGTTCGGGCTGGGCGGCCTGCTGCTCTTCCCCATGAGCATCGGCGCATCGACCGTGCTGATCGAAAAGGCCACGCCGCCCGCGCTCGTGCAGGCGATTCCCGAGTTCCGCGCCACGGTGCTGTTCACCGCGCCGACATCGTACCGCGCCATGGCCGCGCAGGCGGCCGAGCTGCGCATCGGCGCGCCGCACGGGGGCAGCCTGCGCAAGTGCGTCTCCGCTGGAGAGGCCCTGCCGGCCGCCACCCGTCAGGTGTGGAAGGACGCCACCGGGATCGAGATCATCGACGGCATCGGCTCGACCGAGATGCTGCACATCTTCATCTCGGCCGACGAGGCGCACGCCCGCCCGGGCGCCACCGGCACCGTGGTGCCCGGGTATCGCGCGTGCGTGATGGACGACGCCGGCCGCCCCGCGCCGCCCGGCCAGGTCGGCCGCCTGGCGGTCAAGGGGCCGACCGGCTGCCGGTACCTCGCGGACGAACGCCAGCGCCAGTACGTCAACGGCGGCTGGAACTACACCGGCGACGCCTACTACATGGACGAGGACGGGTACTTCCACTACCAGTCGCGCACCGACGATCTCATCGTCTCGGCCGGCTACAACATCGGCGCCCCGGAGGTGGAGGACGCGCTGCTGCAGCACCCGGCGGTGGCCGAATGCGGTGTCATCGGCGTGCCGGACGAGGAGCGCGGACAGATCGTCAAGGCGTTCGTCGTGCTGCGCGCCGGTCACGAACCCGGCCAGGCCATGGTGCGCGAGCTGCAGGACTTCGTGAAGCGCACCATCGCGCCCTACAAGTACCCCCGCGCGATCGAGTTCCGCGCCAGCCTGCCGCGCACCGAGACGGGCAAGCTGCAGCGCTTCAGGCTGCGGCAGGAACAGAGGAGAACCGAATGACCGTGCTGCAACCGCCGGGCTGGACCCGCCCGAAAGGCTACGCGAACGGCGTGGCGGCCCGCGGCCGCATGATCTTCGTCGCTGGCATGATCGGCTGGGACGCGGAAGGGCGCTTTCCGTCCGACGACCTGGTGGACCAGGTGCGGCAGGCGCTGCGCAACGTGATGGAGGTGCTGCAAGAGGGCGGCGCGAAGGGCGAACACATCGTGCGGATGACCTGGTACCTGACCGACAAGCGCGAGTACCTGGCACGGCAGCGCGAGATCGGCCAGGCTTTCCGCGAACTGGTGGGCAGCTACAACGCGGCGATGACGGCGGTGGAGGTCTCGGCCCTCATCGAGGACCGGGCGAAGGTCGAGATCGAGGTGACGGCCGTGGTGCCGGAGTGAACGAAAAGGCCGCCCGAGGGCGGCCTGGTGGAGGGGGCAGGCGCGATCAGCTGAGCGCCTGCAGCGCGCGCGAGGTGATCTCGTCGACGCTGCCCAGCCCGCTGATCTTGCGGTACTTGGGCGCGTGGGGGTCTCCGGTGGCGGCCCATTGCGAGTAGTAGTCGACCAGCGGGCGCGTCTGGTTCTGGTAGACGGCCAGGCGCTTGCGCACGGTCTCTTCCTTGTCGTCGTCGCGCTGGATCAGGGCCTCGCCGGTGACGTCGTCCTTGCCCTCCACCTTGGGCGGGTTGAACTTGACGTGGTAGGTCCGGCCGGAGGCGGCGTGCACACGCCGGCCGCTCATGCGCTCGATGATGGCCTCGTCCGGCACGTCGATCTCCAGCACGTAGTCGATCTTCACGCCGGCGGTCTTCATCGCCTCGGCCTGGGGGATGGTGCGCGGGAACCCGTCGAACAGGAAGCCGTTCGCGCAGTCGGGCTGTGCGATGCGTTCCTTGACCAGGCCGATGATGATGTCGTCGCTCACCAGCCCCCCGGCGTCCATGACCTTCTTGGCTTCCAGCCCCAACGGCGTGCCGGCCTTGACCGCGGCGCGCAGCATGTCGCCCGTCGATATCTGCGGAATGCCGAACTTCTGGCAGATGAAAGCGGCCTGCGTCCCCTTACCCGCGCCAGGCGCGCCCAACAAGATCAATCGCATGGGTTCCTCTGGAAGATTGAATAGCTGGCGGGGTCGGCCGAACGTGAATTCCCGCACGCCCCGCGTCTGGTCGCCGCGAGGATAACACGCGGTCCCCAGGGGGCGGCTTACGCCGTCCGGCCCAGTTGCGACTCGAAATGCGCCCGCACCCGGGCCAGGTCCTCGGGGGTGTCCACGCCAGGGCCGGGGCGCAGGTTGGTCACGTGCACCGCGATGCGCTCGCCATGCCAGAGCACGCGCAACTGCTCCAGCGACTCGGTGGCCTCCAGCGGGCTCTGGGCCAAGCTGGGGAAGCGCCTCAAGAATCCCGCGTGGTAGCCGTAGACGCCGATGTGGCGCAGCGGTGCCGGCTGCGGCAGCCGGGTGATCCCCCCGGCGTTGGCGTCGCGCCACCAGGGGATGGGGGCGCGCGAGAAGTAAAGGGCCCGCCCGGCCTGGTCACACACCACCTTGACCACATTCGGACTGGTGAACTCGGCCAGGTCGTCGATCGGATGGGCCGCCGTGCTCATCACGCAGCCCAGGCACCGGTTCAGCACGTCCGCGCAGGCGTCGATCAGCGCCGGTTCGATCAGCGGTTCGTCACCCTGCACGTTGACGACGATGTCGGCGCTGTCCAGGGAGAGGATCTCGCAGGCCTCGGCCAGCCGGTCGCTGCCGGTCGCGTGATCCTTGCGGGTCAGTACCGCTTCCACGTCGTGGCGGCGGCAGGTGTCGACGATGCTCGGGTCGTCCGCGGCCACCACCACCCGCTGTGCGCGGCTCTTCTTCGCCTGCTGCGCCACCCGCACGACCATGGGCAGGCCGCCCAGGTCGGCGAGCGGCTTGTTGGGCAGACGTGTGGACGCGAGCCGGGCAGGCACGAGGACGGTGAACGTCATGCGGCGGCTCCGGCGGTGGAGGCCGCCTCACCGGCGGGCGCCGGCGCGTTGAGGTCGCGTGCCTCGGATTCCAGCATCACCGGGATGCCGTCGCGCACGGGGAAGGCGAGGTGGTCCGCCCGGCAGATCAGTTCGTGCGCCTCGCGGTCATGCTCCAACGGGCCCTTGCAGATCGGGCAGACGAGCAGTTCGAGCAGGCGGGTGTCCATTCAATCGTGTCCTTGTCGACGGCTACGGGGTCGCAGGCCCCGCCGCCGCAGCAGTTCGTCCAGTGCCTGGAAGAAGGTAGGGTCGGGCTGCAAGTCTAGCGCGACCACGTGCACCCGGGCGTCGTCGCAGTGGTCGAGCTTGACTGCGTCCTTCTCCGTCACCAGCACCACGTCGCCGTCCCAGCCGCGCCAGGGCCAACCCCCGGCGTAGTCGTGATGATCGGGCAGGGCGAGGGTTTCCGGCGTAAGCCCCTGTGCCCGGAGCATCGAGAAGAAACGGGCGGGGTGGGCGACCCCGGCGACGGCGAGCACCCGGCGTGCCCGTAGCCCTTCCCAGGCCAGCGCGGTGTCGGTCTCGCCACGCCGCCAGGCGGCCAGCGCGACGGGTCGTGCCAGGGCGCGGCGGCTTCCGTGTCCCGGGCGCGCAGTGGAAGGCGCCGGCGCGTTGTAGAGCACGAGGTCCGCGTGGCGCCGCGGGCTGTCGCGCAACGGTCCGGCTGGCAGGTACCAGCCATTGCCAACGCCGCGTTCGTCGAAGACGAGCACCTCGACGTCGCGGTCCAGCCGTAGATGCTGCAGGCCGTCGTCGCAGACGAGGATGTCCACCTCCGGATGGATGGCCAGCAGGCGCCGGCCCGCCTCCGCCCGGTCCCGCGCGACGGCCACCGGCGCACCGCTGCGCCTTGCCATCAGCAGAGGTTCGTCGCCCACCTGGGCCGCGGTGTGGGAAGGCTGGAGCACCTGGGCATCGTCGCCGTGCCGCCCGTAGCCCCTCGAGACGATGCCCGGGTGCCAGCCCCGGGCGGACAGGTGCCGGACGAGGGCGAGCGTGGTGGGTGTCTTGCCGGCACCACCCGCGATCACGTTGCCGACGACGAGCACCGGCACGGGCAGGCGCACACGTGGTGCAATGCCCGCCCGGAAGGCCGCGCGCCGCAGGGCGCAGATGCCAGCGTACAGGGCACCGAGCGGCCACAGGGCCAGTGCCAGCGGGCCGCGGCCCAGCCAGGCGGCTTGCAGCTTCAGCGAAAGTGCGGGGGGCGGGGTGGGGGGCACGGACACCCAGCGGCGCGGGTCAGTTGCGCGCCGCCCCGCCGGAGGTCTGGGTCGCGAAGGTCAGTTGGGCAAGGCCCGCGCGGCGTGCGGCGTCCATGACGTTGATGACGCTTTGGTGCGCCGCCATCGCGTCGGCGGAGATCACGACGACCGGGTCGCGCCGCTGCGCGGCGGCGGCGGCCAGCTCGGCCTGCAGGACCTCGACGCTGCGGCCCTGGACCGGCTGCTTGTCCACCGCGTAGCGCCCGTCGGCCGAGACGGCGACGACGATTTCGCGCGGGTAGTCCCGGGCGCGCTCCGCATCGGCCACCGGCAGATTCACCTGCAGTTCGGTGAACTTCGAGTAGGTGGTGGTGAGCATCAGGAAGATCAGGATCACCAGCAGCACGTCGATGAACGGGATCAGGTTGATCTCCGGCTCCTCGGTGCGGCGGTGCTTGAAGTGGATGGCCATGTCGCGGTTCCTGGGCGAAGGCGCGCGCGTTCAGCGCGCGGCGGTAAAGCGCATCAGGTGCGGCACCAACCGTTCCGTTGCCTGCTCGATGTCGAGGATGTATTCATCGACCTTGCCGCGGAAGTACCGATAGAAGATCAGCGCCGGAATGGCCACGATCAGGCCAAAGGCGGTGTTGTAGAGCGCCACCGAGATGCCATGAGCCAGCTGCTGGGGGTTGCCCCCAGGGGTGCCCCCCTGCGAGCCGAAGATCTCGATCATGCCGATCACCGTGCCCAGCAAACCCAGCAGTGGGGCGGCCGCGGCGATGGTGCCCAGGGCGTTGAGGTAACGCTCCAGGTGGTGCACAGCCGCCCGCCCGGCGGTCTCCAGGCTGTTGCGCAGGTTCTGCTCCGAGATGCGGGGCTCGGCGATCACGCTGCGCAGGCCCGCCGCAAGCACCCGTCCGAGTACCGAGTTGTCGGCCAGTTTGTTGACGACGTCCGGAGCTGGCAGGCTGGCGCGGGTGACGGTGATCACTTCGTCGAGCAGCTTGGGCGGGGCCACGCGCGTTTCGCGCAGGCTCGAGAAGCGCTCGATGATCAGCGCCAGGGCGGCAATGGAACACATGATCAGCGGCCAGATCGGCCAGCCGGCGGCTTGTATGATCGACAGCACTCGCTCCCCTCTCGACTCTGGAACGCGGAAGTGGGCGCGATTATGTCCCGAAGCCACTGTGCCTCCTGCGCTTGCCGCGCCCGCATGCTGCCGTGCCCGCCTGCTGCGTGCCAAATTTCCCAGCCGCCATCCACGTTTGCTGTGGATAACTTTGTGGGAAAGGCTCGACTGTCGACGGGAAGGCCCAGGGAAATCAAGGCTTTGAACATTTTGCTGCATGAATGAGCATAGAAAAATCGTTTCAGATCAACAACTTGAACGAATATGACGGGCCTGTGACGGGTAAATCCGCCCGCGAGCCGAGTATTCATGCGGTTGTGGAGTTCTAAAGCCTTGCAGGAAGTGGGCTGGCACGATGGATGACGGCTATGGCGGGCGCGAGCGCCCGGCGACGGTAGGGCTGCGAGCGGCCCGGGGGCCGGTATGGAGCGTCGCCGCGCTGCTGCGCGCGGTGGGCGATGCATTGCAGGCGCGGTTTTCGAGCGTGGTGGTGCAGGGCGAGCTCTCGTCCTTCAGCCGCGCGCCCAGCGGCCATTGCTACTTCGCGCTGAAGGACGACCGGTCACTCGAGCCGGCCCTGATCCGCGGCGCCATGTTCCGGCGCGCCGCCGCATTGCTGGACTTCGTTCCCCGCGAGGGCCAGCTTGTCGAGATCCGGGGGCGGCTGGCGGTCTACGACGCCCGGGGTGACCTCCAGCTGGTGGCCGAGGCGATGCGCCCGGCGGGCCAAGGCGCGCTGTACGAGCAGTTCCTGCGCCTGAAGGCGCGCCTGGAGGCCGAAGGCCTGTTCGACCCGGGCCGCAAAAGGCTGCTCGCACGCTTTCCCCGCGCAGTCGGGGTGGTCACGTCGCTGCAGGCGGCTGCGCTGCGGGATGTCGTGACCGCATTGCGCCGGCGCGCGCCTCACGTGCGCGTGGTCGTCTACCCGACGCCGGTGCAAGGCGCCGAAGCGCCGGCGGAGATCGAGCGGGCACTGCAGCTCGCCGCGCGCCGTGCCGAGGTCGACACGCTCATCCTGTGCCGCGGCGGCGGTTCGCTGGAGGACCTATGGGCCTTCAACGACGAGCGGGTCGCCCGCGCGGTCGTGGCCTCGCCCATCCCGGTGGTATGCGGTGTGGGCCATGAGACCGACTTCACCATCGCCGACTTCGCCGCCGACCTGCGCGCGCCCACGCCCACCGCCGCCGCGGAGATGGCGGCTCCGCAGTGCGCCGACTGCGAGGAGATGCTGGGCGTCATCGCCCGCCGGATGCATCGGGCCGTGCAACGGCGGCTCGAGTCGCAGTCGCAGAAGCTCGACCATGCCACCTTGCGCCTGGCGCGTCCGGCGCAGGCGCTCGCGCGGATGAGACGGGGGCTGGATCTGCTCGAGCACCGACTGCGGGCCGCCCCGGTCCAGCGACTGGCCCGTGCAGGCGAGCGTGAGCGCCACTTGGCGGCGCGCCTCATGCGCGCGGCGGCGGTGCGCCGGCAGGCGCTGGCCGCGCGGCTGGAGGCGCTCGGCGCGCGGCTGGAAAGTGCGAACCCCACGCGTGTGCTGCGGCGGGGGTACGCCTACCTGACGGACGAGGAGGGCCGGGCGCTGGTAAGCGTGGCGCAGGTGCAGGTCGGCCAGGCGGTGCGCGCCGTGCTCGCGGACGGCAGGCTGCAGGCCCAGGTGCGGGATATCGAACCGGACGATGGCGCTTCGTCTGTGCCCGGCCAGACGTGACGGGCGTCACGGCGGCCGGCAGGGTCTTGCCGGCTGTGCCTACAATCGCGCGGTCCGGAAATCCTCACGATCCCCTCAGCGAAGAAAGGAACCAGGAGATGGAACACACCCTGCCTCCGCTGCCGTATCCCCACGATGCGCTGCAGCCCCACATGAGCCGCGAAACGCTCGAATTCCACCACGACAAGCACCACAACGCCTACGTCGTGAACCTGAACAACCTCATCAAGGGCACCGAGTTCGAGAACATGCCCCTGGAGGAGATCGTCAAGAAGTCCAGCGGCGGCATCTTCAACAATGCCGGCCAGGTGTGGAACCACACCTTCTTCTGGAACTGCATGAAGCCCAACGGCGGCGGCGAGCCCAAGGGCGCGCTGGCCGAGGCGATCAACAAGAAGTGGGGCAGCTACGCCGCCTTCAAGGAAGCCTTCACCAAGAGCGCGGTCGGCAACTTTGGCTCCGGCTGGACCTGGCTGGTCAAGAAGCCGGACGGTTCGGTGGACATCGTCAACACGAGCAACGCCGCCACGCCGCTGACGACCGCCGACAAGGCCCTGCTGACGGTCGACGTGTGGGAGCACGCCTACTACATCGACCACCGCAACGCGCGCCCCAAGTTCGTCGAGACGTTCCTGAACCACCTCGTGAACTGGGAGTTCGCCGAGAAGAACTTCGCGGACTGAAGCATTTTTGCGTGTTCCGCATCACGAAGCCGGCCTGCAGGCCGGCTTTTTCGTTGTGGCGATTACGCATCCGCCCCGTGCCGGACCCCGGCACAATATACGGTTTCTCACGCTTTCCATCGGTGGGCACGGCATGCGCATCCTCTTGGTCGAAGACGACCCGGCGCTCAGCTTCGGCGTCGCGCGGGCCTTGCAACGCGAGGGCTGGCTGGTCGACACGCTGGCCGACGGCGCGGCAGCCACGGTCGAAGGGCTGATCGAGCAGTACGACCTCGCGGTCCTGGATCTGGGATTGCCCCGGCGCGACGGCATGGAGGTGTTGCGCACCTGGCGCAGCCGCGGCGCCAAGCTTCCGGTGCTGATCCTCACCGCGCGCGACGAGCTCAGCGACCGCGTCCAGGGTCTGGACAACGGGGCGGACGACTACGTGGTCAAACCCTTCGACCTGCCCGAACTCGTCGCCCGGTTGCGGGCCCTGCAGCGTCGCGCTGCCGGACGCGCCGAAGACCGCCTCGTGCTGGGCGACCTGGAACTCGACACGCGCCACCGCGAACTGCGCTGGCGTGGCGAGCGAGTACACCTGAGCCCGCGCGAGCAGGCCTTGACCGAACTGCTGATGGCGCGCGCCGGGCGGGTCGTCCCCAAGGACCACATCGTCTCGACGCTCTCGAGCTGGGAGACCGACTTCAGCGAAAACTCGGTGGAGGTCTACATCCATCGCCTGCGCAAGCGCTTCGCCGACCTGGGCGTGACGATCAAGACCGTGCGCGGCTTCGGCTACCTGATGGAGCTGACCGAACCGTCCGCGTCCGAGCCCCCGCCACCGCAAGGCTGATCCACCGGGGCCGATGAGCGCCAGCCTGCGTTCGCAGCTGCTGGGTCCATTGCTGTGGGCCTGGCTGCTCGGCTCGGCGCTGGCCATCGTCGGGGCATTCCAGGTCGCCCGTTACGCCGGCGACGCGGCCTACGATCGCACGCTGCAGGACGAGGCCGGCGCGATTGCGACGCAAATCAACTGGACGGACCGGGGCCCGCTCCTCGAGCTGAGTACCCAGGCCCAGCAGCTGCTCGCCCGCCATAGCGAGGATCGCAACGCCTACATGGTCAGCGATGCGGAGGGCCGGATCCTCTCGGGCGTGGGCGACCTGCCGATGTCGCGCGAGGTGGACGAGAGCTTCGAGCGGCCCGTGCTGTTCGATGCCGTCTACCTGGGCGAACCGGTACGCGGCGCGATGTACTCGATCCGCTCGCCCATGCTGGATCAGTACGTCAGCATCGTGGTCGTGGAGACCCGGCGCAAGCGGACCGAGCTGATCCAGGATGTGCTGCTGGCCATCCTGCTGCCGACCCTGATGCTTGGCGTCGTCACCTTCCTGCTGCTCGCCTGGGGCATCCGCAGGGGGCTTGCACCGCTGCACCGGGTCGCGGCCGAGGTGGAGCGGCGCGAGGTGCAGGACCTTCGGCCGCTGCCGCTGGACGACGTGCCGGCCGAGGTGGTGCCGCTGATCGAGCGCATCAACGACCTGCTCGTCAAGGTCTCGCGCTCGGTGGACGTGCAGCGGCGCTTCGTCGCCGATGCCGCCCACCAGTTGCGTACCCCGGTCGCCGGCATCCGCGTGCTGGCCCAGCAACTGCAGCAGGAGCTTGGGGGCGATCCGGCCGCGGCGCAGTCCCTGCTGCAGGTCATGGTCGGATCCACGGAACGGATGTCGCGCCTGGTCGGCCAGTTGCTGAACCTGGTGCGCTCCGAGGCGGCTATGCAGGGGACGGGGGGGCAGGAGGCGCCGCGCATCGACGTGCTGCCCATCATCCACGAATCGGCCGAACCGTTCGTGCTGCAGGCCACCCGGGAAGGCAAGCAGGTGGAGCTGGACGCGCCCCAAGGGCCCTGCTGGGCCCGGGCGCATCCGGTGTGGCTCGGGGAGGTGGTGTCCAACCTGCTTGACAACGCGTTGCGCTATGGCGGCCGGTGCATCGAGGTCAAGGTCGTGCCCCGCGGCGAGCGCCTGGAGATCCAGGTGTGGGACGACGGCGAGGGCATCCCCCCCGGTGAACGCGCCTCGATCTTCGAGCCCTTCGCCCGAGGGGGACGCGCGGACACACGCGCCGTCGAAGGCAGCGGCCTGGGCTTGACGATCGTGAAGGAAGCGGTCCAGGGCATGGGCGGGCAGGTGCACCTCGAAAGCCGCCCGGAAGTCCCGGGCACCTGTTTCAGCGTCGTGCTGCGCGCCTGAGCGATCCGCCCGCCCCCGGCCCTCGGACCCGTGCCGCGCGGCGGCGGGAGCCGCTGATTCAGCGCGAGGAGAAAGGCTCGCCCTTCAGCCGGGCCCCGGGCTTGATCCCTCGCTTGGTGAACCAGCCTTGGTTCATCTCGAGCGCGAAGCGCACCGGCTCGGCGGAGCAATGCGACTCCAGCGTCTGCGGCTTCATGTCGGCGATGTTGACGATGGTCCCGTCGTCACGCAGGAAGGCGATGGACAGCGGGATCAGCGTGTTCTTCATCCAGAAACACTGCTGGGCGGGCAGCTCGAAGACGAACAGCATGCCGTCGTTGGCGCCGAGTTCCTTGCGGAACATCAGGCCGGTCTGGCGCTGCTGCGGCGTGCGCGCGACTTCGGCCCGAATCACGTGGATGCCCGCTTGCAGCGGCACGCTGGGAAGCTGCTGCGGCCGATCCTGCGCCCACGCGCCGGGGGCTACGCCGAGCGCGACGAGCACTGCAAGCGTGGCGCAGCGCACGGCCCGACGGGTGCGCCGACCGCCTCGTGATGGATGGCATGCCTCGGGACGCCCGGGATCGACGGGAACTTTGATGTAGGTCATGTCGGTCAGCAAGGCTGATTCTTACAGTCAGTCATCCTGCACCGATGCCCGGCCGCACGAGCCGTGCCCCTGCAGGCCGCAGTCCATGGCATCGCCCTTGAATTCCCTCGCATTGTCCACCATCGATGCGGCTTCGGCCCAGCCGCCTGCCGCCGATTCTCCAGCCTTTGCCGCCATCTGGGACGACGAGGAGGATCTGGCGCGCTACACCCGTTACCGCGACCGCGCGGGCGAGCGGCTGGCCGAGTCGGTGCTGGTCATCGAGGGGATGTACTGCGCTGCCTGCTCCGTGGCGATCGAGGGTGCGCTGCGTGCGGTGCCCGGGGTCGAGGATGCCGACGTCGACCCGACCACGCGGCGCGCCCGCGTGCGATGGCGCCCGGCACACGCGAAGGCCTCGAGCCTGTTTCGCGCGGTCGAGGCCGCTGGCTACCGCGCCTACCCGAGCTACGCGCTGCAGGCCGAACAGGCGCGCGTGAGCGAACGGCGGCAGTCGCTGTGGCGCTTGTTCGTTGCGGGCTTTTGCATGATGCAGGTGATGATGTACGCCGTGCCGGTGTACGTGGCTGGGCCTGGCGAGATGACGGGGGACGCGCGCCGTCTGCTCGACTGGGCCAGCTGGCTGCTCAGCCTGCCGGTCGTGCTGTTCGCGTCGGGGGACTTCCTGCGCGGCGCGTGGGGCCATCTGCGCCGCGGGCGCATCGGCATGGACGTGCCCGTGGCCCTGGGCATCGTCGTCACATTCGTCGCGAGCACCGGGGCGGCCTTCGATCCGGGCGGGATCTTCGGCGACGAGGTCTACTTCGACTCGCTGACGATGTTCGTCTTCTTCCTCCTGTGCGGCAGGCACCTGGAACTGCGTGCCCGGGAGGCGACGGCCGGAGCCCTCGAGGGACTGATGCATCGGCTGCCGACCACCGTGGATCGTCTGGTGGCGGGAGAGGACCGTGTCGAACAGGTGTCGGTGCACAAGCTGCGTCCCGATGACCGGGTCCGTGTGCGTCCTGGCGAGGCGTTTCCGGCCGACGGCACGCTCGTCGAGGGCGAGGCGCAGGTCGACGAGGCACTGCTCACCGGCGAATCGCGCCCAGTCCCGCGCCGCCCGGGCGAGGCGGTGGTGGCGGGCAGCATCAACATCTCGACTGCCGTGGTCATGCGGGTCGAGCGGGTCGGCAGCCAGACACGCTACGCCCAAATCGTGGCCCTCATGGAGCAGGCCGCCTGCGAACGGCCCGCGCTGGCCCGCCTGGCCGATCGCATCGCCGGGCCGTTCCTGTGGACGGTGCTGCTCGTCGCGCTGCTCGGTGCCGCTGCCTGGGCGTTCGTCGACCCGTCCCGCAGCGTCTGGGTCGCCGTCGCGGTGCTGATCGTCACCTGTCCCTGCGCGCTGTCGCTGGCGACGCCGTCGGCGGTGCTGGCCGCGGCGGCCGCCCTCGCGCGGCGCGGTGTGCTGGTCCAGCGGCTCGGCGCCCTGGAGGCCCTCGCCGCCGCCGACGTGTTCGTGTTCGACAAGACCGGAACCCTCACCGAGGACCGGCTCGTGCTGCAGGACGTGTTCCTGTTGGGAGGCTTCCCGCGCGAGGAAGCGCTGCGGGCGGCAGCCGGCCTCGCGCGTGATTCCTTGCACCCGGTGGCCCGGGCGGTCGCGGCATCGCAGCCGTGCGCGACGATGCACGACGTGCGCGAGGTCGCCGGTCGAGGCATCGAAGGCAGGGACGGGCGGGGCCGCACCTGGCGCCTCGGCGCCGCGCGCTTCGTCGGCGCAGTGCCCGCGGCGGCGGACCTCCAGCTCGACGGCCCTCACGCCTGGCTGGGCGTCGACGGGCAGGCCGTGGCCTTGCTGCGGCTTTCGGAGCGAGCGCGCGAGGGCGCTGCCGAGATGATTGCCGAACTGCATGGGCAAGGCGTGCAGGTGTGGCTGCTCTCCGGTGACCGGACCGAGGCGGCACAGCACATCGCCGCGCGCCTGGGCATCCGTCACGTGCAGGCGCACTCGACCCCCGAGACCAAGCTGCAGGTCGTGCGGCGGCTGCAGGCCGAAGGCCACCGCGTGGCGATGGTCGGGGATGGCCTGAACGACGCGCCGGTGCTGGCATGTGCCGATGTCTCGGTCGCGATGGGGCAAGGTGCGGACCTCGCCCGCATGCGCGCGGACCTCGTGCTGCTGGGCAACCGACTGGGGCACCTGGCCCGGGCACGGGTACTCGCCACCCGAATGGTCGCGGTGATACGCCAGAACCTGGCCTGGGCGGCCGGCTACAACGCGGTGAGCATCCCGCTGGCGCTTGCCGGCTGGATGCCGCCTTGGCTCGCCGGTCTCGGTATGGCGGTCAGCTCGCTGCTCGTCGTCGCCAACGCGTTGCGACTGAACCCGGGTAGGGCGTCCACGCGCCAGGAGTGAGGCATGGAGATCCTGTTCCTGCTCGTCCCGCTGTCCACGGTGCTGGCGCTGCTGATCATCGCGGTGTTCGCATGGGCGCTGTGGGGCGGCCAGTTCGACAACATCGAGCGTGAGGCGCAGCGCATCCTTTGGGAAGAAGGCGTACCGGATGGCCGATCGATTGATGCCGATCAAGGTCGCGCGTAACCCTCTCACGAACAATGGGCTCAGACTATTCCGAGAGAGGTTCCATGAGCACTACACCGTCGAACGCGACCGCGCCGACCGTGGACTACAACGACAAGGTCGTTCGTCAGTTCTCGATCATGGCCGTGGTCTGGGGCGTGGTGGGGATGCTGGTCGGCGTATGGATCGCCGCGCAACTCGCCTGGCCCGAGCTGAATTTCGGCATTCCCTGGCTCAGCTACGGCCGTTTGCGTCCCCTGCACACCAACGCGGTGATCTTCGCCTTCGGCGGGTGCGCGCTGTTCGCGACCAGCTACTACGTCGTGCAGCGCACCTGCCAGGTGCGCCTCATCTCCGACAAGCTCGCCGCTTTCACCTTCTGGGGCTGGCAGGCGGTCATCGTCGCCGCGGCGATCTCCCTGCCGCTGGGCTACACCAGTGGCAAGGAGTACGCCGAGCTCGAGTGGCCGATCGACATGCTGATCACGCTGGTATGGGTGTCCTACGCGGTCGTGTTCTTCGGCACGGTGGGCATCCGCAAGGTCAGGCACATCTACGTCGCCAACTGGTTCTACGGAGGCTTCATCCTCGCCGTGGCGCTGCTGCACCTGGTCAACAGCGCCGCCATGCCGGTGGACCTGATGAAGAGCTACTCGGCCTACGCCGGCGTGCAGGATGCGATGGTGCAATGGTGGTACGGCCACAACGCCGTGGGCTTCTTCCTCACCGCGGGCTTTCTCGGGATGATGTACTACTTCATCCCCAAGCAGGCCGAGCGCCCGGTCTACTCGTACCGTCTGTCGATCGTGCACTTCTGGGCGCTGATCTTCACCTACATGTGGGCGGGCCCGCACCACCTGCACTACACGGCGCTGCCCGACTGGGCCCAGTCCGTCGGCATGCTGTTCTCGCTGATCCTGCTGGCGCCTTCGTGGGGAGGCATGCTCAACGGCATCATGACCCTGTCGGGTGCCTGGCACAAGCTGCGCGAGGACCCGATCCTCAAGTTCCTGATCGTGTCGCTGTCGTTCTACGGCATGTCGACCTTCGAGGGGCCGATGATGTCGATCAAGACGGTCAACGCGCTGTCGCACTACACCGACTGGACGGTCGGCCACGTGCACTCGGGCGCGCTCGGCTGGGTGGGGCTGATCTCGATGGGGTCGCTGTACTACCTGATCCCGCGGCTGTTCGGCCAGAAGAGGATGTACAGCGTGCCGGCGATCGAACTGCACTTCTGGGTCGCGACGATCGGCATCGTGCTCTACATCGCCGCGATGTGGATTGCCGGCGTGATGCAAGGGCTGATGTGGCGGGCGGTCAACCCCGACGGCACGCTGACCTACAGCTTCGTCGAGAGCGTCAAGGCCACCTATCCCTTCTACGTGATCCGGCTGCTCGGCGGCGTCCTGTACCTGTCGGGGATGGTGATCATGGCCTGGAACACCTGGATGACCGCGCGAGGTGCGGCGGCGCCCCGCGCCGCGGTGCCCGCGGTCGCCGCCCCTGCGTGAGGCCGCCAAGGAACGTCACATGTCTGATACCGACCGCATCAAGACCTTCTCGCACGAGAAGATCGAGACCAACAACTTCCTGATGATCCTGCTGATCGTGCTCGTCGTCTCGGTCGGTGGGCTGGTGGAGATCGTCCCGCTTTTCTTCCAGAAGTCCACCACCGAGCCGGTCCGCGGCCTGAAGCCGTACACCGCGCTGCAACTGGCCGGTCGCGACATCTACGTCCGCGAGGGTTGCTACAACTGCCACTCGCAGATGGTGCGGCCCTTCCGCGCCGAGACGTTGCGCTACGGTCACTACTCGGTGGCGGGCGAATTCGTCTACGACCGTCCGTTCCAGTGGGGCTCCAAGCGCACCGGCCCGGACCTGCACCGCGTCGGTGGCCGCTACAGCGATGAGTGGCACCGTCTGCACCTGATCAACCCGCGCGACGTCGTGCCCGAATCGAACATGCCGGCCTACCCATGGCTGGCGACGACGCCGCTCGATCCCAAGGCCATGGGGCCCAAGCTGCGGGCACTGCGCAGGCTCGGCGTGCCCTATACCGACGAAGACGTGGCCGGTTCGGCCGACGCCGTGAAGGGCAAGACCGAACTGGACGCGGTCGTCGCCTACCTGCAATCCCTCGGCACGCTCGTGAAGTAAGGAGACCGCCATGCATCTGGACATCAACGACCTGCGGTCCATCCTGACGGTGGTCTCGCTGCTGGTCTTCGTCTGCATCTGCGCGTGGGCCTGGTCCAGTCGCAACCGAGGGCGCTTCGACGAGGCGGCGCAACTGCCTTTCCGGTCCGAATGACGGACGTTCCAAGGAGCATCGCATGAGCGACTTTTTCAGCAGCGGCTGGTCGGTCTTCATCGCCGTCACGACCGGGCTGAGCATCGCCGCCTGCCTTCTGCTGCTCATCTTGGCCAGCAGGCGCAAGGTGATGGCGGGCGACAACACCACGGGCCACGTGTGGGACGAAAACCTGCGCGAACTGAACAACCCCCTGCCTCTGTGGTGGATGGGCCTGTTCGTGTTGACGATCGTCTTTTCCGCCGGCTACCTCGTGTTCTATCCTGGCCTGGGAAGTTACCAGGGCCAGCTGGGCTGGAGCCAGGAAAGCCAGTACCGGGCGGAGATGGAGAAGGCCGAGGCAGCACTGCGGCCGTTGTACGCCCGCTTCGAAGGGCTCGACGCGGCCCGGCTGGTGCAGGACCCACGGGCCATGGGTATCGGCGAGCGACTGTTCGTCAACAACTGCGCCCAGTGCCACGGCTCGGACGCGCGCGGGAGCAAGGGCTTCCCGAACCTCGCCGACGATGACTGGCTCTATGGCGGCTCGCACGAGGCCATCATGGAGTCCATCGCCCACGGGCGCCACGGCGTGATGCCGCCCATGGCGGCGGCGGTGGGTAACGCCGAGGACGTGCGCCATGTCGCTCACTATGTGCTCAGCCTGTCGGGCAGCCCGCACAACGCGATCGCCGCGCACCTGGGTAAGTCCAAGTTCGGTGCGTGCGCCGCCTGCCACGGCATCGACGGGAAGGGCAATCAGGCGCTCGGCGCGCCGAACCTGACCGACAAGGTATGGCTGCACGGCTGGGGGGAGCAGGCCATCGTGAACATCATCAACAACGGCAAGGACAACCAGATGCCACCCCATGCGGACAAGCTCTCCGCCACGCAGATCCGCGTGCTCGCCGCCTACGTGTGGGGGTTGTCGAACAAGCCGTCCGCCGCCAGCCAGGCGGTGGCGCCTGCGGCGGCCCAGTGAAGGCAGCCCGCACCCACCCACATCCAGCTACATCGCGCCAGGGCGGCTTCCGTCCCGCATCGAGCCGCAAGTGAAACGCAACCTCGAGACCATCCCCATCCGGCCCGTTCCGGGCGCCTTGGGCGGCGCGCCCTCGGAACAGGTCGTTTCCCTCTATGCGAGACAGAAGAAGATCTACCCCCGTTCGGTGAGCGGGTGGTTCGCAGGCTGGCGCTGGGCGCTGGTGTGGCTCACCCAGCTGGTCTTCTACGGCCTTCCGTGGCTGGAGTGGAACGGGCGGCAGGCTGTGCTGTTCGAACTCGTCTCCCGCCGCTTCTACATCTTCAATCTGGTCCTGTATCCGCAGGACTTCATCTACCTGACAGGCCTGCTCGTCATCTCGGCGCTGGGGCTGTTCTTCTTCACCGCGGTGGCCGGACGGCTGTGGTGCGGCTACGCCTGCCCCCAGACCGTCTACACGGAGATCTTCCTGTGGGTCGAGCGGCGCGTCGAGGGCGAACGGATCGCCCGCATGCGGATGGACGCGGGCAACTGGACCCTGGGGAAGGTCTCGCGCAAGGCCGCCAAGCAGGCGGCGTGGATCTCGATCTCCCTGTGGACCGGCCTGACCTTCGTCGGCTACTTCACGCCGGTGCGCGAGCTCGTGCCGCGGCTGGCGAGCTTGTCGCTGGGGCCGTGGGAGACCTTCTGGGTCCTGTTCTACGGCTTTGCCACCTATGGCAACGCCGGCTACATGCGCGAGCAGGTGTGCAAGTACATGTGTCCCTACGCGCGCTTCCAGAGCGCGATGTTCGACAAGGACACCATGATCATCACCTACGACGCACAGCGCGGCGAGCCGCGCGGCTCGCGGTCGCGCAAGGCGGTCCCGGCGGCGGTGGGACTGGGCGACTGCGTGGACTGCACTCTGTGTGTGCAGGTCTGCCCGACCGGCATCGACATTCGCGACGGATTGCAGTATGAGTGCATCGGTTGCGCGGCGTGCATCGACGTGTGCAATGGCGTGATGGACAAGATGGGCTACGCGCGCGGCCTCATCCGCTACTCCACCGAGAACGGCGTCGAGCAGGGCTGGACCCGCGGGCAGATGCTCCGCCGCGTGGTGCGGCCGCGGGTGCTGGTCTACGGCATGATCCTGTTGGCCGTCAGCCTGGCCTTCGTCGCAAGCGTCGCGCTGCGCAGCCCGTTCAAGGTCGACGTCATCCGCGATCGCGGGGCGCTCGCACGCATGGTGGATGACGGCCGCATCGAGAACGTCTATCGCCTGCAGATCATGAACGGCACGGAGAGGCAGCAGCGCTACCGCATTTCGGTCAGTGGCCTGCCGGGCCTCGCCGTCGCTTCCCAGCCCGAGGTCGAGATCGCCCCCGCACAGTCGCGCTGGGTGCCGGCACGCGTGCAACTGCCACCCGAGGCCGCCAGCGAGCTCGCCGGCCGGTCCAGCCCCATCCTGTTCCACATCGAGCGACTCGCCGACGGCGAGGAGCCCGCCCGTAGCGTGCACGAGAAGTCGACCTTCCTCGTGCCCCATTGAGGAGAGATCGCCATGCAGACCCCCGGCACGCAAGAAGCAGCCCCTCGCACTTGGTGGCGCGAGCCCATGATGTGGCTGGTCGTGGGCGGCCCGGGCGCCGTCATCCTGGCCGGCGTCGCGACGGTCGCGCTGGCCGTCGCGCACCCCGATCCTGTCGTCGACGCGGACTATTACCGCAAGGGCGTGGAGATCAACCGCACCCTCGCCGAACGGGCTGCCGAGACTCCTGGCGCGCGGCGCCCCGCGATGGAAGGCCGCAACCACGCGGCCACGGTCGGCAGGGGCGCCGAGTGAGCCGCGGTCCGCACCGGCGGCAGGCAGGCGCACGAACAGGAAGCGTCGCGCCGGTGGCGCAGCGCTGGATGTGGATCGCCTGGCCCGCCTTCCTGGTGGCGGGGCTGATCGAGATGCTGGTGTTTGCCTTCGTCGACCCGGGTGACCTGCACGTGCTCGGTCGCGGGCCGCTGGAGCTGTCACCGATGGCGATCTACACCATCGCCTTCTTCGTCTTCTGGGCCGCTGCCATGCTCTCCAGCGCCCTGACGACACTGCTCGCGCGGTCGCCCTTCGAGCTCAACCGCTGCCCGCTGCGGCCCCACGAGCGCGCAGCCGCCTGCCCCCGGCCCAAGGTGCGGGAACGGTGAGGCGCGCGACGGGGGCCCCGTCGCCGCCGCGTAGATGCACGCCCGCCGCGTAGGTGCCGCGCGTGCTTGCTTGCGCAGCGCAGAGGCGTGGGACTCAGCAGTTGTTGGCCGCGTTGACCAGCTTCTGCAGTCCGTCCTGGTCCAGGATCCGGATCTGGCGCTGCTTGACCTCGAGCAGGCCCTCGTCCTGGAACTTCGAGAACGTGCGGCTCACGGTCTCCAGTTTCAGGCCCAGGTAGCTGCCGATCTCCTCGCGCGTCATGCGCAGCACCAGTGACGACGGCGAAAAGCCGCGCGCATGCAGGCGCTGCGTCAGGTTGAGCAGGAAGGCCGCGAGGCGTTCCTCGGCGCGCATGCTGCCCAGAAGCAGCATCACTCCGTGGTCGCGCACGATCTCGCGGCTCATGATCTTGTGGAAGGAGTGCTGCAGCTCGTTGAACTCGCGCGACAGCGTTTCGAGCTGGGAGTAGGGGATCACGCAGACCTGCGAGTCTTCCAGCGCCACCGCGTCACAGGTGTGCCGGTCCTGGCTGATCGCGTCCAGCCCAAGCAACTCGCCAGCCATCTGGAACCCGGTCACCTGGTCGCGCCCGTCCTCCGAGGAGATGCAGGTCTTGAAGAAGCCGGTGCGCACGGCGTACAGCGACTGGAACGCCTCGCCCGCGTGGAACAGCGCCTCGCCCCGCTTGACCGTCCTGCGCGTGGCGATGAGGTTGTCCAGCCGCTCGAGTTCGGGACGCGACAGCCCCACGGGCAGGCACAGCTCACGCAGGTTGCAGCTGGAGCAAGCGACCTTCAGTTCATTGAGTCGGATCATCTTCTTGTCGGTTCCTGTCTGGCCCATTATGGGACGGGCAGGCCGCTCGCCCGGAGCCCCTGCGCGTGCCGGGGAATCGGCACCCGGGGGCGGGGTGGCTACGGAACGGGTGGAGATGGGGTCCAGCAACATGATCGTCCTCAAGTGTCGAGGCAATTCTTTCCGCAACGGGCGTCGTCGACCTTGAGCCAGATCAAGGGAGCGGCCGGGAAGACTTGGCACAGTGCGGCCATGGCGACGACGTTTCCCCTCCTCGACCCCTCCCAACTGGCGCGCTTCGACGTGCCCGGGCCCCGCTACACGTCATACCCCACCGCCGACCGTTTCGTGGAGGCCTTCACGGAAGCGGAGTACCGCCAAGCCCTGGAACAACGCGCGAACAGGATGGGAGGGCTGCACGCTCCCCTGTCGGTCTACGTCCACATCCCGTTCTGCGAATCGGTCTGCTACTACTGCGCGTGCAACAAGGTCATCACGAAACACCGCGAGCGGGCAACCGAGTATCTGGAGATGCTGGAGCGGGAGATCGGGCTGCACCGCGCGGTGCTGGGCGCTGCCTCATCGGTCTCGCAGTTGCATCTGGGGGGCGGTTCGCCGACCTTCCTGGCCGATGGCGAGCTCGAGCGTCTCATGGACGCGTTGCGCCTTGCCTTCCGCCTCGTCCCCGGGGGGGAGTATTCGATCGAGGTGGATCCACGTACTGTCACGCCGCAGCGCCTGACCCGCCTCGCCCGGCTCGGTTTCAACCGGCTGAGCTTCGGGGTGCAGGACTTCGACCCCCAGGTGCAGAAGGCGGTCCACCGGGTGCAGTCGCGCGAAAGCGTGGCCGAGCTCGTCGCCGCGGCGCGCGACCTGGGTTTCGAGTCGATCAACATGGACCTCATCTACGGCCTGCCGCGCCAGACTCCTGCCTCGTTCGCTCGCACCCTGGAGCAGGTCTCCGAACTGCGGCCGGAACGGATCGCGCTGTACGCCTATGCCCACCTGCCCGAGCGCTTCAAGCCTCAGCGGCGCATCGACCCGACGGAACTACCCCCGCCGCAGGACCGGGTGGCGATGCTCTCCGGCGCGATCGCCGAGTTCCTCGCCTGCGGCTACGCCTACATCGGCATGGACCACTTCGCCCTCCACGACGATGCGCTGGCGGTTGCCAAGCGTCAGGGGCGGCTGCACCGCAACTTCCAGGGCTACAGCACCCAGCCCGACTGCGACCTGATCGGCCTCGGCGTCTCCGCCATCGGTCGCGTCGGCCCCACCTACAGCCAGAATGCCAAGACGCTGCCTGAGTACTACGACGCGCTGCGGCAAGGGCGCTTGCCGATCGTGCGCGGTCTGGCCCTGGCCCGTGACGACCTGGTGCGGCGCGCAGTGATCATGGCCTTGATGTGCCAGGGCCACGTGGTGTTCGAGTCGATCGAGGTGTCCTACCTCATCGACTTCCGGCGCTACTTCGCCGCCGAGCTCGAGCAGCTTGCATCCATGTCCGCCGAAGGCCTGGTGACTGTCGAGCAGGACGGCGTGCGTGTGACTCCCACCGGGTGGTACTTCGTGCGCGCGATCGCCATGGTGTTCGACAGGTACCTCCAGGCCGATCGCAGCCGGTCGCGTTTCTCCAGGATCATTTGATGATCCCGGGTCTCCTGCTCACCGCGGGCCTGATGGGCCTGGCCGGCAGTGCGCACTGCGCGGCGATGTGCGGCGCTGCCACGACCGGCATCGCCTGCGGGAGCACGCGGTTGGCCTCGTTCCAGGCGGGCAGGGTGGTCGGGTATGCAGCGCTGGGCGCGGCCGTCGCCGCGTCCTCGGGACTGCTTGGATGGGCGGCGGGCCGCGGCGCCTGGCTGCAACCGTTCTGGGCGCTGTTCCACGTCGCCGTGCTCGCGCTGGCGATCTCGTTGCTCTGGCGTGGGCGTCAGCCGCGCTGGCTCGACGGCTTGGCGCAGCGGGTCTGGCGCGAGGCGCGGCACCGCACGCTGGACTGGCAAGGCCTGCGCATGCCCTTCTTCGCGGGCCTGCTGTGGGGGCTCCTGCCGTGTGGCCTGCTGTACTCCGCGCTGATGGTCGCGGCGCTCGCACCCGGCCCGGCCGATGGCGCTGCCGTGATGGCGACCTTCGCGGGTGGCTCGGCGCTCGGGCTGCATGCCGGGCCGATGTGGTGGCGGCGGTTCGGCCCGCCGGGCGGCGGCGGGGCGGGGGCCGTGCGACTTGCTGGCGCGGTGCTGGCCGCCTCCTCGCTGTGGGCGCTCGGCCACGGGGTCTGGTCGCGTCTGACCGTCGGGATCTGCTGATCGCCGCCTCCCGCCGGCGCTCGCAGTGTCCGCGACCGCCCTCGGACCGCGGGCGGTCACCTCCGGTGCGGCTCTCGCGCAGCCCCGCCCCGCAGCAGGGGCGTGAAAGCCGGCTGAAAGCCCGCGCTGGCTTAAAATCAGGGGTTCGCGCAAGAACCCCAAACCAACCACGTTCCGCGGAGCTTTCTCACATGTACCAGCACATCAAGGTGCCCGAGGGCGGGCAGAAGATCACGGTCAACAAGGACTTCTCGCTCAACGTCCCGGACAACCCCATCATTCCCTACATCGAGGGGGACGGCACCGGTTTCGACATCACCCCGGTGATGATCAAGGTGGTCGACGCGGCCGTGGCCAAGTCCTACGGCGGCAAGCGCAAGATCCACTGGATGGAGATCTACGCTGGCGAGAAGTCGACGAAGGTCTACGGTCCGGACGTCTGGCTGCCGGACGAGACCCTGCAGGTGCTGAAGGACTACGTGGTGTCGATCAAGGGCCCGCTGACCACCCCGGTGGGTGGGGGCATCCGCTCGCTGAACGTCGCGCTGCGCCAGGAGCTGGATCTGTACGTTTGCCTGCGCCCGGTGCGCTACTTCAAGGGCGTGCCTTCGCCGGTCAAGGAGCCTGAGAAGGTCGACATGGTGATCTTCCGCGAGAACTCGGAGGACATCTACGCGGGCATCGAGTACGAGGCCCAGAGCGAGAAGGCCAAGAAGCTGATCGCCTTCCTGCAGAACGAGTTCGGCGTCAAGAAGATCCGCTTCCCGGAGACCTCGGGCATCGGCATCAAGCCGGTCTCGAAGGAAGGCACCGAGCGCCTGGTGCGCAAGGCGATCCAGTACGCGATCGACAACGACAAGCCCTCGGTCACGCTGGTGCACAAGGGCAACATCATGAAGTACACCGAGGGCTCGTTCCGCGACTGGGGCTATGCCCTGGCGCAGCGCGAGTTCGGCGCGCAGCCGATCGACGGCGGCCCGTGGTGCAAGTTCACCAACCCGAAGACGGGCAAGGAGATCGTCATCAAGGATGCGATCGCCGACGCCTTCCTGCAGCAGATCCTGCTGCGTCCGGCCGAATATTCGGTGATCGCGACGCTGAACCTGAACGGCGACTACATCTCCGACGCCCTGGCCGCCCAGGTCGGCGGCATCGGTATCGCGCCGGGAGCCAACATGTCCGACTCCGTCGCGATGTTCGAGGCCACCCACGGCACCGCACCGAAGTACGCCGGCAAGGACTACGTCAACCCGGGCTCCGAGATCCTCTCGGCCGAGATGATGCTGCGCCACATGGGGTGGGTCGAGGCGGCCGACCTCATCATCGCCTCGATGGAAAAGGCCATCCAGAGCAAGCAGGTCACCTACGACTTCGCCCGTCTGATGGACGGCGCCACCCAGGTCAGCTGCTCCGGCTTCGGCCAGGTGATGATCGACCATATGTGATCGGGCCGTGAGCGCCCCGTGGCGCCCACCTGTCTCCGACGCCCCCGGGGCCTCTCAGGCCCGCGGGGGCGTTGTCGTTTCAGGCCTGCCCGGCCCCGCGACCGAAGGTCTCGATCCCTGACGGCATCACCCGGTCACCTCCTCCAGAGGGAGCGTGATCATGACGTCGCGAAGACTTGCCCGCCGGGCGTGTGGCCGTCGCCAATGAGAGGTGGAGTCCAGGGAGCCGGCAACTGGCGACGTATGAAGGGGAACCCCGGGGCCAGGCGGGAGGGCAGGACGCGCACCGTTCAGGCGATGAGCGGGACGGAGGGGGCGGCACGGCGAGACCGCCCCTTCCGGCCCAAGCATCCGCGCGGGTCATCCTGGCGCCATTCCCACGACGCAGGCTATGTGTTGCCCGATTCGCCGGGAATCCAGAGCCAGCCAGGGGAAGGGCGGCAAGCCCGTCCTGTCCGGGCTCGGCCGGGCGTCCGTCAGCCGTGACGCTACCCGGCCTACGCTGGCGCTACTCGGCGTACGCCGCCGGGCTGGGACCGCCGGCCTCCGCGGTCATGGGTGGACGGGGCATGCGCGGGGGCCGGGGTTCCAGGGGCCGGATGTTCTGCGCCAGCTTGCCTTTGGGCCCCTGGACCAGATCGAACGAGACCTTGGCGCCTTGCTTGAGGGTGCGGAAACCCTCCATCTGGATGGCGGAGAAGTGGGCGAACACGTCCTCCCCGCCTTCTTCCGGTTCAATGAAGCCGAAACCCTTGGCGTCATTGAACCATTTCACTGTGCCGATACCCATGACCTCCTCCCTGGGCGACGCTTATCGGGCGGATTCTGGAGGGGCGTTAAGGCAGTGTCAAGGACAGTCCCCCCAACGGAGGGTATGGCGGCGGACACGGAGTTTTGCGATTTTGTGAACGGTCGTCGCCCTTGACCTTTTTCCCTCCGGCACCAATTGTGCATGGCGCGATCGAGAGAACCCGAGTCGATAGAATCGGACGCATGCCCAGCGACACTCCCCGCTTGCCTCCACCGCCCGGCCAGCCCGCGCTGCCTGACGACGGCGAGGGAACTGTTGTCGTCGAACGGCAGTCTTCCAAGGTGGAGCCGCCGCGCCTGTACCAGGTGGTGATGCTCAACGACGACTTCACCCCGATGGAATTCGTGGTGATGGTGCTGCAGCAGTTCTTCCACCGGGACCTCGAGACCGCCACCCAGATCATGCTGAAGATCCATCACGAGGGTCGAGGCGTGTGTGGGGTTTATACGAAGGATGTTGCCGCGACCAAGGTGGAAATGGTGCTTGCCGCCGCTCGCCGGGCGGGGCATCCTTTGCAGTGCATTATGGAGGCCGCATGATTGCCCAGGAACTTGAAGTCAGCCTGCACATGGCGTTTGTCGAGGCCCGGCAGCAGCGCCACGAGTTCATCACCGTGGAGCACCTGCTGCTGGCCCTGCTCGACAACCCGTCGGCGGCCGAGGTGCTGCGCGCCTGCTCCGCGAACATCGAGGAGCTGCGCAAGAGCCTGACCCATTTCATCAAGGAGAACACGCCGACCGTGGGCGGGACGGACGAGGTGGACACGCAGCCCACGCTGGGGTTCCAGCGTGTGATCCAGCGTGCCATCATGCACGTCCAGTCCACCGGCAGCGGCAAGAAGGAGGTGACCGGCGCCAACGTGCTGGTCGCGATCTTCGGCGAGAAGGATTCGCACGCCGTGTACTACCTGCACCAGCAAGGGGTGACGCGGCTGGACGTGGTGAACTACATCGCCCACGGCATCAAGAAGTCCGATCCCCCGGAGCCGGCCAAGCCAGGCGAGAACCCGGCGGCCGGCGAGGGCGAGAAGGAAGAGGGCGAGGGCAAGGGCTCCCCCCTGGAGCAGTTCACCCAGAACCTCAACCAGCTCGCCCGTGAAGGCAAGATCGATCCGCTGATCGGGCGCGAGCTGGAAGTCGAGCGTGTCATCCAGGTCCTGTGCCGCAGGCGCAAGAACAACCCGCTGCTGGTCGGCGAGGCGGGCGTGGGCAAGACGGCCATTGCGGAAGGCTTGGCTTGGCGCATCACGCAGGGTGACGTGCCGGAGGTGCTGACCGAGGCCGTCGTCTACGCCCTCGACATGGGCGCGCTGCTGGCCGGCACCAAGTACCGCGGTGACTTCGAGCAGCGCCTCAAGGGCGTGCTCAAGGCGCTCAAGGACCAGCCGGGCGCCGTGCTCTTCATTGACGAGATCCACACGCTGATCGGCGCGGGCGCCGCTTCCGGCGGGACCCTGGACGCCAGCAACCTGCTCAAGCCGGCCTTGAGCACGGGCAGCCTCAAGTGCATCGGCGCTACGACCTTCAACGAGTACCGCGGCATCTTCGAGAAGGACGCGGCGCTGTCGCGGCGCTTCCAGAAGATCGACGTGGTCGAGCCCTCGGTCGAGCAGACGGTGGAGATCCTCAAGGGCCTGAAGTCCCGCTTCGAAGATCATCACAACGTCAAGTACGCGCTGAACGCGCTCCAAGCTGCGGCGGAACTTTCAGCCAAGTACATCAACGACCGGCATTTGCCCGACAAGGCGATCGACGTCATCGACGAGGCGGGCGCGGCCCAGCGCATCCTGCCCAAGAGCAAGCAGAAAAAGACCATCACGCGCGCCGAGGTCGAGGAGATCGTGGCCAAGATCGCCCGCATCCCGCCGGCCAGCGTGAGCGTGGACGACCGCTCCAAGCTCAAGAACCTGGACCGCGACCTCAAGAGCGTCGTGTTCGGCCAGGACGAGGCGATCGACGCGCTGGCCGCGGCGATCAAGATGGCCCGCTCAGGCCTGGGCAAGCCGGACAAGCCGATCGGCTCGTTCCTGTTCTCCGGGCCCACCGGCGTCGGCAAGACCGAGGTCGCCAAACAGCTGGCCTACATCCTGGGGATCGAACTGATCCGCTTCGACATGTCCGAGTACATGGAGCGCCATGCGGTCAGCCGCCTGATCGGCGCGCCCCCGGGCTACGTGGGCTTCGACCAGGGCGGCCTGCTGACCGAGGCGGTCACCAAGAAGCCGCACGCGGTGCTGCTGCTCGACGAGATCGAGAAGGCGCATCCGGACGTCTTCAACGTGCTGCTGCAGGTGATGGACCACGGCACGCTGACAGACAACAACGGCCGCAAGGCGGACTTCCGCAACGTGATCATCATCATGACCACGAACGCGGGTGCCGAGACCATGCAGAAGTCGACGATCGGCTTCACGAGCAAGCGCGAGCAAGGTGACGAGATGGCCGACATCAAGCGGCTGTTCACGCCCGAGTTCCGCAACCGGCTCGATGCCATCGTCAACTTCCGCGCGCTGGACGAGGAGGTCATCCTCCGGGTGGTCGACAAGTTCCTGCTGCAACTCGAGAGCCAGCTGGCCGAAAAGCGCGTCGAGGTCACGTTCACGGACGCCCTGCGCAAGTACCTGGCGAAGAAGGGCTTCGATCCGCTCATGGGCGCGCGGCCGATGCAGCGCCTCATCCAGGACACCATCCGGCGGGCGCTGGCCGATGAGCTGCTCTTCGGCCGTCTGGTCGACGGAGGCCGCCTCTCGGTGGACCTGGACGACAAGGAGCAGGTCGTGCTGGACATCCAGCCCAACAAGCGCAGCGACCGGCCGAAGGAAGCAGCGACGACCGAGTGACCGTGCGGCACATGCCGCGAGGAGGGCGGTGCGGCAGGCGCCGCTCCTGGTTCTAGAGTAGGCCCTCCGCGGAGGGCCTTCTTCTTGGTCGCGCCAGTCGGCCGTTCGCGGCGGGTGCTCTTGGGCCCCGATCGTCGGCATTCGTCGTGCGCTGGACACTCCACGAGGACGCGCGGCAGGAAGGGCCGCGCTGCGAGGCCGGGGAAGAACGCGGGCGACGGAAGGAAGGTGGACGCCGTCTTGGTGCGCTGCCCACGTGGCGGGGGACGGTGCCGTGCCCCCGGAAACGAAAAACCCCGCGGGCGGGGGCCACGCGGGGTCTGGGGGGAAAGGATGGGACGGTTATTCGCGCTCGCCGCCGAAGACGCCCAGCAGGGTCAGCAGCGACTGGAACACGTTGTAGACGTCCAGGTAGATCGCCAGGGTGGCAGTGACGTAGTTCGTCTCGCCGCCGTCGATGACGCGCTTGATGTCGTAGAGCATGAAGGCCGAGAAGATGACGACGGCCAGCGCCGAAATGGTCAGCGTGAGCGCAGGCATCTGCAGCCAGATGTTCGCGACGATGGCGACGATCAGCATGATGGCGCCCACCATCAGGAACTTGCCCATGCCCGACAGGTCACGCTTGATCGTGGTCGCGAGCGTGGCCATGCCGAAGAAGACCAGGGCGGTGCCCCCGAAGGCCATCATGATCAGCTGGGCGCCGTTCGTGAAGTTGCCGAGCACCGCGCCGATCAGTCGTGACAGCATCAGGCCCATGAAGAACGTGAAGCCGAGCAGCAGCGCCACGCCGATGCCCGAGTTCTTGAACTTGTCGATCGCGAAGAAGAAGCCGAAGGCCACGCCCATGAACACGACAAAGCCGATGAAGGGGCTCCCGGCGAAGAAGCTGAAACCGGACGCCACGCCGATCCAGGCACCCAGGACGGTCGGCACGAGCGACAGGGCGAGCAGCCAGTAGGTGTTGCGCAACACCCGGTTGCGCTGCTCCACCAGGACGGAAGAACCGGCGGTGTACGCGCGCAAGCTTTCGTTCATCAGACTCTCCTCACAGACAAAGTGGTCGTTCGACCACGACGCGGCGATTCTAGTTCCCCGGAGCACGTGCCCAACGGACATGGGGCCCCGGGCAGGGTTATCCAGGGGGCAGGCGCGGCTCGCACGATCTGTGCCAGGTTGACGACAGCGGTGCGGCCCCGCCGGCCGTGGCACCATGTCGCCCGGCGGTGCGCCAGGCGCGGCCGCCTCGGATAGAAAGGAAGTCAAATGAAGCAAAAGATGCAGTTGGAGTTGCAGGACGTCAAGCGGATCGCGCAGGCCGCGGAGGCCGAGGCGCAGGCGAACGGATGGGCCGTGAGCATCGCGATCGTGGACGACGGCGGGCACCTCCTGTGGCTGCAACGACTGGACGGCGCGGCTCCGGTGTCCGCGCACATCGCGCCGGCCAAGGCCAAGACGGCGGCCCTGGGTCGCCGCGAGAGCAAGGTCTACGAGGACGTGATCAACCAGGGGCGCGTGTCGTTCCTGAGCGCGCCGGAGATCGAGGGGCTGCTGGAGGGGGGCGTGCCCATCATCGTCGACGGCCAGTGCATCGGGGCCGTCGGGGTCAGCGGCGTGAAATCGGTCGAGGACGCCCAAATCGCCAAGGCGGGCATCGCCGCGCTGCACGGCTGAGGTTTCGTTCCAACGGGGGCCAGGGCGTGGCGCTGCGTGGGTCGTCGGTCCGGGGCGAAGAGCCCCTGCCGGCGGCTTCGCCGTACGCGCCAGCCGTCGGGCCCATGCCACCGCCGGGCAGCGAGGTGCGACGCGACGCGGGGGCGGGCACGGCGAAGATGCGGGGAAAAAGCGCGTGGCTGGCGTCCCGCAGGACGTGGCTGTGCAGAAACTACGACCGGTCGCCTTTTCCAGGCGGCGGTCGCCCCACGATGAACTATTTGGTCAGGATGAGCTTGCCGTACTTGGTCGCCCGCAGCTGGTAGAGCGACCCGTTGTGCTCGATCTGTACCGTTTTGCGACCGCGCAACAACACGCTGCTGGGCAGGGTGGGCGTGTGTTCGTCCGGCGGGGAATCGGAGTGCGTCGCGGTCGCCACTTGGTCGGCCATCGGATCCCGGGCCAGGGCCGCGCGGCGCGGCAGGACAGCGGTGTGTTCCATGAGGCTTTCTCTTGGTCTTCGGTGCGTGATCAAGGACGGCTCAGCGCCCACCAGGCACCGGCCACGACGACGGCCAGGCTCAGGGTCAAGAGCAGGGTTTCCATGTCAGGCAGCCTCCAGGACGAGTGACACCACGTGGACTTCCCGGACCTGATGCCGCGCGGCTTCGTGCACCTGCCGTGCGCAAGACTCGCATCGGCCGCAGCAGGTGGCGGCGCCCGACTCCATCTGGATTTCCTCGAAGCTGTACCCTGCCCGGGCGAGGCGCTCGATCTCTCTGTCGGAGACGCGATTGCAGACACACACGATCATGCAGGTTCCTCTCGGCTCGCCCCGCGGGGCTCTCTATCGACGCGATGGTGAGAGTCTAAATGAGAATGAGTCGCAATTGAAGCCCCAGCTCGTATCAGGGGTTCTTGGGGCCAGAAGAGGCCGCTGATGGAGGGGCCCGGCCCCGCCGGCGGCGGCTTTCCCTCTTTTTGGGGAATGCGGTGGCGGCGAGGCGGGCTCGATACTGACCGGACAACAACGACGACAAGGAGACCCACATGCCCGCATCGCCCATCGTCCCGGAAGCTCTGCGGTTCGTCCGCCAGCCGAGGCCGTGGTGAAGCGGCTGCACCTGGCTGCCGCCCCCGGCCGTCCCAATGCCACTGCGGGTGTCTACGGTTCGCGGCTGCGGGCGTGGGTGCCTGTCGTCCTGTTTGCCATCGTGATCGCCGCCCATGTCTGGCAAAGGGGCGGGGCGGTGCGCTGGCCCGAGCTGGTGTGGGCCGCGGCCTCGTTGCTGCAGACCCTCATCCGCTGGCCGCATGTGGAGGCCGGCCGTCGCAATCGCCCGGTGCGCAGCCACGTGGACCGCCGGGAGCAGTGGCTGATGTTCGTCGTCTTCATGACCTTGATGGCGCTGCCGCTGCTCCACGTGGCCCTGCCTTGGTTCGCCCGGTGGAACTATGCACTGCCTGCGGCGGCGCCCGTGGCAGGAACGCTGATGATGGCGCTGTCCCTGTGGGTCTTCCATCGTTCGCACGCGGACCTGGGGCGGAACTGGTCCCCTTCGCTGGAAGTGCACGCCGAGCACCGGTTGGTGACCGAAGGCGTGTACCGCTGGGCGCGTCACCCGATGTACGCGTCGATCTGGCTGTTCGCGCTGGCGCAGCCCCTGCTCATCCAGAACTGGGTCGCGGGCGCTTGCTCGGTGCCGGGTTTCGCGCTCCTGTACTTCCTGCGGGTGGGCAGGGAGGAGCGGCTGATGCGGGAGACGTTCGGTCGGGAGTACGAGGCCTATGCCGAACGGGTGGGGCGGCTGATGCCCCGGTGGGGCGGCCGGTGAAACGCGCCGCCGGGCCCGAGCCCGGGGCGCCATCCCGAACGCGTCAGGACACTTCGCCCATCTGCGACTGCAGGTAGTTCTGAAGGCCCACCTGGTCGACCAGGCCCAGCTGGGTCTCCAGGAAGTCGATGTGCTCCTCGGTGTCGTCGAGGATGTCTTGCAGCAGGTCACGCGAGACATAGTCGCGCACCGACTCGCAATAGGCGATGCCTTCCTTGATGGTCGCCTGCGCCGCCTGTTCGAGCTGCAGGTCACACTTGAGCGCCTCGACCACGTCCTCCCCAACGAGCAGCTTGCCCAGGTCCTGCAGGTTGGGCAGGCCGTCGAGCATCAGGATGCGGTCCATCAGGCGGTCGGCATGCTTCATCTCGCCGATCGACTCCTCGTATTCCTTTTTGGCGAGCTTGTCGAAGCCCCAGTGCTTCAGCATCCGGTAGTGCAGGAAGTACTGATTGATGGCAGTCAGCTCGTTCTTGAGTTGTGCGTTGAGGTACTCGATGACCTTGGGGTCGCCCTTCATCGTGGACTCCTGTTGTTCTCCCTCGCATTCTCGTCGGCCGCAGGGGTTTCGCCAAGGCGCACCGGACCAAAGCCCGCCCGTTGGCGCTCGAGTGCATTCTGCGATTCAGACGTGTTCTCGTTCTCGCCACCAGCCTGTCGGTCGCAGGCGTCTCAGGCTATAATTTTCAGGTTTACCCGCAACCACCCGCCTAGCGCAACTCCCTGGCCTTTGCACACCCGAATGCTTTGCGAGCAGAGCTGGGCGCGGACATCCTTCCCCGGAGATTCCCGTGCTGCCGCAACTGCCCCAAGCGCTCCTCGCACTCGCAGACGGCACGGTCTTTCGTGGCACCTCGATCGGCGCTGCCGGTCACACGGTCGGTGAAGTCGTCTTCAATACGTCGCTCACCGGCTACCAGGAAATCCTCACCGACCCCAGCTATGCCCAGCAGATCGTCACGCTGACGTATCCGCACATCGGCAACGTGGGTGTCAACGAAGAGGATGTCGAGGCGTCCAAAGTCCATGCCGCCGGCCTCATCATCAAGGACCTGCCGGTTCTCGAGTCGAACTTCCGCAAGACCCGCACGCTGACGCAGTACCTGCGGGACGAGGGCGTCGTCGCGATCGCGGACGTCGACACGCGGCGCCTGACCCGCATCCTGCGCAACGGCGGAGCGCAAAACGGCTGCATCCTGGCCTTGCCCGGGGGCCAGGCCATCACGGACGCGCACGTGGCCGACGCAGTGGGCAAGGCCAGGGCCGCCCCGGACATGGCCGGCCTGGACCTTGCCAAGGTCGTCAGCACGCCCGCGCCCTACGAGTGGACCGAGACCGAATGGCGGCTGGGCACCGGCTACGGGCGGCAGACGGCCCCGCGCTTCCACGTCGTCGCCTATGACTACGGCGTCAAGCGCAACATCCTGCGCATGCTGGCCGAGCGCGGTTGCCGCATCACCGTGCTGCCGGCGCAAACCCCTGTGGCCGAAGTACTCGAGCTCGATCCGGATGGCGTCTTCCTGGCCAACGGCCCCGGTGATCCGGCCGCATGCGACTATGCGATCGAGGCCTCGCGCGAATTGATCGAGACCGGAATTCCGACCTTCGGCATCTGCCTGGGCCACCAGATCATGGCGCTGGCCTCGGGCGCCAAGACCTTCAAGATGAAGTTCGGACACCACGGCGCCAACCATCCGGTCAAGGACCTCGACACCGGCCGCGTCAGCATCACCAGCCAGAACCATGGCTTCGCGGTGGACGAAAAGACGCTGCCGGCCAACCTGCGCCCGACCCATGTAAGCCTCTTCGACGGCACGCTGCAGGGTCTGGCGCGCACCGACAGACCGGCGTTCTGCTTCCAAGGGCATCCGGAAGCCTCGCCCGGACCGCATGACATCGGCTACCTGTTCGACCGTTTCGTTGCGCTGATGGAGAAACACACAAATGCCTAAGCGCACAGACATCAAGAGCATTCTCATCATCGGGGCGGGCCCGATCATCATCGGGCAGGCCTGCGAGTTCGACTATTCCGGCGCGCAGGCGTGCAAGGCGCTGCGCCAGGAGGGCTACAAGGTCATCCTGGTCAACAGCAACCCCGCCACCATCATGACCGACCCGGAGATGGCCGATGTGACCTACATCGAGCCCATCACCTGGCAGGTGGTCGAGCGCATCATCGCCAAGGAGCGTCCCGACGCGATCCTGCCGACCATGGGCGGCCAGACGGCGCTCAACTGCGCGCTGGACCTGCACCGCAACGGCGTGCTGGCCAAGTACGGCGTCGAGATGATCGGCGCCAACGAGAAGGCGATCGAGAAGGCCGAGGACCGCCTCAAGTTCAAGGAGGCGATGACCAAGATCGGTCTGGACTCGGCCAAGTCGGGTATCGCGCACTCGATGGAAGAGGCCTGGGGCGTGCAAAAGCGCATCGCCGCGGAGCTCGGCACCAACGGGTTCCCGGTGGTGATCCGCCCGAGCTTCACCCTCGGTGGCACGGGCGGCGGCATCGCCTACAACCCGGAGGAGTTCGAGGAGATCTGCAAGCGCGGCCTCGACCTGTCGCCGACCAACGAGCTGCTGATCGAGGAATCGCTGATCGGGTGGAAGGAGTTCGAGATGGAGGTCGTCCGCGACAAGGCGGACAACTGCATCATCGTCTGCTCCATCGAGAACCTCGATCCGATGGGCATCCACACGGGCGATTCGATCACGGTCGCTCCGGCGCAGACGCTGACCGACAAGGAATACCAGCTGATGCGCAATGCATCGGTCGCGATCCTGCGCGAGATCGGCGTGGACACGGGCGGCTCGAACGTGCAGTTCTCGATCAACCCCGAGAACGGCCGCATGATCGTGATCGAGATGAACCCGCGCGTTTCGCGCTCGTCGGCGCTGGCTTCCAAGGCCACCGGCTTTCCGATCGCTAAGGTTGCGGCCAAGCTGGCGGTGGGCTACACGCTCGACGAGTTGCGCAACGAGATCACGGGCGGCGCGACCCCGGCGAGCTTCGAGCCGTCGATCGACTACGTCGTCACCAAGATCCCGCGCTTCGCGTTCGAGAAGTTCCGCGAGGCCGATCCGCACCTCACCACCCAGATGAAGTCGGTGGGCGAGGTGATGGCGATGGGACGCACCTTCCAGGAGAGTTTCCAGAAGGCGCTGCGCGGCCTGGAGACTGGCATCGATGGCCTGACCGAGCGCAGCAACGACCGCGAGGAGATCGTCCAGGAGATCGGAGAGCCTGGTCCCGAGCGCATCCTCTTCGTCGGTGACGCCTTCCGCATCGGCATGAGCCTGCAGGAGGTGTACGAGGAGACGGCGATCGACCCGTGGTTCCTCGCGCAGATCGAGGAACTCGTGAAGATCGAGCAGCAGGTCGCCAGCCGCACGCTGCAGAGCCTGTCGGCCGGGGAACTGCGCTTCCTCAAGCGCAAGGGCTTCTCGGACAAGCGCCTGGCCAAGCTGCTGGGCACCGACCAGCACGCCGTGCGCGCCGCACGCCACGCGATGGGCATCCGCCCCGTCTACAAGCGCGTCGACACCTGTGCGGCCGAGTTCGCGACGCAGACGGCGTACATGTACTCCACGTACGACGAGGAGTGCGAGGCGGACCCGAGCGACCGCAAGAAGATCATGGTGCTGGGCGGTGGGCCGAACCGCATCGGCCAGGGCATCGAGTTCGACTACTGCTGCGTCCATGCCGCCCTCGCGATGCGCGAAGACGGCTACGAGACGATCATGGTCAACTGCAACCCCGAGACCGTCTCCACGGACTACGATACGTCCGACCGCCTGTACTTCGAGCCGGTCACGCTGGAGGACGTGCTCGAGATCGTCGCGAAGGAAAAGCCGGTGGGCGTCATCGTCCAGTACGGTGGCCAGACCCCGCTGAAGCTGGCGCTGGACCTGGAGGCCAACGGCGTGCCGATCATCGGCACATCGCCTGACAGCATCGACATCGCCGAGGACCGCGAGCGTTTCCAGAAGCTGCTGCACGACCTGGGTCTGAAGCAGCCGCCCAACCGCACCGCTCGGACCGAGGAGCAGGCGCTGCAGATGGCGCAGGAGATCGGCTACCCGTTGGTGGTGCGCCCGAGCTATGTGCTCGGCGGCCGCGCGATGGAGATCGTGCACGGCGACAAGGACCTCGAGCGCTACATGCGCGAGGCGGTCAAGGTCAGCGAGAAGTCACCGGTGCTGCTGGACCGCTTCCTCGACGATGCCATCGAGGTCGACGTCGACTGCATCTGCGACGGCCAGGACGTGCTGATCGGCGGCATCATGGAGCACATCGAGCAGGCCGGGGTGCACTCCGGCGACTCGGCCTGCTCGCTGCCGCCGTACACGCTGTCGCCGCAGCTGCAGGACGAGCTGCGCCGGCAGACCGCGCTGATGGCCAGGGCGCTGAAGGTCGTGGGTCTGATGAACGTGCAGTTCGCGATCCAGGGCGAGGGCGACCGCGCCACGGTCTACGTGTTGGAGGTCAACCCGCGCGCCTCGCGCACGGTGCCCTACGTCTCCAAGGCGACGGGCCAGCCGCTGGCGAAGATCGCGGCGCGCTGCATGGCAGGGCGCAGGTTGGCCGAGCAGGGCGTCAAGGGCGAGGTGATCCCGCCATACTTCAGCGTCAAGGAAGCCGTCTTCCCCTTCAACAAGTTCCCGGGGGTCGACCCGATCCTGGGACCGGAGATGCGCTCGACCGGCGAGGTCATGGGCGTGGGCCGGACCTTCGGCGAGGCCATGCTCAAGAGCCAGCTGGCCGCGGGCTCGCGGCTGCCGGCCAAGGGTACGGTCTGCATCACGGTGAAGAACAGCGACAAGCCCCGGGCGATCGAGGTGGCGCGCCAATTGCATGAACTGGGCTTCCAGCTCGTCGCCACGCGCGGAACCGCCCAGGCCATCAGCCAGGCCGGCATCCCGGTGCGCACGGTCAACAAGGTCAAGGACGGCCGGCCCCACATCGCCGACATGATCAAGGCTGGCGAGATCCAACTGGTCTTCACGACCGTGGATGAAACCCGCACGGCGATCGCGGATTCGCGCTACATCCGCACCGCCGCGCTGGCCAACCGCGTGACGTACTACACGACGATGGCGGGGTGCGAGGCTGCCGTGGAGGCGATGAAGCACCAGCAGGATCTCGTGGTCTATTCGCTGCAGGAACTGCACAAGGCGCTAAACTAGTCCGCACTGTTGAACCCGCGGCCGCCGCCGCCCTCCTGCAAGGGAGTGTGGCGGCGGCCGACTTTTTGCTGCCGAAAGAGAAGAGAAGGACATGCCGACGATTCCCCTCACCAAGCGTGGCGCGGAGAAGCTGAAGGAAGAACTGCACCGCCTCAAGACGGTCGAACGGCCCGCGGTGATCAATGCGATCGCCGAGGCGCGGGCGCAGGGCGACCTGTCGGAGAACGCCGAATACGACGCCGCCAAGGACAAGCAGGGCTTCATCGAAGGGCGTATCCAGGAGATCGAAGGCAAGCTCGCGGCCGCCCAGGTGATAGATCCGGCCAGTCTGGACGCCGGTGGCCGGGTTGTGTTCGGCGCCACGGTGGATCTGGAGGAAGAGGAGACCGGCGAGGCGGTCACGTACCAGATCGTCGGTGACGACGAGGCCGACCTGAAGCACGGCCTGATCTCGATCAGCTCGCCCATCGCGCGTGCGCTGATCGGCAAGGAGGCCGGCGACGTGGCCGAGGTGCAGGCGCCCGGGGGCGTGAAGCGCTACGAGATCGTCGAAGTCCGCTACGTCTGAGGCGATGGCATCGGACCGCTTCTGGCTCCGTCTTCGGGCCTGGCTGAGCGGCCTGGCCGCCGGGATGGTCGTCACGATCGGGGCGGTGGCCGCGCCGTCGCTGTTCGCGCTGCTGGAACGTGCGCAGGCGGGCCTCGTCGCCGGCCGGCTGTTCCAGATCGAAGCGCATGCCAGCCTCGTGGCCGCCGTGGTGCTTTTGCTCGTCGAGCGCCGCATCGCGGCGCGACGCGCGGCCCAAGGGCGGGGGTCCTTGTTCTCGCCGGAGATGGCGCTGGTCCTGGGCGCGCTGTTCTGCACGGTGGCGGGCTACTTCGCCCTGCAGCCCATGATGGCCGAGGCGCGGCTGGGTCAGGGGCGGTTCGGTTTCGGCCAGTTGCACGCCGTCTCGAGCGCGTTCTTCCTGCTCAAGGGCGTGCTGTGGCTGGCCCTCGCCTGGCGCAGCGCGGCACCCGAGGCGGGCCCATCGGCCCAAACCGGCGCCGCCGCCTGATGGCGGCCGGCGTACACAGGCGAAGTCTCGTCTGCCGTCCTGGCGTCACTCCGACAGGAGTTTCTTTTTGGCGCTGGTCATGCGCGGTTTGGCGCGCTTGATGCTGCCGCCGGCCGTGACCCGCTGGTTGCCGAGCACCGTGACTTTCTTCACCTCCGGCCGCTGACCGCCGCGTTTCGAGTACTTGATGATCTTGACCACCCGGGGGCCGGGTTTGCGGTCGTCCTCGGCAGCCTTCTCCTTCGGGGGAACCGGGCGCCACAGCACCAGCAGCTTGCCGATATGCTGGACCGGCGCGGCGTCGAGTTCGTCGGCCAGGCGGGCGAACAGGGCTTCCCGTTCCTGGCGGTCGTCGGAGAACACGCGGATCTTGATCAGGCCGTGGGCTTTCAGGGCGGAGTCGGCCTCCCTGAGCACGGCGGGGGTCAGGCCGTCGGCGCCGATCAGCACCACCGGGTCCAGGTGATGCGCCTCGGCGCGCTTTTCCTTGCGTTGTGCAGGAGTCAGTTGTAGGGCGGGCATCGGCGTATTATCCCCGCCCCGGCAGATGCCGGCGTGATCTCCCGCCAAGAATCGCCGTCACACCCTCGCCTCACCGGTGTTCCCAGATGAAGATCAAGACCAAGAGCAAGAAGGTCAACAAGGCGTGGCTTCACGACCACATGACCGACCCGTATGTCAAGCTGGCCCAGAAGGAGGGCTATCGCTCCCGCGCCGCTTACAAGCTGAAGGAAATCGACGAGGAACTGGGGCTGCTCAAGCCGGGTCAGCTGGTGGTGGACCTGGGCGCCGCGCCGGGCGCATGGAGCCAGTATGTGCGGCGGAAGTTTGCGCCCAAGGACGCGGGCGCGGGTGGGGCTGCGCCGGGCGAACTCCACGGCGCGATCATCGCGCTGGACCTGCTGGACTTCGAGCCGATCGAGGGTGTGACCTTCATCCAGGGCGACTTCCGTGAGGAGGGCATACTCAGGCAGTTGGACGAGGCGGTCGGCGGCCGGGCAGTGGATGTCGTGATCTCCGACATGGCGCCCAACCTGTCCGGCATCGAGGTCTCCGACGCCGCTCGCATCGCCCATCTGGTCGAACTGGCGATGGAATTCGCCACCACCCACCTCAAACCCGACGGTGCACTCGTGTGCAAGGTATTCCACGGCAGCGGCTACAGCCAGCTGGTGGAACTGTTCAAGCGGAATTTCCGGGTCGTCAAGGCGATCAAGCCCAAGGCCTCGCGGGACCGATCCGCCGAAACCTTTCTCGCCGGACGGGGTCTGAAAAATGCTGGGTGACCAGGGCCGGTCCTTCGCGCCGTGCCCTGATAGCAATCACCTGTCACAACCATGGGAAACCGCAAAGGGGCGGGGGGCTTGGCTGAACTAGAATCAGGCCCCAAATCCCGGGTATTTGGGAATGCTTCTCGAGAGAGTCAGGAAAAGGAGCCGCGGTGAACAATCAATGGTTCTCTAAGGTGGCCGTGTGGCTGGTGATCGCCTTGGTGCTGTTCACCGTCTTCAAGCAGTTCGATCGCGGCGCCACCGCGGCGGGCCAGATCGCGTATTCGGACTTCCTAGAGGAAGTGCGCAACAAGCGCATCAAGAGCGTCACCCTCCAGGAGGGCGGCGGCGGCACCGAAATCGTGGCGATCACCAACGATGACAGGCGCCTGCGCACGACCGCGACCTACCTCGACCGCGGCCTGGTCGGCGACCTCATCAACAACGGCGTCAAGTTCGACGTCAAGCCGCGCGAGGAGCCGTCGCTGCTGATGAGCATCCTCATCAGCTGGGGTCCCATGCTGCTGCTGATCGGGGTCTGGATCTACTTCATGAGGCAGATGCAAGGTGGCGGCAAAGGCGGAGCCTTCAGCTTCGGCAAGAGCCGCGCACGCATGCTGGACGAGACGAACAACTCGATCACCTTCGCCGACGTCGCCGGTTGCGACGAAGCCAAGGAAGAGGTGCGCGAGCTGGTCGACTTCCTCAAGGATCCGCAGAAGTTCCAGAAGCTGGGCGGGCGCATTCCGCGCGGCGTGCTGATGGTCGGCCCTCCGGGCACCGGCAAGACGCTGCTGGCCAAGGCAATCGCCGGTGAGGCCAAGGTGCCGTTCTTCTCGATCTCGGGCTCCGACTTCGTCGAGATGTTCGTCGGCGTCGGCGCGGCCCGGGTGCGCGACATGTTCGAGCAGGCGAAGAAGAACGCGCCTTGCATCATCTTCATCGACGAGATCGACGCGGTCGGCCGCCACCGCGGGGCCGGCCTGGGCGGCGGCAACGACGAGCGCGAGCAGACCCTCAACCAGATGCTGGTCGAGATGGACGGCTTCGAGACCAATCTCGGGGTCATCGTGATCGCGGCGACCAACCGTCCGGACATCCTCGACCCGGCGCTGCTGCGTCCCGGCCGTTTCGACCGGCAGGTGTACGTGACGCTGCCGGACGTGCGTGGTCGGGAGCAGATCCTGAACGTGCACATGCGCAAGGTGCCCATCGGCACGGACGTGCGGCCGGACATCCTGGCCCGCGGCACACCGGGCTTCTCGGGGGCGGACCTGGCAAACCTGGTGAACGAGGCCGCGCTCTTCGCCGCCCGCCGCAATGCACGGGTGGTCGAGATGGTCGACTTCGAGAAGGCCAAGGACAAGATCCTGATGGGTCCCGAGCGCAAGTCCATGGTCATGCCCGAGGAGGAGCGGCGCAACACGGCCTACCACGAGGCCGGCCATGCGTTGGTGGCCAAGTTGCTGCCCAAGACCGACCCGGTGCACAAGGTGACGATCATCCCGCGCGGCCGGGCGCTCGGCGTGACCATGCAGTTGCCCGAGGGTGACCGCTACAGCATGGACAAGGAACGCATGCTCAACACCATCTCGGTGCTGTTCGGCGGCCGGATCGCGGAGGAGGTCTTCATGAACCAGATGACCACTGGCGCGAGCAACGACTTCGAACGTGCCACGCAGATCGCCCGCGACATGGTCACCCGCTACGGCATGACCGACGAGCTGGGCCCGATGGTCTACGCCGAGAACGAGGGCGAGGTGTTCCTGGGCCGCTCCATCACCAAGCAGGTGAACGTCTCGGAAGAGACCATGCAGAAGGTGGACAAGGAGATCCGCAAGATCATCGACCAGCAGTACGGGATCGCCCGCAAGCTGATCGAGGACAACAAGGACAAGATGCACGCGATGGCGCAGGCGCTGCTCGAGTGGGAGACCATCGACGCTGAGCAGATCGACGACATCATGGCCGGCCGGCCGCCGCGTCCGCCGAAGGACTGGACGCCGTCGAACAGCAAGCCCGGCGGGGGCAGCACCCCGCCGGTCAACGCCGACGGCGCGCCAGCGGCGGCCTGAAGCCGGGCTGGCTTCCGGCAATCGACTGCAGTCACTGCTGTGTTCAGGTGCGACGGGGCTTCGGCCCCGTTCGGCGTTTTTCGGGTGTCCGGCATTGGTCGAGCCCCTCCCTCCATGAAGATCTGGCAAACGACCCGCTTTCGCATCGACCTGACCCGTCCGCGGGTCATGGGCATTGTCAACGTCACGCCCGACTCGTTTTCCGACGGTGGCGCGCACCCGGACCTGCGATCTGCCCTCGCTCACGCCGAGGCGTTGTTGAAGGAGGGGGCCGACATCCTCGACATTGGCGGGGAATCGAGCCGGCCAGGCGCGCCCCCCGTGCCGCTGGAGGAGGAACTGCGCCGGGTGGTGCCGGTCGTGCGCGAGGCCGTCCGCCTGGGCGTCCCGATCTCCGTCGATACCTACAAGCCAGAGGTGATGCGCCGGGTGCTGGACCTGGGCGCGGACATCGTCAACGACATCAGGGCGATGCAGGAGCCGGGGGCTGTGGACGCCGTCGTCGGACATGCGACCTGCGGCGTGTGCCTCATGCACATGCGGGGGGATCCGGCGTCGATGCAAAGCCAGACCCAGTACGCGGACGTCGTGGGGGAAGTCGGGCAGTTCCTGGCCGAGCGGGCTCGTGCGTTGCGGGAACGGGGTGTGGATGCAGCGCGCATCGTGCTCGACCCGGGCATAGGCTTTGGCAAGACGGCGGAGCAGAACTTCGCGCTGCTGCGCGGACAGGACCGTCTGCTGGCGCACGGCCATCCCCTGCTCGTCGGCTGGTCGCGCAAGTCGTCCATCGGTGCCGTGACCGGAAGGTCCGTGAGCGATCGGCTCCCCGGAAGCCTCGCGGCGGCCTTGGCTGCCGTGCTGCATGGCGCGCGGGTGCTGCGTGTACACGATGTGGCGGCCACTGTCGATGCCCTGAAGGTGTGGACCGCGGCGGGCCTGCTGTCCCCCGCGCAAGGGCAAAATCGCGGACATTGAACGCGCAGAGGTGTTAGGGTTTTCATGAGCAGAAGGTATTTCGGCACGGACGGCATCCGCGGCATGGTGGGGCAGTCGCCGGTCACGCCGGACTTCGTGTTGCGGCTGGGACATGCGGTCGGACGCGTGCTCAAGCGCGCGGCCAAGCGCCCCTCGGTGCTGATCGGCAAGGACACGCGCATCTCGGGCTACATGCTCGAGTCCGCGCTGGAGGCAGGTTTCGCCTCGGCGGGGGTCGACGTGCTGTTGAGCGGCCCGCTGCCCACGCCGGGGGTCGCCTATCTCACGCGCGCGTTGCGCCTGGACCTGGGGGTCGTGATCAGCGCGTCTCACAACGCCTACCCCGACAACGGCATCAAGTTCTTCTCCTCGACCGGCGAGAAGCTGCCGGACGAGTGGGAGCAGGCGGTCGAGACCGCACTGGAGGAGCCTCCGCAGTGGGCCGATGCGGCTGGCCTGGGCAAGGCACGCCGGTTGGATGATGCGCAGGGGCGCTACATCGAGTTCTGCAAGAGTACCTTTGGGCACGATCTCTCCCTCAAGGGACTGAAGGTGGTCGTGGACGCCGCGCATGGCGCGGCCTACCAGGTGGCGCCGAACGTCTTTCACGAACTCGGGGCGGAGGTGGCGGCCATCGGCTGCAGCCCGGACGGCTACAACATCAATGCGGGCGTGGGGGCCACGTCCCCGGCTGCCCTCCAGGCGGCCGTACGCGAACACGGCGCACACTACGGCATCGCGCTCGACGGCGACGCGGACCGGCTCCAACTCGTGGATGCCGACGGCCGTCTGTACAACGGCGACGAACTGCTCTACGTGATGGTGATGGACCGACTGTCGCACGGCCAGCAGGTCTCCGGCGTCGTGGGCACCCTGATGACCAACATGGCGGTGGAACTGGCGTTGCAGCGCCGGGGGGTTCCCTTGGTGCGTGCCAAGGTGGGCGACCGCTATGTCCTGGAGGAACTGCAGGCCCGCGGCTGGCTGCTGGGCGGCGAAGGCTCGGGCCATCTGCTCGCGTTGGACAAGCACACGACCGGCGACGGCATCATCAGCGCGCTGCAGGTGCTGCAAGCCGTGATGCGCAGCGGGCGTACCCTGTCGAACCTGCTCGAGGGGGTCTCTCTATTTCCGCAAACGCTGGTCAACGTGCGACTGCAGCCCGGGCAGGACTGGAAGTCCAGCCCCCGGCTGGCGGCGGTGCAGGAGGAGGTCCAGGCTCAGCTGGGCCGCAGGGGCCGCGTGCTGATCCGGCCTTCCGGCACGGAACCGCTGCTGCGCATCATGGTAGAGGCGGACGACGCGGAACTGGCTCGCACGAGCGCCCAACGCCTGGCCGACGCCCTGCGGGTCGTCTGAGGCCCGGCGCCCGGCCGCCCGAAGCCGGGCCGCAACCCCCGTGGGGGGGGGGCGCAGCCCCGGGGGTCGACATGCATGCCCGGCGCCCGGCCGCCCGAAGCCGGGCCTCAACCCCCATGGGGGGTGGGGCGCAAGCCCCAGGGGGCAAAGATACAAGGCCGGAAAGGGGCCCCGCCCGCCGGGGCCTCAGCCGACGAGGCGGCCGTCCACGTTGAGCAGCGTTTGCGACACGTAGCGGCTGCCCCGGCCCTGGCCCGCGACGAAATCTATCCGGAAGCCGTCGAGGTCGAGGGGCGAGCGCTTGCGCAATTCGGCCATCACCCCGGCCCGGGAGAGCTCGGGCGCGCGGCGCAACACTTCCAGCGCGTAGCGCCCCGCCAAGTAGCCGGCCAGGCTGACGGGCGAGGGCCCCTCGTCGAACAACTCCTTCAGCAGCTGACGGTAGCGCCGGACCACCGGGATCTGAGGCTGATGAGGCGGTGGCACGACCTGGGTGAGGACCACCGGCACCGGTGGGCGGGCCCACAGCTGGTTCAAGGTCGGCAGGTCCACGTCGGACAGCGCGATCAGGTAGCGCTGCCTGCGCTCCACGGGCAGGGCCTGGGCAAAGCGCGCCAGCTCCAGAGTGGCGCCGAGGAACAGCATCACCGCAGGCGTCTGGGCGGGCAGGCGGCGCGCGAGTCCGGCCACGTCCTCGCCGGCGGTGGGCGAGACGGACACACATTTCAGTCCGAGGTCCCCCGCAGTGGCCCTGAGCGAGGCGTCATACAGGCGCAGCGCCTCCGCATCGGGGTACACGAGAGCCAATTCCTGGACCCCCATCCCTTCGAGATGGCGTAAGGCATGGCGGATCTGCATGTCACGGGAGGCGAACAGGCAAGCGAGTCCGGGATGCTCGTCCTGCCGCCCCTCGGCCAGCCACGGGGCGAGGTGGGCGAGCGCGGTGGCAGCTTGGCGCAGGCCGTCGCGCACCCGACCTGCGAGGCGGTCACCCGCGGCGCCGACCAACGCGCAGACCGAGTCGTCCGCGCGCAGGGCCACCAGCGCCTGGTCGATGGCCGCCGAACTGCCATCGGTTTCCACGGTGGACAAGGTCGCCGGCGCGCCGCCGGCGCGGGTGGCCTCGGCCCATGCGAGCCTCACCCCAGTGGAGTAGTTGCGCGAAAGTTCCTGTTGCTCCGGTGACATGTCCAGCAGTTGGACGACGCGGATGCTCCGGGCCGGGGACGGGGACGTGCGATGCACGGGAGCGGCGCCAACGGGGCCGAGTCCGGCAGCGAGGCCGGCCGACAGCACCAGCCAGCGCCGACGGGCGAGAAGAGGGGGGGTCATGGCTCTCGGCAGACACGAAAGCGCCTGCCGGGCGGGGCCGGGCAGGCGCGGGATGGACTCGGACCGCGGCGGGATGCCGCGGGGCGATCACTTCTTCTTGGGCGGCAGCAGCACGCGGTCGATCACGTGGACCACACCGTTCGTCGCGGGCAAGTCCGCGCGGGTGACCAGGGCCTCCTCGACGGTGACGAACTCGCCGGCCTTCGACACCACGACCTCGGTGCCTTGCAGGGTCTTGAGCTTGCCATTGCGGATCTGGGCCGCGGTGAGCTTGCCGGCGACCACATGGTTGGACACCAGGGCGCGCAGCTGCTCCTTGTCCTTGGCCATGGCTTCCAGCGTGCCCGCGGGCAGGGACTTGAAGGCCGCGTCGGACGGCGCGAACAGCGTGTAGGGGCCGCTGGCGGACAGCGATTCGGCCAGGCCGGCATCCCGGACCAGCTTGTCCAGGGTGGACAGCTCGGTCGCCGTGGCGGCCGGTCGCGCCACGGGGCTCGGGGTGGGGGAGGTGGCGCAACCGGTCAGCCCGGCCAGCCAGACGGCGCCGCAGACCAACCACCAGCTCGTTTTCGTCATGGAAAGGCTCCTTCACGGGAAAAGTACGCTGTGGGACCACAGCGCCCGGCAGCGTAGGTCGGGTATGTGACAGCCCGGTGAACGATCCGTGACAGGTCCGCGCCGGCCCGCGGGCGTGCACCCTTCGATGACAGGGGTGTCACAGAGCTGTCACATGCGGCCCCTAGAGTCCAGGCCAGTCGGGATGACCATCCCGGACTTTGACCCACTGAAAGGTGTATCCATGACTCATTCGCTGATCCGTTCCGGCCTGCTCGCCCTGGCGATGGCCGGTGTCGCGGGCGTTTCCCACGCCCAGGACGTGACCGGCGCGGGTGCCTCCTTCCCGGCCCCCGTGTACGCCAAGTGGGCGGACGCCTACAACAAGGCGACCGGGGTTCGCATCAACTACCAGTCGGTCGGCTCCGGCGCCGGCATCCGGCAGATCAAGGCGAAGACGGTTGACTTCGGTGCCTCGGACGCTCCCTTGAAGGACGAGGAACTGGCCAAGGACGGCATGATCCAGTTCCCCACCGTGATCGGCGGGGTCGTGCCGGTGGTCAACATCCGGGGCATCCAGCCCGGCCAGATCAAGATGACCGGCCAGGTGCTGGGCGACATCTACCTCGGCAAGATCACCAAGTGGAACGATCCGGCGCTGGCCTCGCTGAACCCGGGCGTGCCGCTTCCGGACGCGACCATCGCGGTCGTGCGCCGCGCGGACGGTTCGGGCACCAGCTTCATCTTCACCAACTACCTCTCCAAGGTGAACGCCGAGTGGAAGGCGAAGGTGGGTGAAGGCACGGCGGTCAACTGGCCGACCGGCGCGGGCGGCAAGGGCAACGAGGGCGTGTCGGCCTTCGTGCAGCGCCTGCCCAACTCCATCGGCTACGTCGAGTATGCCTACGCCAAGCAGAACAAGCTGTCCTACGTGCTCCTGCGCAACAAGGACGGCAACTACGTGGCCCCGGACGAGGCCAACTTCAAGGCCGCAGCCGCCGGTGCCGAGTGGGCCAAGAGCTTCTACCAGATCCTGACCGAGCAACCGGGCAAGGACGCCTGGCCCATCACCGGGGCGACCTTCATCCTGATGCACAAGGCCCAGGACAAGCCCCAGCAGGCCGCCGCCGCGCTCAAGTTCTTCGACTGGGCCTACGTCAACGGCGACAAGATGGCCTCGGAACTCGACTACGTGCCGCTGCCCGACGCCGTGAAGGACCTGGTTCGCAAGCAGTGGGGCGAGATCAAGGACACGTCCGGCAAGATGGTCGCATACAAGTAAGAAGAGCGTCGCACAAGACGATCTGAGGGACAACGGGGCGACAGGGGTCGCCCCGTTTTTTGCGACAACCGAGGAGAGACCAGGTGGCCGCTACACTTCCCGCATCCCAGTATCCGACCAAAGACATGCAACGAACGGACCCGATGGGGGAGCCTCCCGCGGTACGCCGGGCCTCGCCGTGGGCTGACCGGTTCTTCTCGTTCCTGGCCCATGCGGCCGCCTTGCTGACGCTGGCTCTGCTCGTCGGCATCATCGCCTCGCTGGCCATCGGTGCGGCGCCGGCGATCGAGCAATACGGCCTGAGCTTCCTGTGGCGCAGCGAGTGGGATCCGGTTCAGGACAGCTACGGCGGCCTGATCATGATCTACGGCACGGTGGCGACGTCGCTGATCGCGCTCGTCATTGCCGTGCCGGTCAGCTTCGGCATCGCGCTGTTCCTGACCGAGTTGTCGCCCGGATGGCTGCGTCGCCCGCTGGGCACTGCGATCGAACTGCTGGCAGCGGTGCCGTCCATCGTCTACGGCATGTGGGGCCTGCTCGTCTTCGGACCGATCCTGGCCACCTACGTGCAGCAACCCCTGCAATCGGCCTTCGGCGACGTGCCCTACCTGGGCGCCCTGTTCGCCGGCCCGCCGGTCGGTATCGGCATCCTGTCGGCCGGGATCATCCTGGCCATCATGATCATTCCGTTCATCGCCTCGGTGATGCGCGACGTGTTCGAGGTCACGCCGCCCATGCTGAAAGAGTCGGCCTATGGCTTGGGCTCCACCACGTGGGAAGTGGTGTGGAAGGTCGTGCTGCCGTACACCAAGACCGGCGTGGTGGGCGGCATCATGCTCGGCCTGGGCCGCGCCCTGGGCGAGACGATGGCGGTCACCTTCGTGATCGGCAATTTCAACCAGCTCAATTCGCTATCGTTGTTCGAGCCGGCCAACAGCATCACCTCCGCGCTGGCCAATGAGTTCGCCGAAGCTTCCGCCGGGCTGCACCAGGCGTCGTTGATCTACCTGGGGCTGGTCCTGTTCTTCATCACCTTCGTCGTGCTGGCCCTGTCCAAGATCCTGCTGATGAAACTCAAGAAAGCTGAAGGAGCGCGCGCATGAGCATCGTGATGGACGATCGCCGCGTGGCGATGCACCGGCGGCGCAAGCGCACCAATGTGATCGCGCTGACCTTGTCGCTCGCCGCGATGGCCTTCGGTGTGTTCTGGCTGCTGTGGATCCTGTTCGAGACCGTGCGGCTGGGTGTCGGCGGCATGACCTTGTCGCTGTTCACAGAGATGACGCCCCCGCCCCAGGCAGAAACTGGCGGTCTGGCCAACGCGATCTTCGGTTCGCTGACCATGGTCGGCCTGGCGACGCTGCTGGGCACCCCAGTGGGGATCATGGCGGGCGTCTACCTGGCCGAGTACGGTCAGCGTGGCTGGCTGGGCAACGTGACCCGCTTCATCAACGACATCCTGCTGTCGGCGCCGTCCATCGTGATCGGCCTCTTCATCTACGCGGTCGTGGTCTCCCGCATGAAGTCCTTCTCCGGCTGGGCCGGGATCCTGGCCCTGTCGCTGATCGTCATTCCCGTGGTCATCCGCACGACGGAGAACATGCTCGCGCTGATTCCCAACGCCCTGCGCGAGGCAGCCTATGCTTTGGGGACGCCGAAGTGGAAGGTCATCAGCTTCGTCACGCTCAAGGCCGCGCGTGCGGGGGTGATCACCGGCATCCTCCTGGCGTTGGCGCGCATTGCCGGCGAGACGGCGCCGCTGCTTTTCACCGCGCTGTCCAATCAGTTCTGGTCATCCGACCTGGGCCAGCCGATGGCCAGCCTGCCGGTGACGATCTTCAAGTTCGCGATGAGCCCCTACGAGAACTGGCAGAAGCTGGCCTGGGCCGGGGTGTTCCTGATCACGCTCGGCGTGCTGGCGCTCAACATCATGGCGCGCACGCTGTTTCGCAACAAGCATTGAGGTCCCGACCATGGACGCCAAAGTCGAACTGCCCGTGACCGAGAAGGCCAAGCTCTCGGTGCGTAACCTCAACTTCTACTACGGCAGCTTCCATGCGCTGAAGAACATCAACCTGGACATCCCGGAGAAGAAGGTCACTGCCTTCATCGGGCCGTCGGGCTGCGGCAAGTCCACGCTGCTGCGCACGTTCAACCGCATGTTCGAGCTCTACCCCGAGCAGCGCGCCGAGGGCGAGATCCTGCTCGACGGTGAGAACATCCTGCGTTCGCGCCTGGACGTCTCGCTGATCCGCGCCAAGGTCGGCATGGTCTTCCAGAAGCCCACGCCGTTCCCGATGTCGATCTACGACAACATTGCCTTCGGGGTGCGCCTCTTCGAGAACCTGCCGCGGGCGGAGATGGACGAGCGGGTGGAATGGGCCCTGAAGAAGGCGGCGCTGTGGAACGAGGTCAAGGACAAGCTGAACCAGAGCGGGGCGGGCCTGTCCGGCGGCCAGCAGCAGCGCCTGTGCATCGCGCGCGGCATTGCCATCAAGCCCGAGGTGTTGCTGCTTGACGAGCCGTGCTCGGCGCTCGACCCTATCTCCACCGGCAAGATCGAGGAACTGATCCATGAACTGAAGACCGACTACACGGTGGTGATCGTGACGCACAACATGCAGCAGGCGGCTCGGGTGTCCGACTACACCGCCTACATGTACCTCGGCGACCTGATCGAGTTCGGCGCGACCTCGGACCTCTTCATGAAGCCCAAGAAGAAGGAAACCGAGGACTACATCACCGGCCGTTTCGGCTGACCGGGTCCCCGCCCAGGCCCAGGAAGGAAGCGACATGAGCGACAAGCACCTTTCCACCCAGTTCGATGCGGAGCTGTCCGGCATCTCCACCCGCGTGCTCGAGATGGGCGGGCTGGTGGAGTCGCAGGTGGCCCAGGCCATCTACGCGCTGACGCAGTTCAGCGGCGAGACCGCCTCCCAGGTGATCGCCCAGGAGGAGCGCGTCAACCACATGGAGATCGAGATCGACCGTGATCTGTCGACGATCATCGCGCGCCGGCAGCCGACAGCTCGGGATCTGCGCCTGCTGATCGCGATCTCCAAGACGATAGGCAACCTCGAGCGCGTGGGCGACGAAGCCGCGCGCATCGCCCGCACGGTGCAGCGGCTGATCAACACGGGCGTGTCGAGCCGTCTGCGGCTGCCGGTGTCGGACGTGAGCTTCGAAGCCCAGCTCGCGACCGAGCAGCTGCGCAAGACCCTGGATGCCTTCGCGCGCCTGGACGTCAACAAGGCGCTCGAGGTGCTCAAGCAGGACAACCAGATCGACCAGGAGTTCGACGGCCTGATGCGCAAGCTCATCACCTACATGATGGAAGACCCGCGCACCATCTCGGCCAGCATCGACCTCGTGTTCGTGGCCAAGGCCATCGAGCGCGTGGGGGACCATGCCAAGAACCTGGCTGAACAGATCATTTATATCGTCAAGGGCACCGACGTGCGGCACATCCCCATGGAGAGTGTCGAGTCGGTCGTCAACTGAACGCGAAAAGGAGTCCCGGCATGAGCCGTGTGCTGGTGGTGGAGGACGAGGCCGCGATCGCCGAGCTGATCTCGCTCAATCTGCGGCATGCGGGCTACGAGGTCACGGTGGCGATGGACTCCACGCGGGCGATCGCCGAGGTCGACCGTGTGCTGCCCGATCTCGTCATCCTGGATTGGATGCTGCCCGGTCAGTCGGGCCTGACGTTGGCCAAGCGCTGGCGGACCGAGAGCCGCACCAAGGACTTGCCGATCATCATGCTCACCGCTCGCGCGGACGAGCCGGACAAGATCGCCGGTCTCGATGCGGGCGCGGACGACTACCTGACCAAACCGTTCTCGACCAATGAGCTGATGGCGCGCATCCGCGCCGTGCTGAGGCGCAAGGCGCCCGAAGCGCTGGACTCGGCGGTGGAGGTCGGGCCGCTGCGGCTCGATCCGGCCACACGGCGCGTCTCCCGTGGCGAGCAGGAAATCAAGGTGGGGCCGACCGAGTTCCGGCTGCTTCACTTCTTCATGACGCATCCGGAACGCGTGCACAGTCGCGCCCAGCTCCTCGACCGCGTGTGGGGCGACCACGTGTTCATCGAGGAGCGCACGGTCGATGTTCACGTCAAGCGTCTGCGGGAGGCGCTCGCCCCGGTGGGCTGTTCGCAGATGATCGAGACCGTCCGCGGTGCCGGATATCGCTTGACGCAGCAGGTGCCGACCACCGCTTGACGGTCTTCCATGAACTGGCTGCTGCAACGCGTCCTCGCCGGTGTGGCCCTGATGCTGGCGGGCGGTGCCATCGGCTACGTCGGCGGCGCATTCCTGGGGGCGCCGCTGTCCGGCGCGGTGCTCGCAGCCCTGCTGGTCGTCGCCCTGGCCATCGCCGCGGACACCTTGCGGGCGCGCCGGCTGCTGGGCTGGCTGCGTGACCCGGAGGGACGGGCCTCGCCGCGTGACCCTGGGCTCTGGGGTGAACTGGCGTATCGGGTCGAGCGGGCGCTGCGCCTGCGCGAGGCGGCCGTCGAACAGGAGAAGAGCCGGCTGGCGCAGTTCCTTTCCGCGATAGAAGCGTCTCCCAACGGCGTGCTGCTGCTCGACGCGAGCGGGCAGATCGAGTGGTGCAACCGGGTGGCGGCGGAGCATTTCGGGCTCGACCCCCAGCGGGACCTGCGGCAGCATCTGACCAACCTGGTCCGTTCTCCGGCCTTCGTGACCTATCTGCAGCACGCCCAGTTCGAGCACCCGGTGGTCTTTCCCTCACCGCGAGGGCGGGGGACGCTCTCGGTCCTCGTGCGCACCTACGGCGGCGCGATGAAGCTGATCCTGTCGCAGGACATCACCGAGCGCGAGCGGGCCGAGACCATGCGGCGGGACTTCGTCGCGAATGTCTCGCACGAGATTCGCACCCCGCTTACCGTGCTGTCCGGCTTCATCGAGACCATGGCCAACTTGCCGCTCACCGAGGTCGAGCGCAAGCGGGTGCTCGGCCTGATGAGCCAGCAGACGCAGCGCATGCAGACGCTCGTGAGCGACCTGCTGACGCTGGCCCAGCTCGAGGGCAGCCCGCGTCCGCCGGCGGACCAGTGGGTTCCGGTGGGCAAGCTCATGCGCACCGTGGAGGGCGATGCGGCGACGTTGTCCCAGGGGCGGCACACCTTGCGCTTCCATACGGAGGGCGAGGCGATGATCGCCGGTGCCGAAGCCGAACTCCTGAGCGCCCTGACGAACCTGGTGACCAATGCCGTGCGTTACACGCCCGAGGGGGGGCGTATCGAGGTGCGGTGGCAGACCAGGCCAGGGGGAGCCGGCGAATTCTCGGTGAAGGACACCGGCATCGGCATTGCGAAGGAGCACATCCCCCGCCTGACCGAGCGCTTCTACCGAGTCGACGGCAGCCGCTCCCGCGAGACCGGGGGCACCGGTCTGGGGTTGTCCATCGTCAAGCACGTGGTCCAGCGGCATGGGGGCGAGCTGGAGGTCCTGAGCGAGCCCGGCAAGGGTTCGGAGTTCCGCCTGGTGTTTCCTGCGCTGAGGGTGCGCGGGGCAGGCGCTCAGGCGGTGCCGGCACCGGCGGTGTCCGCGGTCGAGGGGCGATGAGCCGCCCCCGGTCCTGGGCGGCACCGCACGTCCGCTCTGGTTGAGCGGGTGTCGAGCCGGTGGGCGGGCCCTCAGCGCACGCGGTGGTAGATGTAGGTGAATTCGCTGCGGTCGGTGGGCCTGCGCTCGCGGCCTACCAGGCTCCAACCCTCCGGTGCCGGAGGGCGCCCGCCCGCGACAACGAGCAGCTGGGGGCAGGCATCGGACAGGGGCTCCCAGGGCACCACACGATAGCCGCCGAGGGCCTCCAGCGCCGCGATCTGCCCCTTGGGGAGGTGACGCACGGCGACGCAATCCTCCCTGGTCAGATGCTGGGAGAGCCGTGCGACCAGAGGGCGTTCGCTGCGGGCGTAGTCCAGCACGGGCAGGCACAGGGTGAGCAAGAGCAGCCAGCACAGCGCGACCCCCCCCGCGGGCAGCACCAGGCTGCGCCACAGCACCACCCGG
>DATMBN010000006.1:0-57721 GCA_035559275.1 Burkholderiaceae bacterium
CAGACTGGCGTCTGAGCGTTGGGCCGCCAGAGCGTATGTCTGTACTAGCGGCAGGGCTCGGTCACGATTGACCCCTGAAAGTGCAACAGCGCTGCGCTCTGCGTAACTAGTTGAAAGCGACCTCCCTCACCTTCCATGAAATATCCCACGCTCTCCTACGTGGGGCCTGCCGATGTCCGGTCACATGGTTCCGGACCCTTTGCTACTCGATGAGCACGGGCTCCGCGGACAACTCGACCCTCTTCGCGGAGCCGATATCGTCTGCACTGCCGTCCAGACGCGCGATGCGCCGGGCTCGCCATTCGTCGGGGATGTCCAAGCTTGCCGGGCCGTCGGTGCTCCAGGCCAGGCGGAAGGAACGACCATCCCGTTCGAAGGTGAAGACATGCCTGCCGTCGGCATCGCGCTCCCCGGCGGTCATGCGGGCGCCCAGTAGCCACTGCGCTCCTTGCTGGTAGGCGAGACCTGCCGGGGTGGGCGTGCGATAGTCTGCAGCGACCATCCTTTCCCCTTCGAAGCGGCCTTCCCAGAAGTAGTAGCAGAAGGCGTCCACCCCACGGGACCACATCGTGAGCATCGCGCGCAAGGTCAGGCCGCGCTGCTGGGCCACGTTCAGCGGCGGCCGTCCGGCTTCGGGGCGGGGGAGGTTCAGACCTCCCTCCGTGTTCCACAGCGGCTTGCCCTCCTGCCCGTGCTGCCTCAGCAGTGTCTGGACGTTGTCAATGAAGGCGGCGATCGATTCCGGCCTTTCGCCGAAGTACCAATGGAAGCCGATGGCGTCGACGTGACGGCCTCCGCCAAGGCTCAGGAAGCGGTGGAGCCACGCCATTCCCTGCGACGTCGTCAGCCCTGGCGAGATCAGCAGGTTGTCGGGATCGGCCGCCTTCAGTTCCTCGCGCGCGATGCGCGCCATCTCGACCATGGTCTCCATCGGGCCGGCGTAGAAGAGCGAGCTGTCGGGCTCGTTCCACAGTTCCCAGTAGCGGATGCGGCCTGCATAACGCCTGGCCATCGTCCGCACGTAGTCGCGCCACAGCTCGAGGTCGCGGGGCGGGGCGCTGTGGCCGGGGCCGTAGGCGCTTTTGCGCTCTGGCTCGGAGGAGGCCCAGGCGGGCGTCTGGCCGAGCACGTAGAGCAGTTCGGTATCCCGGCTGCGTTTGCGTACGAAATCGAGATAGAAGTCGAGCCGGCGGAACCCGTTCGATGAGAAGTTCCAACCGGGCGAGGGCTGCAGATCCTTCCAGGTGGTGGCCGTGTCCGAAAGTCGCACAATGCCGGGCGCAAAGGGTGGCCACTGCGTGTGCGAGCCAAGCCGGATGAGGTGCATGCCGAAGAACTGCCGTGGGATCGCCGCGCTGTTGCGCGGGGAGAAATCCGGCCCGTCGCCGGTCGTGATCCCGACCTCGTCGACCCATACGTCGATGCCGGTGCGGCGTGGCGCGACACGCAAGGATGCCGCGGACGCCAGGACACGACCCTCGATGTCGACCTGCTGCCAGTCGCCGCCGACGGACACCGTCTTGATCGCGAAGGGGTCGTACGGGTGTCCGTCACGGCGCAGCATGACATCCACGGACACGGGCTGCCGCGCACGGATCTTCAGCGAGGCACGGTACAGCCGGCCGCGTTCGAATTGCCCCGGAAAGACGAGATGCGCTCCACCAGCGCCGCCTTCATCGAGGACGCGAAACCGCACCGGGCCGCGGTCGCCCCCACGGGCCTGCTCGAGTTCGTATCGCGCCGCGGGCCGTCCCCACGCATTGACTTTCGCGGGCGGCGACTGGGTGATCGAGGCCTGGGAGGCGGCGACGGCGCCAGCCCCCGGCCAGGCGAGCAGGGCCGTCGCCAGGACAGCGCCGGCCCTGCGCGTCGCCACCGCGGCCCACGCCCCGCCGAAGACGCGCGATACCGCACCGCCGGCGGGCCGGGCTCCAGCCCCGGACGAGAACATAGTCAACGCGGATGCTCCTCGTGCTGATCGATGGACCCTGGGGCGCAAGCCCGAGGGATGACGACATCGGTCGCCGTCTGCGAGTCGCCGCGAATGCTATCGGCTCGAGCGCCCGAGGCGACCGATCCGATCGTGAGAGTTGAAACCTCGTGTATGAACGCACGTGCAGCCAGGCGCCCGGTGCTGAAATACCAGCAGATCCGGTCCGACATGCAGTAAAGCCGCGTGTGCAGGACGGCCGGCCGGGATCGGAAAGCGCGGTACGGGGGTGTCGCGCGAGGGCTTCCGATTGGGGGGATGGAGGAATGAACATTCATACCATTTACGGCTGGTTCCAGCCCTACTTCCGGCGGCGCCGGGCGCAGTTGTTCCACACGCTGATGCCCGTGACGCCGGGCCAGACGATCCTGGACGTCGGGGGCTACCACACCTTCTGGACCTACATGGACTGCGACAACCCGGTCGAATGCCTCAACGTGCACGAGCCCAGGTTCAAGCAGCCCTTGCCGGAGCGGTTCAAGTACGTGGTCGGGGATGGGCGCGCGTTGCCGTATCCGAACGGGCACTTCGAACTCGCGTTCTCGAACTCGGTCATCGAGCACGTCGGCGGATGGGAGGATCAGCAGCGCTTCGCTGCGGAGATCCGGCGCGTGGGACGCAGCTACTGGGTGCAGACCCCCAACCGCTGGTTTCCCGTGGAGCCGCACCTCATCGGCGCGTTCGTGCACTTTTTGCCGTTCCGTCTGCAGCGCAGACTGGTGCGATGGCTCACCGTCTGGGGATGGGTGAACAAGCCGTCGCAGCAGCAGATCGACGATTTCATCTCCGACATCCGGCTGCTGACCGAGCGCGAGATGCGCACGCTGTTTCCGGACGCCGAGATCCACTACGAACGGGTGCTCTTCTTCTTCAAGAAGTCGTTCATCGCGGTCCGCGCGGTGCCGCAAGCCGGCGGCGTTGCGCAGGCCGCAGGGGAGCAGGTGCCTGCGTAGCGCGGGCGGGGTGCCCCTCGTCATCGAGGTCCGCAGCGCGCCTCGACCCCGCAGCTGCGGGGGGCGGCATGGTTAGACTTGAAACGCGGTGTGTGGGTTGTGCAATCCCGGCGGCAACGATGTTTCAATGCTGCCCTGCAACACGCAGGACCGTTTCATGACAGCACCCCCCGATCACCGATCGTCGTCCGGCATCGCCCGAGTTCCGGGAGGAGAGGGTGCAGGTCCGCGGGTGTGGATCGTGGATCAATCCGTCACGCGCCGCAGTCCTGCAGGAAGCTGCGTGCGCGCGCAGGTCGAAGGTCTGCTGGCGCGGCGATATCAGATCACTCTGCTCGCTGGAGACTGCGACATCCCGCCGCACCAGGCGCTCACGTGGGAGCATGTCCCGACGCTTCCCAGTCCTGTCATCCTGCGGTACGTGTCGTTCCAGGTGGGCGCGAGGCTCTCATATCTCGCCCACCGTCTCCGACGAGGCAGGCCTGACCTCCTGCAGGCCACCCAGGGGCAACTCGTCGGCGCCGACATCGTCTATGCGCACTTCTGCCACCGTGCCTACCTGCGCGGGCCCTGGGCCTCGTCTGGCGTGACGGGGATGCGTCGCCGTGCGCGCTGGCTCAACCATGCTTTCAATGCCTGGTGCGAGGCACGCGCCTTCCGCAAGGCATCGTGCATCGTCGTGCCGTCGCGCGGTCTCGCGGAAGAGATCGGGGCCCACTATCCCCATTGCGCCGACAAGACGGTCGTCATTCCCAACCCGGTGGATGTCGATCGGTACCGGCCACCCTCTGGGTTCGACCGGCGCCAGATGAGAGAACAGCTGGCCGTTCCGGAGGGGACCGTCGTCCTGTCGTTCGCAGCGCTGGGCGACTTCCACCGCAAGGGCCTGGGGTTGCTGATCGACGCGCTGGCCGCACTGCCCGACACCATCGCCGGCCGGCTGTGCCTGGTGGTCGTCGGCGGGAGCGAAGGCGAGATCGCGGCATTCCGACAGCGGGCGCAGCGGGCAGGCGTGGCCGAGCTACTGCGCTTCGTCGGGTTCCAGGAAGACGTGCGTCCCTACCTGTGGGCGTCGGACGTGTTCGTCTTTCCGTCCTCGTACGAGACCTTCTCGCTGGTGGCGCACCAGGCAGCGGCGGCAGGGGTTCCGGTCCTGGCGGCCAAAGGCCTGCACGGGGTGCAGGAACTGGTCCAGGACGGCACGGCCGGGTGGTCCGTGGACCGCAACCCCGAGGCCCTGCGTCAGGCGCTGCAGCAGGTGCTGGAGACACCTTCGGACACTCTCACGTCCATGGGCCGGCGTGCCGCCGAAACGGTGCAGCGCTGTCATCCGGATGCCTTCGTGCGGGCCTGGTCCGTCCTCTACGACCGCATGCTCGCGCTGCGGCGGGCACGCACGATCGGGAGGGCCGCATGACGAAGGCGGCCGAAGTCACCATCGTGCAGCGGCGCCTGACGGCGTACCGTGTTCCGCTGTTCGAGCGTCTGCGCGGTCTGCTCGATGCGCAAGGCATCCGGCTGCGGCTGGTGCATGGCGACCCGACGCCGGTGGAGGCGACCAAGCATGACAGCGGCCACCTGCCCTGGGCCGAGCATGCGCCGACCCACTACTGGGCAGGCGGGCGGCTGTGCTGGCAGAGCTTCGCGGCGCAGGCACGCACCTCGGATCTGGTGGTCGTGACACAGGAGAACAAGCTGCTCTACAACCTCGTCGCGATGACGGTCGCCCGCCCGCCCCGACTGGCGTTCTGGGGCCATGGCGGCAACCTGCAGAGCACGCGGCAGGACGGCTGGAAGGAACGGTTCAAGCGCTGGACCACCTGCCGCGTGGACTGGTGGTTCGCCTATACCGAGCTCAGCGCCCGGCTGGTGAGGGCGCAGGGGTATCCGGACGAGCGCATCACGGTGCTCGACAACGCGATCGACACGCAGGAACTCGGCGCCTGGTGTGCCGGCATCGACGAGCACCGCCGCGTGCAGCTGCGCGCCCAATGGGGCCTGCGGGGGCGTCACGTCGGCATCTTCCTCGGCTCGCTCTATGCGGACAAGCGCATCGACTTCTTGCTCGACGCGGCCGAGGAGATCCGGCGCCGCGTACCGGACTTCGAGTTGCTGGTCGTGGGCGCCGGTCCGCTGCGGGCCATGGTCGAGGCCTTCTGTGCTCGCCACCCGTGGGCGCACTACCTTGGTCCGCGCACCGGCCTCGAGAAGGCCGAAGCGCTGGCGGTCGCGCACGTGATGCTCAATCCCGGGTTGGTCGGGCTGGGCATCCTCGACGCCTTCGCGTGCCGGGTGCCGATGCTGACCACTGACTGCGGCAGACACAGTCCAGAGATCGCCTACCTGGAGCAGGGGCGCAACGGCTGGATGGCGCCGGATTCGATGATGCCCTTCGTCGAGGCCGCGACGATGCTGTTGACGCAGGAGGATTTGCGCGCGCAGCTGCAGGTGGGCTGCGGGATCAGCGCGGGCCGTTACACGATCGAGGGCATGGCCAGGCGCTTCGCCGACGGTGTCGGGCAGTGTCTCGGAGCTCCGCCTCTGGGTCAGAAGGCACTGGCATGGAAGACCTGAAGCTTCCACCGATCGCCGGGCAGCCGCGCGTGATGATCGTGCACAACGCCTACCAGCAGCGTGGCGGCGAGGACGCGGTCGTCGAGGCCGAGGTCGAACTGCTGCGCAGCCGCGGGCACGCAGTGCGGCTGTTCACGGCCCACAACGACGCGATTGCCGGCATGTCGCGCGCGCAGCTGGCGTTGCGCACGCTGTGGTCCGGCACGACCACGAGGGATTTCGCGCAGGCGGTCGAGGAGTTCCGACCGGACCTGCTGCACGTGCACAACACCTTCCCCCTCATCTCGCCCTCGGTCTACTGGGCGGCTGCGCGGGCGCATGTTCCTGTCGTGCAGACGCTGCACAACTTCCGGCTGCTGTGCCCCCAGGCCATGCTGCTGCGCGAAGGCAGGGTCTGCGAGGACTGCGTGGGACGCACCCCTTGGAGAGGCGTGACGCGCGGGTGCTACCGGGGCTCGGTGGCTCAAAGTGCGGTGCTGGCGGGCATGATCACGCTGCACCGCGCGGTGGGCACATGGCAGCACAAGGTGGATCGCTATATCGCGCTGAACGAGTTCTGCCGCCGCAAGTTCATCGAGGGGGGGTTGCCTGCCGAGCGCGTCGTGGTCAAGCCCAATTTCGTGGACTTCCCCGCGCCGGACGACGGTCCCCGCGCGGGCCTGCTCTTCGTCGGCCGCCTCTCGGTGGAAAAGGGCGTGGCGACCTTGCGCGAAGCGGCCCATCGCGCACCGACCGTTCCCCTGCGAGTCGCGGGAGCCGGGCCTGACGCGCCGCTGCTGCAGGGCCTGCCTTCGGTGACGCCCCTGGGCGCGCTGACCGGTGCGCAGGTGCGCGAGGCGATGTGCAGGGCGCAGGCCCTGGTGATGCCCAGCATCTGGTACGAGAACTTCCCCCGCACCCTGGTGGAGGCCTATGCCTGCGGCCTGCCGGTGATCGCCAGCCGACTCGGCGCGCTTGCCGAGCTCGTGGAAGACGGCGTCACCGGCCTGCTGTTCGAGCCCGGCGACGCGGCTGACCTGGCCGCCAAGATGCAGTGGGCCTCGACCCACCCGGAAGCCTTGGCACGGATGGGACAGGAGGCGCGCAGGCGCTACCTGCGCGAGTTCTCGCCTGACGTCAACTACCGGGCGCTCAGCCGGATCTATGCCGAGGTGCTGCCCGCGGGCGCCATTTCCCTGCAGGACAGGAGGCTTGCATGACCACTCCCACGGACACGAGGATCACCCGGCCGGTGATCGGCGTGCCGATCGACGCCGTGACCTGGCGCCAAGCGCTGGACCGCCTGCACGTGTGGGCGCAGCGCCGCGAGTCCCGGTACGTCTGCATCTGCAACGTGCATTCAGTGGTGACCGCGCGGCAGGACGAGGCCTTCGGCCGCGTCGTGGGCGAGGCCGACATGGCGACCCCGGACGGGGCACCCGTGGCCTGGATGCTGCGACGACTGGGCATGGCCGGCCAGGAGCGCATCAACGGGCCCGACCTGATGTGGAAATACTGTGCCGAGGCGGTGAGCCGGGGCACGTCCATCTATCTGTACGGCTCCACGGACCGCACGCTGGAGCTGTTGCAGGCCCGGTTACGTGAGACATACCCCGGCCTGCGCATCGCGGGCGCCTGGTCGCCGCCCTTCCGGGCGTTGAGCCCCGAGGAGGACGAGGAGGCGGTGCGGCGCATCAACGAGTCCGGCGCTGGCATCGTGTTCGTGAGCCTCGGCTGCCCCAAGCAGGAGAAATGGATGGCCGAGCACCGTGGCCGGGTGCGGGCGGTGATGGTCGGGGTCGGGGCAGCGTTCGACTACCATGCCGGCGTCATCCGTCGCGCCCCCGCCTGGGCCCAGCGCTACGGCCTGGAATGGCTGCACCGGCTGTGCAGCGAGCCGCGGCGTCTATGGAAGCGCTATGCTGTGACCAACACGGTCTTCGTGCTGCGGGCCGCGACCCAGCTGCTGCGCCACTGAGCCGGCTCCCGGTTCGATCTTCGCGGGTGATCTTCATGGGCGGCGGGCGGTGGCCCGCCGCTGTTTCCACATCGACATCTGAGAGCGTACCCCTATGAAAGTGACTGTCGTCGGCACGGGCTACGTGGGCCTGGTGACAGGTGCGTGCCTGTCCGAGATGGGCAACCACGTGGTCTGCCTGGACCTGGATGCCGACAAGATCCGTACCCTGTGCGAGGGCGGCCTGCCGATCTACGAGCCGGGGCTGCAGGAGATCGTGCAGCGCAACGCCGAGGCCGGCCGGCTCGAGTTCACGACCGACATCGAGCGCGCCGTGGCGCACGGCACCATCCAGTTCATCGCCGTCGGCACGCCGCCGGACGAGGACGGGTCTGCCGACCTCCAGTACGTCCTGGCGGCGGCGCGCAACATCGGCAGGACGATGACCGACTTCAAGGTCATCGTGGACAAGAGCACCGTACCGGTGGGGACCGCCGACAAGGTGAAGGCGGCGGTGCAGGACGAACTCGACCGCCGCGGCGTGAAGCTGGACTACGCGGTCGTCTCCAATCCCGAGTTCCTCAAGGAGGGCGCGGCTGTCGCCGACTTCATGCGGCCGGACCGCGTGGTGGTGGGCGCCGAGGACGAGCGTGCGATCCTGCTGATGCGGGCCTTGTATGCCCCCTTCGTTCGCAATCGCGACCGCATGATGGTGATGGACATCCGCAGCGCCGAGTTCACGAAGTACGCGGCCAACGCGATGCTGGCGACGCGCATCAGCTTCATGAACGAACTGGCGCTGGTCGCGGAAAGGCTGGGTGCCGACATCGAGCTGGTCCGCCAGGGCATCGGCAGCGACCCCCGCATCGGCTACCACTTCCTGTACGCAGGCTGCGGCTATGGCGGATCCTGCTTTCCGAAGGACGTCAAGGCGCTGATCCGCACCGCCGAGGAGGTGGGCCAGCCGCTGCGGCTGCTGGAGGCGGTCGAGGCGGTCAACGATCGCCAGAAGCAGGTCCTCGTCGACAAGATCGTCGCCTGCTACGGCGAGGACCTGAGCGGCAAGACCTTTGCCGTCTGGGGGCTGGCTTTCAAGCCCAACACAGACGACATGCGTGAGGCTCCGAGCCGGGTGGTGGTCTCCGAGCTGGCACGACGTGGTGCGAAGATCCAGGCCTACGACCCGGTGGCGATGGAAGAGGCGCGGCGGGTGCTCGAGCACGTCGAGCGATTGAGCTTCGCGGAATCGGGCCAGGCGGCCCTCGAAGGGGCGGACGCGCTCGTGATCGTCACGGAGTGGAAGGAGTTCCGCACGCCCGATTTCGACGCGATGCGCGACTCGCTGCGCGACAAGCGGATCTTCGACGGACGCAACCTCTACGAGCCGAAGCTGATGAAGACCCTGGGCTTCGACTACCGCGGCATCGGCCGGGGCTGACGAGCCGGCGGCGGGCGCCGCCGCTTCTTGACAGCACCGCCGGTCGCGCCTGAACCCGCCGGCGCGGCACGTCAGCGCTCGCCGCGCGGCGCAGGGGCGAACTCCTCGTGCCGCGGGCGGGAGAAGCCCATGTACAGGACGTTCATCATCCCCCCCGTCTCGTTCAGCTCGCGCCGTGCGCACATCGAGCACAGTCCCAGCGCGAAGATCAGGTATCCGTACACGATGGGATTGTCGGTCAGCATCAGGATGTTGAAGTACAGCCAGAACATCCGGCTCGCGAGCGACCTCGACGCGTAGGCGAAGCCGAAGAACGCGATGAAGATCAGCAGCCCGTATTCGAGCGTGATCTTCATCAGATCGCTGTGCAGGAGGTACTTGTAGCCGATGCCGGTCTTGTAGATGAGCACCTCGTAGACCTGGCCGGCTCCCTGGCCTAGGACGGCGAGCTCGGGCAGCCCATCCACGATCTCGCGGGAAGGCCAGTACCAGAGGAAGCTGCGGCCCATGCTGAAGTGGTTGGCGCTGGTGCCAGTCATGTCACCGATCAGCCGGTCGAAGGTCCCGAAGCCGTACATCACTTCGAGGCTGAGCAGCAGGAGGTTCAGCGGGATCATGAACCAGGGACGCAGCAGCTTGTCGCTGACCGAACGCGGCAACAGGCAGACGATCCCGCACAGGACCGTGGCGATCACGCCGATGCGCTTGAGCGTGAGCACCGCCGCGGCGAGCGCAAGCAGGTACAGGCCCCATTTGCGCCTGAGCCCCGCCCAGACCGCCAGCATCCCGTAGGCCAGCCCGAACTGCGATTCGAAAGAGGACTCGGACATGAGCGGGTCGAACTTGAGGCCATCCGACAGGAGCCCCCCCGACCCCGTGGCGGCCGACACCCCGATCGTGACGGCCGTTCCCGCCGTGAAGGCCCAGAACACCTGCCACCAGGTGAGACGGGGCTGGTAGCCGAGGCAGAAGGGCAGGATGCCGATGAGGATGAGGTAAACGTCCTGCCAGCCCCATCCTGTGGCCAGGGGCGCGAAGGCCACGCTCCCCACGAGCAGCACGAGGAAGGGGCGGTACACCTCCGGCATGTGGAGCCGGCCCGTCGCAAACGCCGCCGACAGGCCGATGACGGGGATGAGGTAGGTCAGGTAGCGGATCGGCGGACCGAAGGCCAGGCCCGCCCAGATGGTGGCGAAGCAGAACAGCGCGAACACCGCGTCCACGCGCAACATGTGCACCGTTCGCTGCGGTGCGGGAGGCAGGAAGGGCGGGGACCGTCTCATCGATGAAACTCCGGCGGCGGGGGCGAGGAGGCGGGTTCAGTGGAGCCCGGGCTGACTCGCGGAGGAGGTGGCCGGTTCGGTGCGCCCGTAGCTGTCCTCGAAGCGGACGATGTCGTCCTCGCCCAGGTAGGAGCCCGACTGCACCTCGATGATCTCCAGCGGAATGGTGCCGGGATTGGACAGGCGGTGCACCTCGCCCAGCGGAATGTAGGTGCTCTGGTTCTCGCTGAGCAGGATCTTGCGGTCGCCACAGGTCACCTCCGCGGTACCCGAGACGACGATCCAGTGCTCGGCCCGGTGATAGTGCTTCTGCAGCGACAGACTCGCCTTCGGCTTGACCATGATGCGCTTGACCTGGAAGCGGGGGCCGCAGTCGATGCTGTCGTACCAGCCCCAGGGCCGGTGCACCTGGCGATGGAAGGTGCACTCGCTGCGGGCGCGCTGCTCGAGCTGGCCGACGATGCGCTTGACTTCCTGGCTGCGACTGCGGTCGGCGACCAGTACCGCGTCCGGCGTCTCGACGATCACCACATTGTCCAGGCCAACCGCACTGACCAGTCGGCTGGTCGCATGGACCAGGGTGTTGCGGCTGCTCTCGATCACTGCGTCGCCGTGCGCGACGTTGCCGTGCTCGTCCTTGGGGCTCACCTGCCAGACGGCCTCCCACGCGCCGAGGTCGGACCAGCCGGCGTCCAGGGGGACCATCTTCAGCGCAAAGCCCGCCCTGGGGTCCGCGGGGCACTTTTCCATCACCGCATAGTCGATGGATTCCGACGGCACCGCGGCGAACGCATCCTTGCCGGGACGCAGGAAGCCGTTGTCGGCGCGCCGCACGGCCCAGGCCGCCTCGGTGGCGTCCAGGATGTCGGGGCGGAAGTGGCGCAGCGCGCGCAGCCACGCCGACGCACGCAGGACGAACATGCCGCCGTTCCAGTAGTAGCCGCCGTCGGCGAGGTAGCGCTGCGCCGTGGGCAGGTCCGGCTTCTCCACGAAGGCCTGGACCGGCCGCACGCCACCCTCGCCCTCGGCCCGGATGTATCCGAAGCCGGTGTCCGGCCGGTCGGGCCGGATCCCGAGGATGACGATGCTCCCGTCCGAGGCCGCGTGCACCGCCTCGCGCAAGCTGGCCTGGAAGGCGTCGGCGTCGGTGACGGTCTGGTCCGCCGGAGTGACGACGAGGATGGGGTCCTCCGCGCCCTTGAGCTCGTCGCGCGCGAAGAGTGCAGCCAGCGTGAGCGCCGGGGCGGTGTTGCGGCCTGCCGGCTCCAACAGCAGCGCCGAAGCCCGCACCTTCATCTCGCGCAGCTGGTCGAGGGTGAGGAAGCGGTGCTCCTCGTTGCCGACGACGCAGGGCCCGAGAAGCTCGTGCCCGTCGCCGCACAGGGCCATCAGGCGCTCCACCGCCTGCTGGAACAGAGTGCGGCTGCCATTGATGGCCAGGAACTGCTTCGGATAGAGCGCCCGGCTGAGTGGCCAGAGCCGGGTGCCCGAGCCGCCGGCCATGACGACGGGCAGTAGGACTTGCTTCATTGTTCGACTCCCTGTTGTTTGTGCCGGGCTTCAGGCAGGTGGCGAGCCACCTCCGTAGCCCTGCGGGTTCATGCGCTGCCACCGCCACGAGTCGGCGCACATCGCGTCGAGGTCGCGGGTCGCCCGCCAGCCGAGCAACTCCCGCGCGCGGGTCGGGTCCGCGTAGCACGCGTCCACGTCACCCGGGCGGCGTGCGACGATCTCGTAGGGCACCGGCCTGCCGCTGGCCTGCTCATAGGCCCGGACGACTTCGAGCACGCTGTAACCCCGGCCGGTGCCGAGATTGACGGTGACGCCGCCTTGCCGATCGAACAGATAGCGCAGCGCGGCGACGTGGCCTTCGGCAAGGTCCATCACGTGGATGTAGTCGCGCACGCCCGTGCCGTCCGGGGTGTCGTAGTCACCGCCGAAGACCTGCAGCTTCGGCCGCACGCCCACGGCCACCTGGGCGACGTAGGGCATCAGGTTGTTGGGGATGCCGCGCGGATCCTCGCCCATGCGACCGCTCGGATGGGCTCCGACGGGATTGAAGTAGCGCAGGCAGGCGACCTGCCACGCCGCGTCGGCACGCTGCAGGTCCTCCAGGATCTGCTCGCACATGAGCTTGGTGGCGCCGTAGGGGTTGGTCGCCGACCGCGGCGCGTCCTCGGTCAGCGGCAGCCGCTCGGGGCGGCCGTAAACGGTGGCCGACGAACTGAACACCAGCCGGTGCACGCCGTGCAGATGCATCACTGATGCCAGCGTCACCAGGCTGCCCAGGTTGTTGCGGTAGTACTCCAGCGGCTTGGCCACGGATTCGCCCACGGCCTTGTAGGCCGCGAAGTGCACCGCGGCGTCGATGCGATGGGCGCGGAAGACCTCTTCCAGCGCGGCCCGGTCGCCCACGTCCAGGCGGTGGAACACCGGCCGACGGCCGGAAAGTTCCTGGATGCGCTCGAGCACCGCCGGCGAGCTGTTGGAGAAGTCGTCGACGCCGATCACCTCGAAGCCCGCTTCCAGCAGGACCAGCCAGGTATGCGACGCGATGTAGCCGGTGGCTCCCGTCAGCAGTATCGTTTTCGTTGTCATGAGGAATGGAACTCACTGAAGCGTCAGCTGCGCGAGGCAAGTCGCGGTCCGGGCTTCGAAGGGGAAGCTGACCTGGGACCCGTCGTCGCTGACGCGGCGCTTCTCCCAGCCGAGCTGGCAGCCTACCAGCCAGAGCCGGTTGATGGCGTAGTCGACCCCCAGGTTGAGGGCTGTCGTGCGGTCGCTGCCGCTGGCCGAGGCCAGGACCGGCCGCCCGGCCTCGTCGCGCACCACGGCGTCCTTGATGTCGCGGTGCGTGTAGCGCGCGCCGCCCTTGACCCGCACTTTCGCAGTCGCTTCCCAGGTGGCGTTGAGCCGCAGCGAGGTCAGCAGGCGCGTGTCCTCGTAAGGGGTGAGCGCGAAGGTCGGGTCGTCCACCGATTCCTGCAGCAGCGCGAACTGGCTCTCGTCGTTGGTCTCGCGCACCAGTTGCATGTCGAGCGCGAGCTTGCCCGAGGGCTTGTAGGCCCAGGTGAGGGCGCCCGTGACGCCGTCGAAGTCTCGCTGCCGCGCGACCGAGTGTTCGGAGGAGGTCAGGCTCAGGCGCGCGTGCACGGTGCTCAGGCCGGTCGGCACCCAGGTGGCGGTGAAGTCGAGGTCGCGCCGGCGGATGCGGTCCTTCACGGGGACGCCTCCGGCCGCGGTGCGGTATTCCGGTGAACTGCCGCGGGTGGCTCGCCCGGCCACCCCCAGGGTCAGCAGGTCGCTGGGCCGGTACTTGGCGCCGAGGCTGACGGTGTCGGTGTCCTGCTCCCGGCTGCGGAAGGCGTCGGCGCTGTAGTCCTGGTCACGGTGGGAGTAGCCGGTCTCCAAGGTCCAGACCGACATGCCGCCCAGCTGGGCCCGCACGCCGAACTCCTCCAGGGTCTCCAGGTTGCGCTCGCGCACGACCGTGGTGCCGGTGTAGTTCGCGAAATTGACCAGGCTGCGGGAGCGCTGGTACCACACCGCGCCAGACAGGCGGTTCACCGTCGAGAGGTTGGCGCGTACGTTGAGGTCGTAGGCAGTGTTGTCCAGCTGGGAGAACTCGTCGAACTTGTTGCGTCGCACGCCGGCGTGCGCGAGCAGCCGCTGACGGCTGATCGGCTGGTCCAGCCCGACCCGCAGTCCGGTGGACGAGATGCGGTCGCTGCGTTCTTCGCCGTCCCGGTCCCGGAACAGGTTGCTGTCATGGGTGAAGGCCTGCGTGGCGGTCAGGTAGTAGGGCCGCAACTGCGCGTGGGCCGGAACGCAGGCGCAGGCGAGGACGAGCGCCAGGAACGAAGGACGAAGGGCGGGAACGTGGACCATGCGAACTCCTCAGTCAGAACGTCGTTGTGGGTGTGAGTATCTGTATCGGCGTCGGCGGGGGAATCGGGATCGTTCTCAGTATGCGTGGCGGTCGAACAGCATCAGGCGCACGGTACGGGCGATGATGAGCAGGTCCAGGCCCAGCGACCAGTTGCGCAGGTATTCCAGGTCGTACTCGACGCGGGCGACCATCTTCTCGATCGTGTCGGTCTCGCCGCGCAGCCCGTTGACCTGCGCCCAGCCGGTGATGCCCGGCTTGACCTTGTGCCGCACCATGTAGGCCTTGATGATCTTGCGGTACTGCTCGTTGTGGGCCACGGCGTGGGGTCGGGGCCCGACGATGCTCATGCGGCCTTGCAGCACATTGAAGAACTGCGGCAGTTCGTCGAGCGAGGTCTTGCGCAGGAAGGCACCGAACTTGGTGACCCGCGGGTCGTTCTTCGTCGCCTGCTTGACCTCGGGGCCGTTTTCCATCGTGCGCATCGAGCGGAACTTGTAGACGGTGATCTCCTCGCCGTCCAGGCCGTTGCGCTTCTGCTTGAAGATGACCGGGCCGGGGGAACTGAGTTTCACGCCGATCGCGATGACCAGCAGCAGCGGCGAGATCAGCACCAGGATGATCGATGCCAGCACGATGTCGCTCAGGCGCTTGACCAGCGCGTTCGTCCCGGTGAAGGGCGTCTCCAGGATGCCGACCACCGGCACCCCGTTCACGTCCTGCAACCGGCCCTGGATGATGCTGATGCCGAACACGTCGGGCACGAAGAAGAGAGAGGCCGTCGTGCCCTGGAGCGACTCGAGCAACTCCTTGATGCGCGGCTGCGAGGTGAGAGGCAGCGTGATGTAGACCTCCTTCACCCCGTGGCGCATGACGTACTCCGAGATGTCTCCCAGGCGTCCCAGCAGCTTGTCGGCCGCGTCGGCGTGCACGCGGGCATCGGTGCGGTCGTCGAAGAAGCCGAGGAAGTCCGAGCCAAAGCCCTCGTGCCCCACCAGGGCCTTGGCGACCTTCACGCCCAGTGGTCCTGCGCCCACCACGATGGCCGAGCGCCGCGCTTCGGGCCGGCTCGCCGCGACCATGACGATCTTGCGACCGATCGCCACCGCGATCCACTGGACGACCGGCGTCGCGACGCCCCAGGCCAGCAGCAGGTCCTGGTCGAAGGCGTCCAGGCTGCGGGTGGCATAGCCGCACAGCGCCAGGATGGCCAGCAGGCTCACCCAGGAGGTCGAGATGTCGACGAGGGCCGTCAGGCGCGGGTCCTTGAAGCGGTTGCGGCCAGGGAACGACAACGCGAAGACGAGCAGGCACAGCGTCATCGCGGCGCCGTCCAGCGGCTCGTCGTAGTAGCTGAGCAGCGCCAGGAAACAGCCCACCGTGATCGCGGGCTCCAGGAAGGCAGCCACGAACGAGGTGACCGATTGCGGCGCGCTGTAAAAGGTTCTGGTGTACGTCCGGTCTTCAAACATGGAACTTGCCTGTCCACTTGCTCGCCTGCCACCGCCCGGGCGACCGCGCTCCCTCCGCCGGGGCCCGCGGACGCTCCCCCCGGCGTGCAGTCGCGCCGCCTCGCGCGCCCGCGGCCTCACGGACCCCCAACTGCAAAAGCCCCGCGGGACGGGGCTTTCTCCGTGGCGCCGCGGGCATCGGCGCTGAAATCATTCTGGCAGTCAGGGTCCGCATTGTGGTCACGCAGACGCGGGGTCGACAGCCGCCTGTCCCTACAATCGTTGGATGCTGCAACAACTCACCGAGCTCGTTTGGCCGGCCGCCGTCGAACGGCTGACGCTGACGCTGAACCATGTTCTTGCCTCGGAAACAGAGGCCACCTCGAGGCTCGCGCCCCATGTGGGGAGGATCATCCGGCTGTCGGTCGACGGGCTTCCGCCTTTGTTGCAATGGCCAGGGAATCTTGCGTTTCGTATCACCCCCGCCGGTCTTCTGGAGCCGGCCGACGGCAGCGAGGGGGCGCCGGCCGACCTGGCGTTGCGCGTGGACGTCACCCGCCCCGTCGCCGTGGCCGATGCGCTTTTGGAGGGGCGCCGCCCGCCGGTGGCGATCGAGGGCGACGCCCGGCTGGCGACCGACGTCGGCTGGCTGATGGATCACGTGCGCTGGGACTATGCCGACGACCTGTCCCGCCTCTTCGGCCCCCTCGTGGGCGGGCAGCTCGCGCGTGTCATCGGCACCGCCGGTGGTGCGGTGCGTGACGTCCTGCGCCGTCTGGCAGCCCTGCGGCCCGGCGCGGCCGGGGACGACGGCCTGCCGGTCCGCGGTTCATGAAGCGGCTGCTGCGCCTGCTCTACATCGGCCTGACCGTGCTGCGCTACGGTCTGGACGAACTCGCCCTGTCGAGCATGCGGCAGCCCTGGATGCGGATGCTCTCGCGCGTGGTCACCATCGGCCGTCGTCTGGACGCTCCTCGTGGCGTGCGTCTGCGGGTGGCGCTGGAGCGGCTGGGCCCCATCTTCGTGAAGTTCGGCCAGGTGCTCTCGACACGGCGCGACCTGCTCCCGCCGGACGTGGCCGACGAACTGGCCAAGCTGCAGGACCGCGTGCCACCGTTCCCGCCGGAAGCCTCGATCCGCATCATCGAGCAGGCCTTCGGGCGGCGGATCGGCGAGCTGTTCGAGAGCTTCGATCGCGAGCCGGTCGCCAGCGCGTCGATCGCGCAGGTGCACTTCGCCACCCTCAAGGGCGGCCGCGAGGTGGCGGTCAAGGTGCTGCGTCCCGGCATGCTCAAGGTGATCGACGAGGACCTGGGGCTGCTGCGCACGCTGGCGGTCTGGGTCGAACGCCTCTGGGCCGACGGCAAGCGGCTCAAGCCGCGCGAGGTGGTCGCCGAATTCGACAAGTACCTGCACGACGAGCTGGACCTCGTGCGCGAGGCGGCCAACGCGGCGCAGCTGCGGCGCAACATGACCGGCCTGGGGCTGGTCATCGTGCCGGAGATGGTCTGGGACCTGTGCACCGAGCAGGTCATCGTGATGGAGCGTATGAAGGGCGTGCCCATCAGCCAGGTCGACCGGCTGCGCGAGGCGGGGGTGGACATCAAGAAGCTCGCGCAAGACGGCGTGACCATCTTCTTCACCCAGGTGTTCCGCGACGGCTTCTTCCACGCCGACATGCACCCCGGCAACATCCAGGTGAGCGTCGACCCGGACACCTTCGGACGCTACATCGCGCTGGACTTCGGGATCATCGGGACGCTGACCGAGTTCGACAAGGACTACCTGGCGCAGAACTTCATCGCTTTCTTCCGGCGCGACTACAAGCGGGTGGCCGAGCTGCACCTGGAGTCGGGCTGGGTGCCGCCCGGCACGCGCATCGACGAACTGGAAGGGGCCATCCGCGCCTGCTGCGAGCCGCATTTCGACCGCCCGTTGCGCGACATCTCCCTCGGCCAGGTGCTGATGCGGCTGTTCCAGACTTCGCGGCGTTTCAACGTCGAGATCCAGCCGCAGCTGGTGCTGCTGCAGAAGACGCTCCTCAACGTCGAGGGGCTCGGCCGCCAGCTCGACCCCGACCTGGACCTGTGGAGCACCGCCAAGCCCTTCCTGGAGCGGTGGATGAGCGAGCAGGTCGGCTGGCGGGGCTTTCGCGACCGGCTGCTGCGCGAGGCGCCGCGCTACGCGCGCTGGCTGCCCGAGATGCCGCGCCTGGCGCACCAGGCGCTGGTGGAGCTGCCGGTGATCCGCGCGCGGCTGGACGAAGTCGTCGAGGAACGCCGCCGCGCGAACCGGCTGCTGGCCACGGTCGGCGCGGCGCTAGGGGCCCTGGTCGTGCTGGCCCTCGCCCAGCTGGTCCTCCAGCTGCTTTGACCCGCGCGCCGGCGATCCGGCTGTCGCAGGGCCTCCTCCCACGGTGGACGGATGCCCCGTGGTGGTGCGCATGCCGCGCGGCCGTGGCCGATCCGAGACGCGCAGCGACCCCGGAGGCCGGTCCCCGGTCACATCCGGAGACATCCGGGATACACTCGCCGCCCAGCGAGCGGCGGCGCGGCCGTGGCTCCGAGAGGGGGGGGACGCCGGGCGCAGCGCCGGCCGTGGCGGCGTCCTCCGACGAAGTAGCTGTCACCCCTGGGGGACCCCATGAACACCACGCTCATCGCGTTCATCGCGCTCTACCTGCTGGCCTCGATCGGTATCGGCCTGTATGCCGCCACCCGCGTCAAGAGTTCGACCGACTACGCGGTCGCTGGGCGCAGCCTGCCCCTGTACATCATCGTCGCGACCACCTTCGCCACCTGGTTCGGCTCCGAGACCGTGCTGGGGGTGAGCGCCAAGTTCGTCCAGGAGGGCCTGGGCGGGGTGATCGAGGACCCGATCGGCTCGTCGTTCTGCCTGATCTTCGTGGGCCTGTTCTTCGCCTACAAGCTTTATCGGATGACGTTGCTGACCATCGGCGACTTCTATCGCAAGCGCTTCGGCCGCGCTGTCGAGGTGCTGTGCTCGCTGATGATCCTGCTCAGCTACCTGGGCTGGGTCGCCGCCCAGATCACCGCGCTGGGCCTGGTGTTCAACCTGCTGTCCAACGGCGCGATCCCGGTGGTCACCGGCATGGTCATCGGCACGGCCATCGTGCTCTTCTACACGCTCTTTGGCGGCATGTGGTCGGTGGCGCTGACCGACTTCTTCCAGATGATCATCATCGTGATCGGCCTGGTGGCCATCGCCGTCATGGCCGGGCAGCTCGCCGGCGGGGCTGGGCCGGTGATCGACCTGGCCCGCAGCCAGGACTTTTTCCGCTTCTTCCCCGAGCCGACGCTGCACGACTGGCTGTTCTTCGTCGCGGCGGCCATCACGCTGATGCTCGGCTCCATTCCCCAACAGGACGTCTTCCAGCGGGTGATGTCGTCCAAGGACGCCGAGACCGCCCGGCTGGGCCCGGTGCTGGGTGGGATCTTCTACCTGCTGTTCGCCTTCGTGCCGATGTTCATCGTCACCAGCGCGCTGCTGATCATGCCGGAGGAGTCCAAGGCCTTGCTGGCAGACGATCCGCAGAAGGTGTTGCCGACACTGATCATGAGCCACATGCCGCTGGTCGCCCAGGTGTTCTTCTTCGGCGCGCTGCTGTCGGCCATCATGTCGACCGCCTCGGCGACCCTGCTGGCACCCTCGACCACCTTCGTCGAGAACATCTACAAGCACTTCCGGCCTGGCATGAGCGACAAGGCCTTCCTGCGTGCGATGCGCATCACGGTGGTGTGCTTCACCGGCTTCGTCCTCACCTACGCCCTGGTGATGGAAGGCACGCCGATCTACGAGATGGTGTCGTCGGCCTACCAGGTCACGCTGGTGGGTGCCTTCGTGCCGCTGGCGTTCGGCCTCTACTGGAAGCGTGCGACCACGCAGGGCGCGGTGCTGTCCATCCTGTTCGGGGTGGGCGTGTGGGTGTTGCTGCTCGTCGTGCCCGCCTGGGGCGAGGCCTTCCCGGCCCAGCTGGCCGGCGTGCTGGCTTCCGCGATGGCCATGATCGTCGGCTCGCTGATGCCGCAGTTCATGGTCGACAAGGCGGAGATGAAGCCGCACCTCGCCTGATTCCCCGTGTCGCAGCGGCGTGGCGCGGGAGGGCGCCGCGTGCGCCCCGCATGGCCGGGTGCCGGGGGCAGGGGGCCTGGCTGGGGTGGGCGCTCCTTATAATGACGGGTTTTGCGTCCAACCCCTTCAGGTGACCTGATGCCAATCTACGCTTACAAGTGCGAGTCCTGCGGGCATGGGCAGGACGTGATGCAGAAGATCTCCGACCCGCTGCTGACGGTATGCCCGAAGTGCGGCGCTTCGAGCTTTCGCAAGCAGGTGACGGCCGCCGGCTTCCAGCTGAAGGGCTCCGGCTGGTACGTCACCGACTTCCGGGGCAAGAGCGCCTCGTCGGGGGGCGCGTCCTCCGGCGCGGGCGCGTCCGAAGGCGGCACCACGAGCGACGGCAGCAAGACGGAAACCGCGACCGCTGCCGGCGGCGCTTGCGGCACCTCCTGTGCCTGCCACTGACTCGGGCGACGGGCGGCCTTCGGTGGGCAGCGCCGTCAGGAAGTACGTCATCACGGGCTTGCTGGTGTGGCTGCCGCTGGCCGTCACCGTCTGGGTGCTGCTGTGGATCGTCGGCGTGCTCGACGGCGTGTTCGCGGCGCTGGTGGCGGCCGCGCAGGCGGTGCTGCCGGCCTCGCTCGCCCCCGCGTTGGAGCGCCTGGCGCGCATTCCCGGGCTGGGCGTGGTGCTGATGCTGGTCGGCATGTTCCTGACAGGACTGTTCGTCGCCAACATGTTCGGGCAGTGGTGGCTGCACCAATGGCATCGCATCCTGTCGAACATCCCGATCGTCAAGTCGATCTACACCTCCGTCAAGCAGGTCTCCGACACGCTGTTCTCGAGCAGCGGAAACGCTTTCCGCGAGGCAGTGCTCGTGCAGTATCCGCGCCACGGGGCATGGACCATCGCCTTCGTGACGGGACGCCCAGGGGGCGAGGTCGGCGAGCACCTGCGGCCGCAGGACTACCTGAGCCTCTACGTGCCCACCACGCCCAACCCGACGTCAGGCTTCTTCCTGATGGTGCCTCGGGCCGACGTGCTACCCCTCAAGATGAGCGTGGACGAGGCGCTGAAGTACATCATCTCGATGGGGGTGGTCGCGCCGCCCGCCATCGTCGACAGCCAGTCCCGACCGCTGGTCGAACTGCCCCCCACGGCTGCTGCGGGGACGGACACCGGGGCGAGAGAATGAGCCATCCGGCGCCCGGCCTCGTGGTCCTGCCCGCCCTGGCCGGGCAGCGTCCAGCCGCGGCGCCTTGCCGTCCGGCGCGACGAAACTGAGGCGGCCGCCCGTGCGGCCGCGCTTGCGAAACTTGGAGTGATCCCGATGCGAACCACCTACGCCGGCCTCGTCAGCGAAGCGCTGCTGGGCCAGACCGTGACCCTGATGGGCTGGGCCCACCGCCGTCGCGACCACGGCGGCGTGATCTTCATCGACCTGCGCGACCGCGAGGGGCTGGTCCAGATCGTGTGCGACCCGGACCGGCCTGCGATGTTCGAGATCGCCGAAGGCGTGCGCAACGAGTACTGCCTGAAGGTGGTGGGCAAGGTCCGCGCGCGCCCGGACGGCACGGAGAACCCGAACCTGACGAGCGGCAAGGTCGAGGTGTTGTGCGAGGAACTGGAGGTGCTCAACCCCTCGGTGACGCCGCCCTTCCAACTCGACGACGACAACCTGTCCGAGACGACGCGCCTGACGCACCGCGTGCTGGATCTGCGCCGCCCGTACATGCAGAAGAACCTCATGCTGCGCTATCGCGTGGCGATGGAGGTGCGCAAATTCCTCGACGAGCACGGCTTCGTGGACATCGAGACCCCGATGCTGACGAGGAGCACGCCCGAGGGCGCACGGGACTACCTGGTGCCTTCGCGCGTGCACGACGGCATGTTCTTCGCGTTGCCGCAGTCGCCGCAGCTCTTCAAGCAGTTGCTGATGGTCGCCGGCTTCGACCGCTACTACCAGATCACCAAGTGCTTCCGGGACGAGGACCTGCGCGCCGACCGCCAGCCGGAGTTCACGCAGATCGACATCGAGACCTCGTTCCTGACGGAGCAGGAGATCCGCGACATGTTCGAGGAGATGATCCGTCACGTCTTCAAGACAGTGATGGGCGTCGATCTCGGCAAGTATCCGGTGATGACGTATGCCGACGTGATGCGGCTGTACGGCTCGGACAAGCCGGATCTGCGCGTCAAGCTCGAGTTCACCGAGCTGACCAACGTGATGGCCGACGTCGAGTTCAAGGTGTTCTCCGGCCCAGCGACGATGAAGGGCGGCCGGGTGGCCGCGCTGCGCGTGCCCGGCGGCGGGGAGATGACCCGTGGCGAGATCGACGCCTACACTGAGTTCGTGAAGATCTATGGCGCCAAGGGACTGGCGTGGATCAAGGTCAACGATGCGACCAAGGGCCGCGACGGCCTGCAGTCGCCGATCGTGAAGAACCTGCACGACCGTGCGATCGAGGAGATCATGAAGCGCACCGGCGCGCAGACCGGCGACCTGATCTTCTTCGGCGCGGACAAGGCCAAGATCGTCAACGATGCCCTGGGTGCCCTGCGCGTCAAGATCGGCCACAGCGAGTTCGGCAGGAAGCAGGGCCTCTTCGAGGATCGCTGGGCGCCGCTGTGGGTCGTCGACTTCCCGATGTTCGAGTACGACGAGGACGAGCAGCGCTGGAATGCGGTGCACCACCCGTTCACCGCGCCCAAGGACGGCCACGAGGATCTCATGGAGACCGATCCCGAGCGGTGCGTCGCCAAGGCCTACGACATGGTGCTCAATGGCTGGGAACTGGGCGGAGGCTCGGTGCGCATCCACCGCGCCGAAGTGCAGAGCAAGGTGTTCTCCGCGCTCAAGATCGGCCCCGATGAGGCGCGGGCGAAGTTCGGCTTCCTGCTCGACGCGCTGCAGTATGGCGCCCCGCCGCATGGCGGTCTGGCCTTCGGTCTGGACCGCCTGGTCACGCTGATGACCCGTGCCGAGTCCATCCGCGACGTCATCGCCTTCCCGAAGACCCAGCGGGCGCAATGCCTGCTGACCGGCGCCCCGAGCCCCGTCGACGAGAAGCAACTGCGCGAGTTGCACATCCGCTTGCGCAACGTGCAGCCGGCACAGGGCTGACGTACCGTCTTCGCATGCAGGGGCGGCCGCCGGCCGCCCCTTTGCTTTTGGGCGACCGGCCCCATCTGGCACACAATTGGCTGGACGTGTGCCACCGGATGGAGCAGCGTGACTTCCCGCCCCTACAAGATCCCCGAATCGGTCCTGGTCGTCATTCACACCGACGACCTGCAGGTCCTGCTGCTCGAGCGGGCGGACCGTCCTGGCTACTGGCAGAGCGTCACCGGCTCCAAGGACCGCCCGGACGAACCCTTCGCCGAGACCGCTGTGCGCGAGGTGCGGGAGGAGACCGGGATACGCGTGGGCGTGGTCGCGGCCGGCAGACAGGGCGGCGACGTGCATGCCGCCACGCCGTCGGGACCCTCGGACGCGGTCGTGCCGCTGTCGTGCCTGCAGGATTGGGGCCTGCAGAACGTCTACGAGATCTACCCGGTGTGGCGCCACCGCTATGCGCCGGGCGTCACGCACAACACCGAGCACGTGTTCGGTCTGCGGGTTCCGCGGGGCGTCGCCGTGCGGCTGAACCCGCGCGAGCACCTGCGCTACGAGTGGCTGCCGTGGCGGGAGGCCGCCGACCGGTGCTTTTCTCCCTCCAACGCGGAGGCCGTGTTGCAACTGCCCCGTTTCGTGCGCTGACCAGCACCATGGCGACGAATCCCCTCAACTCGACCCTGCTGCCCTCCGGTGAGACGACCGGCGCGTCCGGCAATGACGACCGGCTGCGTGTGGCGACCTACAACATCCACAAGGGTGTGCGGGGCGTCGGCCCCGGCCGGCGCCTGGAGATCCACAACCTGGGGCTGGGGATCGAGGCGCTGGACGCGGACCTGGTGTTCCTGCAGGAGGTGCGCAGTCGCCACGACCTCGAGGCCCGGCACTTCGCCCGCACCTCGTTCGGCTGGCCGACGCTACCCCAGGCGGAGTTCCTCGCGCCCGAGGGCTATAGCGTGGCCTATCGCACCAACGCGTACACGCGGGGCGGAGAACACGGCAACGCGTTGCTGTCGCGCTGGCCGATCAGCGAGGAGATCGGCCACCACGACGTGTCGGACCACCGCTTCGAGCAACGCGGGCTGCTCCACGTGCCGGTGCAATGGCAGGACGTGGAACTGCACGCCATCGTCGCGCACTTCGGCCTCATCCATGCGAGCCGGGTGCGGCAGGTCGAGAAACTGGCGCAGTACATCGAGGAGCATGTGCCGCCTGACGCGCCTCTCGTCGTGGCCGGGGACTTCAACGATTGGGGGGAGCGCCTGGACGCGCTGATGGCCGAGACGGGCCTGCACCGGGCGATGGGCGGTGACGGCCGACGACCGCTGACCTTCCCCTCCCGCGTGCCGGTGTTCGCGCTCGATCGCATCTACCTGCGCGGACTGGAGTGCCGGTCCGTTTTCGTGCCGCGTGGCACCGTGTGGTCGCGCATGTCGGACCACCTGCCGCTCGTCGCGGAGATCGAGCTCGCCGCGCCCTGATGCGCCGATGAAGCCGCAGTCCCGCCCGCGCCCTGAGGCCGCATCGCTCGACCGGCCGCGCGACGCGCCGCCGGATGCGGCCGCGGACGACGGGTTGACCCAGGACCTGCGCGACGCCTGGCCCTTCGCCTGGTACAGCCACCCCCGCCCGGTCTTCCTCGGCGGCAACGAGGTACGGCTGCTGCGCGGCGGCCAGGACCTCTTCCCGGCGGTGTGCGAGGCGATCGCCAAGGCGCGGCATGAGGTCTGGTTCGCCACCTACATCTTCCACGACGACCCGGCCGCCTCGGCGGTCGCGGAGACCTTGTGCCGGGCGGCACGCCGGGGCGTGCGTGTGCGGGTGGTGATCGACGGCTTCGGCTCGTGGAGTACCTTGCCGCGACTGCTGCCGCTGCTGCGCGAGGCGGGCGTGGGCGCGGTCGTGTTCCGACCGATCCGCGGCTGGTGGAGCTGGCTGCAGCCCGGCCAGCTGCGTCGTCTGCACCAGAAGCTGTGCGTGGTCGACGGCGAGGTCGCTTTCGTCGGCGGCATCAATGTCATCGACGACCTGCTGGACATCCGCCACGGCTGGTCCGACCTGCCCCGGCTGGACTACGCGGTGGAACTGCGGGGGCCGGTGGTGCATCCGATCGAGCACACCGTGCGGGCACTGTGGACGCGGGCCTGCTTCGGCCGCGACTGGCGCGACGAGCTCGCGGTACTCGCGCGCAGCCCGCACCCCGTCGCGCGTGCCAAGCGCTTCTTCCGGCGCTTGCGTGCCACCCGGTGGGCCGGGCTGGAGGGCGCCGTCCTCGATGGGCGGCCGGTGCGCGCGGCCTTCGTCGTGCGCGACAACTTCCGTCAGCGCCGCACGATCGAGCGCAGCTACATCGATGCGATCCGCCGCGCGCAGCGCCGGGTGGACGTCGTCTCGCCGTACTTCTATCCCGGGCGGGCATTTCGCCAGGCGCTCGTCGCAGCTGCCCGGCGTGGCGTGCAGGTGCGCCTCTTGCTGCAGGGCAAGCTGGACTACCGCATCGCGGGTGTCGCGGCGCGGGCGCTGTACGACGAGCTCCTGGTGCACGGGGTGCGCATCTTCGAGTACATGCCTGCCTTCCTGCATGCCAAGGTGGCGGTGGTGGACGACGACTGGGCCACCGTGGGCAGTTCCAACATCGACCCGTTGTCGCTGTTGGTGAACCTGGAGGCCAACGTCATCGTGCGCGACCCGGGGTTCGTGCGCCGCCTCGCAGACGAACTGGAGCAGGCGTTCGCAGCCTCGCGCGAGGTGACGCAGCCCGACCTGGGCCTGCCGCGTTGGTGGAGCCGCGCACGACGTGGCATCGTCGCATGGTGCGCCTACGTCTACCTGCGCGTGGCGGGGGCCACGGGCCGGTACTGACGGGCCTGAGGCCCGGCGCCCGGCCGCCCGAAGCCGGGCCGCAACCCCCATGGGGGGTGGGGCGCAGCCCCGGGGGTCGACATGCGTGCCCGGCGCCCGGCCGCCCGAAGCCGGGCCGCAACCCCCATGGGGGGTGGGGCGCAGCCCCGGGGGCAAAGATACAAGGCCGCGCGAAACCGGCGGACGGCTTTTCGTACCATCGGCCGCACGGCGGAGGTGGAACAGGACGATGAACGCATACGGCGAGGACGTGGTGGTGGAGACACCGCGCGGGCTCTACTGCCCGGCCGGCGACTTCTACATCGACCCGTGGCAGCCGGTCGACCGGGCCGTGATCACGCACGCCCACGCCGACCATGCCCGGCCCGGCCACGCGCACTACCTCGCCTCGGTGCGGTCCGTGCAAGTGCTGCGCGCGCGACTGGGCGAGATCGACGTGCAGGGCCTGGCCTGGGGCGAGAAGGTCACGCACCGGGGGGTGACGCTGTCGCTCCATCCCGCCGGCCACGTGCTCGGCTCCGCCCAGGTGCGGCTGGAGCACGAAGGACGGGTGTGGGTGGTGTCCGGCGACTACCGCATCGAGGCTGACCGCACCTGCGATGCCTTCGAGCCGGTGCGCTGCGATTGCTTCATCACGGAGTCGACGTTCGGCCTGCCGATCTACCGCTGGCAGCCCCAGGAGGAGGTCCTTGGGCAGATCAACGAGTGGTGGCGTGCGAACGCGGACGCCGGCCGCCCCAGCCTGCTGATGGGCTACAGCTTCGGCAAGGTACAGCGCATCCTGGCGGGCGTGGACGCGAGCACTGGGCCCATCGTGGTACATGGCGCAGTGGAGCCGCTCAACGAGGCCTATCGCGCCGCCGGCATCGCGCTGCCGCCCACCCGCCGGGCCACGGAGATGGACAAGGCCGACCTGCGCCGGGCGCTGGTGCTCGCGCCCCCGAGCGTGCACGGGAGCGCGTGGAGCCGGCGCTTCCCCGGTGCGAGTGACGCCTTCGCGAGCGGCTGGATGCGGCTGCGCGGGGCCCGGCGTCGTCGCGGCGTGGATCGGGGCTTCGTGCTGTCCGACCACGCCGACTGGCCGGGCCTGTTGCAGGCCGTCGCCGCCACGGGGGCCTCGCGGGTGATCGTCACCCACGGCTACGAAGCGGTGATGGTGCGCTGGCTCCAGCAGCAAGGATGGGAGGCTGGCTCCTTCCGCACGGAGTTTGGCGATGAGCGCCTGGAAGGCGAGGGCGGGTCCGCCGAGGAGGTGGCCCCTGGCACCGCGCTCGACGTGCGCGCCCCGCAGGCTGGTGCGCATGGCCAGGAGGCTGCTGCGGGTACGGGGCGGGCCCACGTGCCACCCGAGGCATTCGATGCGGAGGAAGGGGGCCGATCGTGACCGCCTTCATGCAGGCCGCCCGCCGTCTGGTCCGCCGCTACCGACCCGGCGCCTGGGTAGGTGCGATCCGTCTGGCCTTGGACGCGACCGTAGAGCCGCGCGGCGAAGTCGAGGAAAGCCGCCCGCCGCACTACCTCGTCGCGCTGTGGGAGCCGCCCGGCTGGCTGGCGCGCCCGGCCGACGCCTCTTCTGAGCAGGCACCCGAGTGCCGCCCGCTGCTGCCGCGCTGGCCGGCGGTCGCCGCGATCGCGGCGCCGGACGCGAGCGGTGCGCTGCTGGAACTGATGCGGCACGTGCCAGGGGACGCGCGCGTGTGGCTGACCGACGAGGCGATCGACTGGCGCCTCGTGGCCACCATCGTCCTCGAGAGCGACCGGCACCTGGAGCCCTACCACCGCGATGGGCTCACGGCCTTCATCGCCTCGTGCGATGCGGCCGATCGGGAGCAGATCCGCGCGCAGTACAGCGACCGCGATGCGGGCTACGAGCGCTGGCGCGAGCGGCTGCTGCCGTCGTCCGCCAGTCCGCCCGCCGGGACCGGATCCGCGGGAGGCCGCGGCCGCGACACGCAGGACTGAAACGGCCCGCGTCCATGGAGCGCTTCGCCCGTCTCTACGCCGAACTCGACGCCACGACGTCCACGCAGGAAAAGCTCGCGGCGCTGCGCCGTTACTTCGCCGAGGCCCACGCGGCCGATGCTGCCTGGGCGGTGTACTTCCTGGCCGGCGGCAGACCCCGGCAGGTGGTGCCCAGCCGCGTGCTGCGCGAACTGGCCTGCGAGGTGGCCGGCATCGACGACTGGCTGTTCGAGGAGTGCTACCAGGCGGTGGGAGACCTGGCCGAGACCATCGCTCACGTGCTCCCGCCCGCGGCGTCAACCTCGACCCTGGGACTGGGTGCGTGGGCGACCGAGCGCCTGCTGCCCCTGCGCGGCCTGCCGCCGGAGGAACAGAAGCGGCGCGTGCGCGCGTACTGGGACGAGCTCGACTGGGCCGGGCGCTTCCTGCTCAGCAAACTCATCGGCGGCGGGTTCCGTGTGGGGGTCTCGCGCATCCTCGTCACGCGCGCGCTGGCCGAGCACGCGGGACTGGATCCCAAGTGCGTCGCGCAGCGGATGATGGGCTTCACGACCCTGGTGGCCGAAGGCGATGCGTTGCCCGACGAGACCCGCTACCACGCCCTGATCGCGCCCGAGGAAGGCGCCGCCGGCCGCGAAGCCGGACATCCGTACCCCTTCTTCCTCGCGCACCAGATCGACGTGCCGCTGGCCGAGTTCGACCGGCGCCTGGGGCCCGTGCGGCAGTGGCTGGTCGAATGGAAGTACGACGGCATAAGGGCGCAGGTGATCAAGCGCGGCGGCCAGGTGTGGATCTGGTCGCGGGGCGAGGAACTGGTCACCGACCGCTTTCCCGAGGTCGTCGCGTTGGCGGAGGCCTTGCCCGATGGCACCGTGGTCGACGGCGAGATCCTCGTTTGGAAGGACGGCCGGCCCGCACCCTTCGCGCTGCTGCAGCAGCGCATCGGCCGCAAGACGCTGACGCGCAAGGTGCTGACCGAGGCGCCGGCCCACCTGATCGCCTACGACCTGCTCGAGTGGCAGGGCGAGGACTGGCGGGCGCGCCCGCAGGCGGAACGCCGCGCGCAGCTGGAGCGCTTACCGCTGCCCCTGTCGCCGCTGGTCGAGGCGCCGTCCTGGCAGGCGCTGGGGCAGCTGCGCGAGCAGTCGCGCGAGCGCGGGGTCGAGGGGCTGATGCTCAAGCACCGCGACGCGTCGTACGGCATCGGCCGCACCAAGGCCGAAGGCACGTGGTGGAAGTGGAAGATCGACCCGATGAGCGTCGACTGCGTGCTCATCTACGCGCAGCGAGGCCATGGCCGGCGTGCCAGCCTGTACACGGACTACACCTTCGCGGTGTGGAACCGGGTGCCGCGCGACGCGGCCGAAGCGCAGGCGGTGGTGGATGCGATCGAGGCACGCCGTCCACCGGAGCCGGGCGGTCTGCAGCTGGTGCCGTTCGCCAAGGCGTATTCGGGTCTGACCGACGACGAATTCCGCCGGATCGACGCGGTGATCCGCCGCACGACGCTCGAGAAGTTCGGTCCGGTGCGCAGCGTCAAGCCCACGCTCGTCTTCGAACTGGGCTTCGAGGGCATCAACCGCAGCGCGCGCCACAAGAGCGGCATCGCAGTGCGCTTTCCCCGCATGCTGCGCATCCGCGACGACAAGCCCGTGCACGAGGCCGACACCCTCGCGCACCTGGAGGCGCTGCTCGCATCGAGCTGAAACTCAGCCCGTATTGCGCAGGCCCGCGGCGATGCCGTTGATGGAGATGTGGATGCCGCGCTGAACGCGTTCGTTGACCTCGCCACGTTCCTTCTGCTGCCGGTAGCGGCGCATCAGCTCCACCTGCAGGTGGTTCAGCGGGTCCAGATACGGGAAGCGGTGCGCGATCGAGCGGGCGAGGGCCGGGTTGGACGCGAGGCGCTCGCGCTCTCCGGTGATCGTCGCGAGGGCCTCGTTCGTGCGTTCCCACTCGGCCTGGATCGCGGCGAAGACCTTCCTGCCCAGCCGCTTGTCCTCGACCAGCTCGACGTAGCGGGAGGCCACGGCGAGGTCGGTCTTGGCGAGCACCATGTCCATGTTGGACAGCAACGTGCGGAAGAAGGGCCACTGCTTGTGCATCTTCTGCAGCAGTGCCAGGCGCTCCTTCTTCGCCTTGGGATCCCGGTTCAGGAAGGACTCGATGGCCGAGCCGAACCCGAACCAGCCGGGCAGCGCCACGCGACACTGGCCCCATGAGAAGCCCCAGGGAATGGCGCGCAGGTCCTCGATCGCCCTCGTGGCCTTGCGCGAGGCAGGGCGCGAACCGATGTTCAGTTCCGCGATCTCGCGGATCGGTGTGGCGGAGAAGAAGTAGTCCGTGAAGCCGGGCGTCTCGTACACCAGCTTGCGGTAGGCCGCCATGCTCGCGTCGGAGATCTCCCGCGCGGCCTCGAGGAAGTTCTTGGCCGCGGGCTTGGTGGGGTGCAGCAGCGTCGCCTCCAGCGTGGCGGCGACCAGCGTCTCGAGGTTGCGGCGGCCGATCTCGGGGTTGGCATACTTGGACGCGATCACCTCGCCCTGTTCGGTCAGGCGGATCTGCCCGTTCACCGTGCCTGGCGGCTGGGCCAGGATGGCCTGGTAGCTCGGTCCACCCCCGCGGCCCACGGTGCCCCCGCGGCCGTGGAAGAGCCGCAGCGTCAGGCCGTGCGACGCGCGCAGGGGCTCGAACAGCTCGACGAGCGCGATTTCGGCGCAGTACAGCTCCCAGTTGCTGGTGAAGTAGCCGCCGTCCTTGTTGCTGTCGCTGTAGCCGAGCATGATGTCCTGCTCTGCCCCGCTGCGGCACACCAGCGGCAGCACGCCGGGCAGCGCGTAGAACTCGCGCATGATGGGCGCGGCGTTGCGCAGGTCGCCGATGGTCTCGAAGAGCGGCACGACGATGAGGTCGGCCACGGCCTCGCCGTCCAGCGTGCCGCGCAGCAGCCCCACCTCCTTCTGCAGCAGCAGCACCTCCAGCAGGTCGCTCACCGTCTCGGTGTGGCTGATGATGTAGTGCTTGATCGCCTGTGCGCCATACGTCTCGCGCAGCTCGCGCGCGGCCTCGAAGATGGCGAGTTCACTGCGCGCCAGTTCGGAATACTGCGCACCGCGAACCGCCAGGGGCCGCACCTCGTTGAGCAGGCGCAGCAGCAGCTGGACGCGCTCGGGCTCGGGCAGGTCGGCGTAGCGCGGTTCGACGCGGGCCACCGCGAGCAGCTCGGCCACCACCGCCTCGTGCTTGTCCGAGCTTTGGCGCAGGTCCACGGTCGCGAGATGGAAGCCGAACACTTCCACCGCACGGATCAGCGGGCGCAGGCGCGCCTCGGCCAGCGGCTTGCCATGGTGCGAGACGAGCGAGCGGTCGATGGTGCGCAGATCCGCCAGGAACTCCTGCGCGCTGGCATAGGGCGTCGAGGGCGCGACCGCGTGGCGCAGTGCCTGCGTACCGGTCAGGCGTTCCAATGTGGCGGCCAGCCGGGCGTAGATGCCGATCAGGGCACGCCGATAGGGCTCGTCCATGCGGTGGTCGCTCGTGTCGGGCGAGCGCTCGGCCAGTTCGCGCAGCTCGGGCGTCACCTCGACCAGCATCGCCGAGATGGACAGCTCCGCGCCAAGCGTGTGCACCTCGGTCAGGTAGTGGCGCAACGCGACCTCGCACTGCTCGCGCAGGGCCAGGCGCAGGGTCTCGGCGGTCACGTTCGGGTTGCCGTCGCGGTCGCCACCGATCCAGTTGCCCATGCGGAAGAAGGGCGCGATCTCGTAGCCGGGCAGCATGCGCTCGATCTCGCGGTACATGCGCGGGATCTGCCGCAGGAAGGTCGCGTGGTAGTAGCTCAGCGCGTTCTCGATCTCGTTGGCGACGGTGAGCTTGCTGTAGCGCAGCATGCGCGTCTGCCACAGCTGCGTGATGCGCGCGCGCAGCTGGGCCTCGTTGTCTTCCAGTTCGCGCTCGGTGTGCAGCTCGTCGCGCTGGTGGATGAGTTCGGCGATCTGCCGCTCGGCATCGAGGATGGACTTGCGCTGCACCTCGGTGGGGTGCGCGGTGAGCACCGGCGAGATGTAGGCGTGCTCGAGCGTGCGGGCCACGTCCTCGGCGCGCACGTCCCGCTCGGCCAGCCGCTCGAAGGTCATCGCCAGCGATCCTTCCTGCACGTGGCCCTGTCGCTCGTGATGCTCGCGCCGCCGCACGTGGTGGCGGTCCTCCGCGATGTTGGCCAGGTGCGAGAAGTAGCTGAAGGCGCGGATCACTGACACCGTCTGGTCGCCGCTCAGGTTCTTCAGCAGCCGGTCCAGCGCCCGGCCGGCCTGCTGGTCGCGCTTGAGCCGGTAGGCCACCGCCAGCTGGCGGATGCGCTCGATGAGGTCGAAGGCCTCCTGGCCCTCCTGCTCCCGGATCACGTCGCCCAGCAGCCGGCCGAGCAGGCGGATGTCCTCCATCAGCGGGCGGTTCTTCTCGGCCGCGTCATCGCGTTCGCGCGCAGCACTGGAGCGGGCAGTGGCGTTCCGGCGGGAGGGGGCGCTGGCGACGGCGCGGGAAGCGGGGCGGGCGGCTCGCGGCATGGTTACCTCGGAGGGCTCGGGGTTGGTAACTAAATTACGAAACCGTCATGGTAGCAAAGGGCTTCCGCCCGACCGTGCGAAACGTCACGCGCCCGGGAGCGCGAGGGCGTGGGGTAGCATCGGACATCATGACCACCGCTACCCCCACGCCCTGGGTGATCGCCACCCGGGAAAGCCGCCTGGCCTTGTGGCAGGCGCATCATGTCCAGGCGTTGCTGCACGAACGCACGGGCCGCGCCGTCGAACTGCTCGGCATGACGACCCGGGGCGACCAGATCCTCGACCGAACGCTCTCCAAGGTGGGCGGCAAGGGGCTCTTCGTGAAGGAACTCGAGGTCGCCCTGGAGGAGGGCCGCGCGCACCTGGCCGTGCACTCGCTCAAGGACGTGCCTATGGACCTGCCGCCCGGTTTCGTGCTGGCCGCCATCCTCGAGCGCGAGGACCCGCGCGATGCCTTCGTCTCGCCCCGGTATGCCTCGCTGGCCGAGCTGCCGCGCGGGGCCCGGGTCGGCACCTCCAGCCTGCGGCGCGTGGTGCAGCTGCGCGCGATGCGGCCCGACCTGTGCATCGAACCCGTGCGTGGCAACCTCGACACCCGGCTGCGCAAACTCGACGAGGGACGGTACGACGCGCTGGTGCTCGCGGCCGCCGGACTCAAGCGCCTGGGTCTGGCCGAGCGCATCCGTGCGGTCTTCGAGCCGCACGAGATGATTCCGGCGGCCGGGCAGGGCGCGCTGGGCATCGAGGTGCGCCGGGACGACAGCGAATTGCTCGCCGTGCTGGCCGGCCTCAATCACACGCCCACCTGGCTCGCGGCGCACGCGGAGCGGGCCGTCTCGCGAGCGCTGGGCGGCAGTTGCAGCATGCCCTTGGCCGCCCATGCCGTCTGGGACGGGACCACCCTCGTACTTTCCACCGCTGTGGGCGACGCCGAAGGCCCTGCGCCGCTCATACACGCGACCGCGCAAGGCGGCGTGGCCGACGTCCCCCAGGCCGAGGCGCTGGGCCTGCGGGCCGCCGAACGGCTGAGGGCGCAGGGCGCGGACCGGCTGCTCGGCAGATGAAGGAGCCGCGAACCACATCCGGCACGCCTGCGCGGCGGCGGGCGCTGCATTCACGCCCGGTGCGGCCGTTCCGGCTGTCGACGGCTCGCGGCGGCCTCGCCCGCAAGCCGTCGGGCAAGGAGGAGCCACCGAGATGAAGGTGCTGGTCACGCGGCCGGCCGCACAGGCGCACGAGTGGGTGCAGGCGCTGCGCGGGCACGGGGTGCAGGCGCAGGCCCTGCCGCTCATAGAGATCGCGCCTCCCGCGAACCTCGCGGCCGTGCAGGAGGCGTGGCGCTCGCTACCCCGCTACGCACTGGCCGTTTTTGTCAGCCCCAATGCCGTGGAGCAGTTCTTCGCGGCACGTCCGGACGGGGCCTTGTGGCCCCGGGACTTGCGGGCCGCAAGTCCCGGGCCGGGCACGGACCTCGTGCTGGACCGCGTCGGTCTGGCCCCCGCCTTGCGCGTGCAACCGGCTGCCGACGCGCCGCAGTTCGACTCCGAATCGCTGTGGCAGGTCCTCAGGCACCACGACTGGCGCGGCGGCGAAGTGCTCATCGTGCGCAGCAATTCGGGTCGGGAGTGGCTCGCGCAGCGGCTCGCCGAGGCGGGCGCCAGGGTGGACTTCGTCAGTGCCTACGAGCGGCGCGCGCCGCGCCTGGCCGAGGACGGCCGCGCGCTGCTGCGCGAAGCGATCCAGAAGCCGCGGCAGCACCTCTGGTTCTTCAGCAGCTCGGAGTCCGTGGATCACCTCGAATCGCTGGGCTCCGAGGTGCTCGCCGCCCCCCCTGACTGGAGCGGCGCGCAGGCCCTGGCGACCCATCCCCGCATCGCATCGCGGGCGCGGCGGCTGGGCATGGGATCCGTGACGGAATGCGCGCCTCGGCTCGACGCGGTGGTGCGGTCGATACAATCCTTCGCACCGTGAGCGACACCTCTCCTGCCCCTGCCGACACCCCTGCTGCTGCGCCGAGCGCGCCGCCGGCCGGCCCGCCTCCCGCCGCCCGCCCCCCGGTCGATCCTGCGCCGGTGCGCGAAGCGCCGGGGCGAGGACTGTGGTGGATGGCCTTCGCCGCACTCCTCGTCCTGAGCGTTGCCAGCGTCGTGCTCGCTTACCAAGCCCAGCAGCGGGTGCAGACGCTCGAGCAGGAGCTCGTGCGCCGGCAACAGGACAGCCAGGAGCAGGCCACCGAAGCCCGCGCACTCGCCCGCCAAGCTCAGGATCTGTCCCGTGACGCCGGCGCCAAGGTCGCCCTGGTGGAGGCCCGTCTGGCCGAGGTCGCGCTGCAGCGCGGTCAGCTCGACGAACTGATGCAATCGCTGTCGCGCTCGCGTGACGAGAACCTCATCGTGGACGTCGAAGCCGGCCTGCGCGTGGCCGTGCAGCAGGCCGCGATCACCGGCAGCGCGGAGCCGCTGGTGGCGGCCCTCAAGTCCGCCGAGGAACGCCTGCAGCGCGTCAACCAGCCTCGCCTGGAGGGCGTGCGCCGGGCGATCGCCCGCGATCTGGAGCGCGTGCAGGCGGTGGGCGTCGCCGACGTGTCCGCCCTCGTGATCAAGCTCGACGAGGCCGTGCGTCTGGTCGACGAGCTGCCGCTGGTGGCTTCGGCCCGCGTGCCGTCCAACGCCGCGCCCGTGGGAGGTCCCGCGCCTGGCCGCGCGCGGGTCAGGCCCCGGGTTGCCAGCGAACCGGGCGCGGCCGATGCGGTGGAGGCCGGCGACCCGGCCTGGGTCGATTGGATCCGCCACGCGGCGGGGGCCGCTTGGGCGGAGGTGCGTTCGCTCGTGCGCGTGACCCGCATCGAGCAGCCCGAGGCCATGCTCATCGCGCCGGAGCAGGGCTTCTTCCTGCGCGAGAACCTCAAGCTGCGCCTGCTCAACGCGCGGCTGGCCCTGCTCAGCCGCCAGTTCGACACGGTGCAGTCCGACCTGCGGGTCGCGCAGCGGTCGTTGGAGCGGTATTTCGACACCGGCTCCCGCCGCACCGCCCATGTCCTCGAACTCGTGCGACAGGTGGCCGGGCAGGCGCACCAGTCGGTCATTCCTCGGCCCGACGACAGCCTGGCGGCGCTGATGGCCGCGGCGGCAGGACGCTGAGCGGACGGGCGCGCACGCATGCACGGCATCATCTGGCTGATCCTCCTGTTCGTCGCGGCGGTCGTGGCCGCGGCCTTCCTCGGCGACAACGGCGCGCTGGTCACGCTCTTCTGGCCCCCGTGGCGCGTCGACATCTCGTTCAATTTCTTCCTCATCGCCATCGTCGTCTCGATCCTGGCGGTGTACCTGTCCCTGCACGCCCTGGGCGCGCTCGTCAGCCTGCCGAGGCGGGCGCGCGAATGGCGCATGGCCAAGCGCGACCGGTCCGCGCAGCAGGCGCTGCGCGAGGCGCTGGCCTGGTTCTTCGCCGGGCGCTACAGCCGTGCCTACAAGGCTGCCGAGCGAGCCATGAGCATTCAGCGGGAAACGCCCGACCTCGCACCGGACCAAGAGTTCTCGCAGCTCGCCCACCTGCTGGCTGCCGGCAGCCTGCACCGTCTGCAGGACCGCGCGCGGCGCGACGAACACCTGGCCACGGCGCTGGTTCCCTCCCGGGGACCGCGGCTGCAACGCCCGGTCGAGGAGGGGGCCCGCCTGCTGGCGGCCGAGTGGGCGCTCGACGACCGGGACGCCGACCGCGCGCTCGAACTGCTTGGCGAACTGTCGCCCGGCGTGGCGCGGCGCACGCAGGCGCTGCGGTTGAAGCTGCAGGCGGCCCGTCTGGCGCAGCGGCCGGTGGAGGCGCTGCGCACCGCCAGGCTGCTGGCCAAGCATCAGGCATTCTCGCCAGTGGCCGCGCAGGGCCTGCTGCGCTCGCTCGCCACCGAGGCGATCGAGTCGGCACGCGATGTCGACCAACTGCGCCGCCTGTGGCAGCAGTTCGACGCGGCCGACCGCAAGGATGTCTTCGTCGTGGCGCGCGCCGCCTGCCATCTCGCTCGCATGGGGCAGGCCGAGGAGGCGCGCGGCTGGCTGCGGCCGTTCTGGGACGACATCGCCACCCGCAGTGAGGAAGAGCGGCGCGAACTGGTGCGCGCACTGGTCCAGGCGCTGCCAGGCATCGGTCCTGATTGGCTGCCGCGCCTGGAGTCGGCCGCGATCGCGCATCCACGCGACGTGCACCTGGCCTACGCGCTCGGCCGCGCGCTCGCGGAACTGCGGCTGTGGGGCAAGGCCCGGCAATTGCTGGAGCGCTGCGGGGACGACGACAACCTGTCGGCCGACGACCGGCGCGCCGCGTGGCTCGCGCTGGCGCAGATGGCGGAACAGGAAGGCAACCAGACCGAGGCCAACCGGTGCTTTCGCCGCGCCGCACAAAGTGCGTGACAGGGTCGAAAAGTTCTTGCTATACTAGCGGTCTTCGCGGCTGTAGCTCAGTTGGATAGAGTACTTGGCTACGAACCAAGGGGTCGTGGGTTCGAATCCTGCCAGCCGCGCCAGAATTTATGGTTCTGGATGAACGGGTTAGATGCTTCGGCACCTAACCCGTTTTTCCTTTCCTGGGTGGCTTTCGGGGGGGTTCGCGCTGTCAGGCCCTCGTTGCTCCCGCCTCAGCAGGCCGGCTCTTGTTCCTGCGGCCGGTGTGCTCCTTGTGCTTCTCCGATGGCCGAGCGCGGGTCACCGACTGTGCAGCGACATGGGCGACACGGCCGCCTCTATTCGGACGCCCTATCCGGGAACCGCGTGCTCCGTCGGCCGCCTTGCCGTCCGGTCGGTAAAGGGGCGCCCTCTTGGCGCGGTTCCGGATCCGAACGAGTAGGGGGCGCTGCCTCCGGCCGTGAGCGTGGCCATCCGCTCCAGTCCGTCGGCGCGGCTCGCGCCTGCGTCCGTCCTCGTCTCGCGGCCCGCTGGCAGTGCCGAGCCCCGGCCCTGCGACTGACATGCCGAGAAGCGCTCGACAGCCCAGTCGATGAAGGCGCGCAGGCGGGCGCTGACGTGGCGGTTGGGCGGATAGGCGAGCCACACCGGCAGCGGGTCGAGGTTCCAGTCCTGTAGCAAGGGCCGCAGCCGCCGGGATTGCAGGTGCCGATGCAACATGAATGCGGGGGCCTGTATCACGCCCAACCCTGCAAGTCCTGCGGCCACATAGGCATTGCCATCGCCGATCGCAAGGGTGTACCGGCCCTCCACCTCGTGCCGCTCGCCCGGACGGCGGAACGTGATCGGAATCGGCTGCCCAGTGCTGGAGGAGAGATAGCGCACAAGGGTGTGCCGGGAGGATTGCAGATCTGCCGGGTGCACGGGGACACCTCGCGCCGCCAGGTACTCGGGACTCGCGCAAGTGATGAAGTCGAACGTGCCGATCCGGCGCGCGACCAGCGATTCGTCCAGGACGTCGCCACACCGGATCACACAATCGATGTTCGCAGCGACAGGGTCGACACGGTGGTCGTGCACGCTCAGGTCGATCTGGATGTCGGGATAGCGGGCAAAGAACTCGCCGAGGCACGGAGCGAGCAGCAGCGTGGCAACGCTACTGGACGCGTCCACCCGCAGTCGCCCGCGAGGACTGGTGCTCGAGATCGCGAGGCTGGACTCGAGGTCCTCGAGGTCCTCCAGCAGGCGCACCGCCCGTTGGTAGTAGAGCCTTCCGTCGTCGGTGACTGCCAGCTTGCGTGTGGTGCGATGGAGCAAACGCGTGCGCAGATGCGCCTCCAGTTGCTGAACCTGCTTGGTAACCCCTGCCTTCTGCATGGAGAGCGAATCGGCCGCTCGGGTAAAACTGCCTGCTTCCACGACGCGCACATAGGTCCGCATGGCGGCGATCAAGTCCACGTGCGCCTCCCGGATGGATCAGAAGGCGTGGCCGCATCCCCCCCACTTCCGGTGTCGCCCATCGGCAGGGTGTCGCGATCGAAACGCGGCAAGCACAGGAGGACAGGGATTCCCCCCATCGGGTTTACCGTGCGACGCCATTCCTTGCTCCAAGCGACCCGGGCGGCGAAACCGGTCCACGCCAGGTCGAAGGGCTGCCTGCACAGGGTCTGCATTTGGGCAAGCTTGCAGCTGCTGCCAGATTCCGGGAAATAGTGGAGGTGATAGGTGTCCGCCATGACGCACTCCCTTCTGCGGAGTCATCCTCTGAGTCCGTACGACGCGACGTGGTCGCGTGTCCTCCATGATGGCCGCCGGGGCGACGCGTTGTTGCTGATTCCTCGGTGTTTCTTGCCTGGTCCTGCGAAGGGATGCCGCCGTTGCTCGCGTCCATCTTCGTGGCCCAGGCAGCTCAGCGCGATCGGTCGGCCGTTCTCCGAGGATGACGACACCACCCTCACGCACCGCCGCCGCCAGTTCCTGAACACCTTCGGGCTGTCATCCCGAGGTGGCATCTCGACGGCGCAACGGATGGAGGCCGGCATCTGCAATTTCAGCTGACGTGTCCCCTTGCCAAAGAGGCGAGAGCCTTGATCGAGGCGGTGCTCCAGTGCTTCGCACCCCTGGTGGTCGCGTTCAACGGTTCCGGAGTGAAGGAGCGCCGCTCCACCCACGGTGGCCTTACGCTTCCAGTTGCATCCGCATCTTGGCGGACCTCATGTCCCGTGCCGGTGGCGCCCCGAACATGCGACCATACTCGCGAGTGAATTGCGAGAGGCTCGCATAGCCCACCGCATAGGCGGCGCTGCTGATCAGCTCGCCCTCGGCAAGCATCATGCGGCGGGCCTCGATCAGTCGCAACTGCTTCTGGAATTGCAGCGGCGTGAGGGTCGTGACGGCGCGGAAATGCTCGTGGAAAGCCGAAGGACTCATGCCTGCGGCTTCCGCGAGCTGCTCGACCCGCAGCGGCTTGGCGTAGTGTTCGCAGATGAGTTCCACGGCGCGCGCGACCCGTTGCGCGTGGCTGTTCGGAACACCCAGGTTCCGGATGTCCCCACCGTGCCGACCAGAAAGCAGCCAAAAATGCAGCTCGCGAACGTACTGCGCCTGCAACACGCGCAGCGACGCCGGCCGGTCAAGGAGGCGAAGCAGCCTGAAGGCTGCGTCGGCGACCTCCGCGTCGGTCGGCTCGACTTTCACCGCGGCGCCGCTGGCGGGCGACGCGGGCCCCATCTCGACGAGGAGGCTCTCGATCACCGCCCGATCGAGGTCGATGACGATCGAGAAATAGGGGACCTTGATGTTCGCCCCCGTGATCTGGCTGACGGTCGGCACGTCAGCAGTGATCAAGAGCGACTCGCCCGCGCCAAACTCGAAGGTCCTGCTTCCCATGGCGACTCGCTTGGTGCCTTGCAGCACCATCGCGACTAGCGGCTTGCTCAGGGCGTACTGCAGTTCAGTGGGGGCTGTCTGGCGAATGAGTGTCAGTCCGGGAATCGGACTGCGGGCGATGCCGTTCTCGTCGGCATGCGCTTCCGCGAAACGACGCACGACATCGAGCAAGGTGGAAGTCATGATCCATGCTAAGCCACGCCGTGTCGCGACTCAAGACCGGGAGGAGGATCAGGCAAGAACTTTCCACTTTTCGGCAAGTTCCAGGAGGATGCTGGCGGCATAAAGGACGGACCAACCGTGGGGCCCGCGGGCATGCCGCAGGCCTCTGGTTGCTCGGCCAAGGGAATCCTCCAGTCCTGGCTGAAACTGGACTCGGCCCTTTGCCTGCACGCCATCTCCCGCGCGACGCACCAGGACGCCGCTGGGCACGAGGACAACCGAACAACACATCCAGGAGATTGAAAATGCTTCAAGTTTCTTCCCAGCGCCTCAAGAACCGCATCGCGCTCGTTACAGGTGGAGGCAGCGGGATTGGACGCGCGGCCGCCATAGCCTATGCACGTGAGGGCGCCGAAGTCGCAGTCTCCGGACGACGAGCCACGGAAATCGAGGAGACGGCGCGCCTGATCACCCTGGAGGGTGGCAGTGCGTTCGCTGTTCCAGCAGACTTGTCCGTTGCCGAGGAAGTAAGACGCGTGGTTGAAGCCGTAGTCGAGCGCTTCGGACGCCTTGACATCGCGTTCAACAATGCTGGAGTGGAGGGCCGCTTCGCTCCAATCACAGAGCTGACCGAGGCCGATCTCGATCACGTGCTGAGTGTCAACCTTAAAGGGGTTTGGCTGTCGATCAAGTATGAGGTCGAAGCCATGCTTGCCCAAGGAAACGGCGGGGTGATCGTCAACACCTCATCCTTCCTGGCCAAAGGAGCGGTTGCGGGTTCATCGGCGTACTCGGCAAGCAAGGGCGCGCTTGAAGCCATGATCCGGGCTGTTGCGATCGAGTGCGGTCCAAAAGGCATTCGCATCAACAATGTCCTGCCGGGCGCCATTGATACCCCCATGTTCGGACGCTTGGGCGGAGACGCTGTACGTTCAGCACTAGGGGCATACACGCCGCTTGGACGGGTGGGCCAGCCAGCCGATGTCGGCGATGTCGCTGTCTGGCTATCAACGGATGAGGCGCGCTTTGTCACGGGCCAAAGCCTTCTCGTTGATGGGGGTCTCACCATTCCAGGAATGCGGTAGGAGCCATCTGGAGCCACTAGCCAGGGAGCGCGGAGTACGGAAGCTGGGGCCTTCCAAGTTCAGCAGGCCCGTGGTACCCCGCCCAGGAATCGATGCGTGGGTCGCAGGCTACGACATCCAGTCCCATCAGTCTTCAGCGCCGCTTGCCAAGACTCTGACCAGCGCGAGACGGCCGGCAGGCGGCTATGCTGCCGTTGTATCGCCGAGCGTGTTCTGGTCGAAACGCGGTAAGCGCTGGCCCGGCAGGAGATCGTAAGGCGACCGCCACCCCGGAATCCCCGCCAGCCGGTTTAGCCAGGAGCGAACATGCGGATAGCTGCGCCCCAGGTCGTAGCCGATTTCGTCCTCGGGATAGGACAAGTAGGCACACATCGAGATGTCGGCGATGGTGACGTCGGCACCCGCGACGAACGGCTGCTCCCCGAATCGATGTTCGAGTATCCCCAGAAAGTCGTCGATGCGGCGGCGAAAGAAGGCCATCACGGCCGGGTCCGCACCTTCGCTGAATGTCCGCATGAAGCGATACGTGGCCATATAGCCGGACATTTTCTGGTTATCCCAGAAGAGCCAGCGAAGCACTTCGAACCGTGCTTCCCTCCCACCTATGAGACGCCCGAACTTCTCCCCAAGATGAAGCAGTATGGGTCCCGTCTGAGTCAGGCGCCTCCCGTTTTCCTCAAGGACGGGGATCTCGCCCATCGGGTTCACCTTGCGACGCCATTCCTCGCTCCAAGTGACCCGGGCGGCGAAATCGGTCCACACCAGCTCGAATGGCTGACCGCAGAGGGTCAGCATTTGCGCCAGTTTGTAGCTGTTGCCCGATTCCGGGAAGTAGTGGAGGCGATACGTTTCAACCATGAGGCCCTCCCTTCTGTGGAGTACCCTGAAGCCGCCGGATGGATGCCCGCATGTACTTCATATTGCCATCCCAGTCGACGCGCTATTGCCGACTCTTTCGTTTTTCTTGCCTGATCCTACAGATCGACGCCTGGTGTTGTCCGTGGCTTCGGCGATGAATTGGTCACCAAGATGGGGTGGTTTGGACGGCGATTGCCGGCTCCGCGATTGTGTCTGTGATCCATTGCGCTGCAGTGCGGCCGCGGCCGTCCGGTGAGTCAGTGGGCGCCCGTGCTGGCGACGAAGGCGGCCAGGTCCCGGTCGATCAGCCGGTAGCCCTGTAGATGCGGGCTCTCAAGTTGCCCTGACCAGTTGAGATGACTGCCCAACAGGCCGTGAGAAAAGATGATTGGCGGTCCGTCGGGCCGGCCTGCCTCCTGCGCCGCAATCCTGACGCCGTCCGCCGATGTGACGGTATAGGTCTTGTGGAAGGCCGCGGCGGCCAGCGCGGCGCTGGCCATCAGGCTGGCGACCAGTACGATGAAGAGGTGCCTCGCGAACAGCGTGACTGTCATGGATTTGCTCCGAGTTGAAGGAGCTCCTACTGTCTGACCTGCCACGGATGTCAGAGTCAGGCGGCATCGTGCAGGAGATGGTATTTTTTGAGGCCATGACGAAAGTCGCCCCAAGCCCCCTGCTGTCCATCGGCGCCTTGGCGCGCGAAACCGGGGTGAGCGTGCGCTCGATCCGCCACTACGAGGCGCAGGGCATCCTGTCTTCGATCCGCGCGAGCAACGGATACCGGCTTTTCCCTCACTCCGCCGTGACGCAGGTGCGGCGAATTCAGCAAATGACTGCCACCGGATTCAGCGTCTCGGACATCCGATCTTTCCCCGAGTGCATGCGTGTCATTGAAGGCGCGCGCAACTGCAGCGAGGCCGACAGCGTGGCGCGGCGACGGCTGGCTTCCATCGAGCGCCAGCTCGATGGCCTGGAACGCCGCCCTGCACGGTTGCTGCGCCCGCTCACAGACGGCGTGATTCCCCCTTTCGACTAAACGTGTCCTCAGGGGGGCGGCCGCCGCCGCATTGGGTGGGCACCAGCGCCATGAGGAAGGAGGAGCAGGCCGGGTTGCTTGCTCCATGAAGGGGCCTCGAGCGGGATCCCCTGCTCGCAGGAACCCGCGCTACGCAAACACCTTCCGGACCCGCTTCACGTGCGAGAGGAGTTCGTACGGGATGCTCGCCGCTCAGCACCGAAGGTGCTGGCACCACAGTTCCACGGGACTCCCGATACCGGCGCACGGCAGGCCGGTGAGATCCACGAACAGGACGTCCATGCAGATGCGGCCAACAATGCGCGTCCTCATGCCACCCACCAGGATGGGAGTGCCGGTCCCGCAGTACCGTGGGTATCCATCGCCGTAGCCGACCGGCACCAACCCGATCCGCATGTCCGTTTCGGCAACGAAGGCGCCGCCGTACCACAGTTGGCCTATAGGATTTCGATGGCTATTCCTTAGCCGAGCCTACTTGCTGCCTACTCGATTGCGCGAATGCTGCGGGCGGCTGGAGCAATAGGCAAGAACGTCGGAGGTTCTGATATCCACGTCCAGCCTCAGTGACCATACACTTTCTCTCGACACGCACGACCAACCAACGGAGAGAAAGATGTCTAGCCTCAACACAAATTCCGCGACCAGCCCGATCGCGAATCGGGTGGTCCTCATCACCGGCGCGAGCAGCGGCATCGGCGAAGCGACGGCGCGCCTTCTTGCTGAGCACGGTGCGAAGGTGGTGCTGGGCGCACGTCGAGCCGAGCGGCTGCGCGCCATCGTCTCGCAGATCCGCGAGCGAGGCGGCGTTGCCGAGTATAGGACCGTCGACGTCGCGAATCGCGCCAACGTCAAGGACTTCGTCGCTTTTGCACGCGAGCAGTTCGGTCGCGTCGATGTCATCTTCAACAACGCCGGCGTAATGCTCGGATCTCCCATGAACGCCTTGAAGACGGACGAGTGGGACAAGATCATCGACGTCAACATCAAAGGCGTGCTGAACGGCATCGCCGCAGCACTACCGATCATGGAGGCGCAGGGCAGCGGTCACATCATCAACACCGCTTCGACAGCGGCACACGCCGTGGGCGCGCAGTTCGGAGTCTACTGCGCGAGCAAGTATGCGGTGCGTGCGATCACCGAAGGGTTGCGTCAGGAGATGAGCACCATTCGCGTGACTCTGATTTCACCTGGCGTGACCGAATCGGAACTCGGGCACGACATCAGCGATGAAGGTACGGCGCAAGCGGTACGGCAAATGCGCCGTATTGCGTTGTCCGCCGACGCTATCGCACGCGCTGTGCTGTACGTGATCTCGCAACCCGCCGACGTAGATGTGAGCGAAATGATCGTTCGCTCTGTTCGTAGTGCGGGCCATCCGTTCTGATTGGCAGCGCGCGAATCTAGATAAAAGGCGATCAGCGGAAGAGGGCCGGATCGCGCGTAGCGTGCAGCTCGAGCGGTCCGACAACTCCGGACTAGACACTCGAAGGGACACACATCTACGAGTGGTGTTTTAGCTCACCAGCCCCAATCTGCGCAGACGGAAATCTTGCTGCCAGCCGCCACGTCTGATGCAACGGCTCGCAAGACCTGGACTTCCTTGATGTGAATCAGTGCGCTCGCGCTATGCGGTGCACCGGTCGCCTGCCAGGGTGCGTCTCGTGCGGACGGCCGGCCTGCCCGCGGGCCTGCAGGTCCAGGTGCTGGCGGACGCACCAGCGGCATCCGCGCGTCCGTCCACCACGTGCGGATCGAGCTGGTGCTCGCCGTGGTGCTGGTGGTGCTGGTGATCTTCGCCTTCCTGCGCAGCCCGCGCGACGGCGATCGCCAGCGTCGCCGTGCCGGTCTCGCTGATCGGCACGTGCGGCGTGATGCTGCTGATGGGCTACAGCCTGAACAAGCTGTCGCTGATGGCGTTGACCATCGCCACGGCTTCGTGGTGGACGACGCCATCGTGATGATCGAAAACATGGACCGATGCCGGCAGCCCTGAGCTCGATGGCTTCCTCGATGAACGCTACGGCGAAGCCGTCTGCGATGTCGGCAAGCGCACGCGCGCAGGCCACGCCTCCATGTCCATAGGCATCCGCCTTCAGGACGGCCAGTGCACGACCGCCATGCAAGCGGCGCAAGGCCCGGTAGTTGTGCCGAAGAGCGCTTGTGTCGATGGATGCGTGTGAGGATCTGCCGATCACATCAGCTTGCCATTGACGATGCTCAGATGGACACTGGCATCGCAAAGTCCGCGCTCGTCGTGCCCTTCGAGGGCCACCTTTGCATCACTGACTTCTGCCTCGTGTAGAAGCGCACGCGTTCCTACCCGTAGGCGTGCATATCGCCGAACATGCTCTTCTTCCAACCCTCAAAGCCGTGCCAGGCCATGGGGACCGGGATCGGGACGTTGATGCCCACCATCCCGACCTGGACTCGCCGGGAGAATTCACGGGCGACATGTCCGCTCTGCGTGAAACAAGCGGCCCCGTTGCCGAATTCGTGCGCGTTGATCAGGTCCACCGCCGCCTGCAGTTCAGTGGGGGCTGTCTGGCGAATGAGTGTCAGTCCGGGAATCGGACTGCGGGCAATGCCGTTCTCGTCGGCATGCGCTTCCGCGAAACGACGCACGACATCGAGCAAGGTGGAAGTCATGATCCATGCTAAGCCACGCCGTGTCACGACTCAAGACCGGGAGGAGGATCAGGCAAGAACTTTCCACTTTTCGGCAAGTTCCAGGAGGATGCTGGCGGCATAAAGGACGGACCAACCTCAGGAGATCCGTCATGAACACCAGCTTCAAGCTCTTGATCGACGGCCAGAGCCGAGCGGGCTCCACCGGCGAAAGCGAATCGGTCCTCAATCCGGCCACGGGCGAGAGCATAGGCCGTGTCGCCTATGCCTCGGCGGAGGACCTGGACGAGGTCGTGAAGGTGGGCGCCCGCGGCTTTCACCAGTGGCGGGCCGTCACACCCTGGGAGCGGGGCCGGATCCTGAAGAGGGCGGCCGACATCCTGCGTGGCGATGTCGATGCCGTCGCGCGCATCTTGACACTCGAACAAGGCAAGCCGCTGGATCAGGCGAAATACGAGGTCGAGCGCTCGGCAGATTTCCTCGAATGGGGCGGGGAACAGGCGCGGCGCATCGCGGACCGCATCGTTCCCGGCCGCACACCCGGCAGCCGCACCGAGATCCAAAGCCACCCCGTGGGTGTGGTCGCAGCATTCACGCCGTGGAACTTTCCGATGGCACTTGCGGCCAAGAAGTTCGCCGGCGCTTTGGGAGCCGGCTGCTCGATCATCTGCAAGCCCTCTCAGGAGACGCCGGGGTCCGTCCTTGCGATGGCCACGGCCTTGCTCGAGGCCGGGGTCCCGCCTGCAGCGATTGCGGTGATCTTCGGGCGTGCCGATCAAGTCTCCGATCACCTGATCGCCGCGCGGGAGATCGCCAAGATCTCCTTCACCGGCTCCATACCGATCGGCAAACGCCTCGCCGCGGCGGCAGCTGCCGTGGTGAAGCCGGTCACGATGGAACTGGGCGGACACGCGCCGGTCATCGTGTGTGCCGATGCCGACCCCGAACAGGCGGCCGATGTGCTGGTGCGTGCAAAGTTCATCAATGCGGGACAGTTCTGCCTCTGTCCGTCCCGATTCTTCGTAGAGGAATCCGTCTGCGACCGCTTCACGGCGCGGTTCGTTGCACTGACGAAGGCGCTGCGTGTGGCTGATGGCATGGATCCGGCGAGCGAGGTGGGGCCCCTCGCCAACGCACGTCGTCTGGAGGCGATCACACATCTGGTCGAAGACGCCCGCGAACGCGGCGCGTCGGTCCTGGCAGGCGGTGAACGCCTAGGCAATCGCGGCTTCTTCTATGCGCCGACGGTCCTCACGAACGTGCCCGACGAGGCGGCCATCCTGCGTGAGGAGCCGTTCGGCCCGGTCGCGCCCATCCTCCCCTTCAGCAACGAGGCCCAGATGCTGGAGAAGGCAAACGGGCTCGAGTTCGGTCTCGCCTCCTACGTCTTCGCCAGGGACGACTCTCGCCGCCGGCGGCTCGCCGAGGCGCTGGAGTACGGCGCGGTGGGCGTGAACGATGCGCTGACGCACCATCCGGAGGCTTCGCTCGGGGGGTGGAAGGAAAGTGGCATTGGAACCGAAGGCGGCATCGAAATCCTGGACGCCTACCAGCGCACCAAGCATGTCCACATCCGCTAGAAGACCGATTGATGCGTCGAGGAGCCCATGACGCCCGCGAAGGGCGTCCTCACGCAGCTTCGCGCGGCTCGATCGATCGAGTTCCTTCGCGGCCGCGATCGGCGCGGGCCTGCTGCTCTTGCTCGCGCCGTGTCGCTCTACCTGGAATAGCGCGTACCGGCGGTGTGCGTGCCGTGCATGCAGTTCCCGCCGACTTGGAGAAGAACGCATCGGCGTAGGAATAGGCAAAGGATGCCGAGCATCCAGCAACTATGTCTCGGCTCGAGGAACGACAGTAGTCGTGAGCGAAGTGCTCACCACCACAAGGAGTGTCCAGATGACCACTGTCTCCATCATCACCGGCGGCAACCGCGGCTTGGGCCGCAACACTGCCCTCAGCATCGCTCGCCGCGGCGGCGATGTCATCTTCACCTACCGCAGCGGTGCCGAGAGCGCCAAGGCCGTCGTGGCCGAAATCGAAGGTATGGGCCGCAAGGCGGTCGCGCTGCAACTGGATGTCAGCGACGTGTCGACGTTCCCCGCCTTCGTCGAGCGTGTCCGCGCGACGCTTCGCGGCTGGGACCGCGAGCGCTTCGACCACCTCATCAACAATGCCGGTCACGGCGACCTCGTCTCGTTCGCTGAAACCACCGAGGCGCAGTTCGACCTGATGTTCAACGTCCACGTCAAGGGCGTCTTCTTCCTCACCCAGGCGTTGCTGCCGCTGATCGCCGACGGCGGGCGCATCGTGAACTTCTCGTCGGGCCTGACCCGCGTCACCTTTCCCGGTATGTCGGCCTACTCGGCGGCGAAGGGCGCTATTGAGATCCTCACCGTCTACATGGCGAAAGAGCTGGGCAGCCGCGGCATCACCGTGAACACCATCGCTCCCGGCGCCATCGAGACCGATTTCCTCGGCGGCGCGGTGCGAGACACGCCCGAGTACAACAAGGCGTTCGCGGACATGATCGCGCTGGGCCGCGTCGGTGTTCCCGACGACATCGGTCCGGCAGTCGCGAGTCTGCTCGGTCCAGAGAACCGTTGGATCACGGCGCAGCGGATCGAAGTGTCCGGCGGCCAGAACATCTGATCGTGATCTGTCCACGCCCACGGTCCCTCGAGGTTGAAGGGATCCCGGCGTGGCGGCCAGAGAAACAAGGAGAAGCGAGATGTCCAAGATCCTGATCGTTCTTTCCGCCGCTGACCGATGGACCCGCGCGGACGGTTCCATCTACGAAACCGGCGTGTGGGCTGAAGAGTTCGTCGCGATCGATGAGAGGCTGATTCAGGCAGGCCATGACGTCGACATCGCAAGCCCGGGCGGCGTCACGCCCACCATGGATGCACGCAGCCTCGATCCCGCGCAGGTGGGCGAGGAGTTGGCGGACCGCATGCGCAGCTATCTGGCAAGCCACGCCGACCGGCTCGAGAAGCCATTGGTCCTTGCCGACGTGGACGGGAGCCACTATGACGCGATCGTCGTGCCGGGCGGGCACGGTCCGGTAGAGGATCTGTACAAGGATCCCGACATGGCCCGCGTGCTGATCGAAGCGGACCGGAGTGGAAAGATCATCGGCGCAGTGTGTCACGGCCCGGCCGCGCTGCTGTCGACACGGGACGGGGATGGTCGGTGGCCCTTTGCGGGACGCAGGTTGACCGCCTTGACGGACGAGGAAGAGATCGAGTTCGGAACCGCGGAGAACGCCCCCTGGCTGCTCGCCGATACGCTGCGCAAGTCCGGTGCCCGCTTCGAGCAGGGACCCAACTGGGCTCCGTACGTGGTCACTGACGGCAACCTCGTGACAGGTCAGAACCCGGCGTCGAGCGCCTTGCTGGCAGACGCTGTGCTCGCCGCACTCGGCTGACGCCTGCGCACGGAAGTGGACGGCACATCACTGTGCGTCCACCGACGGAGGGCGGCGTTGGGCAGACTCATCGATATCCAGCATGTCGGCAGGGGCGCTCCTCGCTTCCCGGTCCAAGACGGCCAGGACGCAGTCCTAGGCACGTTGCCGCGAGGATCAGGCTCCTTCTGGCGGGCGCCGCGACGCACACTCGATCGCACCGCAATCCACCTGGAGCAATGACATGAATCACATACGCGGTTCGCATGGTCGCGGGAGAGGTGGGTGCCACCCCGGCCCAGGTCGCCCTGGCGTGGGTGCTGGCGCAGTCTGGCGTGGTGGCTCCCATCGTCGGGGCTCGCACGCTGGCGCAGGCGAAAGAGAACTTCGGTGCGCTGCGGGTGGCGCTATCGCGCGACCAACTCGACCATCTGGACTCGGCGAGCGCGCCGGCCCCCATTTTCCCCGCGGCCTTCATGGATCGCCCCATGGTGCAGAACCTGGTCTTCGGAAACACCCGGGTCGCGCGGCACGCAGCCTGATTGAAAGGAACTGCGACAGGAACTGCGACAGGAACTGCCCATGATCGCCAACTTCCTCCAAGCATTCGCAATGAAGCACGTCAAGCAACTCGCCTTTGCCGCATCGTTCGCGGTTCTAGGGCCGGCTGGAATCGCGGGTCCGCAGGAGGTGCCCGGCCCGGACAACCACGACGATCCTGCGTCGCACCCCCACCTGGCATGTGGGTGACGCGCGACGGCTACATCCGGCATGAGCTCTTGCCCAACGGTCGCTACGACGAGCAGCGCGGCACGCGCAAGAGCGCTTATCAAGGGCGCTACTGGGTCAAGGGCGACCGGATCGCATACCTCGACGACACCGGCTTCAGCGCGGACGGCGAGTTCCGCGGTTCGGTGTTCCTGCACGGCGGATATGAGTTCCGCCGGGAAGACCACGGCACGCGTGGGCCGGCACCTGCAGAGGCGCACCGCTGAGAACGATGGCGGGCCGGAGCAGCGGTCCCGCATGTCCGGACTCTCGCGAACGAAACGCGGACCGCAGGCGGTGGTGGACGCGGTCCGGTGCCTCTATCGTCGTAACCGCTTCATCCGTACCAAGGATCCGCATGAAAACCGTTCTGATCACCGGCTGCTCCTCTGGATTTGGCCTTGAGACTGCGCGCCACTTCCTGGCCCGGGGGTGGCGTGTGGTGGCCACGATGCGAACGCCTCGCGACGAACTGTTTGCGGCCTCGGAACACGTGCGTGTGCTGCCGCTGGACGTGACCGATGTGCACAGCGTCCGAGAGGCAGTGAAAGGGGCCGGTCCGATCGACGTGCTCGTCAACAACGCCGGCTTCAGTGTTCCGGCACCTTTCGAACTGACGAGTCCGGAAACGATACGCGCGCTGTTCGACACCAACACGTTCGGAACGTTTGCGACGATGCAGGCCGTATTGCCGCAGATGCGCGAGCGAAAGTCGGGCGTCATTGTGAATGTGACCTCCAGCGCGACGCTCAGGCCGTTGCCTCTGGTGGGCGTCTATCGCGCGGCGAAGGCGGCGGTGAATGCCCTCACCGAGTCGCTTGCCGCCGAGGTGGAGCCGTTCGGGGTGCGGGTGCGGCTGGTGCTGCCCGGCTCATCGGGCGAGACGCGCTTTCGCGATACCGCCCGAAGTCATTTGTGCGGGCTGGAGGACGAGGTCTACGGCGGGTTCGTTCGGCAGACCATTGCTCGGATGATCGCTTCGACGGGCCCTGGAACCCACATGAGGGATGTGGCCGAGGCCGTGTGGGCCGCAGCCACCGATCCGGCCATGCCGATGCGCATCCCAGCCGGGGCCGATGCGGTGCAGTGGGCAACGGCCGACCGCTGATGCTGCTTCCTGAGGCAGATCCCGGGGAACGTCAGCTCGTGCTCAGACTGGCGAATCCTCCGACCGGCGGGCGTACTGCGACGGAGGCATTCCGACGTGGCGTGAAAAGGCCACGCTGAACGCGCTCGTCGAGCTATAGCCGACCCGCTCCGCGATCTCGGCAAGGGTGACCTCCTTGCGCCGGATCAGATTCTTGGCCAAGGCCATGCGCCAGGCGAGGAGGTACTCGATCGGGGCCATGCCTATGGCACGGCTGAACCGGTCAAAGAAGGCGGAGCGTGACAGCGCGGCCTCCTTGGCCAGCAGTGCCACGGTCCAGGGCCGGTCGGGGTTCTGATGAATCTTGCGGATGACCGCCGCGAGGCGCGGATCGGACAGCCCCCGCAGCAGCCCAGGCGAGGCGTCAGGCCGTCCTGTGGATCGCAAGGCTTCGATGAACAGGACCTGGAGCAGGCGTCCGAGCACGACATCCCGCGCAGGGCGCACCTCGCGCGTTTCGTCCCGCACCAGGTCGACCAGCGTGGCGAGCCGCCTGCCGCCGCGGACGTGAACGAGTCGAGGCAGAAGCGAGACCAGCAAGGTCGCGTCGGGGGATTGGAACGAGCAATAGCCCACCAGCAGCCGGACGTCCGGCGGGCCGCTCTGGCGGCCGTGCCGAATCTCGCCGTGCAGCATCAGGGGTTGCACATTCGCAGGCGGCGTCGATTGTGGAGCGCCCGGTCCTGACATCGTGAAGGCGCTGGCCGAAGGGATGAGGACGAAGTCGCCCTCGTGCAGGGAGACCGGCTCATGTCCATCCACCGCCAGCCGGCAGCGACCGTCCAGGACGACGCAGAAAAACGGTCGGCCGTACTCTGCTCGTCGTACCTGCCAACGGCCGGCCGCGCCCACGATCTTAAAGACAGGCGCTCCAGGGGCCAGCAGCACCACGATCTCGGCGAGAGGGTCGATCAACTCAGGACTCTGGCGAACGTAAAACGTACGGGCGATTGTAGGCAGTCCGGTCCACGGCGCATATCGTCTGACCACGACTCGCGCGTGCATCGGACGATGCAGGCGTGAGGCCCGGCCGGCCTGTTCGGCTTCGTTGCGAATCTCTTCGCATGGCAAGAGAACACGAATTGGGACCCGCACAAATGACCATTTTGAACGTGAACGGCCGCGACCAGACGGTGGACGTCGACCCACGAACGCCCATTCTCTGGGTGCTGCGCGACAACCTCGGACTGCAGGGGACCAAGTTCGGCTGCGGTGCGGCGCTCTGCGGCGCTTGTACCGTGCATATGGACGGCCAACCGATCCGCTCCTGCGTCACGCCGGCCTCGGCTGCGGCCGGTAAGCATGTGACCACCATCGAGGCCATCGCCGGGGGCGACGATCCCGTGGGCGAAGCGCTTCGCGCAGCGTGGGTGAAGCACGACGTGGCGCAGTGTGGCTACTGCCAGAGCGGGCAGATCATGACTGCGACGGCCTTCCTGAGGTCCCTGCCCAAGGGCACGCAGCCGAGCGTGGCCGACATCGATGCGGCGATGGCGGGGAACATCTGCCGTTGCGGCACTTACCAGCGCATCCGGGCGGCAGTGGCCGACGCGGCGCGCATGCTGACCTGAAAGAACGCGCGATGCTTTTCACGGAACAACACGATGAGTTGCCGCGGCTGATCCAGCGGTTGGCGTCCGATGGCAGCGCGCCTGCGCACCCGCCTTGCGAACCGCCCCGGCGCACATTTCTCAAGCTCGGCGGGGCCCTCGGCTTCGCACTGGGCGCCTTTCCCGGCACGTCGTTCGCGCAAGGCGGCGCGCCGGATGGGCTCAAACCGACCGAGCGGCCTTGCGCGTTCGTGGAGATCGCACCCGACGGCGCCGTCACGGTGACGATCAACCGTCTGGAATTCGGTCAGGGCGTGGAGACTGCGCTGCCGATGTTGTTGGCCGAAGAGTTGGACGCGGATTGGACCCGTGTACGCAGTCGCCATGGCAACAACGACGCGGCTTACGCAGATCCGCGCACCGGCGTTCATCTGACTGCCGGGTCCGCGTCGATCAAGAACAGCTTCATGCAGTACCGGGAACTGGGCGCACGTGCCCGCGCCATGTTGCTGCTGGCCGCAGCGCAACGCTGGAAGGTCGATGCAGCGAGCTTGCGCACTGAAGCCGGTGTGGTCATCGGGCCGGGCGGCCGCCGCGCAGGGTACGGAGAACTGGCCGCGGCGGCGGCGACACTTCCCGTCCCCGAGAAGGTGACGCTGAAGAATCCCGAGCAGTTTCGCATCATCGGCCGGCCCACGACGCGGTTGGACGCTGCAGCGAAGAGCAGCGGCAAGCAGGCCTATGGCATCGACGTCAAGTTGCCGGGCATGCTCACGGCCGTGGTCGCGCGTCCGCCGGTGTTCGGCGCGCGGCTGTCGTCGCTGGACGACAAGGCCGCACGGGCCGTCAAGGGAGTGAAGGCGGTGCTCCGTGTGCCCCTGGAGCGAGGCGCTGAGGGTGTGGCCGTCATCGCTGACGGCTATTGGCCGGCCAAGCAAGGCCGCGATGCGCTGAAGGCGCAGTGGGCCACCGAGGAGGTCGAGCGCGTCGACAGTGCGCGGCAACTGGAGCAGTACCGTGACCTGGCAAGGGAGCAGGGGGCGCGCTACTTCGAGGCCGACGTGAGCCAGATTGCGGGCGCGCCCAACAAGATCGAGGCCGAGTTCGTCTTCCCCTATCTGGCCCATGCGCCGATGGAGCCCCTGAACTGCACGGTTCGGATCCGCCCGGACGGCGCCGACCTGTGGGTCGGCAGCCAGTTGCCCGGATTCGACGGCGCCGCGGCGGCCCGTGTGCTGAAGCTCAGACCAGACCAGATTCGCGTCATCGTGCAGATGGCCGGCGGTGGATTCGGCCGGCGCGGCACCCCCGGCAGCGACTATGTGGTCGAAGCCTGCGAGGTGGCCAAGGCCGCCCGCGCTGCCGGGCTGGACAGCCCGGTGCGCACGCTGTGGAGCCGGGAGGACGATCTGACCGGCGGCTACTACCGGCCGATGCTGCTTCACACGGCGCGCATCGGCTTCGATGCCCAGGGCAAGGTGCTGGGGTGGGACCACACCATCGTCGGTCAATCCATCATGACGGGCACACCCTTTGAAAAGATGATGGTGAAGGACGGCATCGACAGGACTTGCGTCCTGGGCATGCGCGATCCGTATGAGATACCGATGCGCCTGACCGTTCACCACCCGCAGCTGAACGTACCAGTGCTGTGGTGGCGAAGCGTGAGTAGCACCCACACCGCATACGTCATGGAGACCCTGATCGACGAGGTCGCGCGTGCCACCGGCCGGGACCCCGTGGCCTACCGCCTCACGCAGTTCGGCGAAAGACATTCCCGTCACCGTGCCGCATTGCAGCTGGCGGTGGAGAAAAGCGGTTATGGCAAACGGGCATTGGCGCCCGGGCACGCCTGGGGGGTGGCGGTACATGAGTCATTCGGAACCGTCGTCGCATTCGTCGTCGAGGCATCGCTCCAGCAGGGGCAACCCGTCCTGCACAGAGCCACCGCCGGGGTGCACTGCAACCTGGCCGTGAATCCGAAATCGGTGGAGGCTCAAGTGCAAGGCGGGGCGCTGATGGGCTTGTCGACCTGTCTTCCCGGCAACACCATCACGCTCAAGGACGGTGTGGTCGAGCAGCGCAACTTCGACCAGTATCGAATTGCGCGCATCAGTGCCATGCCGGAGGTGGCGGTGCATATCGTTCCCAGTGCGGACCCCCCCACGGGGGTCGGGGAGCCGGGCCTCGCGCCGCTGGCGCCGGCCTTTGCGAACGCCGTGGCCCGTCTCACGGGCCAGCCGCAGCGTGAGTTGCCCTTTCGTGCAGCGTGAGCACGGGGCTGCGGGGGACCCCTCGCCCGCTCGGGGCGTGCCGCGGCCGTGGCACGGCCAAGGTGATCTGCGTTGAGGCCGCGAGACCTATTCCCTGGACCTCTTGAGATCCAGGGACAGGGGCAGGCGGCCGGCGGGGCAGACGCTGACGGTGATCTCGAACGCCTGGTTTGCCGCGTCGAGGTAGCGGCGGACGATCTTCAGTGCGGGGGATCCCGCCTCGACTCGCAGTGCCTCGGCCTTGCCGGCTGGCACGGCCATTGCATCGACGACTTGCCTGATGCGCGAGATGCGCCGGCCGTATCGCGCCTCGATCAGCGAGCTGACCAGCACGTTGGGCGACTGCCGCGCGGCCTCTGCCACGTCGGCGTACTCGGGCTCGATGTAGATGTCCAGCCATGCCACCGGCCGCGATCGGTTCTGGCTGTCGAAGCGCAGGCTCGAGATTCGCAGCCAGCGGCTTCCACCAGGGCAGCCGAGTTCGCGGGCCAGTTCCACGTCGGCCACGATCTTCTCCACCGTCTGCACGACGCGAACGTTCGTCTTGCCGAAAAGCGCGAGATCCTCCACGGACGTGATCGACTGGACGAACCCCGTACTGGGCCGGGTCGCCTCGACCCGCGACCCCACGTTCTTCTTGCGGGAGATCAGCCCTTGTTCCTGGAGCTCGTTCAGTGCAAGGCGCACGGTGTAGCGCGTCGCGTCGAACTGCCGGCACAACTCGAACTCGGTCGGCAGCAGCGACCCGACCGGGTAGCGGCCAGCGGCAATGCCGTCGCCGAGATGTTTCGCAAGCTCTGCAGCTTGGATGGATCCCATTTTTTACTTCCCTAGGGTTTACCCCTAATGCTAATATGTTCGAACAATCTACCATGAATTATGTTCGAACATAAATGTATGTCCGAACGTACTTCACAAGGGAGCAGCGCCATGTCATGCGCTTTTTTTCCCAGCAGCACGGTCATCGACTCGGTGCTCTTTCGCGACGCTTTCGGAACGCCTGCGATGCGGGAAGTCTTCTCGGACGAGGCGTCGATCGGCCGCTACATCGAGGTCGAAGTGGCACTGGCACGCGCCGAGGCGCGATGCGGCGTGATACCGACGCAAGCCGCAGCCACCATCGAACGAGAGGCCCGGCTCGATCGCATCCACTTGGACCTCCTGCGCACCGAAACGGACATGGTCGGCTACCCGATCCTGCCGCTGGTGCATCAACTCGCCGCGATGTGCGGGGAAGCGGGGCGCTACGTGCACTGGGGTGCCACGACCCAGGACATCATGGATACGGCCAGCGTTCTCCAGATCCGAGCTGGCCTCGACCTGCTCGAGCGCGACCTGCAGGACCTGCGCCGGATCCTGAGGGAGCTGGCGATCAAGCACCGCGACACGCCGATGGCGGGCCGCACTCACCTTCAGCAGGCCCTGCCCATCACCTTCGGCTACAAGGTGGCGGTGTGGCTCGCGATGTTCGATCGTCATCAGCAGCGCTTGGCCGAGCTTCGCAAGCGCGTGCTGGTCGTGGCGTTCGGGGGTGCCGCGGGCACTCTCGCGTCCTTGGGGCCCAAAGGCTTGGAAGTGCAGCAGGCACTGGCGCAGGAACTGGGACTGGCCGTTCCCGCGACGAGCTGGCATGTGGCGCGCGATGGATTCGCAGAGGCGGTGAACTTTCTGGCGTTGGTCACCGGGTCGCTCGGCAAGATCGCGCTGGACGTCATGATCATGGCGTCGACGGAATTCGCGGAGCTCTGTGAACCCTTCGTCAAGGGGCGCGGCGCGAGCAGCACGATGCCGCAGAAGCGCAACCCCATCTCCAGTGAACTGATGCTGGCGGCGTCCAAGGCAGTGCGGCAGAACGCCGGATTGATGCTCGATGCGATGGTGCAGGACTTCGAGCGCGCGACGGGGCCGTGGCACGCCGAATGGATCGCCTTGCCGCAAAGCTTCGTCTTGACGGCGGGGGCCCTGCATCAGGCCAAGTTCGCGCTCGGCGGCCTGATCGTCGACGCCGGGCGGATGCGCCAGAACCTTGAGGTCAGCCGAGGGCTGATCGCGGCCGAGGCAGTGATGATGGGGCTGGCTCAGGCACATGGTCGTCAGCACGCGCACGAGCTGGTCTACGACGCGTGCCAAACCGCGTACGGCAACGGAATGTCGCTGGCCGAGGCGCTATGGGCCATGCCTGAAGTGCGGGCGCATTTCGGCCGCGACGCGATCGACCAGCTCACCGACCCGACCCGTTACCTCGGCCTGGCTCCGCAGATGGTGGATCGCGCCATCGCCTCGTCCCAATCGGTCTGACCCCTTCGGGCAGCCCCACAGGAGATCTCCATGCAATTCGTCAGGAAGATCGCATCTGCCCTTCTGGCCGCGGGCGCGGTGCATGTCCAGGCCCAAGCATGGCCCGAGAAACCCATCACATGGATGGTTCCGTTTGCGGCCGGTGGCCCGACGGACGCGATGGCGCGGGACATCGCCGACAAGGTGAGCAAGCAGATCGGCCAGCAAGTGGTCATCGAAAACGTGGTCGGGGCGGGCGGCACGATCGGCGCCGGCAAAGCCGCTCGCGCGCCCGCGGACGGCTACACCTTTCTCGTTGGACATATGGGCTACATGGCTGCGGCGCCCTCTCTATACAAGCGGCTGAGCTACGACCCGGTGAAGGACTTCGAACCTGTCTTCCGATTTCCGGACACGCCCCTCGTGCTGCTGGTCCCAAAGTCGTCCCCCTACAGGAGCGTGACCGACCTCGTCGAAGCCGCACGAAGGTCGCCGGGCAAGATCACTTTCGCCAACGCGGGCGCGGGGTCCACCTCGCACTTGATCGCCGCGCTCTTTGAGGCAAGGACGGGAATCAAGGTCATGCCTGTCCCCTACAAGGGCGCGGCACCGGCAATGAACGACCTCATCGGTGGCCAAGTGGATGCGATGTTCGATCAGAGCAATACCGCGCTGCCTCAGATCAAGGGCGGCCGCCTGAACGCCATCGCGCTCACTTCGCTGCGCCCCATGCCACGGCAGTACCCCCACGTGCCGACGCTCGCCGAAACCGTACTGCCGGGCTTCGAGGCGACCACTTGGTATGGCCTGTATGCCCCGAAGGGAACGCCGCGAGAGGTGATTCGACAGATGCATGGCGCTTACCTTACAGCGATGAGAGACAGCGCATGGGTGAGCAAGATGGTCGACCAAGGCATTCACTTGCTGCCTGAAGCTCAGTACTCGCCCGAATCGCTGGCGCGCCACACCGTGGCGGAGGTGGAGAGGTGGCGCAAGCTGGTCGTCGAGGCAGGGATCCAGCTCGACTGACCGACCCGAGAGAGGAAAGGCCGCACTCATGACCCGCATATCGCAAGAGGACGTCGTGGCCAGCATCGCGGCAGCCTTGCAGTTCATCAGCCATCACCACCCGCCGGATTTCGTGCGAGCGTTGAGGCGG
>DATMBN010000007.1:0-66950 GCA_035559275.1 Burkholderiaceae bacterium
CCGACCGCCGTTTCGGCGTCGGCGCCGACCAGATCCTCATCGTCGGGCCCGCCCCGGCCCCCGGCGTGGACTTCAGCTACCGGATCGTCAATGCCGACGGCAGCGAAGTCGAGCAGTGCGGCAATGGTGCACGCTGCTTCGTCAAGTTCGTGCACGAGCACGGCCTGACCGACAAGCGCGGCATCCGCGTGCAGACGCTTTCGGGCGTGATCGAGCCCCGTCTCCAACCCGACGGGCGCGTCACCGTGGACATGGGCCCCCCTGCGTTCGAGCCGGCCCGCGTGCCGTTCGACGCCGCGAACCTCGCCCCACGAACGATCGGGCAGGGCGAGCAGTGGCCGCTGCAGGTCGAGGGGCAGGTCGTCTGGGTGGCCGTGGCCTCGATGGGCAACCCCCATGCGGTGCAGCGGGTCGACGACATCGAGACCACGCCGGTGGGCACGCTCGGCCCGCTGATCGAGCGCCATTCGCGCTTCCCGCGCCGCGTGAATGCCGGCTTCATGCAGGTCGTCTCGCGCAGCCACGTGAAGCTTCGCGTCTACGAGCGCGGCGCCGGCGAGACCTTGGCCTGCGGCACGGGCGCGTGCGCGGCGGTCGCCACGGGCATCCGGCTCGGCTGGCTCGATCCCGTGGTCGACGTCGACACCCGGGGCGGGCGCCTGTCCATCGAATGGCGGGGCGGCTCGAACTCCGTCTGGATGACCGGCCCGGCCGTCACCGTCTTCGAGGGCGAGATCGAGCTGTGAGCAGCCCGGTCGTCGTCCCATCCTCCTTCCACTTCCGGCTTGACCCATGAACGTCCAAGGCATCACCGAAGAAGACATCGCCAACTACCTGGCCAACACCCCCGGCTTCTTCGAACGCCATGCCGAGCTGCTGGCCTCCATCCAGCTCACCAGCCCCCACGGCCACCGGGCCGTCTCGCTGCAGGAGCGGCAGATGGAAATGCTGCGCGAGAAGATCAAGGGCCTGGAGCTGAAGATCGTCGAGATGATCCGCCACGGCCAGGAGAACACGGCCATCGCTGATCGCCTGCACCGCTGGACCCGCAGCGTGATGCTCACCACCGAACCCGCGCAGGTTCCGGAGATCATCGTGGAGGAGCTGAAGAACCAGTTCCTGATTCCGCAGGCCGCCATTCGCGTCTGGGGCGTGTCGTCCGACTATGCGGGCCGCGATTTCGCGCAGGGCGTCAAGGACGACACCAAGTCCTTCGTCACCAGCCTCACGCTTCCGTACTGCGGCATCAACTCCGGTTTCGAACCGGTCTCCTGGCTCCCCGATCCCGGCACGGTCATGTCGCTCGCGCTGATCCCGCTGCGCCACCCGTCGCTGCCGGCGGCCTTCGGGCTGCTGGTGCTCGGTTCCCCCGATCCCACCCGCTACACCGCCGACATGGGCACGGACTTCCTCGTGCGTGTCGGCGAGCTGGCCAGCGCGGGTCTTGCACGCCTGCTGCCGCAGGCCTGACGGGCACCGCGTGGACGCGCGCATCGAGGCCTACCTGGAGTACCTGCGGGTGGAACGCCGCATGGCGGCCCTGACGCTCGAGACCTACGCGCGCGACCTCGCCACCTTGGACCTGCTCCTGCAGCGTGACGGGGTGCGTCTGGAAGAGGTGCAGGTCCATCACGTGCGCCGCTGGTCGGCCGGGTTGCATGCGCAAGGGCGTTCCGGCCGCACGCTCGCGCGCATCCTGAGCGGGTGGCGCGGCCTGTTCCGCTGGCTGGGGCGCGAGGGCGCGGTGCGTCAGAACCCGGTGGAAGGCGTGCGGGCACCGAAGGCGCCCAAGCCCCTGCCCAAGGCCCTGTCGGTGGAGCAATCGGTGCGGCTGGCCGAGCACCGCGCGCAAGGCGACGAGCCGGCCCTGGAAGTGCGCGACGCCTGCATCGTCGAACTGCTCTACAGCTCGGGCCTGCGCATCAGCGAGCTGGTCGGGCTGGACGCGATGCCGCACGCGGGCGCACGCGGCTGGATCGACCTGGCCGAAGCCGAGGCCCATGTGCTGGGCAAAGGCGGCAAACGCCGGGCGGTTCCGGTCGGACGTGCTGCGCTGGAGGCTCTGCGCGGATGGTTGGCGCATCGGCCGCGCTTCGTGAAGGAGGACCCGCTGCCGCTCTTCCTCGGCCGGCAGGGTACGCGGCTCACCCCGCAGCAGATCCGGCTGCGGCTCAAGCGCCGCGCGATCCAGGCTGGGCTGCCGACCCACGTGCATCCGCACATGCTGCGCCACTCGTTCGCATCGCACCTGCTGCAGTCCAGCGGCGACCTGCGCGCGGTGCAGGAACTGCTGGGCCACGCCAGCATCTCGACCACACAGGTCTATACCAAGCTCGATTTCCAGCACCTGGCGAAGGTCTACGACGCCGCCCATCCGCGCGCGAAGAAGACCCGCTGAACCGGTTTCCCTCATGAAAGTCATCACGTTGCGCGAAGGCAAGGAGCGCTCGCTCCTGCGCCGTCATCCCTGGGTCTTCGAAGGCAGCATCGCCAAAGGCAAGGCCGACCCGGGCGAGACGGTCAAGGTGGTCGCTGCCGACGGGCGCTTCCTGGCCTGGGCCGCCTACAGCCCCAGCTCCGCCATCAGGGTCCGGGCCTGGAGCTTCGATGAGGCCGAGCGCATCGACGCGGCCTTCTTCGAGCGACGGTTGCGCGCCGCGCTGGACGCCCGGGCTCGCATGCCCATCGCAAGCGACGGCGTGCGCCTGGTGCACGGCGAGGCCGACGGCCTGCCGGGGTTGATCGTCGACCGCTACGGCGACGTGCTGAGCGCCCAGTTCCTGTCAGCCGGTACCGAGCGCTGGAAGGACTCCATCGCCGACTTGCTGATGAGCATGACCGGCGCGCGCGGGCTCTACGAGCGATCCGATTCGGGCGTTCGCGGACTGGAAGGACTGCCGCCTGCCACCGGTTGGCTGCGCGGCGGGGGCGAGACGGCAGTCACCATCCGCGAGCACGATTGGCGGCTCACGCTGGACGTGGCAGAAGGGCACAAAACCGGCTTCTACCTGGACCAGCGCGACAACCGCAAGCTCTTCGCCGACACCGTGCGGCACTTCGGGGTTGCGCGCGTGCTCAACTGCTACTGCTACACGGGCGGCTTCAGCGTCGCGGCGCTCGCCGGGGGCGCGACCGAGGTGGTGAGCATCGACTCCTCGGCGCCGGCGCTGCAGCGGGCGCAGGCCCACGTGCGCCTCAACGGCTTCGATCCGTCGCGCCACGAGGCGTTGGATGCGGACGTCAACGACAGCCTGCGGCGCTTCCTGAAGGAGGGGCGGCGGTTCGACGCCATCGTCCTGGACCCGCCCAAGTTCGCGCCGACCGCCTCGCACGCCGAACGCGCCGCGCGGGCCTACAAGGACATCAACCGCCTCGCGCTCAAGCTGCTCGAGCCCGGCGGCTTGCTCTTCACCTTCTCGTGCTCGGGTGGCATCGGCGCCGAGCTCTTCCACAAGATCGTCGCCGGCGCGGGCATCGACGCCGACGTCGACGGTTTCATCCATGCCCGGCTCGGGGCTGCCTGCGACCACCCGATGACGCTCGCCTTCCCGGAAGGCGAGTACCTGAAGGGGCTGGTGGTGTTGAAGCGGTAGGTGCTGCTCAGCGGCCAACCCGGGAGGACTTCGAAAGCGGTCTTGGAGCGGGCTCCCTGGGACGCCCGCTCGACCCCTCGCGCCGGTCGCCTCAGTCGCGGCGCAACAGCCGCTCGCCGCGGAACAACTCCTGCGGCATTTCCCGATCGCGGATCAGGTAAGCCTCGTCCCCGACGACCATCACTTCGGCCGCGCGGCCGCGCGTGTTGTAGTTGCTGGCCATGCTCATGCCGTAGGCACCCGCGGAAAGGATCGCGAGACGATCGCCCTGGTATACCGTCAAGTCGCGGTCTCGCGCCAACCAGTCGCCCGACTCGCACACGGGACCGACGACGTCGTAGCGTACCGCGGGCTCCTGCCGCTGGCGGCACGCCGCGGTCACCATGTAGGCTTCGTACATTGCCGGTCGCATCAGGTCGTTCATCGCCGCGTCCACGATGCAGAAGTTGCGCTCGATGCCCGGCTTCAAATAGAGCACCTCGGTCACCAGCACGCCGGCATTGCCCACCAACGAGCGGCCCGGTTCGAACAGCAGTTCCCGGTGCCCGTGCCCGCGCTCGTCGATGCGTGCGAGCAGCTTGACGATGAGTTCGTCCGCGCCGGGAGGTGTCTCGTCCGTGTAGGTGATGCCCAGCCCCCCACCCAGGTCCACATGGTGGATCGGCACGCCCGCGGCTTCCACCGCCTCCACCAGGTCCAGCACGCGGTCGAGCGCGTCGAGATACGGCGAGACCTCGGTGATTTGCGAGCCGATGTGGCAGTCGATGCCGACCACCTCCAGGCCTGGCAGGGAGGCGGCGCGGCGATAGGCAGTCACGGCCCGGTCGTGCGCGATACCGAACTTGTTGCCCTTGAGCCCGGTGGAGATGTACGGATGGGTCTTGGCGTCCACGTCCGGGTTCACCCGCAGGCTGACAGGGGCCTTGCGACCCGCGGCCACCGCGACCTGCGACAGCACTTCCAGCTCGGCTTCGCTTTCCACGTTGAAGCAGCGCACGCCGGCGTCCAGCGCGCGACGCATCTCCGCCCGTGTCTTGCCGACCCCCGAGAACACCACCCGGTCGGCCCGCCCCCCGGCGGCCAGCACGCGCTCCAGTTCGCCGGCCGAGACGATGTCGAAGCCGCAGCCGGCCTGCGCGAAGGTCTGCAGCACGGCCAGGTTGGAGTTGGCCTTCATCGCATAGCAGATGAGGTGCGCACGGCCGTCGAGCGCGCGCTGGTAAGGTGCCAGCGCCGCGAGCATCGCCGCCTGTGAATACACGTAGAGCGGGGTGCCGTACCGGTCGGCCAGCGCGTCGAGCGCGCAGCCGTCCACGTGCAGCTGGCCGTCGCGGTACGCGACGAAGGGGGAGCCGGGGAGGGTCATCGGGAGGCAGCGGGGGCGGGGGAGGAAGCCGCGGCCGCGGGGGCGGGCGCGGAGGACTTGGGCTGGGGCAGGTACAGCGGGCCTTTCTGCCCGCAGCCGCCCAGGCCCACGGCCAGAAGGGTGGCCGCACCGAGGGCTAGAATCGATGCGCGTGAAAACATCTTGCGATTGTAGGTTCTGGCAACGATGACTCTGACTCCCACTGCGTTGAGCGACAGCGACTACCACGCCAAGGCATCGGCCGTGCTGGCGGCCGTGGAGGCACGCGCGGACGAACTGCTGCAGCAGGACGGTTTGGACATCGACACGAGCCGCACTGGCGGCCTGCTGGAGCTGACCTTTCCCGATCGCAGCAAGATCGTCGTCAACACGCAGCCGCCGTTGCACGAGATCTGGCTCGCCGCGCGTTCTGGCGGCTACCACTACAAGTACGTGGAAGGCCGGTGGCTCGACACCCGCACCGGCGAGGACTTCTTCGAAGTGCTGTCGCGCTGCGCGAGCGAGCACGCACGCCGGCCCGTGCGCTTCAACCCGCCGGCGGCAGCCTAAAGGCGAGGCGGGCTGCGGTCCCGCAGGGACCGGCCCGGGCCCTCGCTCAGTTCTTGAAGAGGTCGAGGATGCTCTTGCGCTCGTCCTCCGTGGGCGTCGCCGGAATCTGCTCGTCCAGACCCAGGCTTGCGACGCCCGCTCCGTGGGTGAACTCCTCGTAGAACCATTCGCCGCCCAGGTTGATCACCCCGTCTGGAGCCGAGTAGTTCTGGACGGGAACGCCCTTGAGGGCGTGCTGCATGTAGTCGATCCACACCGGCAGGGCCAGCCCACCACCCGTCTCGCGGCTGCCGAGCTTGCGCGGGGTGTCGTAGCCGATCCACACCACCGCCACGAGGTTGGGCTGGTAGCCTGCGAACCATGCATCCATCGAGTCGTTGGTGGTGCCCGTCTTGCCATAGAGGTCCGGCCGCCGCAACGTGCCTTGCGCGCGCGCGGCGGTCCCGCTGCGGGTCACCTCCTGCAGCAGGCTGCTCATCACGAAGGCGTTGCGCGGGTCGATGGCACGCATCGACTCGTCGGGCTGCTGCGGTTCGCGCTGGGTGAGCACCCGGCCTTGCGCATCGGTGATGCGCGTGATCAGGTAGGGCGGGACGCGGTAGCCGCCGTTGGCGAAGACGGCGTAGGCCGCGGCCATCTGCAGCGGGGTCACCGAGCCCGCGCCGAGCGCCATGGTCAGATAGGCCGGATGTCGTTCCGCCTCGAAGCCGAACCGCGTCACCCATTGCTGCGCGTAGTCCGGGCCGATCGCCTGCAGCAGGCGGATGGACACCATGTTCTTCGACTTGGCCAGCGCCCGCCGGATCGACATCGGGCCGTCGAAGGTGCCGTCGTAGTTCTTCGGCTCCCAGGGCTGGCTGCCCGTCACCTGGGCGCCGAAGAAGAGGGGCGCGTCGTTGATCACCGTGGCCGGGGTGAAGCCTTTCTCGAGCGCCGCCGAGTAGATGAAGGGCTTGAAGCTGGACCCGGGCTGGCGCCAGGCCTGCGTGACGTGATTGAACTTGTTCTTCGCGTAGTCGAAACCGCCGACCAGGGCCCGGATCGCGCCGGTGCGCGGGTCGAGCGAGACGAAGGCGCCCTCGACCTCGGGCAGTTGCGTGATCGACCAGCTGTCCTTGGCGACCTCGATCACCCGGATGACCGCCCCTGGACGGATCTGCACCTTCGGGTTGGCCTTCTCGGAAAGCCCCGATTGGGCCGGCTTCAGGCCATTGCCGGTGATGGTGACGGTCTCGCCGTTCTGCAGCATGGCCACGACTTTCCTGGGGCTCACCTCGAGGGCGACCGCCGCCCGGACCTCGTCGTTGTCCGGGTGGTCGGTCAGCGCCTCGGCGACCCGAGCGTCGACCTCGTCCGGATCCTTGGGCAGGTCGATGTACGCCTCGGGCCCCCGGTAGAACTGCCGGCGCTCGTAGTCCATGATGCCCCGGCGCAGCGCCCGGTAGGCAGCGATCTGCTCGGCCGACTGCACCGTGGTGTAGACGTTCAAGCCACGCGTGTAGGCCTCCTCGCCGTACTGGTTGTAGACGAGCTGCCGGGCCGTCTCGGCGATGTACTCGGCATGCACGGGCAGCGGTGCGTTGCGCCGGTACTGCAGGACCTGCGCCTTGGCGACGCGGTGCTGTTCCTCGGTGATGAAGCCGTGCTCCAGCATGCGGTCCAGGATGTACTGCTGCCGGATCTGCGCCCGCTTGGGGTTGACGATGGGGTTGTAGGCGGACGGAGCCTTGGGCAGGCCCGCCAGCATCGCCGCCTCGGCCACCGTGATGTCCTGCAGTTGCTTGCCGAAGTAGATCTCGCTGGCGGCGGCGAACCCGTAGGCCCGCTGCCCCAGGTAGATCTGGTTCATGTACAGCTCCAGGATCTGGTCCTTGGTCAGCAGGCTCTCGATCTTCATCGCCAGCAGGATCTCGTAGATCTTGCGGGTGAAGGTCTTCTCGGTGGACAGATAGAAGTTGCGGGCCACCTGCATCGTGATCGTGGAGGCGCCCTGGCTACGGGCTTCCCCGACATTGGCCAGCCCCGCGCGCACGATGCCCAGGTAGTCGACACCGCTGTGCTCGTAGAAGCGGGCATCCTCGATGGCCAACACCGCCTGCTGCATGACCTTGGGGATCTGGGCGATGGGCAGGAAGCGCCGACGCTCCTCGCCGAACTCGCCGATCAACTGGCCGTCGGCGGCGTACACGCGCATCGGCTGCTTGGGGCGGTAATCCATGAGCCCGCTGAGTTCGGGCAGGTTGGGATAGGCCACGGCCAGCGCGATGCCGACCAGCATGAGAACGGACAGGGCGCCGGCAACGGCCGCCCCCGCCAGCCAGACCAGGCTGCGGGACAGCATGCGCGCCCAGGACGTTGCGGAGCCCGCAGAGCGTTCTCGCGCAGGACGCTCGGTTTGTGACATGCGATTCCTAGGAATAGAAGCGGATTATAGAAAGGGGCGGCTTCGGGTTACCGGTGCCCCTGCGCAAGGGTTAGAAACGTTCTGTTTCGAATACCCCGCGACTGCTCAGGGTTCACCCCAAACGAGGTGTTTTAAGCGCGTCACAGCACCCCGAAACAAACGCCCAAAGCGTGAAAAAATCTTTCTTGCTCAAAGGCTTTACTGCTAGCATTGAAGTAACTTATTAACAATCCGGCGCACTTCTTGCGCGTTGGGGGACGGGTGTGAGCTTTCTTGACGTTTTGTTCGGCCGACAGCACGCGCCGCTGATCGGGCTCGACATCAGTTCGTCCAGCGTCAAGCTGGTCGAACTCAATCAGAACGCTGCCGGCGAGTACGTCGTCGAGCGCTTCGCGGCGGAGCCTTTCGAGAAGGGCTGGATCGTCGACGGCCAGATCGAGAAGTTCGACGAGGTCGCCAACGCGGTGCGCCGCGTGGTGGTCAAGAGCGGCAGCCGGACCAAGCAGGTCGCCATGGCGATGCCGCAGTCGGCGGTCATCACCAAGAAGATCATGCTGCCGGCGGGCCTGCGTGAGGAAGAGCTGGAGGTCCAGGTCGAGACCGAGGCCAACCAGTACATCCCGTTCTCACTGGACGAAGTGAGTCTTGACTTCTGTGTCATCGGGCCGAGCCCTACCTCGGTCGGCGACGTGGAGGTCCTGATCGCAGCGTCCCGGAAGGACCGGGTGCAGGATCGCCAGGGGTTGGCGGAGGCCGCCGGCCTCAAGCCGGTGGTGCTGGACATCGAGTCGCATGCATCACGCCTCGCGGTGGGGCGCCTCGTCGCCAACCTGCCCGGCGGTGGCAAGGATGCCCTGGTGGCGCTGTTCGAGATCGGCGCCGAGACCACCAGCCTCAAGGTGCTGCGCGACGACGAACTGCTCTACGACCGCGACCAGGCGTTCGGTGGGTCTCAGCTCACACAGCTGATCTCGCGCCAGTACGGGTTCTCCTTCGAGGAGGCGGAGCAGAAGAAGCTGTCGGGCGACCTGCCGGAGGACTACGAGCAGACGCTGCTGGCGCCTTTCGTCGACAGTCTCGCGCAGGAGGTCGGCCGCGCGCTGCAGTACTTCTTCACCAGCACGCCACACCACAAGGTCCACTACGTCATGCTGGCCGGCGGGAGCGCAGCGCTCCCGGGGCTCAAGGAGCGGGTCACCGAGCTGACCGGCTTCGCCTCGATGATCGTCAACCCGTTCGAAGGCATGAAGCTGAGTTCCAACGTGCGGGAGAGCAGGCTGCGCCGTGAAGCGCCTTCGTACCTCACCGCCTGCGGGCTGGCGATGCGGAGGTTCCTGCAATGATCCTGATCAACCTGCTTCCCCATCGGGAAGAGAAACGGCGCCGGCGCAAGCAGGCGTTCTTCACGGCGCTGGGCCTGTCCGCCGTCGGCGGACTGCTGATCGTCGGCGGCTGGTACACGGTGCTGCAGCAGCAGATCGCCAACCAGCAGGAGCGCAACAGCTTCCTGCAGGGCGAGATCCGCAAGCTCGACGAGGAAATCAAGGACATCGCGAACCTGCGCGCCGAGATCGAACTGCTCAAGGCGCGGCAGAAGGCGGTGGAAGACCTGCAGAGCGACCGCAACGTGCCGGTGCACCTGCTCAACGAGCTGGTCAAGCAGACGCCCGAGGGCGTGTACCTGCGCGAGATCAAGCAGGATGGGCAGGCTGTGACCCTCAGCGGCGTGGCCCAGACCAACGAGCGGGTCTCGGAGTTCCTGCGCAACACCGCCTACAACTCGGAATGGCTCGAGCGTCCGGAACTCGTGGAGATCAAGGCGGCCAACGTACAGACCGTCCCCGGCTCGCGGGAGACGAAGCGGCTGTTCGAGTTCTCCATGCGCGTGTCGGTCAAGCGGCCGCAGCAGGACCAGGCGGCGCAGCCCGGGGCCGGAAAGGCGCCGCAGGCCGCCGGCCCGGCGCGGCAATCGTGATGGAGTGGGTGCATGGCTAAGGGCTCCCTCAACGTGAATCTCAGCGAACTGTCGGACGAACTCGTCTCGCAGTTCCGCGGACTCGATCCCAACGAACCCGGGCAGTGGCCCATCCTGCCCCGTGCGGCCGCGTGGGTCGCGGCCGCAGCTGCGGTCGTGGTCCTCGGCTGGTTCCTCGTGCTCTCCGCGGAGGCCGACAACCTCGAGGCCGAGCGCCAGCGCGAGCCGGCCCTCAAGGATGAGTACCGCAGCAAGCTGGCGCAGGCGATCAACCTGGGTGAGCTGCGCAAGCAGCGTCAGCAGGTGCAGGAGTACGTCACCCAACTCGAGAAGCAATTGCCTGGCAAGGCCGAGATGGATGCCTTGCTGTCCGACATCAACCAGGCGGGCATCGGGCGAGGCCTCCAGTTCGAGCTCTTCCGCCCGGGGCAGGCGGTCGTGAAGGACTACTACGCCGAGCTGCCGATCGCGATCAAGGTCTCCGGCCGCTACCACGACATGGGCGCGTTCGCCGCCGACGTCGCCAACCTGTCGCGCATCGTCACGCTGCATGGTCTGGCGATCTCGACGCCCAAGGACGCGCCCGGCGGCGGATCCCTCACGATGGAGGCGACGGCCCGCACGTACCGCTATCTCGACGAGGCCGAGCGCGCCGCGCAGAAGGCCGCCGCCCAGAAGGACAAGAGCGGAGGCAAGAAATGATGATCATCGCGCGGCGTCCCGCCGCAGCGGCCATGCTCGTCGCGCTGCTCGGCCTGGCGGGTTGCGGCAGCGACATCGACGAGCTGCAGGCCTGGATGGAGCAGCAAAAGCGCGAGGTACGCCCGAGCGTCAAGCCGCTGGATCCGCCGAAGAAGTTCGATCCGCAGCCCTACGTGGCGCTCGACGGGGTCGAGCCGTTCAGCGTGCAGAAGCTCACGGTGGCCCTGAAGCAGGAAGCCCGCCAGCCCAATTCGCTGCTATCGGGCGAACTGAACCGCCGAAAGGAGCCCCTCGAGGCCTATCCGCTCGACAGCATGGCCATGGTGGGCAGCCTGGAGAAGCAGGGCCGGCAGTACGCGCTGTTGAAGGTCGACAACCTGCTCTACCAGGTGAAGGTGGGCGACTACATCGGCCAGAACTATGGTCGGATCATGAAGATCACCGAGACCGAGATCGCGCTCCGGGAGATCGTGCAGGACGCCGCGGGCGAATGGATCGAACGCACGGCCAGCCTCCAGCTTCAGGAGAAAGCGCGATGAAGACGATGCATGAGAACACGATGATGAACACTCTGAGAAACGCCGCGCTCGGCCTGTCGATCTTCGTCGCCCCGCTCATGGCGTGGGCGCAGAACGCCATCCAGTCGATCAACGCCACGCAGCAGGCGGGCTCGGAGATCGTGCGCATCGAGATGGCGCAGCCGCTCGCCGACGTGCCCTCCGGCTTCACCGTGCAGACACCGCCGCGCATCGCCATCGACATGCAGGGCGTATCGAACGCGCTCGGCCGCTCCTCGCTGGAGATCAACCAGGGCAACCTGCGGTCGGTCAACCTGGCGCAGGCCGGAGGGCGCACCCGCCTCGTGCTGAACCTCAAGCAGCCGGCCAACTACACCGCGCAGCTGCAGGGCAACGCGCTGCTGCTCGTGCTCCAGCCGAGCGCGGCGCAGGGAAGCAACGTTGCGGCCAGCTCGAGCGAGCCGCTGCACTTCGCCGAAAGCCTCAACCGCACGCCGCTCGCGCTGCGTGACATCGACTTCCGCCGTGGCCAGGACGAGGCCGGGCGTGTCGTGGTGGAACTGCCGAACAACCAGGTCGGCGTCGACATCCGGCAGCAAGGCCGCAGCCTCGTCGTCGAGTTCCTGCGTTCCACGCTCCCGGACAACCTGCGCCGCCGCCTGGACGTGACGGACTTCGGCACGCCGGTGCAGACCATTACCACGACGCAGGTCGGCGACCGCGTGCGCATGGTGGTGGAACCGCGCGGCAACTGGGAGCACAGCGCGTACCAGAGCGACACGCAGTTCGTGCTGGAGGTGCGTCCGCAGAAGCAGGATCCGAACAAGCTGGTCCAGGGACCCGGCTACCAGGGTGAGAAGCTGTCGCTCAACTTCCAGAACATCGAGGTCCGCTCGCTGCTGCAGGTCATCGCCGACTTCACCGACTTCAACATCGTCACGAGCGACTCGGTGACCGGCAACGTCACGCTGCGACTGAAGGACGTGCCCTGGGATCAGGCGCTCGACATCATCCTGCAGGCCAAGGGCCTGGGGATGCGCAAGTCGGGGAACGTGCTGTGGATCGCCCCGAACGACGAGATCACCGCGAAGGAGAAGCTCGATCTCGAGGCCAAGGCCCAGGTCGCCCAACTCGAGCCGCTGCGCACTCAGTCGTTCCAGCTCAACTACACGAAGGCCGAGGAAGTGGCCAAGGGCCTGATGGGACAAGGCGGCTCCTCCGGCGGCAGCGGGACCAACGCCAAGCCCATCCTCACCCCCCGCGGCTCGGTGATCTTCGAGACCCGGACGAACCAGATCTTCGTGACGGACATCCCGTCGAAGCTGGAGGAGATCCAGCAGCTGATCGCCAAGATCGACATCCCGGTGCGCCAGGTGATGATCGAGGCGCGCATCGTCGAGGCCGCCGACACCTTCGGCCGCCAGCTGGGCGTGAAGCTCGGCGCCACCGACCTGCGGGGCCTGCGCGGCGGCACGCCGGGCTGGGGCATCGACGGCAGCAACCGGGTGGCGGTGACAGGCAACTACCTGGGCGTGGGTGAGCAAACCCGTCAGGCCGAACTCACGGACGAAAGCTACATCCCCAACACGTACTTCGTGAACCTGCCTGCCAACACGATCAGCGGCCGCGATCCGGCGAGCTTTGCGCTGTCGCTGTTCAGCTCGACGGCCAACCGGTTCCTGAACCTGGAGCTCTCCGCGCTGGAAGCCGAAGGCAAGGGGCGCATCGTGTCCAGCCCGCGAGTGATCACGGCCGACCAGGTCAAGGCACTGATCGAGCAGGGCACCGAGTACCCGTACCAGACGGCGACCTCCAGCGGCGCGACGGCGATCGCCTTCCGCAAGGCGAACCTCAAGCTCGAGGTGACGCCGCAGATCACGCCCGAGGGCAACATCATTCTCGACGTCGACATCAACAAGGACAGCCGCGGCGAGACGACCCCGGCCGGCATCGCGATCAACACCAAGCACGTGAAGACGCAGGTGCTGATCGAGAACGGCGGTACGGTGGTGATCGGCGGCATCTTCGAGCAGGTCGACCGGGATGAGGTGTCGAAGGTGCCGTTGCTGGGCGACGTGCCGGTGCTCGGTCACCTCTTCAAGACGCGCGGCAAGGTGGCCGACAAGACCGAACTGCTGGTCTTCCTGACGCCGCGGGTGATCTCGGAGCGGACGGCCGCCCGATAAGCAAGACAAGCAACAAGGCAACGACTTTTGCGAGAGGGAATCTGAGATGACTGAACCCCGTCAGGGAAGTGTCCGTCTGCGCACCAGCCTGCTGTACGCTGTGCTGGCCGTGACGATGGCGGCGTGCGGCGGCGGAGGTGGCGACCCGGGCCAGTCTCCGTTCGGCAACGGTGGTCAGGCGGGGGGCGGCTCGGGCGCGGAGCCCTCTCAGAGTCACCTCACCTTGGCGGCGGAGAACGTCCAACTCGACTGGATCACCAAGGTGGACCGTACGCACCTCACCTTCACTGCTGCGGACGCCAAGGGCTATCCCGCCGGTGTGGGGCGCACCGTGCATTTCCGCACCGAGGCGGGGACGATCGCTCCTTCGTGCGTGCTCGCGCTTTCTGGCGCGAAGGGTTCCGCGGAATGCAGCGTGGAGCTGACGACCGGCTTCCTCGGGCCCAACGGTGGCTACGTGACCGTGCTGGCCTGGATGGAGGGCGAAGAGGCCTACCAGGACAGCAACGGGAATGGCCGTTACGATGCGGGTGAACCCTTCTGGGACGCGGGGCGTCCGTATCTCGACGTGAACGAGAACGACGTGTTCGACCCGCCCGGCGATACGGACGTGCTCGCTTCTTCGAGCTCGATACGGGGCCAGGGTGCGCTCGCGTGCGCGCCGGGCCCGATGGACGGACTGGATCCGCCCAATGTGCCCCTTTCGATCCCCAACACCTGTGATGGGAAATGGGGCCGGGGCATCATTCGGACCGTCATCCGGCTTCCCGTGACCGCTCCCTCTCCGTGAAAGAGCCTCCCCTCGGCGACCCAGTCAGCACCCGTCTCGCCAGCCCCCGTGTGGCCCTGGTCGGCATGCCCGGCGCGGGGAAGACCACGGTGGGCCGGCAGCTGGCTCGCCGCCTGGGAGGCGAGTTCATCGATCTCGACGCGCTCATCGAGCAACGCGTCGGCGAGAAGATCCGGGCGTACTTCGAGGCGCACGGCGAGGACGCATTTCGGGAGGTCGAGGCGGACGCGCTGGCGGCGCTGAACGCCGCAGGTTCCGCTGTGCTGTCCACCGGGGGGGGCATCGTCCTGCGGCAGGCCAACCGCGCGACGCTGCGCAAGCTCTGGACCGTGGTGTACCTCCAGTCGTCGCCCGAGGAGCTTTTCCGCCGATTGCGGCACGATACCCAGCGCCCCTTGCTGCAGGTGGCCAACCCGCTCGCGAAACTGCGAGAGCTGTACGCTCAGCGGGATCCGCTGTACCGCGAGACGGCGCACTTCGTGATCGAGACCGGACGGCCGTCGGTGGCGATGCTCGTGAACATGATCCTGATGCAGCTCGAGCTGGCCGGGGTCGTGGACGCCGGTCACGTACCCTCCCCGGTGCAACTACCCAGGGGATGAACACCGGGGCACGCGTCCCGGCCAAGCTCGTAGTCCTCCGCAGGCGCGCCTCCTTGGCCCCGCTACACTAGGCGGATGGCCCCATCTTCTTCCGCGAACGACGGCACTTCAGGCGCAAGCACGGTGCGCATCGCGCTGGGCGAGCGCAGCTACGACATCCACATCGGCCCAGGACTGCTGGACGATGCCCTGCTCTGGCAAGAGGTTCCCGCCGGTGAAGCGGCGGTGATCGTCACCAACGCGACTGTTGCGCCCCTGTATGCAATGAGGCTGGAACGGGCGGTCGGGTGCCGCTTTCGTCGTGTATTGCACGTGACATTGCCGGACGGCGAGGCGCACAAGACCTGGGACTCGCTCAACCGGGTGTTCGACGAACTGCTGGCAGCCGGCTGCGACCGCAAGACGGTGCTGTTTGCGCTCGGCGGCGGTGTGATCGGCGACCTGACCGGCTTCGCGGCGGCCTGCTACATGAGAGGGGTGCCGTTCGTGCAGGTGCCGACGACCTTGCTCGCGCAGGTGGACTCCTCGGTCGGTGGCAAGACTGCGATCAACCATCCACGTGGCAAGAACATGATCGGCGCCTTCTACCAGCCGGTGAAGGTGGTCGCGGACCTCGACACGCTCGATACCTTGCCGGCCCGCGAGCTTTCGGCCGGCCTGGCGGAGGTGATCAAGTACGGGCCGATCGCCGACGCCGCCTTCCTGGAATGGATCGAGGCGAATCTGGATGCGCTGCTGGCAGGAGACAAGGCGGCGCTCGGCTACGCCGTGCGGCGCTCCTGCGAGATCAAGGCCTGGGTGGTCGGTCAGGACGAGCGCGAGAGTGGCTTGCGTGCGATCCTCAACTTTGGCCACACCTTCGGGCACGCCATCGAGGCGGGACTCGGGTACGGCGCATGGCTGCATGGCGAGGCGGTGGGCTGCGGCATGGTGATGGCCAGCGAGCTGTCCGCGCGGTTGGGTCTGATGCCGCCGGCCTTCGTCGACCGCATGGCCCGACTCGTCGAGCGCGCCGGCTTGCCGGTGCGCGGACCGCGGCTCGGCGGCAGCCGGTACCTCGAGCTCATGCGCGTGGACAAGAAGGCCGAAGCGGGAGAGATTCGTTTCGTCGTCATCGAATCACTGGGCCGAGCGGGTATGCGGACGGCCCCCGACGAGCTCGTCCTCCAGGTGATCGAGGCCCATACCGCCTGAACACGAGATGCTCGCGCCGTACGCCAGCGACCCCCGCGCCGGCCGTGGCAGGCGGCACCCGGAAGCGCCGGCGCCCACACGCAACGAGTACCAGCGCGACCGCGACCGCATCGTCCACAGCACCGCCTTCCGCCGGCTGGTCTACAAGACGCAGGTCTTCCTCAACCACGAAGGGGACCTGTTTCGCACGCGCCTGACCCACTCACTGGAGGTGGCGCAACTGGCGCGTTCGATCGCCCGCGCGCTGCGCCTGCACGAGGATCTGGTCGAGGCGATCGCACTCGCCCATGACCTCGGCCACACGCCGTTCGGGCATGCCGGGCAGGACGCGTTGCACGAGTGCATGCGCGAGCACGGTGGCTTCGAACACAACCTTCAGAGCCTGCGCGTCGTCGACGAACTGGAGGAGCGGTATCCCGCCTTCAACGGACTCAACCTCACATTCGAGACCCGCGAGGGCATCCTCAAGCATTGTTCGCGCGCGGACGCCCAGCGCCTGGGAGAGGTGGGGCGACGCTTCCTCGAGCGCACGCAGCCCAGCCTCGAGGCCCAACTGTGCAACCTCGCGGACGAGATCGCGTACAACGCCCACGACGTCGATGACGGCGTGCGCTCGGGGCTGCTCACCATGGAGCAACTCGAGCAGGTGCCTCTGCTGGTGCGGTGCCGGGACGAGGCGTTGCGCGAGCACCCCGGGCTGGGGGGGCGCCGCCTGCTCTTCGAGACCATACGGCGCATGCTGTCGCAGCAGGTCTACGACGTGATCGACACCACCCAGGCCGCGCTGCAGGAGTACCGCCCGGGCTCCGCGGACGATGCAAGACGTTGCCCGCCGCTGGTGCGATTCTCCGAGGACATGGCGGCCGAGATGCAAGTGCTCAAGCGCTTCCTGCGGATCAACCTCTATCGCCATCCCCAGGTGCTGGAGACGACCAGCAGGGGCCAGCAGGTCGTGCGCGAACTGTTTGCCGCTTACCACGCGGACCCGGCCCAGATGCCGCCGGGGTATGCCGCGTCGCCCGACCTGCCGCGCGCGATCGCGGACTACATCGCCGGCATGACCGACCGCTTCGCCATTCGCGAGCACGAGCGCCTGACCGGCAAGGCCGTGTTCTAGCGGCCCTGCTTGAGCAAGCCCGGGGGCTTCGGACCCTACCTAAAATAGGGTCAGAACGCATTCTGTCCTGATGCCCATGGCCCGTCTCGCCCGTCTCAGCGCTCCCGGACTCCCGCACATCGTGGTGCAGCGCGGTCACAACCGTCAGCCGGTGTTCGAGGATGACGAGGACTTCCGCAGTTACCAATCCGCCTTGCGGGAGGCGGCCTTGCCGGCCCGCACGGCGGTCCACGCCTACGTATTGCTTCCGGATGAGATCTGGCTGCTCGTCACGCCGGCCGAAGAGGGCGGGCTGAGCCGGACGATGCAAGCGGTGGGGCGGCGCTACGTGACCGGCTTCAATCGGCGTCACGGCCGCACGGGCACCATGTGGGACGGGCGGTTCCGCGCGGGGGTGATCGAGCCGTCCCGGCTCGTGGCCGCCATGCTGGCCCTGGAGACCCTGCCGCAAAGACGGGGGCTGGTCACGGAAGCGGTCGAGTGGGCATGGAGCAGCGCGGGCCACCACCTCGGTCGGCGACATGACACCCTGGTGACCGATGCCGCGGGCTACTGGGCGCTGGGCAACACCCCATTCGAGCGGGAGATGGCCTATGCCCGCCTTCTGGAGCAGGGTCTGTCTGCCGACGACATCCGGGCGGTGGAAGGCTGCGCGCTGAAAGGGTGGGCCTGGGGCCACCCGGCATTCGTCGCCGAACTAGAAAAGACGACGCACCGCCGCGCGGCGCCGAGGCCCCGGGGAAGGCCCAGAAGGGATATGTCCCCAATTAGCAAAGGCGCGAATGAAATCCACAAGTAAATTGCGATCTGACCCTTATTAATAGTTGTTGACGCCGTGTCCGGCGCCGCTATCCTCGCGTAATCCCTAACGATGAGATGGAGCGCGCCATGGAAAAGGCCGTCCAGGGGGTCGCCACCCCTGAAGAAATCCAAGCGCTGGCCGAACAGGGCCTGTACCACCCGACCCTCGAGAAGGACGCCTGCGGCGTGGGCTTCGTCGCTCACATCAAAGGTCAGAAGGCGCACGGCATCGTCGAGCAGGGCCTGAAGATCCTGGAGAACCTGGACCACCGCGGCGCGGTGGGGGCCGACAAGCTGATGGGCGACGGCGCGGGCATCCTGATCCAGATTCCGGACGAGTTCTACCGCGCCGAGATGGCCGCGCAGGGCGTGGAGCTGCCTCCGCCGGGCGAGTACGGGGTGGGGATGATCTTCCTGCCCAAGGAACACGCCTCGCGCCTGGCATGCGAGCAGGAACTCGAGCGCGCCGTCAAGGCCGAAGGCCAGGTGCTGCTTGGCTGGCGCGACGTGCCGGTGGACCGGGAGATGCCGATGTCTCCTGCCGTGCGCGAGAAGGAGCCGGTGATCCGCCAGATCTTCATCGGCCGTGGCCCTGACATCATCGTGCCCGACGCCCTGGAGCGTAAGCTCTACGTCATCCGCAAGACCGCGTCCGCTGCCATCCAAAAGCTCAAGCTCACGCACAGCCGCGAGTACTACGTGCCCAGCATGAGCTGCCGCACGGTCATCTACAAGGGCCTGCTGCTGGCGCACCAGGTCGGCCAGTACTACAAGGACCTGCAGGACCCCCGGGTGGTCTCCGCGCTGGCGCTGGTGCACCAGCGCTTCTCGACCAACACCTTCCCCGAGTGGCCGCTCGCCCACCCGTACCGCATGGTCGCGCACAACGGCGAGATCAACACGGTCAAAGGCAATTTCAACTGGATGCGCGCCCGAGAAGGCGTGATGAAGTCGCCCGTGCTCGGCGAAGACCTGCCCAAGCTCTATCCGATCAGCTTCGAGGGGCAGTCCGACACGGCCACTTTCGACAACGCACTCGAACTGCTCGTGATGGCAGGGTACCCGCTCGCTCACGCGGCGATGATGATGATCCCGGAAGCCTGGGAACAGCACACGCTGATGGACGAGCGCCGCCGTGCGTTCTACGAATACCACGCCGCGATGCTGGAGCCATGGGACGGCCCCGCGGCGATGGTCTTCACGGACGGCAAGCAGATCGGCGCGACGCTGGACCGCAATGGCCTGCGTCCCGCGCGCTACATCGTCACCGACGACGACCTGGTCGTGATGGCCTCGGAGTCGGGCGTGCTGCCGATCCCCGAGAGCAAGATCGTCAAGAAGTGGCGCCTGCAGCCGGGCAAGATGTTCCTGATCGACCTGGAGCAGGGGCGCATCGTCGACGACGAGGAACTGAAGAATCTCTACGCCTCCGCCAAGCCCTACCGTCAGTGGATCGAGAACGTGCGCATCAAGCTCGACTCGATCGAGGCGGTCGGCGAGCCGGCGCAGTTCAGCGAGTCGCTGCTCGACCGGCAGCAGGCCTTCGGCTACACCCAGGAGGACATCAAGTTCCTGCTCTCGCCCATGGCCCAGGCCGGCGAGGAGGGCGTGGGCTCGATGGGCAACGACTCGCCGCTGGCGGTGCTGTCGAACAAGAACAAGCCGCTGTACAACTACTTCAAGCAGCTGTTCGCGCAGGTGACGAACCCGCCGATCGACCCGATCCGCGAGGCGATCGTGATGTCGCTGGTGTCCTTCATCGGCCCGAAGCCCAACCTGCTGGACATCAACGCGATCAACCCGCCGATGCGGCTGGAGGTCTCGCAGCCCATCCTGGACTTCGACGACATGGCGCGCCTGCGGCGCATCGAGCAGCACACGGGTGGCAAGTTCAAGAGCTACGAGCTCAACATCACCTATCCGCTGTCGTGGGGCCGTGAGGGCGTCGAGGCCAAGCTGGCGTCCCTGTGCGCCGAGGCGGTGGACGCGATCAAGGGCGGCCACAACATCCTGATCATCACCGACCGGTACATGGATCGCCGCCACGTGGCGATCCCGGCGCTGCTGGCGCTGTCCGCCGTGCACCAGCACCTCGTGCGCGAGGGCCTGCGCACGACCGCGGGCTTGGTGGTCGAGACGGGCTCGGCGCGCGAGGTGCATCACTTCGCCGTGCTCGCCGGCTATGGCGCCGAGGCAGTCCATCCGTACCTTGCGATGGAGACCCTGGCCGCGCTGCACCGGGAGCTGCCGGGCGAGCTCTCGCCCGAGAAGGCGATCTACAACTACGTCAAAGCCATCGGCAAGGGGCTGTCCAAGATCATGTCCAAGATGGGCATCAGCACGTACATGTCGTACTGCGGCGCCCAGATCTTCGAGGCCATCGGTCTGAGCCGCGAGCTGATCGACAAGTACTTCCGCGGCACGGCGTCGCAGGTCGGGGGCATCGGCGTGTTCGAGGTGGCCGAGGAGGCCATCCGCATGCACGTGGCGGCCTTCGGCGACGACCCGGTGCTGCAGACGATGCTGGACGCGGGCGGCGAGTACGCATGGCGCGTGCGCGGCGAGGAGCACATGTGGACGCCGGACGCGATCGCCAAGCTGCAGCACGCAGCGCGTGCCGGCCGCTTCGAAACCTACAAGGAGTACGCGCAGATCATCAACGATCAGTCCCGTCGGCACATGACGCTGCGCGGACTGTTCGAGTTCAAGGTCGACCCGAGCAAGGCGATCCCGATCGACGAGGTGGAACCGGCCTCCGAGATCGTGAAGCGGTTCGCCACGGGCGCGATGTCGTTGGGCTCGATCTCGACCGAAGCGCACACCACGCTGGCGCTGGCGATGAACCGCATCGGAGGCAAGTCCAACACCGGTGAGGGTGGTGAGGACCCGGCGCGCTACCGGAACGAGCTCAAGGGCATCAGGATCACCGCCGGCACCAAGGTGTCCGAGGTGCTCGGCCCCAAGGTCATCGAGGCCGACTACGTGATGCAGGAAGGCGACTCCCTGCGCTCGAAGATCAAGCAGGTCGCCTCGGGGCGCTTTGGCGTGACGACCGAGTACCTCGTCTCCGCGGACCAGATCCAGATCAAGATGGCACAGGGCGCCAAGCCGGGCGAGGGCGGTCAGCTGCCGGGCGGCAAGGTGTCGGAGTACATCGGCTTTCTGCGCTACTCGGTGCCGGGAGTCGGCCTGATCAGTCCGCCGCCGCACCATGACATCTATTCGATCGAGGACCTGGCGCAACTGATCCACGACCTGAAGAACGCGAACCCGCGCGCCGACATCTCGGTCAAGCTGGTGTCGGAGGTGGGTGTGGGCACGATCGCCGCGGGCGTGGCGAAGGCCAAGGCCGACCACGTCGTCATCGCCGGTCACGATGGCGGCACGGGCGCGTCGCCCTGGTCGTCGATCAAGCACGCGGGCACGCCCTGGGAGCTGGGCTTGGCCGAGACGCAGCAGACGCTGGTGCTCAATCGGCTGCGCGGTCGCATCCGCGTACAGGCCGACGGTCAGATGAAGACGGGCCGCGACGTCGTGATCGGAGCGCTCCTCGGCGCCGACGAGTTCGGCTTCGCGACCGCGCCGCTGGTGGCCGAAGGCTGCATCATGATGCGCAAGTGCCACCTGAACACCTGCCCGGTGGGGGTGGCGACGCAGGATCCGGTGCTGCGTCGGAAGTTCCAGGGCAAGCCCGAGCACGTCGTCAACTACTTCTTCTTCGTCGCAGAGGAGGCGCGCCAGATCATGGCGCAGCTGGGCATCCGCAAGTTCGACGACCTGATCGGCCGCGCGGATCTGCTCGACATGAAGAAGGGCATCGAGCACTGGAAGGCCAAGGGCCTGGACTTCACGCGCGTGTTCCATCAGCCGCAGGTACCGGCTGACGTGCCGCGCTACCACGTCGAGTCGCAGGACCACGGGCTGGACAAGGCGCTCGACCAGCGCCTGATCGAGCGCTCGAAGCCGGCGCTCGAGAAGGGCGAGAAGGTGCAGTTCATCGAGTCCGCGCGCAACGTCAACCGGACGGTGGGCGCGATGCTCTCCGGCGAACTGATCCGCCGCCACCCCGAGGGGCTGCCCGACGACACGATCCGCATCCAGATGGAGGGCACCGGCGGCCAGAGCTTCGGCGCCTTCCTGGCCAAGGGCATCACCCTGTACCTGATCGGTGACGCGAACGACTACACCGGCAAGGGCCTGTCGGGCGGGCGTGTGGTCGTGCGGCCCAGCATCGATTTCCGTGGGGACGCGACGAAGAACATCATCGTCGGCAACACGGTGCTCTACGGTGCGACCAGCGGCGAGGCGTTCTTCCGTGGCGTGGCGGGAGAGCGCTTCGCGGTGCGCCTGTCCGGCGCGACGGCCGTCGTCGAGGGTACTGGCGATCACGGCTGCGAGTACATGACCGGCGGCACCGTGGTCGTGCTCGGCAAGACGGGCCGCAACTTCGCCGCGGGCATGTCGGGCGGCATCGCCTACGTGTACGACGAGGACGGACAGTTCGCCAAACGGTGCAACACGGCGATGGTCGCACTCGACCGCGTGCTGTCCGCCAAGGAGCAGGAGGCGACGGTCGACCGCGCGATCTGGCACAAGGGCCAGACCGACGAAGCGCTGCTGCGCAAGCTGATCGAGGACCATCACCGCTGGACCGGCAGCCTGCGAGCCCGGGAGATCCTCGACCAGTGGGAGACCGCGCGCGGCAAGTTCGTCAAGGTGTTCCCGCACGAGTACAAGCGGGCACTGGGCGAGTTGAACGCCAGCAAGGAAGCCGAGGCCACGATCGCCAAGGCCAAGGGGTCGGAGAAGGCCGCCGGCAAAGCCAAGGCGAAGGCCTGAGCTAGGAGTACGGACAAATGGGAAAGGTGACTGGCTTCCTGGAATACGAGCGTGTCGAAGAGGCGTACGAGCCCGTCGACAAGCGCCTGAAGCACTACAAGGAGTTCGTCCTCGGCCTCAAGGAGGACGAGGCCCGGGTGCAAGGCGCGCGCTGCATGGACTGTGGCATTCCGTTCTGCAACAACGGCTGTCCGGTCAACAACATCATTCCGGACTTCAACGACCTGGTCTATCGCAACCAGTGGCGACAAGCCATCGAGGTGCTGCACTCGACCAACAACTTTCCAGAGTTCACCGGTCGCATCTGCCCCGCCCCGTGCGAGGCTGCCTGCACGCTGAACTTCAATGACGAGGCCGTCGGCATCAAGTCGATCGAGCGCGCGATCATCGACCGCGCGTGGGACGAAGGCTGGGTGTCTCCTCAGCCTCCGAAAGTCAAGACGGGCAAGAAGGTCGCGATCATCGGCTCGGGTCCCGCCGGGCTGGCCGCGGCCCAGCAGTTGGCTCGCGTCGGCCATGACGTGACGGTGTTCGAGAAGAACGACCGCGTCGGGGGCCTGCTGCGCTATGGCATTCCCGACTTCAAGATGGAGAAGTCGCTCATCGACCGTCGCGTCAGGCAGATGGAAGCCGAAGGGGTCACGTTCCGCACCGGTGTGCTGGTCGGTCGGATGCCCGAAGGCTCCAAGGTCACCAACCTCGCGAAGGAGACGGTCGCTCCGGAGCAGTTGATGAAGGAGTTCGATGCGGTGCTGCTGTCCGGCGGTGCGGAGCAGCCGCGCGACCTTCCGGCGCCGGGACGCGAACTCCAGGGGATCCACTTCGCCATGGAGTTCCTGCCGCAGCAGAACCGGGTCAACGCCGGAGACAAGGTCAAGGACCAGATCATGGCCACCGGCAAGCACGTCGTCGTGATCGGCGGCGGCGACACGGGCAGCGACTGTGTCGGCACCTCCAACCGGCACGGTGCCAAGAGTGTCGTGCAGTTCGAGCTCATGCCCATGCCTCCCGAGCAGGAGGACAAGCTGCTGACCTGGCCGTACTGGCCGTACAAGCTGCGCACCTCGTCCAGCCACGAGGAAGGCTGCGAGCGCGAGTTCGCGATCGCGACCAAGGAGTTCATCGGCGAGAACGGCAAGGTCAAGGCGATCAAGACCTCGCGTGTCGAGTGGAAGGACGGGAAGATGGTGGAGGTGCCCGGCTCCGAGCAGCTCATCCCGGCCGACCTGGTGCTGCTGGCCATGGGTTTCGTGAGCCCGGTGGCCTCCGTGCTGGAGTCGTTCGGCATCGAGAAGGACGCCCGGGGCAATGCCCGCGCGAGTACCGATTTCATCGGGGGCTACCAGACGAGCGTGGACAAGGTCTTTGCCGCCGGCGACATGCGGCGGGGGCAGTCGCTGGTGGTGTGGGCGATCCGCGAGGGGCGCCAGGCGGCCCGCGTGATCGATGAGTACCTGATGGGTGCGAGCGACCTGCCCCGGTGAGTGCTTGAAGGAACGGCGCCTCTCGCGGTCGATGAGTACCTGATGGGTGCGAGCGACCTGCCGCGCCGACACTGCAAACGGTCCGGCGCCCCTGGATACGAAGGGGTCCTTCGCTGCCGCCGCGGTCCGTGCTCGGTGCAGAGCGTGCTGGGGCGCTGTACTCGTCGCCAAGGCAGCGCGTTCCCGTCGGCGATCGGTTAACGCGGCCTTAATCGGGCCCCTCAAGAATCGGCGCCAGCGGCTGTAGCGTTGGTGCAGCACAACGATGGAGCGCCTTCCTCTTCCCTCCAACCGGGGACCGGCGGCGGCCCCGCCTCGCGTTTTCCCCTATCATCCGTCGGCCGGTGGCTTGATGACGCCGGTTTTTTTTGCCGAGTTTTTTGCCGATGTCCTTGTCCCGCGACACCTCCCCGGTTGCGCCGCTCGTCGAGCTGCGCCAGGTGAGCTTCGCCTACGGGGATCGCCGCATCCTCGAGAACGTGACGCTTTCGGTGCCTCGTGGCAAGGTGACTGCCCTGATGGGCGCTTCCGGCGGCGGCAAGACGACGGTGCTGCGGCTCATCGGCGGTCAGGTCCAGCCGCAGCACGGGCAGGTGCTCTTCGATGGCCAGGACATCGCCTCCCTGGATCGCGAGCAGCTGTTCGCCGTGCGTCGGCGCATGGGCATGCTGTTCCAGTTCGGCGCGCTGTTCACCGACCTGTCGGTCTTCGAGAACGTGGCGTTCCCACTGCGTGAGCACACGCGGCTGCCCGAGCCCTTGATCCGCGACCTCGTGCTCATGAAGCTGAACGCCGTGGGCCTGCGTGGCGCCCGCGACCTCATGCCCAGCCAGATCTCGGGCGGGATGGCGCGCCGCGTGGCGCTCGCCCGCGCCATGGCGCTGGACCCGGATCTCATCATGTACGACGAGCCTTTCGCTGGGCTGGATCCGATCTCCATGGGCGTGGCTGCCCGGTTGATCCGCCAGCTCAACGAAACGCTGGGCGTGACCAGCATCGTCGTCTCGCACGACGTGGACGAGACCTTCCTGATCGCGGACCACGTGGTGTTCCTTGCCGAGGGCCGCATCGCAGCGCAGGGCACGCCCGACGAAATGCGGGCGTCGAGCGACCCCCTGGTGCGCCAGTTCGTCGACGCGCAGGCCGACGGGCCGGTGCGGTTCCACTATCCGGCGGCGGCGCCCGCGGAAGATTTCGGCTTGAGGTGGTGACGTGCTGGAGCTGCTGAATCCTGCGCGGCTCGGTGCCGCGGTGCGCTCGAAGCTGCACGACCTCGGGTACGCGGCGCGTCTGTTCGTGCGGTTGCTCGGCACCATGCCGCGGGCGTTCGCGCGCGGCCGGCTGCTGGTGGACCAGTTGCACTTCCTGGGCAACTACTCGCTGGCCATCATCACCGTTTCGGGTCTGTTCGTCGGTTTCGTGCTGGGCCTGCAGGGGTACTACACCTTGCAACGCTACGGTTCGGAGGAGGCGCTGGGCCTGCTCGTCGCGCTCGCGCTCGTGCGCGAGCTGGGGCCGGTGGTCAGCGCGTTGCTGTTCGCCGGCCGGGCCGGCACGTCGCTGACCGCGGAGATCGGCCTGATGAAGGCGGGCGAGCAGCTGGCTGCGATGGAGATGATGGCCGTCGACCCGCTGCAGCGCGTGCTGGCCCCCCGTTTCTGGGCCGGCGTGATCGCGATGCCCCTGCTGGCCGCGGTCTTCAGTGCCGTCGGCATCATCGGAGGCTGGGTCGTCGGCGTGCTGCTGATCGGCGTCGACCCCGGCAGCTTCTGGTCGCAGATGCAAGGTGGCGTCGATGTCTGGGCCGACGTCGGCAACGGGGTGATCAAGAGCGTGGTCTTCGGGGTGACGGTGACGTTCGTCGCTCTGTTGCAGGGCTACGAATGCAAGCCGACGCCCGAAGGTGTGGCACGGGCGACGACGCGCACGGTGGTGATGGCGTCGCTGGCCGTGCTGGGCCTGGACTTCGTGCTGACGGCCATGATGTTTTCGGTCTGAGCGGCGCGGTGGCGGCGCGGGAGTGGGACGATGCAGAAATCTCGTCATGATGTGTGGGTCGGACTGTTCGTGCTGATAGGCGCGGCGGCACTGGTATTCCTGGCACTCAAGGCCGGTAACCTGTTGAGTCTGTCGTTCCAGGACACCTACACGGTGGATGCGAAGTTCGACAACATCGGCGGGCTCAAGCCACGGGCGCCGGTCAAGAGTGCCGGAGTGGTCGTGGGCCGCGTGGCGGCGATCAGCTTCGACGACAAGAGCTACCAGGCGACCGTGCGTCTCGAACTCGAGAGCCGCTACGCCTTCCCGAAGGACAGCTCGGCCAAGATCCTCACTTCCGGATTGCTGGGCGAGCAGTACATCGGCCTGGAGCCGGGCGCCGAGGAGGTGAACCTGGCAGCCGGGGACGTGATCCGGCAGACCCAGTCGGCAGTGGTGCTGGAGAACCTCATCAGCCAGTTCCTCTACAGCCGCGCGGCGGACGGCCCGAGCGCGCCGGCCGGGGGAGGCAAGTGATGGCGGCGCGTCGCACCCCCGCGGGCCGGAGGGCCGCGCTGCTCGCGGCTGCCGTACTAACCGCCGGCTGCGCGTCGACCCATCCGCACGATCCTCTCGAACCCTTCAACCGCAAGGTCTACGCTTTCAATGACGCCGTGGACCGCGCCGTGCTCAAGCCGGTGGCGCAGACATACCGCGACGTCGTGCCGCGGCCCGTGCGCACCGGGGTGACGAATTTCTTCTCCAACCTCGGGGACGCGTGGTCCGCGGTCAACAGCTTCCTGCAGCTGAAGATCGAGCCTGGCCTGCGCAACACGCTGCGCTTCGGTTTCAATACCTTCTTCGGCTTCGCGGGCGTGCTCGACATCGCGACCGAGGCGGGCATCGAGCGCCATCAGGAGGATTTCGGGCAGACGCTGGGGCACTGGGGCGTGGGACCGGGGCCCTACGTGGTCCTGCCGCTGCTCGGCCCGTCGACGCTGCGTGATACGGTGGCGCTGCCGGTCGACCTGAGCGCCTCCCCGGCGGCGCTGGTCAATGACCGCGAGGCGGCGATCGGCGTGACGGCGTTGCAGGTGGTGGAGCGGCGCGCGTCGCTGCTCGATGCGTCGCGCCTGCTCGACGACGTCGCGCTGGATCCCTACCTGTTCATGCGCGATGCCTACCTGCAACGGCGCCGCAATCAGGTGTATGACGGCAATCCGCCGCCCGAGGAGGGCGAAGAGGACGACTACGAGTACGAGGAAGACGAGGGCGTGGGCGGCGCCGCTGCACCGGCGGCCCCACCGTCCGCCCCGCGCTGATCGTTGCAATCCGACACGCCCTGCCCGGCACCGCCCTCGCGTCAGCGAACCAATGCCGGGCTGGGCGGTCTGATGACGACAGGGCCGAAGGGCCCGCGTTCGGAAGAAAGGACAAGGAAGATGCTCAAACGCCGTGGATTCTTTGCGTGGTGCGCGGCCGTGTGCCTGTCGGTCGCGGGCGGGCCCGCTCTCGCGCAGCAAGGGCCGGACGCGCTCATCCAGCAGTTGTCGGACGACGTGCTGCAGACCATCAAGCAGGACAAGGCCGTGCAGGCCGGCAACGTCCAGCGCATCATGGAACTGGTCGACGCCAAGATCATGCCGCACGTGAATTTCCGCCGCATGACCGCCTCCACGGTGGGTCGGTACTGGCGGCAGGCCACGCCCGAGCAGCAGCAACGGCTGCAGGAGGAGTTCAAGCAGCTGTTGATCCGCTCCTACGCGGGCGCGGTGAGTCAGGTGCGCGACTACCAGGTGGTCGTCAAGCCGCTGCGTGCTGCCCCTGAGGACAAGGAAGTGATCGTGCGCACCGAGGTGCGCGGGGGCAAGGAGCCGGTGCAACTGGACTACCGCATGGAGAACACGGCCGGCGGGTGGAAGATCTACGACGTGAACGTGCTGGGGATCTGGCTGGTCGAGAACTACCGCAGCAGCTTCGCGCAGGAGATCAGCCAGCACGGGATCGACGGACTGATCTCCCGCCTGGCCGAGCGCAACAAGAGCGGGGCCGCGGGCGGCAACGCGGTGCCGCCGCCTCCGGGCGCGAACAACCGAAGCTGACGGCACCCGGGGATCCCATGCTGCTTCTGCCCGCCACCGTCACGGTCCATGAGGCCAACGACACGTTGCAGATGCTCACCCAGGCGCTGCGCCGCGAGGACGGGGCGCGCCTGGTGGTCGACGCGGGAGGCCTGACGCAGTTCGACTCGTCGGTTCTCGCCGTTCTGCTCGAGTGTGCCCGTCAGGTCGTGGCGGCAGGCAAGCGTTTCGAGGTGCTGCACCTGCCTCCCAAGCTGCGGGCGTTGGCGGCGCTGTACGGGGTGGCGGAACTGCTGCCCGAGGCCGTCGTGCAGTAGGGGCTGTGCATCGGCGCGGGCCCTGCCCTCACTGCGCGTCGCTGTAGCGCTTGGCGCGCAGGTTGCGCTTGATCTCCTGCAGCATCGGGCGCAGTTGCTCTCCCATCTTCAGCGCGACCCCGGTGGTCAGGATGTCGATGATCATCAGGTGCAACAGGCGCGAGACCATCGGGCTGTAGCGGTCGTAGTCTTCCGGATGGTCCGCGGCCAGGAGGATCTGCGCCTGTTGCGCGAGCGGGGACCCGCTGGCCGTGATGACGATCGTCGTCGCGCCCTTCTTGCGGGCGATCTCGCTCGCGTCCAGCAAGTCCCGGCTGCGGCCCGAGTTGGAGATGATGACGGCGCAGTCGCCGGGCTTGAGCATGGTGGCGCTCATGACCTGGACGTGGCCGTCGCTGTAGGCCACGGCATTCACGCCCAGCCGGAAGAACTTGTGTTGCGCGTCCTGCGCGACGATTCCCGAGTTGCCCACCCCGTAGAACTCGATCCGGTGCCCGTTCCTGCCGGCGTGGGCGAGGGCCTCGATCGCTCGCTCGAAGGCGTGGCTGGCCGCATCGTTGCGGAACTTGAGCAGTGCCGAGACCGCGTTGTCGATGACCTTGACGACGATGTCGGAGGGCTTGTCGTCCTCGTCCACCGCCCTGTGCACGAAGGGCACACCCTCGTTCACGCTGCCGGCCAGCTTGAGCTTGAAGTCGGCCAGGCCGTCGTAGCCGACGCTGCGGCAGAAGCGCACGACCGTGGGCTTGCTCACGTGCGCGCGTTCGGCGAGTTCGGCCACCGGCAAGCTGGCAAAGCTGCGCGGGTCGGCCAGCACCAGCTTGGCGACCCGCTGCTCGGCGGGGGGCAGGGCGGGGATGGAGGCCTTGATACGGTCCAGCATGGCGTCCTCAGCAGCAGCGCGGTAGCCCGCGCCTCGTCAACGTGCCTTCATTGTTCCTCGGCCCAGGCGAAGCCGTCACGGGCGACCAGGGCGCTGGCGGCTGGAGGACCCCAGGAGCCCGCCTTGTAAGGGCGCGGGCCGCTCGTGTCCAGAGCCCAGGCCTCGAGAATCGGCTCCACCCAGCGCCACGCCTGCTCCTGCTCGTCCGACCGCACGAAAAGGTTCAGCCGCCCGGCGATGGCATCGAGCAGCAGCCGCTCGTAGGCGCCCACCCGCTCGGCCGGGAAGGCCTTGTCGAAATCCAGGTCCAGGAAGACCGGCGAGAGCACGTCGTGCTGCAGCGCCCCCTTGGCGGCAAGCAGGTGCAACTCCAGCCCGTCCTCGGGCTGCAGCTTGATCACGAGCCTGTTCGGTTGCGAGACGCCGCCGAAGATGTTGTGCGGCGTGGGCCGGAAGTTGACGACGATCTGCGCGTCTCGCGCGGCGAGCCGCTTGCCCGTGCGCAGGTAGAAGGGCACGCCCGCCCAACGCCAGTTCTGCACTTCGGTACGCAGCGCCACGAAGGTCTCGGTCCGGCTTTCGGGCGGGACCTTCTGCTCTTCCAGGTAGCCGGACACGGGCTTGCCGTCCACGGTGCCCGCGCGGTATTGGCCGCGCACCACGTCGCGAAGCACGCTCTCGACGGTGAAGGGTTTGAGCGAACGCAACACCTTGAGCTTCTCGTCGCGGATCGCGTCCGCGTCGTTCGACGAGGGCGGCTCCATCGCAATCATCGTGAGCAGCTGCAGCGCGTGGTTCTGGATCATGTCGCGCAGCGCGCCGGTGCGGTCGTAGAAGTCGCCGCGCGTGCCCACGCCGATGCTTTCGGCCAGCGTGATCTGGATGTTGGCGATGCTCTCGCGCCGCCACAACGGCTCGAACAGCACGTTGCCGAAGCGCAGCGCCATGAGGTTCTGCACCGACGGCTTGCCGAGGTAGTGGTCGATGCGGAAGGCCTGTTCCTCGGCGAAGACCGAGCGCACGACCCGATTGATCTGCTGCGCGCTGCGAAGGTCGTGGCCCAGGGGTTTTTCGAGCACGACACGGATGTGGGGGCCGTTCAGGCCCGCCGCGCCGAGCTGCTCGCAGATGACGGGAAAGAGGTGGGGGCTGGTCGCGAGGTAGAGCACGACGGTGTCGGCGCGCCGCTCGTCCAGCCATTCCTTCAGCCGCCGATAGTGGTCGGGCTGGGAAAGATCCATGCGCCGGTAGAAGAGCAGCTCGGCAAAGCGCGCGAACTCCTCTTCCGTCGGCCGCTTGGGGGTGTCCACGTCCTGGAAGCGCTCGCGCAGCCAGGCGCGGTACTGCTCGTCGCTCTGGTCGTCACGGGCGACCGCGAGGATGCGACCGCCAGGAGGCAGCTTGCCGTGGCGGAAGGCCTGGAACAGCGCCGGCATGAGCTTGCGCCAGGTCAGGTCGCCGGTGCCGCCGAAGAAGACGAGATCGAAGGACATGGTCGAATCAGTAACCGAAAGAAAGCCCGAGGGCCCCCGGGACGGGGGCGAGTGCAGCGGGCGGGGTGTAATTTTGTTTCATTGGCATGATGCCCAGGATTGGCTCCCCCGTCAAATTCCGCGTCGACTCGCGGCGGTTTCGCTGCTGCGGGCGGGGACGGTTACCATGAAGTTTCAAGGGTAATCTTGTTACTCTACGTACGCAAGGCGGCCCCCGTCTTCGGCGCGGGACCGCCGAGCCCGGGCGACAATCCAGGTCTTCACTTCCGCATCACACCATGAGCTCGCTCGACGCCCTGAAGCAATACACGACTGTCGTCGCCGACACCGGCAACTTCAAGCAGCTGGCGCAGTACGCGCCCCGCGATGCGACGACCAATCCCTCGCTGATCCTCAAGGCGGTGCAGCACCCCGACTACGCCCACCTGCTGCAAGAGACGGTGCAGACCCACCGCGGCGAGCCGTTGGACCTGGTGGTCGACCAGGTGCTGGTGCGCTTCGGGCTGGAGATCCTCAAGGTGGTGCCGGGCCGTGTGTCCACCGAGGTCGACGCGAGGCTGAGCTTCGACACCGCGGCCACCATCGCCCGCGCGCAGCGCATCATGGAACTGTACGAGGCCGCGGGAGTGGGCCGTGACCGCGTGTTGATCAAGATCGCCTCCACGTGGGAGGGCATCCAGGCCGCGCGGGCGCTGGAACACGAAGGCATCCACTGCAACCTGACGCTGCTGTTCTCGTTCTGCCAGGCGGTGGCGTGCGGCGAGGCCGGCGTGACGCTGATCTCCCCCTTCGTCGGGCGCATTTACGACTGGTACAAGAAGCAGGCCGGCACCAACTGGGACGAGCAGGCCATGAGCGGGCCGAACGACCCGGGCGTGCAGTCCGTGACGCGGATCTACGAGTACTACAAGCACTTCGGCATCGAGACCGAGGTGATGGGCGCGAGCTTTCGCAACGTGGGGCAGATCCTCGCACTGGCCGGCTGCGACCTGCTGACCATCAGCCCCGAGCTGCTCGCCCAGCTGCAAGCCAGCGATGCGCCGGTGTCGCGCCGGCTCGACCCCGACGCCGCACGCAAGGCGAGCATCAAGGCCGTGAGCTTCAACGAGGTGAGCTTCCGCTACGCCCTGAACGAGGACGCGATGGCCACCGAGAAGCTGGCCGAGGGCATCCGGCTGTTCGCGGCAGACGCCGCCAAGCTCGAGGCGATGATCCAGGCGGCCTGAGGGCCGGCGCCCGAAGCCGGGCCGTCACCCCGGTGGCGGATGGGGCGCAAGCGGCGCAGGCAAAGACAAGAGACGGACCAGGGGCGGGCCGTCCCGCCATCACATCCAGGGAAGGACAAGATGACGACCGCACACCCACGTTGCGACCGCACGACCGCGTGGACCGCGCTGCAAGGGCACTACCAGGCGCACGGCCGCGATTTCGACCTGCGCGAGGCGTTCGCGCGCGACCCCGCGCGCTTCGAGTCCTGGAGCTTCGAGGCGCCCGAGGTGTATGCCGACCTTTCGAAGAACCTGATCGACCTGGCGACGTTGAAGCTCTTGGTCTCGCTCGCCGAGGAATGCGGCCTTGCGGCCCGCCGCGACGCGATGCTGCGTGGCGAGCCGATCAACCGCACCGAGGGCCGGGCGGTGCTGCACACCGCCCTTCGCGCGCCCAAGGGGCAAGGCCCGCACAGCGCCGAGGTGCACGAGGTGCTCGACCGCATGCTCGAGTTCGCCGAGCAGGTGCGCGACACCGCTCGCAGCGGCATCCGCCACGTCGTCAACATCGGCATCGGCGGCTCCGACCTCGGCCCGCAGATGGTGGTGCCGGCGCTCGACGCCTTCGTCCATCCCGGCCTGCAGTTCCACTTCGTCTCCAACGTCGACGGGCATGACATTGCCCCCGTGCTGCGCAAGCTCGACCCGAAGGAGACGCTCTTCATCATCGCGTCCAAGACCTTCACGACGCAGGAGACGATGGCCAACGCGCAGGTCGCGCGCGCCTGGTTCCTGCAGCATGGCGGCGAGCACATCGACCGCCATTTCGTCGCGACGACGACCAACGTGAAGGCTGCCGCGGAGTTCGGCATCTCGACCACTTTCGGCTTTTGGGACTGGGTAGGCGGACGCTATTCCCTGTGGTCGGCGATCGGCCTGCCGATCGCGATCGCGATCGGGGCGGACCACTTCCGCGCGCTCCTGGCCGGCGCACATGCGATGGACCGGCATTTCGCCGGGACGCCGCTTGCCCGCAATCTGCCGGTGGTGCTGGGACTCCTGGACCTGTGGTATCGCAACTTCCACGGCTTCACGAGCCGCAGCGTCGCACCCTATCACCAGGGGCTCAAGCGCCTGCCGGCCTATCTGCAGCAGCTCGAGATGGAGTCCAACGGCAAGTGCGTGGATGCCCATGGTGAGCCGGTGCCGTATGCGACCTCGCCGGTCGTGTGGGGCGAGCCGGGCACCAACGGGCAGCACGCGTACTTCCAGATGCTACACCAGGGCACCGACGTGATCCCGGTCGAGTTCATCCTGGTCAAGCGGCCGACGCACGCGCATGCCGACCTGCATGCCAAGCTGTTGGCCAACGGCCTGGCGCAGGCGCAGGCCCTGATGCGCGGCAAGACGACACAGGAGGCACTGGGCGAGAAGGCCCCTACCGCGTCGAAGGAACTCGATGCCCAGGTCGTCGCGCGGCACCGCACCTTCCCCGGCAACCGCCCCAGCACGACCTTCGTGCTGGAGCAGCTCAATCCGCGCAGCCTGGGCGCGCTGATCGCGATGTACGAGCACCGCGTGTTCACGAGCGGCGCGCTGTGGGGCATCAACAGCTTCGACCAGTGGGGCGTGGAGCTCGGCAAGGCCCTGTGCAACGACCTGCTGCCGCGCCTGGCCTCCGGGGACACGAGCGGGCTGGACGCCTCCACCGCGGGTCTGCTGGCCCGGCTGCGGGGGTGAGCCGGTGAAGGTGATCTTCGACTTCGGCGGCGTGGTGTTCCGCTGGCGCCCGGCGGCCCTGATGCAGCAATGCCTGCCAGGGCGTGTCCGTTCACTGGAGGAGGCAACTGCGTGGGCGGTGCGCTTCTTTCAGGACTATGGCGGCGACTGGGCCGAGTTCGACCGGGGGACGGTGGAGGTGCCGGACCTCGTGCGCCGTATCGCGGCGCGCACGGGACTCACCGAGCCTGAAGTCCAACGGGTGGTGGATGCGGTGCCGGACGAGCTGGAGCCGATCGATGCCTCCGTAGCTCTCATGCAGGAGGTCAAGGAGGCCGGCCATGGCTTGTACTTCCTGTCCAACATGCCGGTGCCATACGCGGAATCACTCGTGCGTCGCAACCGGTTCTTCGAATGGTTCGACGGCGGCTTGTTCTCTTCGGAGGTCAAGCTCATCAAGCCGGAAGCGGCGATCTTTCGCGAGGCCCTCGAACGCTTCGGCGCGCAGCCGCAAGACTGCGTATTTCTCGACGACCATCTGAAGAACGTCGAGGCTGCCCGTCGGCTGGGACTGAGCGCAATCCACTTCTTGAATGCCGCGGACGCGCGGCTCGAGCTGGAGGAACTGGGCGTGCTGCGCACGCCGCGCGCGTCGTGAGGGCGGCGCCGCCCGGATGGCCGGGGACCCTCCTGCGTCATGCGCGCCGTGCAGCGCGGTGTCGCCCGGGCGTGCCGCCTCGGTGCGCTTTCCACGCCCGCCGCAAGGCGAGGTCCGAACCGAACCCCGCGCGGTCGGCCGCGAGCGTGACGGTGGCGCCCTGATCGAGCGCTTCCTGGGCGCGGGCAAGGCGCACCTGCTGCAGGTAGTGCAAGGGCGAGACGCCGGCATGCTCCGCGAAGAGCCGGCTCAGATGTCGAGGCGTCACGCGGGCATGGCGCGCCATCTCCTCGACCGTCCACGGCCGGGCCGGATCGGCGCAGACGGCGTCCTGCACGCGGTGGACAGCGGGATGCAGGTGCTGCCTGTGCGAGAGGTAAGGCGAGAGCTCGGGGTCGGCCGGGGCGCGCCGCAGGTAGACGACCATCACCTGCGCGACGGCGGCGGCGACGGCATCCCCTGCCTGCTGCGCGATCAGGTGCAGCATCAGGTCGATGCCCGCGGTGATCCCCGCGCTCGATGCCACCGGGCCGTCCTCGACGAAGACACGGTTGGCCAGCACCTCGGTCCGTGGCGCGCGGGCGCGCAGCGTGTCGAGCAGTTCGTGGTGCGTCGTGCAGCGGTGACCGTCGAGCAGGCCGGCATCGGCCGCCAGCAGGGCGCCCGCGCAGACGGTCACCAGCCGGTGGCGGGTGAGGTCGAGCGTGCGCCCCAGCCAGTCGCGCACCGTGAGCCACGCAGCGCCGTGTCGTGGCACCTCGCCGCCCTTCTGGCCGACGAGCACGCACCACGCGCCGTCGGGCAACGTCGTCGGCAGCGGTTCGAGCCCGGACAACTCGAGCCCCACGGAGCTGGCTGCGCAAGCGCCGGCCCCCAGAAACCGCAGCCGGAACGTCGGGGCACGGCCCATCCGCTCAAGTTGCTGATCGGCCAGCCGCAGCGCCTCCGCCGGTCCTGCGACGTCGAGCAGGAGCGAGCCGGGCAGGAGCACGAAGCACACGTGCACGGGCTGCGGCGTCGCGGCGGTGTCACCCGGCCCGCGCAAGGGCCTCCTCCACCGTGCAGATCGTCGCGAAGCGGCCCTGCAGCACGGTCTCCGTGCGGGCCTTGAGATCGGCGGGGGACAGCGGGCGGCCGTCGGGCTGGCGCATCTCGAAGGTCAGCGTCGCCTCGGTCACGTAGTCGACCTCGTAGCCCTCGTCGCTGGCATGCCGTGTCGTCGTCTCGCAGCATTGCTCGGTGCGGATGCCGGCGACGATGAGGCGTCGGATGCCTTGCTGCGTCAGCCACACGCCCAGTCCCGTGCCCACCAGGGCGCTGTGCCGGTGCTTGACGAACTCGGCCGCGGGATCGAAGACGGCCAGCCCCTCCAGCGGTTTCACGAGGCCGGAGGCGATGGCGAAGGGGTTGTCGGGATGTTGCGGACCGTCGCTGTGCAGGATGCGCACGACGGGCATTCCCCGTGCACCGGCGCCGGCGATCAGCGCGTTGGTGCGTTCCAGGAAGGCCGGTACATCGGTTTCGGACCAGTAGGGGCGGTGACGGAACGATTCCTGGATGTCGATCAGGATCAGGGCGGTTTGCATGGAAGGCTCCTCGGTACGGGTGCGCCGATACTAGGCATACGACGCCCGGTCCGCCATGCCGGTCGGGACGGCTTTCGATCGTTTCAGGACATCACCGCGAAAGTGCGGCCAGCGCCTGCCGGGTGGCCTCCTGGGCCTGCTCGACGAGGCGCAGCTTCCAGTCGTCGGCGTCGATGTAGAAGGCATCACGCACCTGCTGCTTGATGCGGCGCGCCAGGTCCTCGGGGGCTTCCGGGTGCTTCTCGAGCCAGTGATCGGCGCGCAGCGCGTCCAGCACGTCCCGCACCGGCAGCGTGCCGTACTCCAGCGCGATCCCCGTGTAGGTGGCCTCGGGGCATTCGTCGAGCGCGGCTTGCCACATCATGCCGCTCAGCTTTGCCGACGAGGAGGAACCGTCGTAGATAGACGTGACGGTGGAGCCCCACCAACGCCGTGCGCGTTCGATGCCTTCGGCCGTGTCGGGGCCGGCATAGATACGTTCGCCGTGCCCCCGCGGCCCGAGGCCCGTGTGGAAGTCGATCCACCCCAGCGCCCGCACGCCGCGGCCGTGCTCCTGCAGCACATGGCGCAGCGTCACGTTGCTCCAGGTGGGGTTGCGTCCGCCGTAGTACAGGCCGTCGGCATGGGTGTATTGCCCCTGGGAGACGGCGGCCTGGAAGGCCATCGCCCCGTGCTGCTCGACGTAGCGTGCGATCCCCGCCTCGGCCTCGTCGCCCGGTGGCCAGTCGCGCGGCAGCAGCAGGGCATGGATCTCGTCGTAGGCGGGGTTGTCAGGCAGCGGCCGCGAGAAGTCGTGGAAGTTGCGGTTCAGGTCGACGTTCTCCTGCGTGACGCGCCGCCACCACGAGAAGCCGTATGGATTGAGGGCGTGGATGTAGAGCACCGCGACGCCACTGACGTCGACCGCCTCGCACCACCTCGCATCGCGCAGCAGGGCGATCTGGATGCCGGAGCCCGCATAGCCTTCGACGCCGTGGCAGGCGCTGCTCAGGATGAGCAGCCGGGTGGCGTCGCGCGGACCCTGGCGGGCGACGTCCATCGCCAATGCCTCGCCGTCGCGGCCCAGCAGCGGGTGGGCGTGGCTCTGCACGTCGAGGCCGGCGTTCTCGCAGGCGGCCAGGAACTTGAGCCGTGCCTCGGCGTACGTCTGCGAATAGGCTTCCACCACGTGGCTCATGGCCGCTCCTTGGCAGGCAACGCGATCACGCAGCCGGGCGGCGGGCCAGCCAGGCCTCGGCCAGGCGCACCCACAGCGTGCCGCCCAGCGGGATGAGATCGTCGTTGAAGTCGTAGCTGGGGTTGTGCAGCATGCACGGGCCCATGCCGTGGCCGCCCTCGCGGTGCGAGCCGTCGCCGTTGCCGATCAGGAAGTAGGCGCCCGGTTTCTCGAGCAGGAAGTAGCTGAAATCCTCGGCGCCCATCGTCGGCTCGAACTCCAGCACGTTGTCGGCGCCGACGACGTCGGCCATGACCTTGCGCACGAATTCGGTCTCGGCCGGGTGGTTGATCGTGGGCGGGTAGTTGCGGTGGAACTCGAACTCGCATTCGCAGCCGAAGGCCGCGGCGGTGTGGCGCGCGATCTCTTCCATGCGGCGTTCGATCAGGTCGAGCACCTCCAGTGTGAAGGTGCGCACCGTGCCCTGGATCTCGCAGGTGTCCGGCACCACGTTCGTCGCCTCGCCGGCGTGGACCATCGTGACGGAGATGACCCCGGCGTCGATGGGGCGCTTGTTGCGCGTGATGATGGTCTGGAAGGCCTGCACCATCTGGCACGCGACAGGCACGGGATCCACACCGTTGTGCGGCATGGCCGCATGCGCGCCCTTGCCGCGGATGACGATGCGGAACTCGTTGCTGGAGGCGAAGCAGGGGCCGTTCTTGATCGCGAACTGCCCGACCTCCATCCCCGGCCAGTTGTGCATGCCGAACACTGCCTCCATCGGGAACTTGTCGAACAGCCCGTCGCGGATCATCTCGCGCGCGCCGCCGCCGCCTTCTTCGGCCGGCTGGAAGATGAGGTACACGGTGCCATCGAAGTTGCGGTGCCTGGCCAGGTGCCGGGCGGCGGCGAGCAGCATCGCAGTGTGGCCGTCGTGGCCGCATGCGTGCATCTTGCCCGGGTGGCGGCTCGCGTGCGCGAAGCGGTTGTGCTCGGTGATCGGCAGCGCGTCGATGTCCGCGCGCAGGCCGATGGCCCGGTCGGACGCGCCGTTCCTGACGATGCCCACGACGCCGGTCTTGCCGAAACCCCGCTCGACGGGTATGCCCCAGTCGGTCAGGGCCTTGGCGATGACGTCGGCGGTGCGGACCTCTTCGAAGCAGAGTTCGGGGTGGGCGTGGATGTCGCGCCGCAAGGCGGCAATGCTGGCGCTGTCAGCCAGGATGGATTCGATGAGTTGCATCGGCTCACTCCAGAAGCGGCCGGGCGCCGATGACGCGCCGGCCGCGGGGGCCGCCGGACGGCGACCTGCGCGAAGCGTCCGGCATGGAGGGCCGGACCTCACCGAGTGTAGCGGGGGAGATGCCGACCTGCCAGGCAGGTCGGGTAACGCGAGGCTTCGGGGCACGAAGGCGGCTGCGGCCGCCCTCGCGAGCCCCGCCCCACGGCGCTCTTGGGTCAGCGGCGGACCTTGCCGTCGCCGGTGAGCATCGACAATTCGACGAAGTTCGAGCCGGTGTGCTTACGGGGACCGAAGCTGACGTTGAATCCGCCGAAGGACATGTTGATGGACTCCAGGCCGGCGATGAGCCCGTCCGCGGTCATTTTCGGTGCACGGCGCAGGCCCTCGGCGAACACCTTCGCGGCAACATAGCCTTCCATGCTCGAGTAGTTCGGCTGCGCGTCGGGCCCGGCGCGCCGCACGGCCTCCAGGTACTCCCGCGTGATCGCCGTGGCCGTGCTGTACGGGAAGGGCATGACCTGGCTGATGACCACGCCCAGGCCGTCCTTGCCCAGCTCGTCGGCCAGGGCCTGGGTGCCCACGAACGAGACGTTGTAGAACGTGCCGCCGTATCCCGCCTTGCGCGCCTCCCGGATGAAGGCGGCGCAGGACTTGTAGGCGCTGATCTGCACGACCGCGTCGGGCATCTTCGGCACGATGGCCTTCACCGCGTTGCTCACGTCCACGCTGTTGCGCTCGACGGTGCCCAGGCCGGCAGGTTCCAGGTTGAGCGGCTTGAGCGCGCGCAGGACACCGTCCAGGCCGGCCTGGCCGTAGCTGTCGTTCTGGTAGAAGACGGCGATCTTCTTGAGGCCCAGCGAGGTGAGCTGTTTGACGATCAGCGCCGTCTCGTCGAAGTAGGAGGCGCGCACGTGGAACACGTAGCGGCTGAACGGGTCGCGCAGTGCCTCGGCGCCGGTGAAGGGCGCGAGGAAGGGCACCTTGGCCTCGTTGACCAGGGGCAGGGCGGCCAGACTCGTCGGCGTGCCGACGTAGCCGAACAGGGCGAAGACATCCTCCTTGATGAATCTCTCGGTGTTGGCCTTGCAGCGGTCGGGCTCGTAGCCGTCGTCCAGGGTGCGCAGCTCGATCGGCCGCCCGTTCACGCCGCCGGCCGCATTCAGCTGGTCGAAGTAGATCTTCGCGCCGCGGTTCATCTGTATGCCCAATTGCGAGGCCGGACCGGTGAAGGCCGCCGACTGCCCGAGCACGATGCGGTTGTCGTTCTGTGCCCAGGAGGGCAGTGCAATCGAGACCCCTCCCGCCGCGATTCCCTTGAGCGCCGAGCGCCGCGAGATACGGTTGTTCTTCATGGTTTCCCTCGTCCTGACTCACCGCCTGCCGGCGGCCGTGAAAGAATGGCGTGTGGACGCCCGGCGCCCCTCACACCGCCGGGATGTCGTCGAGCCCCCGGCGCGGCGCCGGGCAGGCACGAAGCCGACCGCCACCGGCATTGCGGAGGATCAAGGGATTATGGACAGCCACACCGCCTTGGAAAGCGGAAAAGATCACGCGAAGGCGCGAACCGTCCATGCCGCCTGCCCGCACGACTGCCCGGACACCTGCGCGATGCGCGTGACCGTCGAGGGCGGACGGGTGGTCAAGGTGCAGGGCGACCCTGACCATCCGACCACGCACGGCGCCTTGTGCCAGAAGGTCTCGCGCTATGCCGAGCGCACCTATCATCCGGAGCGTGTGCTGCGCCCGCTCAAGCGCTTGGGTCCGAAGGGCAGCGGCCAGTTCGTGGAGGTCGGCTGGGACGAGGCTCTCGACGACATCGCGCAACGGCTGCGTGCGATAGCCGCCCGGGACCCCCAAGCCATCCTGCCCTACAGCTACGCCGGCACCATGGGCCTCGTGCAGGGCGAGAGCATGGCCGCGCGCTTCTTCCACCGGCTGGGGGCGTCGCTGCTCGATCGCACCATCTGCGCGAGCGCGGGGGGCGAGGCGCTGGCGGCAACCTACGGCGGCAAGGTCGGGATGCACGTCGAGCACTTCGCCGAGAGCCGGCTCATCGTGGTGTGGGGCAGCAACTCGATCGCATCCAACCTGCACTTCTGGAGCTATGCGCAGCAGGCCAAGCGGGCCGGGGCCAAGCTGGTGTGCATCGACCCCCGGCGCACCGAGACGGCCGACAAGTGCCACCAGCACATCCAGCTGTTGCCGGGCACCGACGGTGCGCTGGCGCTGGGGCTGATGCACGAGCTGATCCGCCACGATTGGCTGGACCACGACTACATCGAGCGGCACACGCAAGGGTGGCCCGCGCTGCGCGAGCGGGCGCTGCAGTGGCCGCCGGAGAGGGCGGCGGCCGTGTGCGGCATCACCGCCGACGAGGTGCGCGGGCTGGCACGCGACTACGCGCTGACGCGGCCCGCCGCGATCCGCCTGAACTACGGGATGCAGCGCGTGCGTGGCGGCGGCAACGCCGTTCGGCTCGTCGCGATCCTGCCCTGCCTCACCGGCGCATGGCGGCACCGCGCAGGCGGGCTGCTGCTTTCCAGCTCGGGCTGGTTCCCCGTCCGGCGCGCGGCGCTGCAGCGCCCGGACCTGTTGGGCGGGCGCCGGCCGCGCACGATCAACATGAGCACGATCGGCGACGACCTGCTGCGCGAGTTCTCGCCGGGCTTCGGCCCACGCATCGAGGCGGTCGTCGTCTACAACAGCAACCCGGTGGCGGTGGCACCCGAGTCGCCGAAGGTGGTGCGCGGCTTCCAGCGCGAGGACCTCTTCACCGTGGTGCTCGAGCACTTCATGACGGACACCGCGGACCTGGCGGACTACGTGCTGCCGGCGACGACCCAGCTCGAGCACCTGGACGTGCACACGAGCTACGGCCACACCTATGCGCTCATCAACGAGCCGGCGATCGCCCCGCTCGGACAGGCACGGCCCAATACCGAGATCTTCCGCCAGCTCGCCGCACGCATGGGCTTCGACGAGCCGTGCTTTGCTGACAGCGATGAGGATCTGGCGCGGCAGGCCTTCGCGCGCGAGGACGTGGACTTCGCGCAGCTGCGCGAGGTCGGCTGGGTCAAGCTGCCGTTGCCGGAGGCGCCCTTCGCCGAAGGCGGCTTCCCGACGCCGTCGGGCCGGTGCCGCATCGACGCCCCTGGCCTGGGCGTGCCGGACCACGTGCCCAACCACGAGGGGCCGGAAGCCGCGCCCGAACTGGTCGCGAGGTATCCCCTCGCGATGATCTCGCCGCCGGCGAGGAATTTCCTCAATTCGACCTTCGTCAACGTCAAGAGCCTGCGCGACATCGAGGGACAGCCGCTGCTGGAGATCCACCCCGAGGACGCCGCAGCACGCGGCATCGCGGACGGGGACCTGGTGCGCATCTACAACGACCGAGGCGAGTACCGATGCCTGGCGCGGGTCTGCGACCGGGCCCGGCCCGGCGTCGTGAACGGGCTGGGCATCTGGTGGCGCAAGCTCGGTCCGGCGGGGACCAACGTCAACGAAGTGACGCACCAGCGGCTCACCGACATCGGCCGCGCGCCTTGCTTCTACGATGTGCGGGTCGAGGTGCGGCGCGCCGGTGCGTGAGACAGACGGGGAGGACGCGATGACGAGGGCGCGACGCCGCTGGGTCTGGGCCGGGGTCGTGGTGCTGGCGGTCGGCGCACTCGCCGGTCTGGCCGGCTGCGGCACGGTCGGCTACCTGACGCAGTCGGTGCGTGGCCATTTCGCCATCCTGCAGGAGGCCCGGCCCGTGCCGCAGTGGCTGAGCGATACGGCCACTCCCCAGCAGTTGCGCGAGCGGTTGGAACTGAGCCAGCGCATCCGTGACTTCGCGACACGGGAACTCAAGTTGCCGGACAACGGAAGCTATCGCCGCTATGCCGACCTGAAGCGCCCCGCGGCGGTGTGGAACGTGGTGGCCGCCCCGGCCCTGGGCCTGCAGCTCAAGACGTGGTGCTTCCCGGTCGTGGGCTGCGTGGGTTATCGGGGCTATTTCGACCGCGATGGCGCGGTGGCGCAGGCCAAGGCGCTGCAGGCCGAGGGCTACGAGGTGATGGTCTACGGGGTGCCCGCCTACTCGAGCCTGGGATGGTTCGATGATCCGCTGCTCAACACCTTCATCCAGTACCCCGAAGGCGAGCTGGCGCGCATGATCTTCCACGAGCTCGCGCATCAGGTGGCCTATGCCTCGGGCGACACCACCTTCAACGAGTCGTTCGCGACCGCGGTCGAGCGGCTGGGCATCGAGCGCTGGATGGCACTGCACGCGAGTCCGGCCGCGAAGGAGGAGTACGCGGCCTACGACGCACGTCGCCAGGACTTCCGGGCGCTGACGATGCGCTACCGCGACCGGCTGCAGGCGGTCTACGCGAGCGCGCTGCCGGAAGAGGAGAAGCGGCGCCTCAAGGAAGAGACCTTCGCGCAGATGCGCGCCGAATACGGACGGATCAAGGCCGAGCGCTGGGGAGGCTACAGCGGCTACGACGGTTGGTTCGAGCGCGCCAACAACGCCTCGCTCGGCGTGATCTCGGCCTACAACGAACTGGTTCCCGCCTTCGAGCGCCTGTTCGTCGCCGAAGGGCGGGACTTCGATCGCTTCTACGAGGCAGTCAAGCGACTGGCCAAGGCCCCGAAGGAGGAGCGCCGCGCCGCGCTGACCCTGCCTTCGGTTGCATCCGCCAACGAAGGGCGCTGAGCGGGCCGGGTGTTCCGGGCGCAAAGGCCGCGAGGGGGCGGCCAGGCGCTGCCCCCGGGGACAGGCGGCCCCGGTTCCGGCTTACTTGAGCGACTCGATCAGGTCGATGTACTCCTGCATCGCCTGCTCGCGGCTACGACCCCTAAGGGCCTCCCAGGCATCCCACTTCGCCCGACCGACGAAGTCGCTGAAGCCGGGGCGCTCGCCTTGCACGTCGCCGGCAGTGGCCTGCTTGTAGAGGGCGTAGATCTTCAGCAGCGTCATGTTGTCCGGCTTCTCGGGCAGGGACTTGGACTCGGCGACGGCTTGTTCGAAACGGGCTTGAAGGTCGGACATGATGCTCCCCAGCGGTGGACGAAGACGAACGGCGTCCCCGGCGTGGTCGCCGCGGCGCCCGATGGCGAGCGCCGTGCGCCACCTCCGCACGAACGTTCGTTCACGCAATCCTACACGCACCGGCGCGCGGCGCAGTGATCGCGCTGCCGCCGCTTGCGGATGGACGAGGACGACCGCGTACCGCCGATGCGATCCGGTGGATCCGTGCGTGCGCATGGCGCAGTGTGGGGCGCCTCCTCATGCCAGTGTCCGATCCCTGTTCTCCTGTGCGGAATTGGTGGGTCGGCCCAGCTGCCGCCTGGCCGCGTCCCGGAACTCGGTCGGCGCAAGGCCCGTGGCCCGCGTGAAGAACCGGGTGAAGTAGGCAGCGTCGGCGAACCCCAGCTCGAGCGCGATCTCCTTGACGCTCAGCAGCGTATAGGCGAGGTCGCGCTTGGCCTGCAGCAGCAGCCGGGCGTGCAATGCGCCCAGGGCCGAGGTGCCGAGCACCGCGCGGCAAACACGGTTGAGCTGGGTGGCGGTGAGGCCCAGCTGGCTGGCGTACCAGGGAATGCGCCGTTCCTCGCGGTAGTGTTGCTCCAGCAAGGAGCGGAATCGCCGCGCGTGCTGCACGCCGCGGGCGGGAGTGCCGGCGGCAGCGCCTTCGGCCTGTACGGCGGCCCTGCCGATGCGCACCAGCAGGTGGGTCAGTGTGGCGGTGAGCAGTTCGAGCCGCCACGGCGCATCGCCGGCAAGCTCCTGAGCGAGGTCGGCCATCGCACGCCGGATCGGCTCGAACCAGCCGCGGTCGGCCTCGCCGGGGAAGCTCAGGCACCAGGGCGAGGCGAGCCGCTCCGCGAGTGCCGGCGCGGATGCGAGCACGGCGTCCACCTGCTGCTGGACCACCGTGAGGATGACGCCGTCCACGTCGGGGGAGAAGCGGAACCCGTGGACCGTCAGTGCCGGCACGAAGATCACGCAGGGCGTCGTGAAGGGATGTCTGCGGTCCTCGAAGACGGCCTCGCCGCCGCCACCGGCCAGGCACAGCAGCTGGACGAACACGTCGTGCCGATGCGGCCGAATTTCCCAATCGTACAGGCGGCTGCGCTCGGCGATGGATTCCAGGTGCAGGTGCTCCGGGATCAGCGGCTGTTCGTGTTCTCCGTAGAGCGCGTAGGTAGGGACGGACTTCATCGAGGGGCTTGCGGCAAGCGTCGCCGGGGCAGGCGGCGGGAATGGAATGTTCCGATTGTCCAACCCTTTGTCCGTTGCGTCCATTTGCGCCAGGTACTGGGCGGCCTAACCTTTCCCGTATCACGAGAGGAGACGCGCCATGAAGAAGGTGCAGGTGGCGATCATCGGTTCGGGCCCGTCCGGGTTGCTGCTCGGTCAACTGCTGTACAAGGCCGGCATCGACAACATCATCCTGGAGCAGCGCAGCAAGGAGTACGTGCTGGGCCGTATCCGCGCCGGGATCATCGAGCAGATCACGCAAGACCTGCTCGACGAAGCGGGGGTGGGCGACCGCATGCACCGGCAGGGCATCGTGCATCACGGCATCGAGCTGGCGTTCAAGGGCCAGCGGCACCGCATCGACATGCACCGGCTCACCGGGGGCAAGTCCGTCATGGTGTACGGCCAGACCGAGATCACGCACGACCTGATGGACGCGCGCGAGGCCGAGGGGCTGCCCACGGTCTACGAGGCGGCCCACGTGAGCATCCACGACTTCGAGGGCACCCGTCCGCGCGTGCGCTACGAAAAGGACGGGCGCATCCATGAGATCGAGTGCGATTTCATCGCCGGCTGCGACGGCTTCCACGGCGTATGCCGCGCGAGCGTGCCTCCATCCGCGATCCAGACGTTCGAGCGGGTCTATCCCTTCGGCTGGCTGGGCATCCTCTCGGACACCCCGCCGGTGTCGGACGAACTCATCTACACCCACCACGAGCGCGGCTTCGCCCTGTGCAGCATGCGTTCGCCCACGCGCAGCCGCCACTACGTGCAGGTGCCCATGACCGAGAAGGTCGAGGACTGGAGCGATGAGCGCTTCTGGGCCGAGCTGCGGGCCCGTCTTGATCCGCAAGCGGCCGCCCGCCTGGTCACGGGGCCGTCGATCGAGAAGAGCATCGCCCCGCTGCGCAGCTTCGTCGCCGAGCCCATGCGCTTCGGCCGACTGTTCCTCGCCGGCGATGCCGCCCACATCGTGCCCCCCACGGGCGCCAAGGGCCTGAACCTCGCGGCGTCGGATGTGCGCTACCTCTCGCGGGCCTTCATCGAGTTCTATCGCGACAGGAGCGAGGCGGGACTCGACCGCTACTCCGAGAAGGCGCTGCGCCGCGTGTGGAAGGCCGAGCGCTTCTCCTGGTACATGACCGGGCTGCTGCACAAGTTCCCGGAGCAGGGCGATTTCGGACGCAAGATCCAGGAGGCCGAGCTGGACTACCTGGTTCATTCGGACGCCGCGTCCACCTCGCTCGCCGAGAACTACGTCGGACTGCCGATGGAGGACTGACACCGGCGCGCGCCGAAGGCCCCGGGAAATAGTTCACGCCGGGCGAGCGGTACATCGCCGATGTGAGTCCGGGGGCTCAAGATCCGGTTCTTCCGACCGATGACCCACGGCGCTGCGGTGCCGGCGCGCCGCGCGTCATCTTCAACTCGGGAGATCCTCATGAATTTCCTGCTACGTCTGTCCATCGGCAGTCGCCTTGCCGTGGGTTTCGCGTTCGTGCTGGGTATCGCATGCGTGCTGGTCGCGCTCGCCGTGCAGCGCCTGTCGCTGCTGTCGGGTAGCGTCGAACTGATCCGTACCGACCGCCTGCCGAAGGTGGAGCGCGTCGTGACCGTGGTGGACCAGGTCAATCTCGTCGCGCGAGAACTGCGCAACGTGCTCATCTTCGACGACCCGCAATGGCTCGAGCGATCCACCAGGTCCATCGAGGCGGCACGTCTGAAGGCGGGACAGGAACTGGAGGAGCTCGACAAGCGCATCACCACCGCGGATGGGCGGCGCCTGATGGAAGAGGTCAAGCAGGCCCGCTCGGTCTTTACCGCCATGCAGGACAGGCTGCTGACCGCGGTGCGCGAGGGACGCCGCGCAGAGGCGGTGCAGCTGCTGGAGTCGGAACTGCGGCCCGTTCAGCTCAAGTACATGGAAGCGCTGGGCCGGGTCAAGACCTACCAGTTCGAACTGGTGGAGCAGGCGAGCACGGAGGCTCGCGACGTGCAGCGCCGCTCACTGGTCGTCATGTCGGCCGCGCTCGGCGTGGCGGTCCTCGTCGGCGGCGGGTTCTGCTGGTGGGTCGCCCGTTCGGTGACGCGCCCGCTGGCCGAAGGTGTCGCGGTGGCGGGCCGGATCGCGCAGGGCGACCTGTCTCGCCCCGTGCCGGCCGCTGGGCAGGATGAGGTGGGTCGCTTGATGAAGGCGCTGGCGGCGATGCAGGACAACCTGCGCGACCTGGTCGGGCAGGTCCGTTCGTCGACGGACAGCATCTCGACCGCGTCCAGCCAGATCGCCAGTGGCAACACCGATCTGTCCTCGCGCACCGAGCAGGCCGCGAGCAGCCTGCAACAGACGGCAGCGTCCATGGAGCAGCTGACGGCGACAGTGCAGCAGTCCGCGGATACCGCGCGGTCAGCCGAACAGGTGGCAGCTCAGGCCGTGCAGGCCGCTCGCCATGGCGGCCAGGCAGTGGGCGCGGTCGTCGAGACGATGGACGGCATCCGCTCATCCGCCCAGCGCATCGGCGAGATCATCGCGGTGATCGATGGCATTGCATTCCAGACGAACATCCTGGCGCTCAACGCCGCCGTGGAGGCCGCGCGCGCCGGAGAGCAGGGCCGGGGCTTCGCCGTGGTGGCGGGGGAGGTTCGCTCGCTTGCCCAGCGGTGCGCCGACGCTGCGCGGGAGATCCGGGAGCTGATCATCACGTCGGGCGAGCGCGTGGACGCGGGCGTCACCCTGGTGCAGGACGCGGGCCGTGCCATGGAGGGCATCGTGGCCTCCATCGAGCGGGTCTCGGCCCTCATCACGCAGCTTACGGCCGCCAGCCGCGAGCAGTCCGAAGGCATCAGCCAAATCAATCAGGCCGTGGGACAGCTCGACCAGGTGACGCAGCAGAACGCTGCCCTGGTGGAGGAGTCGGCGGCGGCTGCCTCCTCGCTGCGAGACCAGGCCGAAGGCCTGATCCGCACTGTTTCGGTGTTCCGTCTCGCGGCCGTCTGACCCTTGCGCGCTACAGGCCCAGCCTCTGATCCACCCCGGTGAGGGTGGCGATGCCGAGCAACGCCATCACCAGCGCCGCGATGGCGTGGATGGGCCCGGCCGGCAGCTTGCCGGACGCGCGGTCGCCGAGCAGCACTGCCGGCACGTTGGCGATCATCATTCCCGCCGTGGTACCGATGACGACGGGGACGAAGGCAGCAAACTGGGCGGCGAGGGCGACGGTCGCGACCTGCGTCTTGTCGCCCATCTCGGCGAGGAAAAAAGCCACGAACGTGGTGCCGAAGACGCCCAACCGCGACCGGGGCGCGGTTTCTTCCTCGTCCAGCCGGTCGGGGATCAGCATCCACACGGCCATCGCGAGGAAGGAGAGGCCGAGTATCCACCTCAGCCACTCGGGGCCGAGCCACGAGGTGAGCCAAGCGCCCAGGGCGCTGGCGCCGGCGTGATTGAGCAGCGTGGCGGCCAGGATGCCGAGGATGATGGGCACGGGGCGACGGAAGCGCGCCGCGAGGAGCAGGGACAGGAGCTGGGTCTTGTCGCCGATTTCGGCCAGGGCCACCACGCCGGTGGAGACGATGAGAGCTTCCATACGGGTTCCGGGGCCGGCGGCTGGACGATCGACCGCCCGCACGCCGGCCCTTCCGGTGCGTGAGCGGTCAAAGGTCTGGCCAGGTCCGCGGACCGCCTGCGCCATGCCCGGTGAGCGGGCAAGTGTGTTGACGCAGGCTCCTCGTCGCACTCGGCGAAGGAGGCGGCTACTCCCCAATGACGGGCGTGAGTGTATCAGCGTGCGCGGCTGCGCTGCGGCCGCTGGAAGCGAGTGGGTGCGTGCCGCGCGGGCGCGCGTGGCACGGCGATTGCCCCTCTGGGGTCCCACGTACCGTCACGGAGCCGCCATGGCCGCGTTGATGAACACCCTTGCGCCGTCGGTGACGGAGCAGATCCGCGCCGACCACAGCCACGTGCTGGCCACCTTCCGCCAGTACCGCTCCGACATGCCGGCCGCCCGCAAGCAGGCCCTGGTGCGCAATGTCTGCCTCGCCGTCGAGATCCACGCCGACCTCGAGGAGGAGATCTTCTACCCGGCGATGCGCGAACTCGCCCCGGACACCGAGGTGGTGTCCAAGAGCTTCGCGGAGCACGACGAACTGCGCGTCCACCTGACGCGGTTGCGCGCCATGTCACCGGACGACCCGGACTATGAAAAGACCTTCATGGAGCTGGTGCGCGACGTGCTCCACCACGTGGCGGACGAGGAAACGACGCTCCTGCCCGCTTCGGAAAAGCTGTTGCCGGAGCGGCTCGGCGAACTGGGACTGCGCATGGCGCGTCGTCGGGTGGAGTTGACGGCGCAGCGCGCCGGTGAACTGGGGGCGAGCACCTGGCAGGCGCTGCCGGAAAGCGCTCTGGGGATGGCGACTGCCGCCTGGACGGCGGGCACCGAGTGGGCGGGGCGCATGTCCACCGTGTGGTGGCGGCGCCGCTGAGGGCGCCTCCTGGCGGCGCCTGCGCCCCCGCCGGGAGCGTCCCGGCACCGCCCCCTTCCCCGGGCCGCCTCGCCTGCGCTCAGCGCGCGTAACCGCCGGAGCAGGCCGCGGCCATCGCCTCGGCTGCACGCTCCGGGCACTGGCGGCCCTGACAGGCATGCCACGCGGCCCTCGCCCATTCGGTCAGCGCTTCCTTGGGGCCTCCCATGCGGGCGCGCAGCCTCGCGGCGCATCGTTCGATCCAGCGTTGGCGTTCCTGCGGGTGTTGCATTCGTCGTACTCCTCGTCGATGAGATGTGGATGCATCGTATCGACGAGGGGCGCGGCGATCACTTCCTGTGCGTCGGTTCGCGATGTCAGCGCGGACCTACACGCCGTGCGCTTCACGCCGCCATCGGCTGCTGCACCCAGAGGATGCCCTGCTCCTGAGCGTACCGGGCCGCGGCTTCCGGGCTCTCGAAACGCCCCGTGAAGCGCATCACTCGATCGCAGCTGGAGGCGCCGCGGCCGGAGCGGATGGACACCGAGGCGCGGTACGTACCGTCGCCCCAGGGCTTGACGAGCGGCATGATCTGATATTTGCCGACCACCAGGATCCCGTCGTTGGTCTTCATTCGTTCGATCCTTTGATACCTGCTGACACGTTTCTCGAGGGGCCGATGGGGGCCCCGAAGCGGCAGGTATGCGGCAAACGGCGTGCCTGGCGGCGTCCTGGTGCCCTTTCATGCACCGCGGGGAGATCCCCGGCGTGCGCCTGGCAGCCGGGGAACCTCTCCTCACGCCGCTTGCGAACCCCGGTGGGCCCAGGCCGTCGTGCGCTTTTCGACCCACGCGAACAGCTCGTACATCAGCATCGCCATCACCCCCACTGCGACCAGGCCGGCGAACGCCAACCCCATCTGCATGGCAGATCCGGCCGAGACCAGCAGGTATCCGATGCCTTCGTTGGAGGCATTCATTTCCGACACCGTCGTGCCGACGAAGGCCAGCGTGATCGCGACCTTCAGCGAGCCGTAGAAGTAGGGCATGGAGCGCGGCAGGCCCACCTTGAACAACACGTCCCAGCGCCGCGCACCGAGCACGCGCAGCACGTCTTCCAGTTCCGGCTCGAGCGTCGCAAGTCCGGTGGCGATGTTGACCATGATGGGGAAGAACGAGATCAGGAAGGCCGTGAGCACGGCCGGACCGACGCCGATGCCGAACCACACGACGAGGATAGGCACGAAGGCCGCCTTCGGCAGGGCGTTGAAGGCCGTCATCAGCGGGTAGAGCGCGGCGTAGGCAAGCCGGGAGCTGCCGATCAGGAAGCCGAGCAGCACGCCCACCAGGATGGCCAGGCCGAAGCCCAGCATCGTGACCCAGAAGGTGCGCCACGAGTGCTTGAGGATCTCGCCGCGGAACTCGACGAACTGCTCCCAGATGCGCAGCGGGCTGGGGAAGATGAACTCGGAGACCTGGAAGGCGGTGCAGACGAGCTGCCACAGCAGCACGGTCGCGACCAGCAGGGCCCAGGGGGCCCAGCGTTCGAGTTGTTTCGCTTTCATGTCGAGCGGATGGCGCCGATGTGGCTGCGCAGTTCGTGGACGATGTCGGTGAAGGCCGAGGTATAGGTGATGTCGAGGTCGCGCGGGCGGGGCAGGTCGATCTCGCGCCGCACGAGGATGCGCCCGGGGCTGCGGCTCATCACGTAGACGGTGTCGGCGAGGTACACGGCCTCGCGCAGATCATGGGTCACGAGGATCACGTTGAAGCGTTGCGCGGTCCACAGGTCGCGCAGCGTGTTCCACAGTTCCTCGCGGGTGAAGGCGTCGAGCGCGCCGAAAGGCTCGTCGAGCAGCAGCATGCGCGGCTCGTGGATCAGCGCGCGACAGATCGAGGCGCGCTGCTGCATGCCGCCGGACAGCTGCCACGGGAACTTGTCCTCGTAGCCGCCCAGCCCCACGCTGCGCAGCAGGCGCCGGGCCTTGTCGGCGTACTCGGCGCGGCGCTGCTTGAACTGCGAGCGGTAGGGTTCGACGATCTCCAGCGGCAGCAGCACGTTGTCCAGCGTCGTGCGCCAGGGCAGCAGCGAGGGCGCCTGGAAGGCCATGCCGGTGATCTTGAGCGGCCCGGTGACCGGCTGGCCCCCGATCCGGATCTCGCCGCGCGAAGGACGCTTCAGGCCGGTGGCCAGCTTCATGAAGGTGGACTTGCCGCAGCCCGACGGGCCGACGATGGCGATGAACTCGCCCTCGCGCACTGACAGCGTGATGTCCTCGACGGCGAACTGCTCCCGGGCGAGCAGCTCGTCGTCGTAGGCGAGATAGACGTGCCGGAAGTCGACGAAAGCTTCGCCGGCGGCAGCCACGGCGCCCTCGGCCAACGCCAGGGCAGGGGAAGACGGACTCAAGGAAAACTCCAGTGACGGGCAGGAGGGCCCGGCGGCGGGGCCCCGGACCCAGGGTGGCGGCGAACCGGCGTCAGATCACTTCCTGGCGCTCGCGAAAATGTTGCGGTCGGACGCCGACGGCAGGAAGCTGCCGTTCCAGACGGCATCGGGGTCGATGCGGCTCTTGGTGCTGTAGGCGTCGGCCACTTGGCTGGCCATCAGGGCCAGGCGCGGGCGGCTCACGTCGCCGAAGCCCTCCGTCCGCGCATCGGGCGTGGCGATCGCCGATTCGATGGCCAGGCGCAGGCGGCGCTCCTCCAGCGCGGTGTTGATGATGCCGTCCCGTTGCTTGACGACCTCGATCGCTGCCTTCGGATCGGCGATGACCTCCTTGGCCGCCTTGGAGAAGGCGCGCAGGAAGGCCTTGACCGCCTCCGGGTTCTTCTTGAGGAACTCCTCGCTGGCGATGATCACATTGCCGTAGAGCTTGACGCCGTGCTGCGGGTAGAGCTGGACCGCGATGTCCTCGGCCTTGACGCCGCGCGCCTCGAGGTTGAGCAGCGAGGTGAAGTAGAAGCCGGTGATCGCGTCGACGTCGCCGCGGGCGAGCATGGTCTCACGCAGGGGCGGGTCCATGCTCACCCAGTTCACGCTGCCCACGTTGTTCGCTTTTTGGAAGATCGGAAAGGCGCGACGCCCGGCGTCGAACACCGGCGCGCCCAGCTTCTTGCCGGTCAGGTCCGCCGGGGTCTTGATGCCGCTCTTCTTGAGCGAAAACACCGCGGCCGGGGTGTTGTTGTAGACCATCATCACCGCCACCGGCTTGTTGGGCGCCGTGGGGTTGTTGGCATGGAACTCCATCAGCGCGGCGAGGTCGGCGAAGCCCATGTCGTAGGTGCCCGAGGCGACGCGGTTGACGGCATTGCCCGAGCCGTTGCCCGCGTCCACGGTGACATTCAGCTTCTCGGCCTTGAAATGCCCCTTGGCCACAGGCCACAGGAAAAACGCGGAAGGCCCTTCGAAGCGCCAGTCGAGCTGGAATTTCACGGGCGTCTCCTGCGCGTGCGCCATGGGCGCGGCGATCCAGGCGAGGGCGGCGGCCAGGCCGGCGGCCAGGAACCGGCGCTTGGTGGCCGCGGGACGGAACGAAGCGGAAAGGGACGACATCAGCAATCTCCTGGAAATGGGCGCCTAGGCAGCAAGTTCTGTGCGCGCACTGTAGGCCCTGCGTGCACTGCTTTGAATCGGGAATGACCCATGCGGGGGCGTTGGGTCCATTCCGGTGCCGGCAAGCCCAGGATGGGGCGCGGGCGAGGCGGGCGGGGGAGCCCGCGTCTTGCCCCTGCGGTAGCATCGCCCCAAGACAAGATGGATCGAGCGATGAAAGCAGCCACTTCCCTGTCCTCGTCTGTGCCGGATATCAGCGCCGAAGGCATCCCCGTCTCGGTGCGGATCCGGGAGCGGCTCAAGGCCGCCCACCGGCGCTTCCATGCCAACGACAACATCGCCGACTTCATCGAGCCGGGCGAACTCGAGGCGCTGCTCGATGAGGTGCAAGGCAAGATCGCGGGGGTCCTGGAGAGCCTGGTGATCGACACCGAGAGCGACCACAACACACAGGACACTGCACGCCGCGTCGCCAAGATGTACCTGAACGAGGTGTTCAAGGGGCGGTACGTGAGGATCCCGCCCGTCACCGAGTTCCCCAACGTCGAGCGGTTGAACGAGTTGATGATCGTCGGGCCGGTGACGGTGCGCAGCGCGTGCTCCCACCACTTCTGTCCCATCATCGGCAAGCTGTGGATCGGCGTGATGCCGAACGAGCATTCCAACCTGATCGGACTGTCGAAGTACGCACGGCTGGCCGAGTGGATCATGAGTCGGCCTCAGATCCAGGAAGAGGCCGTGACCCAGGTGGCCGACCTGCTGCAGGACAAGATGCAGCCCGACGGGCTGGCCATCGTGATGGAGGCCGACCACTTCTGCATGCAGTGGCGCGGCGTCAAGGACATGGACTCCAAGATGGTCAACAGCGTGATGCGCGGCGCCTTCCTGAAGGACGCCAACCTGCGTCGCGAGTTCCTGGCGCTGCTCAACCAGAGAAGGGACTGACCGCCATGATGATCCGTCTGCTCTACGCGAGCCGGGCCACCGTGCCCCTGACGCACGAGACGGTCGAGGCCATCCTCGCCGAGTCGCGCGCACGCAACCCCGCGCTCGGCATCACCGGCATCCTGTGCTGGAGCGGCGATGTCGTCCTGCAGGTGCTGGAAGGCGGCCGCGACCCCGTCAACCGGATATACGGCGAGATCGTGCGCGACGCCCGGCATCGCGATGTCACGATCCTGCACTTCGAGGAGATTTCCGAGCGGCGCTTCGCCGGCTGGACGATGGGCCAGGTCAATCTGGGCAAGATCAACCCGTCGCTGCTGCTGAAGTACTCCGAAAAGCCCGCGCTCGATCCCTACGCCGTCTCCGGGCGCACATCCATGGCCCTGCTCGAGGAGCTGATTGCGACGGCCTCCATCGTCGGCCGCTGATTCGCCCCGGCGGTCAGCGGCCGAACAGGCCCTTGATGACGTCGCCCACGCCCTGCACCACGCCACCCACGCTCACGCCCAGGCTCTCGGCGAGTCCCGACGCGACCTTGGTGGCGAAACTCTCGTTGAGCGAGAAGCTGGGGTCGTCGAGCCGACCTTCGAGCGTGAAGTCCAGGTCGATCCGGCCGTTCCTGCTCATCGCGGCGAGCACGGCCTGGCGCGGCACCCCGGCGAAAGTCCCCAGCACACCGCCCGAGTTGCTGAGCTCGAGCCCCGTGAGCGTCAGGTGGCCGGGTGCACGCAGTCGCTCGTTCCGCACGGTCGCATCGAGCCTCAGGTCCAGGGAACCGCGCTTGACACCCGTTTCCGCGACCTTGAGCAGGTACGGCTGCAGCGCGACGAGATCGACGCCGCGCAGATCGGCGCGCAGCTTCACCTCGCGTGTGGCGAAGGTGGCCTCGCCCTCCAGGCGCACGCGGCCATCGCGCTGCACGCCCTTGAGCACGCCATCGAGCCGGATCCGCGTGGGTGTATCCAGCCGCGGGAGATCCAGGGGCCCGACCGTCGTGGCGAGCTGCTCGAGCCGCAGCTTCAGTGCCGGCCGGCGGACCGATGCATCGTAGAACTCGAGCGCTCCGCCCTCGAGCGAGACCTCTGCGATGTGGATGGGCGGCATCGGGGCGCTCTCATCTGCCGACCCGGCCTTGTCCTTCGGGCGTTCGAGCAACGCGGGCAGCACGCGCAAGCGGCCGTCGCGCGTGCGCAGCAGGCTCACGTAGCCGTCCTCGATCACCACTCGCTGTATGCGCACCTCGCCGCTCAAGAGACTGCGCAGCTGCGGAACCACCACGACGCGTTCCGCACGCAGTTCGTCTTCCGTCGGCCATGCTCCTCGGCCTTGCCGGTCGGCCCGGATGCGCAACTGCCGCACCTCGATCGCGTGCCAGCCGACCACGATCTCGCCCACCTCGCTGCGCGGCCCGAGCGCCGCCCGGACTTGCTGGTGCAGCTCGTGCACGGCAAGCCGCAAGCCGATGACCGCGAGCAGCGCCAGGGCGATGAGCAGGGCAACCGCCCAGGCGAGCAGACGGCGCCCGCGGGAACGAGCTGGGGTCGAAGGGGCGGGGACGGCGACAGGCTCGGACATGGCAAGCACAATGCAGGGACGGTCCCGTGGACGCCGGGTCGGCGGGCCAGAGGCCGGATCATAGGGCGGGCGTTGGGGTCGCAGGCTGCATGAATTCACACGAGGACGGCGGCAACGCGGTGCGGGTGGCGGGGGTGGACTTCACCAGCCGCCCTACTTCGCGCAAGCCCATCACGGTGGCCTGGGGAGAGCTCGAGGGCGTCGGGGTGAGGTTGCGGCAGTTGCAGCGCCTGCCCGACCAGCGGGCGTTCGAGGACTGGTTGCGCACGCCCGGCCCCTGGGTCGCGGCGCTGGACTTTCCCTTCGGCCTGCCACGCGAACTGGTCGAGCACCTGGGCTGGCCCACGGAGTGGCGCGCGTTGATGTCGCACTATGCCGCACTCACGCGCGAGCAGATCCGCGACACCTTCGCTGCCTTTTGCGCCGCCCGGCCGCCCGGCTCCAAGTTCGCCCACCGCGGCTGCGACGGCCCGGCCGGCTCGTCGCCCTCGATGAAATGGGTGAACCCCCCGGTGGCCTTCATGCTGCACGCCGGCGTGCCGGCCTTGCTGGCCGCCGGCGTGCACCTGCCCGGACTGCACGACGGCGACACCACCCGGGTCGCCCTGGAAGGCTACCCGGGACTGCTGGCGCGCGAACTGATCGGCAAGCGAAGCTACAAGGCCGATGACCGGGCGCGGCAGACACCGCAGCGCCTGATCGCCCGCAAGGACCTGGTCGAGGCCCTGGAGCAGGGCCGCACCCGGCTGGGATTGAGGCTGCGGCTGACGCACGCGCAGCGCGACGCCCTGGCCGACGACCCGATGGGCGACGTGCTGGATGCCGTGCTGTGCATGATGCAGGCGGCCTGGGCGGCTCGGCAGCCCCGCTGGGGCAAGCCGGCAGACGCGGACCCGCTGGAAGGCTGGATCACGACCGCCTGAAGGCGACCGTACGGGGAGCCCGGACGGGGGGCGCGCCCGATAATCGGGTCGGATGGATGCCCCCCTGGATCAGGCCGAGCGCTGGTTCCTCGAGCACGGCTGGGAGCCTTTCGACTTCCAGCGCGAGGTGTGGCATGCGATGGCCGCGGGCCGCAGCGGCCTGCTGCACGCGACGACCGGCGCGGGCAAGACCTACGCGGTGTGGTTCGGCGCCCTGCTGCGCGCCGTCCACGCCGCTGCGCAGCGGCCCCCGGGATTGCGCGTGCTCTGGATCACACCGATGCGCGCGCTGGCGAGCGACACCGTCCGCGCGCTGCAACGGCCGCTTCCCGCGCTGGTGCCCGCCTGGGAGGTCGGCCTGCGTACCGGCGACACGCCGGCGGCCGAACGCGCACGGCAGGATCGCCGGTGGCCCGCGGCACTCGTCACGACCCCCGAATCGCTCAGCCTGATGCTCACGCGGGAGCGGGCGCGCGAGGAACTGTCCGGTGTCGACGTCGTGATCGTCGATGAATGGCACGAGCTGATGGGCAACAAGCGCGGGGTGCAGGTGCAACTGGCGCTTGCGCGCCTGCGTCGCTGGAACCCGGCGCTCGTCACCTGGGGCTTGAGCGCGACACTGGGCAACCTCGAGCAGGCGATGGCCGTGCTGCTCGGCGACCCCGAGGCCCGGCCCACACACTGCCTCGTGCGAGGACGCATCGACAAGGATCTCGTGATCGACACGCTGATGCCTGGCGATCCGGGACGCTTCTCCTGGGCCGGGCATCTGGGCGCCCAGATGCAGCAGCCGGTCGTCGAGGAGATCGAGCGTTCGGCCACCACGCTCGTCTTCACCAACACCCGTTCGCAGGCGGAGATCTGGTACCAGCTGCTGCTCGAGGCGAAACCCGAATGGGCCGGCCTGGTCGCCTTGCACCACGGCTCGCTCGACAAGGAGGCGCGCGAGTGGGTCGAGCTGGGCCTCAAGGAAGGGCGGCTCAAGGCAGTCGTGGCCACCTCCTCGCTGGACCTGGGCGTGGACTTCCTGCCGGTCGAGCGCGTGCTGCAGATCGGATCGGCCAAGGGCGTGGCGCGATTGCTCCAGAGGGCGGGCCGCAGTGGCCACGCGCCGGGCCGGCCCAGCCGCGTGACCCTGGTGCCTACGCACACGCTGGAACTGGTCGAGGCCGCGGCGGCGCGGCGGGCGGCGCGAGCCGGGCGCATCGAGAAGCGGCCCTCGCCCGACAAGCCGCTGGACGTGCTGGTGCAGCACCTGGTCACCGTGGCGCTGGGGGGCGGGTTCCGCGCCGACGAACTCTACGAAGAGGTGCGCAGCGCCTATGCGTACCGCGACCTGACCCGCGAGGAGTTCCTCTGGGCGCTGCACTTCGTCGAACGGGGCGGCGAGAGCCTGCACGCCTACCCGGAGTACCACCGCGTGCAGCAGGAGGGCGGGGTCTACCGCGTCATCGACCGGCGCATCGCAATGAGGCACCGGCTGCAGGTCGGCACCATCGTCGGCGACGCGACGATGCAGGTGAAGTGGCTGTCGGGCGGGCGGATCGGCACGATCGAGGAGAGCTTCATCGCCCGGCTGCGCAAGGGCGATTGCTTCCTCTTCGGCGGACGGCTGCTGGAGTTCGTGCGCGTGCAGGACATGGCCGCCTACGTGCGCAAGGCCGAGCGCCGCAGCGGCGCGGTGCCGCGCTGGAACGGCGGCAAGATGCCCCTGTCCACCGAGATGGCGGACGCGGTGCTGGAACTGCTGGAGGGCGTGGACCGCGGCGAATATCCGGACCCCGAACTGCTGGCGGCACGCCCGATGCTCGAGACGCAACGGGCGCTTTCCCGTTTGCCGACCACCGGCACATTGCTCGTCGAGCGCCTGCGCTCCCGCGAGGGCCAGCACCTGTACCTGTACCCCTTCGCGGGCCGCTACGTGCACCTCGGGCTGGCGAGCCTGCTGGCCTGGCGCCTCGCCAAGGACCGGCCCAACACCTTCAGCATCTCCGTCAACGACTACGGCTTCGAGCTGTTGAGCGCGCAGGAAGTGGATGTCCATGCCATCTACGACGGCAGCGTGTTCTCGTGCGGATCGCTGCTGGAGGACGTGCTCGCCAGCCTCAACTCGTCCGAGCTTGCGCAGCGGCGCTTCCGGGAGATCGCGCGCGTCGCCGGCCTCGTCTTCGTCGGCTACCCCGGCGCGCCGAAGAGCATGAAGCAACTGCAGGCATCCAGCTCGCTCTTCTACGAGGTGTTTCGCAAGTACGATGCGAACAACCTGCTGCTCACGCAAGCCGAGTGCGAGGTGTTGAGCCAGGAGCTGGACATCGCTCGATTGCGGGCGACGCTGGAACGCATCGCGACGCGGCGTATCGAAGCAGTGGAGTTGAAGCATCCGAGCCCGATGTGCCTGCCGCTCATGGTCGAGCGCTTCCGCGAGCAGCTGACGACCGAGAAGCTCGGCGAGCGCCTGGAGCGCATCGTGCGCGAGGCGACGCGCTCGCTCGACGGCCCGACACCCAGGACCAGACGCCCATGACCCGATTGCGCAAGATCACCCGGTTCGCCAACACGACGCGGTTGGGGACCTACCTCATCGCCTTGTGGAAGCTGTTCAAGCATCGCGACACGCCGCGACTGGCGAAATGGGTGGCGGTCGCCGTGCTCGCCTACGCGGTCAGCCCCATCGACCTCGTCCCGGACTTCATCCCGGTGCTGGGTCAGCTCGACGACCTGGTGTTGATCCCCCTGGGGATCGCGCTGGTCGTTCGCCTGACGCCTTCGCACCTGTGGCAGGCGCGGCTGCAGGAGGCCGAACGCTCGCGCGACCAGTTGCCGCGCCTGCTCTGGGGCGCCGTGTTCATCGTGATCCTGTGGATCGCGCTGATCGCCCTGGTGATCTGGCTCATCGCGCGCGGAACCGGTGCATGAGGCGACAAGGAGCGCCTGTCGTTTTCACCGTCCTGTTGCTCGCCATCCCCCTTGCGCGGGCCGACGGATGGACGGGCCTGGTCGATCGCGTGAGCGACGGCGACACGTTGTGGGTCAGCCGCGTCGACGACCCCGGGCGCCGGGTCAAACTGAGGTTGGCGGACGTGGATGCGCCCGAGAGTTGCCAGCCGGGAGGGCCGGAGGCGACACAGGCGTTGCGGGTGCACGTGCTGGGCCGCGAGGTCAAGGTGCGGCCGCTGGGTCGCGACACGTACCGGCGGGTGCTGGCCCGTGTGGAAGTGGAGGGTCAGGACCTGGGGGCGTGGCTGGTGCGGCAGGGCCACGCGTGGAGCGTGGCAAAGGATGGGCGCCGCGGCGGTGCGTACCTGAAGGAGGAACGCGAAGCCCGCGCCAGCCGCCTGGGCTTGCACGGCCAGCCCGACCCGATGCGCCCGGCCGTGTTCCGCCGCTGGCACGGGCCCTGTTGACCCGGGCCGCTCAGCCTCTGCGCATCAGCGTCGACTTGCCGAACAGGCTCGCAATCAGATCGACTGCCACCTCCGCGGTCTGGTTGCGCACGTCCAGCGCCGGGTTGAGTTCCATGACGTCGAGCGAACACATGCGGCCCGAGTCCGCGATCATCTCCATGCACAGCTGGGCCTCGCGATAGGTGGGGCCGCCGCGCACCGTGGTGCCGACGCCGGGTGCGACGTCGGGGTCCAGGAAGTCGACGTCGAAGCTCACGTGCAGGTGCGTGTTGGCGTCGAGCATCGCGAGCGCGAGCTCCATGGTGTGTCGCATGCCCATCTCGTCGATGTAGCGCATGTCGAACACCTCCAGACCCATCTCGTGGACGAAGCGCTTCTCGCCCTCGTCGACGCTGCGGATGCCGATCTGTCGCACCCACGATGGCTGGATCGCCGGCACGTGGCCGCCCAGCTCGACCAGCGGCGCGGGTCCATGGCCGCACAGGCACGCGACCGGCATGCCGTGGATGTTGCCCGTGGGCGTGATCAGGCTGGTGTTGAAGTCGGCATGCGCATCGAGCCACAACACGCGCAGCTTCTTGCCCCGCTCGCGGCAGTGGCGCGCCACGGCGCTGATCGAGCCGATGCCCAGACAGTGATCCCCGCCCATGAGGATCGGCAGGCGCCCGGATTCCAGTTCGCTGTACACCGCGGCATGGACCTCGCGGTTCCAGGCGACCACCTCGGCAAGGTGCCGGTAGCCGTCCACCGCCATTTGCCAGGGGTTGGGCGGGCCGTTGAGGTTGCCGCGGTCCAGCACCTCGCAGCCCAGGCTTTCCAGCACGGGTTGCAGGTTCGCGACGCGCAGGGCCTCCGGGCCCATGGACACGCCTCGTGCGCCGGCACCCACGTCGGTAGGCGCGCCGATCAGGCTCACCGGTCTGGGCATATCTTGCTCCTGGAGGTCCCATGCGCTCTTCCGGGCCAAGCCCCGGAAGGCAGCCGTCGCACCCGAGCAGCCGCCTCGGGTCCCGCTTCGGCGGTCCGCGGGCGGTGCCCCCTGCCCGGGGGCAGCGGGAGGTGCGCGGGGGGCGTCATTCCTCCGGCTCGCCGGCCCCGGTGGGCCTCGGGTCCAGCATGTACGACTTGCAGATGATGTCCCATGCCTCCTCGGCCGTCTCCACGAAGCGCACCAGCTCGACGTCCTGAGGTGAGATCATGCCGGCATCGACCAGCACGTCGAAGTTGATGAGCTTGGTCCAGAACTCGCGGCCGAACAGCAGGATGGGGCGCTGGCGGCACTTGCCCGTCTGCATCAGGGTGAGTACCTCGAAGAGCTCGTCCAGCGTACCGAATCCCCCCGGGAAGCACACCAGCGCAATCGAGCGCATCAGGAAGTGCATCTTGCGCAGGCCGAAGTAGTGGAACAGGAAGCACAGCTCCGGCGTGATGTAGGGGTTGGGCTCCTGCTCGTGCGGTAGCACGATGTTCAGTCCCACGCTCTTGCCTCCCGCCTCGAACGCGCCGCGGTTGCCCGCTTCCATGATGCCCGGGCCGCCGCCAGTGGCGATGTAGATGGGCTGCTTCAGCTCGCGCGCGGCCTCCGTGGCCAGCCTCGCGAAGCGGCGAGCCTCCTCGTAGTAGAACGACATGCCCAGCCGCCGCTCTGCGTGGGCGATCAGCACGGGGTCGCCCGCGCGGCGCGCATCCTCCAGCAACTGCTCCGCGACGTCGCGAGGGGGGATGCGTGCGCTGCCGAAGATGACCACCGTCGACTCGATGCCGTGTTCGCGCTGCACCAGCTCCGGCTTGAGCAGTTCCAACTGCAAGCGCACCGGTCGCAGTTCGTCGCGCAGCAGGAACTGCGTGTCGGTGAATGCGAGGCGGTAGGCGCTCTCGGGACCGCCATAGCGCGGCAGTTCGGTGGCCGCGGCGGCATCGTCGCGTGCGGTGGGGAAGTTCCGGGCGGTCAAGTCCTGGCGTTTGTTGTCCATCGTGTTGCCATCGTGTTCAATCGGGAGCGTGCCCCAGGGCGGTGGGGCCGGTCAGCGGCTGTCCCCGCAGACGGGGCAGCTACCCTGGCGCTGCAGGCGGATCTCGTTCCACTCCATCGTGCGGGTGTCCAGCATCTGCAGCCGTCCGGCAAGCGAGGTGCCGACGCCCGCGAGGAGCTTCAGGGCTTCCGCGGCCTGCACCGCACCGATGATGCCGACCAGCGGGGCGAACACGCCCATCGTCGCGCACCGCACCTCCTCGAACTCCTGGTCGGGCGGGAAGACGCAGGCATAGCAGGGAGAGCGGGCGTCGCGCGGATCGTAGACGGCGACCTGGCCGTCGAAACGGATCGCGGCGCCGCTGACGAGCGGGCGGCGGTGGCGCACGCACGCCTGGTTCACCGCATGCCGCGTCGCGAAGTTGTCGCTGCAGTCGAGCACGACATCGGCCGCCGCTGCCAGTTCGTCGAGCAAGTGCGCGTCGGCGTGGGCGCAGACTGCATGCACCTGCACGTCGGGATTGACGGCGGCGATGCGACGTGCGGCCGAGCGGGCCTTGGCCTCGCCGATGGAGGCCAGGTCGTGGATGATCTGCCGCTGCAGGTTGGTCAGGTCCACGCGATCGTCGTCGACGATGGTCAGGCGGCCGACGCCGGCAGTGGCCAGGAACAGGGCTGCCGGCGAACCGAGCCCCCCGGCGCCGATGACGAGCGCATGGCCGGCGAGGAAGCGTTCCTGACCTTCCACGCCCACCTCGTCGAGCAGGAGGTGCCGGCTGTAGCGCAGCAACTGATCGTCGTTCATGCCCCGCAGGATACCGAAGAACGGTTCCCCCGCTGCAACGAGAAACGCCCGCGGGGGCGGGCGCTTCGGAACGATCGGGGCCGCCTGGCGGCGGCCGGCATCAGTTGGCCTTGCTCTCTTCCTCGGGCTTGCGTTCGGTCAGCGTCTTGGAGACCAGCACCGGCTTGCCCTTCAAGCGGTTGAGCGCCTGCTGCAGTTGGAAGTCCTCTGGGCTGCCGAACTCGGGCAGGGGCTTGGGCGGCGTCTTGGCCTGCCTGGCGGCCTCCTCCTCGAGGCGCTTGAGGGCTTCCTCGCGTGCCTTCTCGCGTGCAGGGTCCTTGACTTCGGGCTCCTGGCCGCCCTGCAGATGCTTCTCCAGGTCCGCCTCGCGCAAGCGCAGCGCGGAGTACACGTTCCCCTCGGCGGTCTCGTCCAGCATCACGTCCGGCACGATGCCACGGGCCTGGATGGAGCGGCCGCTGGGGGTGTAGTAGCGCGCGGTCGTCAGCTTCAATGCCGTCTCGGCGGAGATCTGGCGCACCGTCTGCACCGAACCCTTGCCGAAGGTCTGGGAGCCCATCACCACCGCGCGCTTGTGGTCCTGCAGCGCGCCTGCGACGATCTCGCTCGCCGAAGCCGAGCCCTCGTTGACCAGCACCACGAGCGGCACGGACTTGACGGCCTCGGGCAGGCGCTTGAGCGGGTCCGGGCCACCGCGGCGCACGTAGTACTCCGGGCTGGCCTTGAAGGTGGCCTTGGACTCGGGGATCTGGCCGTTGGTGCTGACCACCGTCACATCCTTGGGCAGGAAGGCGGCAGCCACCGCCACGGCTCCCTCGAGCAGACCGCCAGGGTCGTTGCGCAGGTCCAGCACGATGCCCTTGAGGTTCGGGTCCTGCTTGTACAGGTCTTCGAGCTTGCGCACGAAGTCCTCCACCGTGCGGTCCTGGAACTGGCTGATGCGCAGCCAGGCGTAGCCGGGCTCGACCATCTTCGCCCGCACGCTCTGCACCCGGATCTCTTCGCGCACGATGGTGACCGGGAACGTGCGTCCCTCCGATTTGCGGAAGATCGTGAGGATGACCTTGGTGTTCGGCTCACCGCGCATGCGCTTGACGGCCTGGTCCAAGGTGAGACCCTTGACCGCGGTGTCGTCGATCTTGGTGATGAGGTCGCCGCTCTTGAGGCCGGCGCGGAAGGCCGGAGAGCCCTCGATAGGCGAGACGATCTTGACCAGGCCGTCTTCCATCCCGATCTCGATGCCCACGCCGACGAAGCGCCCGGAGGTGCCTTCGCGGAATTCCTTGAAACTCTTCTTGTCGAAGTACTGCGAGTGCGGGTCCAGCCCGGCCACCATGCCGCTGATCGCGTCCGTGATCAGCTTTTTCTCGTCCACCGGCTCGACGTAGTCGGACTTGACCATCCCGAAGACCGCGGCGAGCTGCTGGAGTTCTTCCAGCGGCAGCGGCGACAACGACGCGTTGCGCGCGGTCGCCTGCAATTGCATCGTGGCCAATGCGCCCGCGACCGCTCCGAGCGAGATCCAGCCAGCAATCTTCAGTTTGGCACCCATGATGCGTGCACAGTCCTTTCCGGGGAGGGAGGTGGCCCGTACGGGCGACTCCGGGGGCTTCAGTATAGGTCGCTTGGAGCCGCCAAATGCGCGGAAAGTTGCACCGGGCGGGGCTGCCGGACGCCTGCTGGCGGGCTCACGCCCGGGATGAACGGGGAAAAGTCACGACGTGGTCGACCTCGGGGCGGATGCCGATCCACTCGCCGACCGAGTGGTCGTGGTGCGAGGGCACGTGCGCGAGGACCTCCTCCCCGGTCGCCAGGCGCAGGGTGTAGAGGAACTCCGAGCCGCGGAAGGCCTTGCGCTCGATGCGGGCTTTGACGGGGCTGGCGTCGTCGTGGACGATGTCGTCCGCCCGCAGCAGCACCTCGCATTCGCCCCCCGGATAGGCCCCCGGCAGCGGACACTCCTCCAGGTCCACCAGGTCGCCCAGCGGCGTGCGCACGACGGGCCCGCGCTCGGACTCGACGATGCGGGCCGGCGCGAACACCCCATGTCCGATGAAGTCGGCGACGAAGCGGGTGGTTGGGCGGTGGTACAGGTGGTAGGCGTCGTCCCACTGCTCCAACCTGCCCTGGTGCATCACCCCGATCTCGTCGGCGACCGCGAAGGCCTCGAACTGGTCGTGCGTGACGAGCAAGGCCGTGATGGAGGCCTGCTTCAGGATGTTGCGCACCTCCTGCGCCAGGCGTTCGCGCAACTCCACGTCGAGATTGGAGAAGGGCTCGTCGAGCAGCAGCAGGCGGGGGCGCGGGGCCAGGGCCCTCGCCAGCGCGATGCGTTGCTGCTGGCCGCCCGAAAGCTGGTGGGGATAGCGGGCGGCCACCGGGCCCAGCCCGACCAGCTCCAGCATCTCCGCCACCCGGCGTTCACGTTCCGCCCGGCCGAGCCGGGGCAGGCCGAAGGCGATGTTCTGGGCCACCGTCAGGTGCGGGAAGAGGGCGTAGTCCTGGAAGACCATGCCGATCTGGCGCCGCTCGGGCGGCAGGTGAAGCCGCCTGCCCTGGCCCTCCTCGCTGAGGATGTCATCGCCCAGCGCGATGCGGCCTGCGGCAATGCGCTCCAGTCCTGCGATCGCCCGCAGCAGCGAAGTCTTGCCGCAGCCCGAAGGGCCGATCAGTGCGCCGATCTGGCCGGCGGCCAGCGCGAAGCCGACGCCATCGACCGCCGGATGCAATGTGGAGCCGCCGGGGTAGCGGACGGTGACCTGCTGGAGTTCGAGAAACATCTGGGAACCGGGAGCGCGCTCAGGCCAGAGGGCACCCCGAGCAACTGGAACGAGCAATGGGAATGAGTGTCATTCACGACCGATTGTAAGTGGCCGTAGAACAACCGGCCCCCGGTGGCGGCGGGCCGGGCCTTTTGCGGGGCAGCCTATCATACGCACCGCTTTTCCAACCCATTTGCCGTGCCCCGCGAGGGCCGGGCGCCCCTGCAGGCCGCCCGCAGGCGCCCCGACCCCATGCGTGTGCTCACCCTTTGCGCCCTGTTGCTCGCCCTGCCGGTCGCCGGCGTGATGGGCTCGTGGGCCATGCTGGATGCGGCCAGCCTGGAGACCGTGGCGCACCAGTGGCAGACCGTGCTGCCCGGCTACGCCTACACCTCGCTGGTGCTGTCGGTGTTCGTGGCGCTCGGGGTCGCGGTGCTGGGCGGGGCGACGGCCGCCGCCGTGACGCTGTTCGACTTTCCTGGCCGGCGCCTCTTCGAGTGGGCACTGCTGCTGCCCCTGGCCATGCCCGCCTACGTGCTCGCGTATGCCTACACCGACTTCCTCCAGTACAGCGGTCCGCTGCAGACCTGGGTGCGGGCCTGGACGGGGATGCAGGGTGCGGTGTTGCCGGACGTGCGCAGCCTGGGGGGCGCGGTGCCGGTCTTCGTGCTGACGCTCTACCCTTACGTGTACCTGCTCACCCGCGCGGCGCTGCAGGAACGCGGCGTGCACCTCATGGAGGCGGCCCGCCTGCTGGGGGCTGGCATGGGGCGGCGCGTACTTCGCGTGGCCCTGCCGCTCGCCCGCCCGGCGCTGGCGGCCGGTGTGGCGCTCGCGCTGATGGAGACGCTGGCCGACTTCGGCGTGGGCTCGTACTTCGGATTGACGACCTTCACCACCGGGATCTACCGGGCCTGGCTGTCCATGGACGACCGGCTCGCCGCGGCGCAACTGGCCACCGCGCTGCTGGCGGTGGTCGCGGTGCTGCTGTGGCTGGAGCACCGTGCGCAGCGCCGCATGCGCTTTGCCACCGCGCGGCCGGGCGGCGCGCGGGGGCAGGAGGCACGGCCCCTCGAACTGCAGGGGCGCGGGCGCTGGTTCGCCTGGGCCCTGTGCGGGTTGCCCGTGCTCCTGGGGTTCGTGCTGCCGGTGCTCATCCTGCTGCACCTGATGTGGCAGGAGGCACGCTACTCCGAGTTCGGCATCCCCTGGTCCCGATTCGGGCAGTGGAGCTGGACCAGCTTCAAGCTGGCCGGCATCGCGGCCATGCTGGCGGCCGCGCTGGCCCTGTCCCTGGCCTTCGCCCTGCGGCAGGGGCCGCGCCCGGGCCTGCGCCTGGCCGCGCGCGTTGCTTCCCTGGGCTATGCGGTGCCCGGGGCGGTCATCTCGGTCGGTATCCTGCTGCCGGCGGGGTGGTTGCAGACGGTGTGGCCCGCCAGTGGTGCCGCGGCCCTCGTCACGAGCACCGTCCTCGGGCTGATGTACGCCTACCTGGTGCGCTTTTCCGCGGTGGCGCTGCAATCGGTGGAGTCGGGCTACGCCCGCATCCCGCCGACGGTGGACGAATCGGCCCGCATGCTGGGCGCCTCGCGCTGGCGCCTGCTGGGTCGCATCCACCTGCCGCTGCTGCAGCGCTCCGTGCTGGCTGCGGCGCTGCTGGTTTTCGTCGACGTGATGAAGGAACTGCCGGCCACCTACCTGCTGCGGCCGTTCAACAGCGACACGCTGGCCGTCGTCGCCTACCAGCTCGCCAAGGATGAGCGGCTGGGCGAGGCGGCGTTGCCATCGCTGGCCATCGTGCTGGTGGGGCTCGCGCCGGTGATCCTGCTGTCCAGGGCCATGCGGCGCGGGTAGGT
>DATMBN010000008.1:0-47103 GCA_035559275.1 Burkholderiaceae bacterium
AGCAGCTTGGGCATGGCGTGACCGGGGTGAAGCCCGCCACACTACCAGCAACGGCAAAGGCTTGCTGTCGCCGAGGTTCCGCGCGGGCCCTGGCCTTGCGCGGCGGGTGTCCACAGGCTTGCGGCGCGTCAGGTGCACTCCGCCCGGCGCACGCCTTCGGGACGATGCGGGGCCGATTGGCGATAATCCCCTTCTTCGACGCCCCGCTCGTCGCCCGCCTGGCCCACCCGCCGCGGCGCATCCAGAACTCCACCCATCTTCTCAGGACACGCGATGGCCCAATACGTCTACACGATGAACCGCGTGAGCAAGATCGTCCCGCCCAAGCGGCAGATCCTCAAGGACATCTCGCTCAGCTTCTTCCCCGGCGCGAAGATCGGCGTGCTCGGCCTGAACGGCGCGGGCAAGTCGACGCTGCTCAAGATCATGGCCGGCATCGACAAGGAGATCGAGGGCGAGGCCGTGCCGATGCCCGGCATCAAGATCGGCTACCTGCCGCAGGAGCCCCAGCTCAATCCCGAGCAGACGGTGCGTCAGGCCGTCGAGGAGGGCATCGGCGGCGTGCTGGCCGCCAAGAAGCGGCTGGAGGAGGTCTACGCCGCTTACGCCGAACCTGATGCCGACTTCGACAAGCTCGCGTCGGAGCAGGCCGAACTGGAGGCGATCATCGCCGCGGCCGGCAGCGAGAACACCGACCTGCAGCTCGAACTGGCCGCCGACGCGTTGCGCCTGCCACCCTGGGACGCGCAGATCAAGAACCTGTCCGGCGGCGAGAAGCGGCGCGTGGCGCTGTGCCGCCTGCTGCTCAGCCAGCCGGACATGCTGCTGCTGGACGAGCCGACCAACCACCTGGACGCCGAATCGGTGGACTGGCTCGAGCAGTTCCTGCAGCGATTCCCCGGCACGGTGGTGGCCGTCACGCACGACCGCTACTTCCTCGACAACGCGGCCGAGTGGATCCTCGAACTGGACCGCGGCTACGGCATCCCTTGGAAGGGCAACTACAGCTCCTGGCTGGAGCAGAAGGAAAAGCGCCTGGAGCAGGAGCAAAAGTCCGAGGACGCTCGCATCAAGGCGATGAAGAAGGAACTGGAGTGGGTGCGCCAGAACCCCAAGGGCCGCCAGGCCAAGAGCAAGGCGCGCCTGGCCCGCTTCGAGGAGCTGTCCGACGTCGAATACCAGAAGCGCAACGAGACCAACGAGATCTTCATCCCGGTGGCGGACCGCCTGGGCAACGAAGTCATCGAGTTCAAGAACGTCACCAAGAGCTTCGGCGACCGGGTGCTGATCGACGATCTGAGCTTCAAGATCCCCCCGGGCGCGATCGTGGGCATCATCGGCCCGAACGGCGCAGGCAAGTCCACGCTCTTCAAGCTCATCACCGGCAAGGAGCAGCCCGATTCCGGCGAGGTGGTGATCGGCCCGACGGTGAAGATCTCTGCGGTCGACCAGACCCGCGAGAGCCTCGAAGGCGACAAGACCGTCTGGGAGGACGTCTCGGGCGGACTGGACAACCTGGTGGTCGGCAAGTTCGTGATGCCCTCGCGTGCCTACCTCGGGCGCTTCAACTTCAAGGGCAACGACCAGCAGAAGCTGGTGAAGAACCTGTCCGGTGGCGAGCGCGGCCGCCTGCACCTGGCCAAGATGCTGGCCACCGGCGGCAACGTGCTGCTGCTCGACGAGCCGTCGAACGACCTGGACGTCGAGACGCTGCGCGCGCTGGAGGAGGCGCTGCTGGAATTCGCCGGCTCGGTGCTGGTGATCAGCCATGACCGGTGGTTCCTGGACCGCATCGCCACCCACATCCTGGCGGCCGAAGGCGACTCCAAGTGGGTCTTCTTCCACGGCAACTACCAGGAGTACGAGGCCGACAAAAAGAAGCGCCTGGGCGAAGAGGGCGCGCGCCCGCACCGGCTGCGCTTCAAGCCGATCACCCGCTGACCCCGGGCAGGCCCGCCACCCACGCGGGTTGGCTCGCCGTGGCGGGGGGCGGCGCTCTGTGGCGCCGCTCCATCGTTTTCGGCGCGTCTTGTCCCCTATTTGGAGGGATGCGGCAACGGGAGCGGTGCGGTCGGTGTTACAAACCGACAGCGCTCCCGCCGCCTGCCGGTGCCTGCCGTGATCCGCTCCTCCACTCCTGCGTCCCTTGCGTTCGCCTCCGCGGCCCCTTCGGGCTTGGCCGCGTCGTTGCTGCGTGCGCTCGAAGGGGCGAGCCACCTGGTCCTGCTCACCGATGCAGACGACCGGGTGGCCTGGTGCAATGCGGCTTGGCACGCCTACGGCGGCGGTGCGGCCCTCCTGCGACAGCCGTGGCGGGTGTGGTGGGCCGCGACCGCTCAGGCCAGCTTCGCCATGGCCGAGGCCGCGGCCTTTTCCGCACGCCAGCCGCTGCAGGCGGACGTCGCCGTGCGCCGCGCGGAGGGAACGCCCGGGTGGCTGCGCGTCGAGGCCCGGCCGATGTTCGATGATCGAGGCCTTTTCACCGGCTACCTCTGCCTGGCGCATGAAATCCTCGGCCCCCAGCAGGCCGCGGTCGCCGCCCCCGGCGTGGATGCGGCGCACGGTCCGGCCGGGCCGGAGGTGGTCGACGCGTTGCGCGAGTACCAGGGGCAACTGGAGGCGCTGGTGCGCGAACGCACCGCCAAACTGGAGGCCGCCCGCCGTGATGCCGAGCGGGCCAACCGCGCCAAGTCGCTGTTCCTGGCCAACATGAGCCACGAGATACGTACGCCGCTCAACGGCATGCTGGGCATGACAGAGTTGGCCCTGCGCGTGGCGACGACCGATACGCAGAAGCGCTACCTCGAGCTTGCGCGCAGCTCGGGCGAACTGCTGCTGGCCATCCTGAACGACATCCTCGACTTCGCCAAGGCCGAGGCGGGCAAGCTTTCGCTCGAGGCCGCGGAGTTCGATCTTTCGGAGGCGATGACGCTGACGGCCCGGTCGATGATGCCGGCGGCGCACGACAAGGGCCTGGACTTCCTTTTCGACTACCGCGGAGGGGTGCGCCGGGTGGTGGGCGACGCGGCCCGCATCCGGCAGATCGCCAACAACCTCCTGTCCAACGCGGTCAAGTTCACGGCGCGCGGCCATGTGAGCTTCGTCACCGAGGTCCGCGCCATGGACGAGCGCCGGTGCCTGGCAGTCATTGAGGTGACCGACACCGGCATCGGGATGGACGAGGCGACCGCCGAGCGCGTCTTCAAGCCCTTCGAGCAAGCCGACTCGTCGGTGTCCCGCACGGTGGGAGGCGCGGGGCTGGGGCTATCCATCGTCCGCAGCCTGGTGGAAGCGATGGGTGGGCGCGTGGGCGTGCAGAGCAAGCTGGGGGAGGGGTGCATCTTCCGGGTGGCGCTGCCGTTGTCGTTGCCCGAGGAGGCCGAGGAGACCCGTCCTCCGCCCGTCGCCGAGCCCGGCCTGGTGTGGCTCGTCGCCGATCCTCCCCTGGGCATCGGCACCCTGGCGCAACGGCTTGTCCGCCTCGGCTGGCGCACCGAGGTGCTGGATTCGGCCGACCTGGCCTGCGAGCGCCTGGCAGCGCCCGCCGAGGCCGCGGAGCTGCCCGACGTGATCATCGCCGTCGAGCAGCGGCCGTTCGAGGAGGCGCAGTTGCGCCTGCTGCGCGAGCGCGCGCCTGCCCGCGCGCAGGTCATCCTGCTCGTCGACCCGCGCTCGTCGTCCTCGGTACTGCCGCAGTACGGCCCGGAACTGGGGCTGCAGGTCTACGTCGCGCCGCTGAGCCCTCACGACCTCGAGCAGCTCTCGCGCACGCGCCGCCTGGGCGAGCAGCACATCGCATCGTTCCGGGCCCCCCTGCCGCCGCTGGTGCTGGCCCAAGGCCGCCGCATGCTGGTGGTCGAGGACAACTCGGTCAATCAGCTGCTGGCCGCCGAGATGTTGCGCCTGCTGGGGCTGGAGGTGTCGGTGGCGTCTGGCGGGGAGGAGGCGATCCAGGCCTGCCTGCAGGAGCCGCCCGACGCGGTGCTGATGGACGTGCAGATGCCCGGTCTGGACGGGCTGGAAACGACGCGGCGGCTGCGCGCGCTGCAGGCCCAGGGCAGGCTGCCCAGGTTCCCGATCGTGGCCGCCACCGCCCATGCCAGCGAGTCGGACCGCCTGGCCTGCCTCTCCGCGGGGATGGACGGCTACCTCGCCAAGCCCCTGGATCTGCGGCAGTTGCGCTCGGAGATCCGCAAGGTGTTGCGCCGTTCGGGGGGCGACGAGGGCGACACGGCCGAGACCCGCTACTGAGGCGACCGGCGCGCGCAGCGCGCCACCCACGGGGTCGCCTCCACCGGCACTGCGGTGACCCTCGTCCGCGTGGGCACGGGGTCGGGGCTCTACACTGGCGCCATGAATTCCCATTCCGCCGCCGTGCCCCCGACCGACCAGGTGCTGGCCGACACCCGCCATTGGGTGGATCGCGCCGTCATCGGCCTCAACCTCTGTCCCTTCGCCAAGGCCGTGCAGGCACGCGGCCAGGTGCGCTACGTGGTCAGCGACGCGCGCACCGAGGAGGAACTGCTCGGCGTGCTGGCCGGGGAACTACGACTGCTGGCCGACGCGGATCCGCAAGACGTGGAAACGACGCTGCTCATCCACCCTTGGGTGCTGCGGGACTTCATCGCCTACAACGACTTCCTGGACGTGGCCGACGAGGCCGTGCGCGCGCTGGGGCTGGAAGGGCTGCTGCAGGTGGCGAGCTTCCACCCGGAGTACCAGTTCGCCGACACCGAGCCCGACGACATCGAGAACTGCACGAACCGCTCGCCCTATCCCACGCTGCATCTGTTGCGCGAGGACAGCATCAACCGCGCGGTGTCGGCCATGCCGGACACCGATGCGATCTACCGTCACAACATCGAAACGTTGCGCCGGCTCGGCCCTGAGGGCTGGGCCCAGTGGATGGCGCCCCGCTCGCTCTGACCCACGAGATCGCTGACCAGTCTCCATGAGTCCCTTGCTCGATGCCTTTTGGCGCGCGGTCGCCTATTGCCTGCACCCGCGCGTGGTCCTGCTGTCGCTGCTGCCGCTGGCGGCGATCGCGGGGCTGACGTTCGCGCTCGGCTGGTTCTTCTGGGAGCCAGCGGTGGACGCGGTGCGCCTGCAGCTGGACCGGTGGGCGCTGCTCGATGCCGCGCTGGCATGGCTGGAGTCGATCGGAGCCCAGGGGCTGCGGGGCGTGCTCGCCCCGCTGGTGGTCGTCGCGCTGGCCGTGCCGCTGATCGTCATCGTCTCCCTGCTGGCGGTGGGATTCATCATGACGCCCTGGCTCGTCGCGCTGGTGGCGGCGCGGCGCTTCCCCGATCTGGAGCGGCGCCAGGGCGAGGCCTGGTGGCGCAGCGTCTGGTGGTCGCTCGCCTCCACGGTCGTCGCGCTCGTGCTGCTGGTGGTGAGCGTGCCGTTCTGGCTGATTCCGCCTCTCGTGCTGGTCCTGCCCCCGCTCATCTGGGGCTGGCTCGCCTACCGCGTGCTCAGCTTCGACGCGCTGGCCGAGCATGCGTCGCGCCAGGAGCGGCAGGAGCTCGTGCGCGAGCACCGCTGGCAGCTGTGGGTGATGGGCGTGCTCAGCGGCTATGCCGGGGCGGCGCCGTCGCTCGTGTGGGCGTTCGGGGCGGTGAGCTTCATCTTCGCGCCGCTGCTCATCGTGGCCTCGGTGTGGATCTACACGGTGGTGTTCGCATTCTCGTCGCTGTGGTTCGTCCACTACTGCCTGGCAGCGTTGCAGCGACTGCGCGCACGTGTCCAGGCCCAGCCGCAGCCGGCGGGGGCGGCCGAATCCGCCGAGCCTCAGGTCCTGCCGCCTGCGGCGTGACCCGCTTACCCGTTTCCAGCCAAGGAGCCATGCCGTGCAGTTCGCCCTTCTGATCGTCGGCGACGAGATCCTCTCGGGCAAACGGGAGGACAAGCACCTGCCCAAGGTCATCGAGCTGCTGCGAGAGCGCGGGCTGGCGCTGGCGTGGGCGCGCTACGTGGGTGACGACCCGCGCCGCCTTGAGGCCGCGCTGAAGGAGGCCTTCGCCAGCGGCGACGTCGTGTTCTCCTGCGGAGGCATCGGGGCCACCCCGGACGACCACACGCGCCAGTGCGCGGCGCGTGCGCTGGGGGTGGAGCTCGTGCTGCATCCACAGGCGAAGCGCTTGATCCTCGAGCGCATGGCCGACGTCGCGCGCGAGCAGGGGGTGCCGTTCGAACCGGACCGACCCGACAACGTGCACCGGCTGAACATGGGCGTCTTCCCGGAGGGGGCCCGCATCATTCCCAACCCCTACAACAAGATCCCCGGCTTCTCCGTGGGGGACGTGCACTTCGTCCCCGGCTTTCCGGTCATGGCCTGGCCCATGATCGAGTGGGTGCTCGACGAGCACTACGGCCATTTGGCGCACCGCCGCGACCACCGCGAGCGCTCCGTGATCGCCTACGGCGCGTTGGAAGCGGCTCTCACCCCGCTGATGGAACGCATAGAGCGCGACCACGCAACGGTGAAGGTGTTCTCGTTGCCCAGCGTCGACCATCCCGTGCACGGCCGGCACATCGAACTCGGAGTCAAGGGACCGGCCGCAGCCGTGGAGCAGGCCTATGCGGCCTTGCTCGCCGGGCTGCGCGAGCAGTCGGTTGCACTCGGCCCCGAAATGGTGCGGTAGTACGCCCCATAATGGGGCCGCAAAAGGCCCCAGAACGGGGCGCGCCGGCGGCGATGACGACCGGTGGACGAAGACGAGCTTCCGCAGTCGCGTGCCGCCTGCGCCAAAGCGGGGCGGGCGCGAGGGCGTTCGCTGGCATGGGTTCTGCTACATTGCGGTGCGCTCGGCGGCCCTCGTTGGCCGCTGATTCATGTTCCCCTCTCAAACGTCCTCTAGGAGCATCTGATGGCCAACAAGACGGTCGCCGACGTGATGAAGATGGTGAAGGAGAACGAAGTCAAGTTCGTCGACTTCCGTTTCACCGACACCCGCGGCAAGGAGCAGCACGTCACCGTGCCGATTTCCGCGTTCGACGAAGACAAGTTCACGTCCGGCCATGCCTTCGACGGGTCGTCCATCGCCGGCTGGAAGGGTATCGAGGCTTCGGACATGCTCCTGATGCCGGACCCCAACACGGCCAACATCGACCCGTTCTTCGAAGAGCCGACCCTCTTCCTCACCTGCGACGTCATCGAGCCGGGCGACGGCAAGCCCTACGAGCGCGATCCTCGCTCGCTGGCCAAGCGTGCCGAGGCCTATCTCAAGTCCTCGGGCATCGGCGACGCCGCCTACTTCGGCCCGGAACCCGAGTTCTTCGTGTTCGACAACGTCCGCTGGCAAGTCGACATGTCCGGCTGCTTCGTCAAGATCGAATCCGAGGAAGCCGCCTGGAACACGGGCAAGGAGTACGAGCACGGTAACACCGGCTACCGTCCTGCCGTCAAGGGTGGCTACTTCCCGGTGCCCCCGGTCGATTCCGGCCAGGACCTGCGCTCCGAGATGTGCCTGATCCTCGAGTCGCTTGGCATCCCGGTCGAGGTGCACCACCACGAGGTCGCCAACGCCGGCCAGATGGAGATCGGCACCAAGTTCTCGACCCTGGTTCAGCGCGCCGACTGGCTGCAGCTGCAAAAGTACGTGGTCCAGAACGTCGCCCACGCCTACGGCAAGACCGCCACGTTCATGCCCAAGCCCATCGTGGGTGACAACGGCTCCGGCATGCACGTGCACCAGTCGGTCTGGAAGGACGGCAAGAACCTGTTCGCCGGCGACGGCTACGCGGGCCTGTCGGAGTTCGCGCTGTACTACATCGGCGGCATCATCAAGCACGCCCGTGCGCTGAACGCGATCACCAACCCGACCACCAACAGCTACAAGCGTCTGGTGCCGGGCTTCGAAGCCCCGGTGAAGCTGGCCTACTCCAGCCGCAACCGCTCGGCCTCGATCCGCATCCCGTACGTCGCCAACCCGAAGGGCCGCCGCATCGAGGCGCGCTTCCCGGATCCCATGGCCAACCCGTACCTGTGCTTCGCCGCGCTGCTGATGGCCGGTCTCGATGGCGTCGAGAACAAGATCCACCCGGGCGAGGCCGCGACCAAGGACCTGTACCACCTGCCGCCGGAAGAGGACGCGAAGATCCCGACCGTCTGCCACAGCCTGGATCAGGCGCTGGAGTACCTGGACAAGGACCGTGCCTTCCTGACCAAGGGCGGCGTGTTCACGGACGCGTTCATCGATGCGTACATCGAGCTCAAGATGCAGGAAGTCACCCGCTTCCGCATGACGACGCATCCACTCGAGTTCGACATGTACTACAGCCTGTGAGTCGGGCGGGGCCCTGGCCCCTTCCAGTCCACCAAGAAAAAGGGACGGCCATGCGCCGTCCCTTTTTCGTTGACGCCGCCCCGGCTGGGGCCGGGCTGTGGCGAATTTGGCTAAAGACCTGGATTCCTCGATACTTTGCGGTCTTGCCCGCTGAACCGGCCGCCAGGTTTGCGGTCCAATCCGCGGGGAAAACCACTTTCGGACCAACGCCATGTGCCGCCTTGCCGTTTCCGCCGCTGCCGTCGTGCTCGCCACGGCCGTCGATGCCGCCTCGGCTCAGCAGGGGCCGATGTACCGGTGCCCGGGCCATCTCTACACGAACGCCATCACGCCCAAGGAGGCCGAGGCACGGGGGTGCAAGGTGCTCGAGGGAGGCAACGTGACCGTCGTTCAGACGCCCCGTCCCGCCGGTGGTGCCGCGCCGGCGAAGCCTCCCGCGCAAGCCGCCCCTCGGCCGGCCGACTCGAAAGTGAGTCCCGTGGTGCAGCAGGAGCGGGACAATGAGGCTCGCCGGATCCTGGAAGCCGAGTTGCGCAAGGAAGAGGAGCAACTGGCCGAGCTCAGGAAGGAATACAACAACGGCGAGCCCGAGCGGCGAGGCGACGAGCGCAACTACCAGAAGTACCTGGACCGGGTCTCGGACCTGAAGGCCCAGATCACCCGCAAGGAAAGCGACATCGCCGCGATCAAGCGCGAACTCGCGAAGCTGCCGCCGGCCAACTGAGCGTTTCTCCCGACGCTCCGATGACGCCCCGTCCTGCCGCCCAGGCCACCGCGCTCGACCAGCAGGCCTTTGCGGCCTTCGACCTGCTGCCCACGATGGTGGCGCTGGTCCACACGGACGGCAGCTCGCTGTTCGTCAACTCCGCCTTCGAGACCGTGCTCGGGCTGTCGCGGCGCAGCGTGCTGCGCGGCTCGCTCTTTGACTGGTTCATGGAGCCGGAGGTCATCCGCGAGACCGTGGCCGCGGTGGCGCGCAACGACTTCTCGATCAGTCGTTTCGAGGGGCAATTGCGCCGACCGGGCAGCGTGCAGGCGGACCCGCTGCCGGTGCACGTGATGGTCACGCAGACGGACCGTGACGGCGTGGTACTGGTCGAACTGCTGGAGATCGAGCAGCAGACCCGACAGGACCGCGAGGAGCGGGCGCTCGACCAGGCGCAGGCGACCAAGGAGCTGATCCGCAACCTGGCGCACGAGATCAAGAACCCGCTCGGTGGCATCCGCGGTGCGGCCCAGCTGCTGCAGATGGAGGTCGAGTCCAAGGGGCTGGCCGAGTACACGCAGGTCATCATCAACGAGGCGGACCGGCTGCAGGCGCTGGTGGACCGGCTGTTGGCACCCCATCGCAGGCCACACGTGGTCAGCGACGTCAACATCCACGAGGTCTGCGAGCGAGTGCGCTCGCTGATCCTCGCCGAGTTCCCGCGCGGGTTGACGGTAGTGCGCGATTACGACACCTCGATCCCGGAGTTCCGCGGGGATCGCGAGCAGCTGATCCAGGCCGTGCTCAACATCGCCCACAACGCCGCCCAGGCCCTGGGCGATGGCATCGCCCGGGGCGACGCCTGCATCCGGCTGAAGACCCGCGTCGCCCGCCAGGTGACGGTGGGGAAACAGCGCTATCGTTTGGCATTGGAATTGCATATCGTGGACAACGGGCCGGGGATTCCCGAGTCGATCCGCGATCGCATCTTCTATCCGTTGGTGTCGGGACGCGAGGGCGGGTCGGGCTTGGGATTGACGTTGGCGCAGACCTTCGTGCAGCAGCACATGGGCACGATCGAATGCGAGAGCGTTCCGGGCAACACGGACTTCAAGATCCTGATCCCGTTGCCGTGACGCCTCGTGCGCCGCGGCAGCGGGCAAGGGACTCGGGGCAGACTACAGGCGGCGCATGAAACCCATCTGGATCGTTGACGACGATCATTCCATCCGCTTCGTGCTTGAGAAGGCACTGGCGCGAGAGAGCCTTCCGGTTCGCACCTTCACCAACCCCGGCGAAGTTCTCGCCGCGCTGGAAACGGATGAACCCCAGGTGCTGGTGTCCGACATCCGCATGCCGGGCGGCTCCGGCATCGACCTGCTGGGCAAGGTCAAGGAGCGCCACCCGGGTCTGCCCGTCATCATCATGACGGCGTACTCCGATCTCGACAGCGCCGTCTCGGCCTTCCAGAGCGGAGCATTCGAGTACCTGCCCAAGCCGTTCGACCTCACCAAGGCGGTCGAGCTGATCCGCCGCGCGGTGGATGAGAGCCTGCGCGAGGCGGTGCGCGATGAGCGCATGGCGCAAATGCCCGAGATGCTCGGCCAAGCCCCCGCGATGCAGGACGTCTTCCGTGCGATCGGCAGGCTCTCGCAGAGCAACGTCACCGTGCTGATCACCGGCGAGTCCGGCTCGGGCAAGGAGCTGGTCGCGCGCGCCTTGCATCGACACAGCCCACGCGCCAGCGGCCCGTTCGTGGCGATCAACACCGCGGCCATCCCCAAGGACCTGCTGGAAAGCGAGCTCTTCGGCCATGAGCGCGGCGCCTTCACCGGGGCGCAGACGATGCGGCGCGGCCGGTTCGAGCAGGCCGACGGCGGCACGCTGTTCCTCGACGAAATCGGGGACATGCCGTTCGACCTGCAGACGCGCCTGCTGCGCGTGCTCTCCGACGGGCAGTTCTATCGCGTGGGCGGGCACCAGCCCCTCAAGAGCAATGTGAGGGTGATCGCGGCGACCCACCAGAACCTGGAGGAGCGCGTGAGGCAGGGCGTGTTCCGCGAGGACTTGTTCCACCGTCTCAACGTGATCCGCCTGCGCTTGCCGCCGCTGCGCGAACGGCGCGAGGACATCCCTTCGCTGGCGCGCTACTTCCTGCAAAAGAGCGCCAAGGAGCTGGGGGTGGAACCCAAGCGCATCTCCGACACCGCCATGGCCCGGCTCGTGAGCTTCGACTACCCTGGCAACGTACGCCAGCTCGAGAACGTGTGCCACTGGCTCACCGTGATGGCGCCCGCGCAGGTGATCGAGGACAAGGACCTGCCGCCCGAACTGCTCGGCGAAGCCACGGTCTCGCCCAAGCCGGCGGTGTCGATGGAACCGCCGGCCCCGAGCTTCACGCCGTCCCAGGAGGCGATGCCGGGAGCCGTGCCGGCCCCTCGTCCCGCGACTGAGGGCCTGGCCGGCGGGGTGGAGGCGGTCGATCCGCTGCCCGCGGCCTGGCTGGACGACCTCGAACGCGAGGCACGCCAGCGGCTGCTCGCCGGCGAGCCCCAGGTCTGGGACGCGCTGACCCGCAGATTCGAGGCGCAGCTGATCCGCACCGCGCTCGACATCACGCGTGGCCGCCGCATCGAGGCGGCGCAGAAACTGGGCATCGGCCGCAACACCATCACCCGCAAGATCCAGGAGCTGGGTCTGGACGACTGAGCGCGCTCGCGCGTCGCAACCCGACGCACTCGCGCGAGGCGATCCCTCAGATCGCCGCGGCCGGCGCCAGCGTGACCACGACCGGTGCGTGATCGCTGGGCCGCTCGTTCTTGCGCGGCGCCTTGTCGATCACGCACTCCTTGACCCAGGGCTTCACGACCTCGCTGACCAGGATGTGGTCGATGCGCAGGCCCTGGTTCTTGCGGAACGCGAGATTGCGGTAGTCCCACCACGACCAGCTCTTTGGCGGCTGCTCGAACAGGCGAAACGCGTCGTGCAGACCCAGGGCGAGCAGTTCCTGGAAGTGGTGACGCTCCTCGTCGGTGCAATGGATCTGCCCGGTCCATGCCACTGGATCGTGGACGTCGCAGTCCTCCGGAGCGATGTTGAAGTCGCCCATCAGCACGAGCCGGGGGTGTCGCGCGAGTTCCTCGCGGATCCAGTCTCGCAAGGCACGCATCCACTGCAGCTTGTACTCGAACTTGTCGGTGCCAGGCGCCTGGCCGTTCGGGAAGTACGCGCCGATCACGCGCAGGCCTTGCACCGTCCCAGCGATCACCCGGGCCTGTTCGTCGGCAAAGCCGAAGATGTTCTTCGCCACGTCCTCCACCGGCGTGCGGCTGAGCAGTGCGACGCCGTTGTAGGTGCGCTGGCCGAACCATTGCGCGTGGTAGCCCGCCTCGCGCAAGACCTCGTGCGGGAACTTGTCGTCGGTGAGCTTGGTTTCCTGCAGGGCGACGACGTCCGGTTGATGCCGGGCCAGCCAGTCCAGCAGCTGGGGCAGGCGCACGGCGAGGGAGTTGACGTTCCAGGTGGCAAGTTTCACGACAAGGGCCTCGAGGGGACGGGTAGGGCGAGAAGGGATGAGTGTAGTGCGCTGGCGTCCCGGGAGCAGGAGCATGCCGTGTCCGCGGGCAGCAGGGCCCAGGAGGCGACGCCGGTCATCGCGGGCGAGGGCCGCCTGATGGGGAAGCGTCGTGGTACCCCGCGAGGCCCCAGGGCAGCAACGCGCGCCTCATCGGGAAGGAGGCGGCTGCCAAAGGACACAAGCCCCGCATCGTTTGCCGGCATCATAGCCATTGCCATGCAGCAAGCATCTTCGACTCGCGGCGTGACGCCGCACCTGACGCGCCGGGGACCGGTGCGACACGGATCCGAAAGTGGCATGACCGCCCGGCGCGGCGCCCGGGCCCCGGCACTGGCGGTCATCGTCGGCTGGGCATGGCTGGCGACCGGCGCGGCGCAGGCACAGCCGCCGGCGGATGGTTTGCCGACCGTGGTGGTGACCGGGAGCCGGCGCCAGGGCGACGGGTTCCAACTGCCTCATGCCTACGGCAGCGTGGCCGCGGAGGAACTGCGCGAGGCGGGGCCTCTCGTGAACCTGTCCGAAGCGCTGGTGCGCGTGCCCGGGCTGACCGTTGCCAATCGGCACAACTACGCGCAGGACCTGCAGATCTCTTCGCGAGGCTTTGGCGCCCGCGCGGGCTTCGGCGTGCGCGGGCTGCGGCTCTACGCGGACGGCATCCCGGCCAGCATGCCCGACGGGCAAGGGCAGGTGGGGCACTTCGACCTGGCCTCCGCCGAGCGGGTGGAAGTGCTGCGAGGGCCTTTCTCGGCGCTGTATGGGCCCAACTCCGGCGGGGTGATCGCCGTGCACACGGCGGCGGTGCGCGCGCCGCAGGCCGAAGCGGCGGCCGACGCGGGGCGTTTTGGCCTGCGTCAGCTGCGTGCGGGCCTCGGGGTGCCACTGGGCGGCAACGCCGAGCACGGTGCGCCGGGGTGGGTTCGCCTGTCCGCGTCCCGGTTCGAGACCGACGGGTTTCGCCCGCACAGCCAGGCGCAACGTGACTTGCTGCAGGCGCGGCTGGGCTGGGCGTCCGGGCTGGACCGTTGGACCGTGACGCTCTCGCATCACCGGCAGGAAGCAGACGACCCCCTCGGCCTGACGCCCGCGCAATTCGCACAGGATCCGCGGCAGACGGCCGCGCAGGCCGGCGAGTTCGACACGCGCAAGGCGGTCGAGCAGCAGCAGGCCGGGCTGGCGTGGCGGCGACAGCTGCGCCTGGGGCCGTGGCGCGAGGCGGCCTTGACCTCGTATGCCGGGACGCGGCAGGTGCGGCAGTACCTCGCCATTCCGCCCGGCCCGCAGGCCCACCCCGCGCACGGCGGCGGTGTGGTGGACTTCGAGCGCCGTTACGGTGGCCTGGACGCCCGATTGACCGGCGCGTGGGACCGGGCGGTGCTCGTGGCCGGTGCTGCGGTGGAGGTGCAGCACGACGACCGCCGCGGCTACGAGAACCATGTCGACGGGCCGTCCGGTCGCCGCTTCGGCACGCAGGGTGCGCTACGGCGCGAAGAGATCAACCGGGCGCGCAGCCGCGACGTCTATGCGCAACTCGACTGGACCCTGGCGCCGGCTTGGACCCTCACCGCCGGCCTGCGCACCGGCGAGGTGGAGCTCTCGTCGTCGGACCGGTACCTCGCCAACGGCGACGACTCGGGCCGCTCCCGCTTCCGCTACGCCAATCCGGCGCTGTCGTTGCGATGGGAAGCATCGCCCTCGCTCGCCTGGCACATCGCCGCCGGCCGCGGCTTCGAGTCGCCGACCTTGAACGAAATCGCTTATCGCCCGGACGGCCGCACCGGGTTCAACGAGGACCTCGATCCCCAGCGCAGCCGGCAGATCGAACTGGGCGCGAAGTGGCGAGGCGAGCGGCTGTCGTGGGACGGGGCGGTGTTCTGGATCGGCACCGACGACGAGATCGCGGTGGCGTCCAACACCGGCGGGCGCTCGTCCTTCCGGAACATCGGACGCACACGCCGGTACGGCGCCGAGTGGTCCGGCGCGTGGAGGCCGTCGCCGCGCTGGCAATGGCGCTGGGCGCTGACCTGGCTGCATGCGACCTACGCCGACGACTTTCTCGCCTGCGCGGGGACCCCTTGCTCCGCTCCCAGCGTCCCCGTCGGGTCCGGGGGACGCATCGCGGGGACGCAGCGGGCGCAGGCCTGGGCGCAGGTCGCCTGGCGCCCCAGCGCGCTGCCCGGCACATGGGCGCTGGAGTGGCGGGCGGCCAGCCGCACGGCCGTGGACGACCGCAACAGCGTCTTCGCTCCCGGCTACGGCATCTGGGCGGCGCGGTGGACGCACCGGATCCCCTTGGGGGAGGGGCGCGACTTGGAATGGCTGGCTCGCGTCGACAACCTGGCGGACCGCTCCTACGTGGGCAGCGTGATCGTCAACGAGGGCAACGGCCGCTACTTCGAACCCGGCGCGCCTCGGGCCGCGCTGGTCGGGCTGCGCCTGCGCCAGCGGTGGTAGCCGCGCCGGCCGGACTCAGTCCTCCTCGACCGCCGCTGGCCCGGCCGCGCGCAATGCGGCCGGATTGACCGGGACCTTGCGGTGGTAGGTGACGAAGTGGTAGTTCCAGCCGGCGGGCGAACGATGCGTCTCCCGGGCCACCTCGGCGAATTCCTCGCGATTCCAACTGGGAAAGTACGTATCGCCTTCGAAGTCGTGGTCGATCTCGGTGAGGATCAACTCGTCGACCAGCGGCAGTGCCTCGGCGAACACCTGGGAGCCGCCGATGATGAAGACTTTGGTCGCGTGCTTGAGCAACTGGAGCGCGGCCGGCAGCGAGGGCGCCTCTTCCACCCCCGGCGCCGTCCAATGGGGATCGCGCGTGATGACCACGTTGCGTCGCCCCGGCAACGGCTTGCCGATGGACTCGAAGGTCTTGCGGCCCATCAGGACCGGGCACCCCAGCGTGGTGCGCTTGAAGTGCTGCAGATCCTCGGGCAGGTTCCACGCCAGGCTGTTGTCGCGGCCGATCACGCCGTTGCGCGCCACGGCGGCGATGATGCTGAGCTGGGGCAGGTCGGGCAGTGTCATGGCGCGTCATTCCGTAGCCGGACCCCTATTGTGCGTCGCCTGTGCCGCGGTTGCTTGGCATCGCTGTGCACCGGGGTAACAGCGCCAGGCACCCCTTCCCGGTGCCCCTCCGGTCGCACCCTTCTGTCCGCGCGCGGCACCGCCCCGGCCGTCTTCCGCGGCCATGATCGATTACCCGGGGGAAGCGTTGTCACCTAGGTGACCTCCGATCGGCGGTGGATGGCTAGGATGGAGTGATAGCGAAACCAAGTTCTGCACCGCAGAAATAGGGGAGACAGGCCGCCATGGACTTCTCATACTCGCCCGAGTCCATCGCACCGCCCGACGCGCCGATGGCGCGCGCGCACCCGGCCGATGGTTCGATCGACGCGCCACGGGACGGGATCGGACGGATCGAGCCCGGACAGCACCAGAGGGAGCTGGCCTGAAGACCTCGATGACGGACCTGCATTTCGCTTCCTGGCCGCCGTACGCACCGCTGCACCTGTGGGTGCCGCAGACGCATCTGTACGACAACGTGCTGGTCACCGCGCGGCGCTTTCCATCCAAGCCCTTCCTGATCTTCTACGACACGGTCATCACCTACCGGCGTTTCCAGGAGGAGACCGAGCGGATGGCAGGCTACCTGCAGCACGCCTGCGGGGTAAAGAAGGGCGACCGCGTGCTGCTGTACATGCAGAACAGTCCGCAGTTCGTCATCGCCTACTACGCGATCCTGCGCGCCGATGCCGTCGTGGTCCCGGTGAACCCGATGAACCTCACCGAGGAACTGCGCCACTACGTGGAGGACAGCGGGGCCCGCGTGGCCTTCGCCGCCCAGGAACTGTACCCGCGCATGCGACCGTTGCTCGCCCCCGGCGGCCTGCAGACGGTGGTCGTGGCGAGCTATCGCGACTACCTCGAGGTGGCCACCGACCTGCGCGTGCCCGATTTCGTCGCTGCCAAGCGCATCGATCTTGCGGACACGGGGGCGGTGCACTGGGCCGACGCACTGGACAGCGGCCACCGCCCCGGCCCCCTGCAGGCCGGGCCCGACGACTTGGCCGTGATGCCGTATACCTCCGGCACGACGGGTCGTCCCAAGGGCTGCATGCACACGCACCGCACCACCATGTACAACACGGTGGCGCTGGGGCTGTGGGGGCAGGTCAACCAGGGCAGCGTTGGCCTGGCCGTGCTCCCGCTGTTCCATGTCACGGGCATGCAGGCGAACATGAACTGCACGATCTTCGAGGGGGCGACCTCGGTGCTCATGCCGCGCTGGGATCGAGATGCGGCCGCGCAGTTCGTGCAACGCTATCGCATCACCGGCATGGCCCTCATCACCGCCATGGTGATCGACTTCATGGCCAACCCCCACCTGGGCGAATACGATCTTTCCAGCCTGCGCCGCATCGCAGGCGGGGGGGCGGCGATGCCCAAGGCCGTCGCGCAGTCGCTCGAGCAACGGCTGGGCCTGAAGTACGGCGAGGGATACGGGCTGTCCGAGACCATGGCCGCGACCCACGCCAACCCCCCGGACGCGCCCAAGGAGCAATGCCTGGGCATCCCCTTCTTCGACGTGGACGCGCGCATCGTCGATCCGACCACGCTGCAGGAACTGCCGAGGGGCGAGACGGGCGAGATCATCGTGCACGGGCCTCAGGTCATGCTCGGCTACTGGAACCAGCCGCAGGCGACCGCGGAAGCCTTCGTGGAGGTCGACGGCAAGCGCTTCCTGCGCACCGGCGATCTCGCGTACGTGGACGCCGACGGCTACTTCTTCTTCGTCGACCGCCTCAAGCGCATGATCAATGCGGCGGGGTTCAAGGTGTGGCCGGCCGAGGTGGAGGCCATGCTGTACCAGCATCCCGCGGTGCAGGAGGCGTGCGTGATCGCGGCCAAGGATCCTCGCCGAGGCGAGACGGTCAAGGCGGTGATCGTGCTCAAGCCCGCCAGCGTGGGGCAGGTGCAGGAGCAGCAGATCACCGACTGGGCGCATGAGCACATGGCCGCCTACAAGGTGCCTCGCATCGTGCAGTTCGTGGACAGTCTCCCGAAGTCCGCGACGGGCAAGGTGATGTGGCGGGCGCTGCAGGAAGCGGAGAACCGGCAGGGGGCGGCGAGCGCATGAACGTCGTTTTCGGGTTACTCCCGGGCAATTCTGCATTGCAGGTGCGTATGCCGAATCTACATTCGAGGCTTCCGGCCTTCCGTTTCGATCCGCGGCGCTCGCGCGCCTGAACCACACGAGCGGTATTCAACATGGACCTCTTCCTGCAGCAAGTGCTCAACGGGCTGACCCTCGGCGGCATCTACAGCCTGGTGGCGCTGGGACTGACCCTCGTCTACGGGATCCTCCACGTCCCGAACTTCGCGCACGGGGCCTTCTACATGGCGGGCGCCTTCGTGTCCTTCCACCTGATGAGCGCCTGGGGCTTCAACTACTGGCTCGCGATGCTCGGCTCGGCCGCCGTGGTCGCCGCGATCGCGACGCTGTCGGAGCGCCTCGTGTTCCATCCCCTGCGCAAAGCCTCGGGCCTGCACCCGATGATCGCGGCCATCGGCGTGCTGCTGTTCCTGGAGGCCGCCGCGCAGGCGATCTGGGGCGCCGACTTCCATAGGATGCAGACGCCGTACACGGGGATCATCGAGCTGGGCGGCGTGGTGGCGCCGGTGCAGCGCCTGCTCATCATCGCCGCCGCCTTCGGTCTGATGGTGCTGCTGCACCTGTTCCTCACGCGCACCGTGCTGGGCTCCACGATCATCGCGATGGCACAGAACCGCGACGGCGCCTCGCTCGTGGGCATCGACGCCAACCGGGTGTCGATGCTGACCTTCGCGATCTCCGGCGTGCTGGCGGCGGTCGCGGCCACGCTCTATGCGCCGATCAACCTGGTGTACCCCGCGATGGGCCACCTGGTGATCACCAAGGCCTTCGTGATCATCATCCTCGGAGGAATGGGCAGCGTGCCGGGCGCGATCCTGGGCGGGCTGATCATCGGCTTCGCCGAGAGCTTTGGCGCCTTCTACATCTCCACCGACTACAAGGACATCATCGCCTTCGTGCTGCTGGTAGCGATCCTGTCGCTGCGGCCCGAGGGCCTGTTCGTGAAGAGGGCCCACTGACATGAAGTACCTCACCGGCAAGACGGGCTGGCTGCTGCTGTTCCTCCTGGGGCTCGCGTTCCCCTTCCTGGCCAAGAACGACTATCACCTGACGGTGATGTCGACCGCGTACATCTTCGCGATCGCGACGCTGGGGCTGAACCTCATCACCGGGTACACCGGGCAGTTCAACCTCGCGCACAGCGGCTTCATGGCGGTCGGCGCCTACACCGTGGGCATCCTCACCGTGGACTACCAGGTGCCGTTCTGGATCGCGTTCGCGCTGTCGGGCGTGGTGGCCGTCGTGCTCGGGTTCTTCGTGGGCCTGGTGTCGCTGCGCCTCAAGGGCCACTACTTCTCGATCTTCACGCTGTGCGTCGGCTACATCATGTTCCTCGTGATCGAGAAATGGGAGAGCCTCACGCACGGCACGGTCGGGATCATCGGCATCCCTGCGCCCACGCCGATCGGGCCCATCACCTTCGACACTCCCAGGTCGCTCTACTACCTGGTGTTCTTCTTCCTCGCGCTCGGCACCTTCGTGATGCACCGCATCGTCAAGTCCTTGCTCGGCCGCACCTTCATGGCCATCCGGAACGGCGAGGCCCTTGCGGAGGCGCTGGGCATCCACCTGATGCGCAACAAGCTGCTTGCGTTCCTGCTGTCGGTGTTCTATGCCGGACTGGCCGGTGGCCTCTACGCCGGCTTCGTGCGCTTCCTCGGCCCGGGCCTGGCCGGCGTGGAGCACAGCTTCGACATGACGATGTACATGCTGGTCGGCGGGCTGGGCACGCTGCTCGGGCCCTTGCTCGGCGCGTTGACGGTGCCATGGCTCACGCAGTACCTACAGTTCCTGCAGGAGTACCGGTTCCTCGTGTTCGGGCCCATCCTGGTTGCGCTCGTGATCTTCCTGCCCTACGGCATCGTGGGCACGTGGATGGGCTGGCGCGCGCGGCGCGCGGCGGCGCGCAGCCTGCCGCCTCCAGCACGCGCGGCGAAGGACGCGACGCCGGCCAGCCAGATCGAAGCGGGAGGCAGCCGTGCTTGAGATCCGACACCTCACCAAGCGCTTCGGCGGCCTGATGGCCGTCCACGACGTGAGCACCACGGTCGAGCGCGGCCAGGTGACCGCGATCATCGGTCCCAACGGAGCGGGCAAGACGACCTTCTTCAACCTGGTGAGCGGAGCCCTTCCGCCATCGGCTGGCAGCATCGTCTACCAGGGGCGCGACATCACGGGGCTGCGCGCCGACCAGGTGGCCCAGCTGGGGATCGCCCGCACCTTCCAGACCACCACCCTGTTCGACATGGCCACCGTGCTCGACAACCTCATCGTCGGGCACCGACTGCGCACCCGGTCGGGCCTGGTCGACGTGCTCTTCAACAGCCGCCGCTTGCGCGAGGAGGAGCGAGTGTGCCGCGAGAAGGCCGCGGCAGCGCTGGACTTCGTCGGCCTTTCCCATGTCGCGCACCGCCTGGCCGGAGACATCTCCCAGGAAGAGCGCAAGCGCGTGGCGTTCGCGCTCGCGCTGGCGACCGATCCGCAGCTGGTGCTGCTGGACGAGCCGGCTGGCGGGGTCAACCCCGAAGAGACCGCGGGGCTGGCGGAGCTCGTCCGCAAGTTCGTGCGGCACGGCATCACCGTGTGCCTCATCGAGCACAAGATGGACATGGTCATGAGCCTGGCGGACAAGATCATGGTGCTCAACTACGGCGAGAAGATCGCCGAAGGCACGCCGGCGCAGATCCGGGCCAACCCGGCCGTGATCGACGCCTACCTGGGGAGCGAACATGCTGACGTTTGAGAACGTGAGCCAGCACTACGGCAGCTTCCGGGCCCTGAACGGCGTGAGCTTGCAGGCCAAGGAGGGTGAACTGGTGGTGCTCTTGGGCGCCAACGGCGCTGGCAAGAGCACGATCTTCCTGACCGCCAGCGGTCTCCTGAAGGCCACGGGCGGTTCGATCCGGTTCCGCAACGAGGAACTGGTGGGGCGCAAGCCCTCGCAGATCGTCTCGCGCGGCGTCGTGCTCTGCCCGGAGGGGCGCAAGCTCTTCCCGCAGATGACGGTGCTCAAGAACCTCATGCTCGGCGCCTACGTGCATCGTCACGACAAGGCAGGCAACCGCAAGAGACTGGAAGAGGTGTTCGAGCTGTTTCCCATCCTGGCGGAGCGCCGCGAGCAGGCAGCGGGGTCGCTGTCCGGTGGCCAGCAGCAGATGGTGGCGATCGGCAGGGCATTGATGAGCCGGCCTCAGGCGCTGCTGCTGGACGAGCCCTCGCTGGGTCTCGCGCCCCTGGTCGTCAAGCAGGTGTTCGAGGTCATCGAGCGCATCAACCGCGCCGGCACGACAGTGCTGCTGGCCGAGCAGAACGCGTATGCCGCCCTGAAGATCGCGCACCGGGCCTACGTGATCGAGGGCGGACGCATCGTCATGGAGGGCGACCGCGACACCCTTTTGGGCAACGACACGATCCGCAAGGCCTACATCGGCGCATAGAGACAGGTTCTTTCCGAGCGGATAGCGGGCTCCGGCCGGCCGTCGGCCCTCCGGATCCGCAAAGCCGCCTTCCATTGACCACCAAGGAGACACAGATGAGCCTACCCTCCCAACTGAAGCGCCTCGCGGCCGGGGCCGCTTTCGCGCTGGCTGCCGGCGCGCCTGCCTGGGCGCAGGACGTGGTGAAGATCGGCTACTCCGGCCCGCTGTCCGGCGGGGCGGCGCTGTACGGCAAGAACGTGCTGGACGGCATGCAGCTGGCGGTGAGCGAGATCAACGCGGCCGGCTTCGAGGTGGCCGGCAAGAGGTACAAGCTCGAGGTCGTGGCGCTGGACGACAAGTACAACCCGAGCGAGACGGCCATCAACGCGCAGCGACTGGTCCAGGAGCACAAGACGCCGGCGATCCTGGTGCCGCATTCCGGTGGCAGCTTCGCGCTGCAGACCAACAACGAGGCGCAGAAGTACCTGCTGCTCTCCTACACCAGCGTGCCGCAGATCACCGCACGCGGCAACAAGCTCACGCTGCGCATCCCACCGGAGTTCACCTCGTACATCGAGCCGTTCGTCAAGCACGCGATGGGCAAGTTCGGAAAGAACCTGGCGATCGCCAATGCGGACCACGACTACGCGAAGGCCTGGACCGCCGCGTTCAAGCCCGCCTGGGAGGCCGCCGGTGGCAAGGTCGTCGCCGAGAACCCGATGTCCTACAACAAGGCCACCGACTTCTACAGCGGCGTGAGCCGAGTGCTCGCGGCCAAGCCGGATGTGCTCTTCATCGGCGGCGCCTCCGAGCCGACCGGGCTCGTCGTCAAGCAGGCCCGCGAGCTGGGCTTCAAGGGTGGCTTCGTCATCATCGACCAGGCGAAGATGGACGAGATGGCCAAGGTGATTGGCGGCTACCAGATGTTGGAAGGTTCGATCGGGGTGCTGCCGCTCGTGGACGACTCGAGCAAGGACGCGAAGGCGTTCGTCGAGCGATTCCAGAAGGCCTATCCCGGCCGCACGCCGAGCTCCGAGGTGTCGCTGAACTACACCGCGGTGCACGCCACCGCGCAGGCGATGAAGCTCGCGGGCACGGTGACCGACGCAGTCGCCATCCGAGCCCATCTCGACAAGGCGATGAAGGCACTGCCCGCTGCCTACAACCCGCACGGCATGGACGGGGTGGACGAGAAGGGCGGCTCGCTGGGCAACACGCGCGTCGCCGTGGTCGAGGGCGGCAAGGTGGTGGAACGGGCGCTGCGCGACCTGCGATAGGTTCGCGACCTCCGCATATCCGAAAGAAAAGCCGCCCGTGGGCGGCTTTTTCGTTTGCTGCGCGGCGCGTCAGTAGCCGGACACCCGGGCGACGCGATCCATCTGCGTGTAGGCGTCCCCGAACAGGTTCTGCAGCACGCGGGCGCGTTTCATGAACAGTCCGATGTCCAGTTCGTCGGTCATGCCGATGCCGCCGTGCATCTGCACCCCTTCCTGCACGGCCCGGGTCGCGGTGAGGCCGGCGCGCGCCTTGGCCTGGGCGACCCGCAAGGCCGCCTGCGGGTCGCCGTCGTCCAGCGCCTTCAGCGCCTGCCGCACGATCGCTCGGGTCAGCTCGAGGTCGCAGAACAGCTCAGCCATTCGGTGCTGCAGGGCTTGGAACTCCCCGATGATGCGGTCGAACTGGCGGCGCTCCTTCAGGTAACCCAGGGTGCGCGCGAACACCTCGTCGGCCAGACCCAGCATCTCGGCGGCGGCCACGGCGCGGCCGACCTCCAGCACCTGCTCGAGCAGCGCGGCGCCTTGACCCGGCGTACCGATCCGCGCATCGGCCGGCACGCGCACGCTCTCGAGGCGCACCCGCGCCGCGTTGTGCGCGTCGACCATCACCGTCCGCTCGACCAGCAGGCCAGGTGTGTTGGAAGGCACGAGCAGCAGGATGGTTTCATCGCCCGCGCGGGCCGCCACGACCAGCGCATCGGCGACATGGCCGTCGATCACGTGCACCTTGCTCCCGTCGATGCACCAGCCGCCTGCGTCCTGGCGCGCGGTCGTCGTCAGCGCATCGGGCCGGTGACGGGCGTGCTCGTCGACGGCCAGGGCGAGCACGGCGTCGGCCGCCGCGATGCGGGGCAGCCACTCGTCCTGCTGCTCGGTGCTGCCGGCCGTTCTGAGCAGCCAGGCAGCGAGCACGGCCGTGGAGAAGAACGGCGTGGGCGCAAGCGTGTGCCCGATCTGCTCGGCGATCAGGCCCGCTTCAACGATGCCCAGTGCCAGCCCACCGTGAGACTCCGGCACCAGCGTCGCGCTGTAGCCCTGGTCGGCGAAGGCACGCCACAGCTCGGGCGAGTAGCCCCGCGGATCGGCGGTGTCGCGCAGGCGCCGCAGGTGGGAGACGGGGGCACGCTCGGCCAGGAAGGTCTGGGCGCTGTCGCGCAGCATGGCGCGCTCTTCGTTGAGGATCCACGTCATCTCGTTGCTCCTTCAGGCGCCCGGCAGGCCGAGGATGCGCTTGGCGATCACGTTGAGCTGTATCTCGCTGGTGCCGCCTTCGATGGAATTGCCCTTGCTTCGCAGCCAGGCGCGGGCCAGCGCCCCGTCCTGCGAGCGGGAGCCTTCCCATTCCAGCCCGTCGCTGCCCGCAGCGGCCATCATCAGCTCCAGCCGGCGCTTGTTCAGCTCGGCGCCGTAGTACTTGAGCGCCGAGGACATGGCGCCCTCGGCCTGGCCCGCTCGTGCCTGCTCGCCAAAGAGCTGCATCCATGCGCGGAACGCGGCCTCGTCCACCTCGAAGCGCGCGATCTCGGCGCGCAGCACCGGATCGTCCAGGCGTTGCTGCGCGTCGCGGCCGATGCGCTCGGCCGCAAAGAGCCCGAGTGCAGGTGGGGCCGCGCGCTCCCCGATCGCGCCGATCATCTCGCGTTCGTGCGTCAACAGGTACTTCGCGATGGTCCACCCGCCGTTCAGCTCGCCCACCAGGTTTTCGCGCGGCACCTTCACCTGATCGAAGAAGGTCTCGCAGAACGGCGACTTGCCCGAGATGAGCCGGATGGGCCGCGTGCTCACGCCGGGCGTTTCCATGTCGATCAGTAGGAAGCTGATGCCGGTGTGTTTCCTGGCGGTGTCGGTGCGCACCAGGCAGAAGATCCAGTCGGCCTGGTCGGCATAGGAGGTCCAGATCTTCTGCCCCGTGACGACGAAGTGGTCGTCGTGCACCTCGGCCCGCGTCGCGAGCGAGGCGAGATCCGATCCCGCGTTCGGCTCGGAATACCCCTGGCACCAGCGGATCTCGCCCCGTGCGATGCGTGGGAGGTGCTGCCGCTTCTGCGCTTGGCTGCCGTACTTGAGCAAGGCCGGGCCCAGCATCCAGATGCCGAAACTCTGCAGCGGCACGCGGCACCTGAGCGCAGCCATCTCCTCGCGCAGGATCGCGGCTTCGCGATGCGTCAAACCCCCTCCGCCGTATTCGCGTGGCCAGGTGGGCACCGTCCAGCCGCGCTCGCCCATGCGCTGCATCCACACGCGTTGCGCCTCGCTCTGAAAGCGAAAGCGCTTGCCGCCCCAGCAGATGTCGGCTTCGCTGCGCACCGGCTCACGCATTTCGGGCGGGCAGTTCGCCTCCAGCCAGGCGCGCGTCTCGCGGCGGAAGGTTTCGAGATGCTCAGGGGTGGCGTCTGTGGTCATGGCACTCCTAGTGGGTTGCCGGCACCGGGGGGCGCAGGGCCGGCCTCGACGTCGCCCGCAGCCCCAAGGTGAGCCGGTGGTTGCCGATCAGCATGGATGACGGCTCTTGCGCTCGTGTTTTGCGGCGGGCGCTTCAACCGAAGCGGGGTGCCCGCGGCTGCAGTGGCGGTAGCAATTCCGAGATGCAGAATACAATTCTGAATACCGATACCCATTCTCGGCAGCGGCCGGCGAGGCGTCAACCCGCATGGGCCGTGTCCGCAGCTTCCCCCATGCCTGTCACCACCCGCAAGAAGCCGTCCGCTACCGTCAACAAACCTGCCGGCGGTTCCGTCGCCTCCGGTTCGATCCGAGGCAAACCTGCGGCCAAGCCGGCCGTGTCGGCCCCCGGGACCCGGCCCTCGGCCGTTGCAGGTGCAGGCAAGGAGGACCGGCACTTCGTCACGGCGCTGGCGCGCGGCCTGCAGGTGCTGGCCTGTTTTCGTTCCGGAGAAAGCCAGCTGGGCAACCAGGATCTCGCGCAGCGTTGCGGCCTGCCCAAGTCCACGGTGTCCCGTCTCACGATGACGCTGACCCGTCTGGGCTACCTGATCCAGGTGCCGGAGACAGGACGCTATCGGCTGGGCATCGCGACGTTCTCACTGGGCAGCGCGATGTTGTCGCGGCTGGACGTGCGGCACGTGGCGCGGCCGCTGATGCAGGAACTGGCTGCCTTCGCCGGGGCTTCCGTGTCGCTGGGTGCGCGCGACCGCTACTCGATGATCTACGTCGAGCACTGCCGCGGCTCCGCACCGCTGACGCTGTCCATGGACGTCGGGGCGCGCATTCCCCTGGCGACCTCGGCGATCGGCCGCGCCTACCTCGCGGTGATCGACGAGCGCGAGCGGCGCGAGGTCATGGCCGAAATCGAGCAGCATGACGAGGCGGCCTGGCCGAAGGTGCGCGCCGGCATCGAGCGGGCGGTCAAGGACCACGCCGCCATCGGCGTCGCCTGCTCCTTCGGCGAGTGGCAGCGGGAGGTGAACGGCATCGCCCGCGCCTTCCATCCCGGTGGGGGCTTGCCGCCGATGGCGATCAATTGCGGGGGACCGGCGGCCACGCTGTCGCGCGAGTTCCTGCTCAAGGAGGTCGCGCCGCGACTGGTGGACCTGACGCAGCGGATCGAGCAGATGCTGCCCCGCTAGCCGTCCTGCGGCGGCAGCGCGCCCTCGGGCAAGGGCCGGTCGAGCAACGCGAAAACGCCGCTCGATCTGAGCACCTGCCGCGCGCCCACCTTGAGGTCGCAGCTTGCATACGCCAGCGTGCGGCCCAGCCGGTGGATGGTGACGTGCGCCTCCAGCCACTCGTCCACCCGCGCGCTGGAGAGGAAATCGACTGTCAGCGACACCGTCACCTGCGCCGAGCGCTGGCGACGCGCCAGCCAGACGTTGATGCCGAGCGCGCCGTCCGCCAGCGTCGTCAGCATGCCCCCGTGCGTGATGCCCTGGACGTTGAGGTGGTTCCGAGCGACCCGCAGCCCCAGCACGACGCCACCCGTTTCCGTCTCGCGTGCGTAGACGGGGCCCAACTGCTGGAAGTAGGGGCCGGTTTCATCGAGCCGGCGGAATCCTTCGGGGACGCCGTCGTCGGCGGCGGTGGAAAGGGTGAAGACGGAGGGAGGTGTCATGCGGGTGACTTACGGGCGCGATGGCCGATGCTAGCATCCTCTCGTTCGTGAAATGAGGTTCTGCACTGCAGAACACCCAGGCGCCCCGGGCACGCGCCCCCCATTCCCGATACAAGCTGGCGACCCGCTCGGGTCCTCGAAGGAGACGCTTCATGACCTGCCACTACGAGGTTCGCGGCCGCACCGCGGTCATTCGCATGGACCATCCCCCGGTCAACGCCCTCGGCGCCGAGCTGCGCACCTGCCTCATGGAGGCGCTGGACCGCGCCCTGGCGGACCGCGACGTCCGCGCCGTGGTGCTGACGGGGAGCGACCGTTCGTTCTCGGGTGGCGCGGACGTGCGCGAATTCGGCTCTGCCCATGCCGGGCGGGAGCCTCGCCTTCCGGCGCTCATCGCGGCGCTCGAGGAGGCCGACAAACCCGTCGTTGCGGCGATCTCCGGGATCTGCATGGGCGGCGGGCTGGAGCTGGCCCTGGGGGCCCACTACCGCGTGGCCCGTGGGGATGCGCAGGTCGCGCTGCCCGAAGTCAAGCTCGGCCTGCTGCCCGGTGCGGGCGGCACGCAACGATTGCCGCGCGCGATCGGGCTGGAGGGGGCGCTGAACATGATCGTTTCCGGTACGACCGTGCGCGCGCGCGAGTTCCGTGGCACGGCGCTCCTCGACGAGATCACCGAGGATGATCCGGTCCCGGCGGCGATAGCGCTCGCCGAACGGGTGGCGGCCGAGGGCCTGCCGGGCAAGCGTCTGCGCGACCTGAAGGTCAAGGACGCGCAGGCCGAAGCCTTTCTCCAGTTCGCCCGCAACACGGTGGGCTCGAAGGCGGGTCCCTATCCCGCGCCGCTCAAGTGCGTGGAAGCGGTCGGCTGGTCGGTGAGCAAGCCGTTCGACGAGGCGCTGAGGCTGGAACGCGAGGCCTTCGTCGCCCTGATGGCCACGCCCGAGTCGCGTGCGCTGCGGCACGTGTTCGCCGCCGAGCGCGCGGCGGGCAAGATCGCCGACCTGCCGCAAGGCACTGCGCAGCGCGAGATCCGCCAGGTGGGAGTGATCGGCGCCGGCACGATGGGCGGCGGCATCACGATGAACTTCCTCAACGTCGGCATTCCCGTGGTGTTGCTCGAGACGAAGCAGGAAGCGCTCGACCGCGGTCTTGCGACGATCCGCAGGAACTACGAGAACTCCGCGAAGAAGGGCAAGCTCACCGCGGAGCAGGTCGAGCAGCGCATGGCCCTGATCACCCCGACGCTCGAATATGGGCCCTTGGCGGGCGTGGACCTGGTGATCGAGGCCGTGTTCGAGAACATGGATGTCAAGGAGCAGGTGTTCCGGCAGCTCGATGCCGTCTGCAAGCCCGGCGCGATCCTGGCTTCGAACACGTCCTACCTCGACATCGACCGCATTGCGTCCTTCACCGGTCGGCCGGCGGACGTGCTGGGCCTGCATTTCTTCAGCCCGGCCAACGTCATGCGCTTGCTCGAAGTGGTGCGTGGCGCGCGCACCGCCCCTGACGTGCTCGCCACCAGCATGGCGCTGGCCAAGAAGATCGGCAAGATCGCCGTCGTCTCTGGCGTGTGCGACGGCTTCATCGGCAACCGCATGATCGCCCGCTACGGCGCCGCGGCCCAGGCACTGATCCACGCCGGAGCCTTGCCGCAGCAAGTCGATGCCGCGTTGCAGAGGTTCGGCATGGCCATGGGCCCGTTCCGCATGGGCGACCTCGCGGGCCTGGACATCGGTTGGGCCACGCGCAAGCGCAAGGCAGCCGAGGCGGGTGTCGAGATGAGGCCGATCGTGGCGGACAAGCTTTGCGAAGCCGGCCGCTTCGGGCAGAAAACGGGTGCGGGCTGGTACCGCTATGAGGCGGGTCGTCGGGATCCGATCCCCGACCCTGCGGTCGAGCAGCTGATCGCCGAGTACCGCGTCGCACACGGAATCACGCCGCGTCCGATCAGCGATGAGGAGATCGTGCAGCGTTGCATCTATGCGCTGGTGAACGAGGGAGCGCGCATCCTGGAGGAAGGAATCGCGGCGCGCGCGAGCGACATCGACCTGGTGTATCTCAACGGCTACGGATTTCCCGCCCACCGGGGCGGTCCGATGCTGTATGCGGACACGGTCGGGCTGCCCAGTGTCGTCCGTACGCTGCGCCGCTTCGCCTCCGAGCCGGGCGCCGACGCGTCCTGGGAGCCGGCGCCCCTGCTCGTGACACTGGCCGAAGCGGGCAAGACCTTCAATTGAGGAACGAGGACCGTCCCATGACCACCGAAGTCGCCATCGTCTCCACCGCCCGTACCGGCCTGGCCAAGAGCTGGAAGGGCGGCTTCAACATGACCTATGGCCCGACGCTGGCCGCCCATGCCATCAAGCATGCCGTGCAGCGGGCGCAGGTGGACCCGGCCGAGGTCGAGGATGTGATCCTCGGCGCCTCGTTGCTCGAAGGCACCACGGGCGGCAACGTCGCGCGGGTGGCTGCCTTGCGGGCCGGCCTGCCCGTGTCCACCGCGGGTGTCTCGATCAACCGCTTTTGCTCTTCCGGCCTGCAGGCCATTGCAATGGCGGCTCAGCGCATCATCGTCGACAAGGTGCCGGTGATGGTGGCAGGAGGCGTGGAGAGCATCTCGTGCGTGCAGAACGAGGCCAACCGGCACATGCGCGCGGATCCGGCCATGCAGGAGATCAAGCCCGAGATCTACTGGAGCATGCTGCAGACCGCGGAGCAAGTGGCCAAGCGCTACGGCATCTCCAAGGAGGCGCAGGACGAGTACGGCGTGCGCAGCCAGCAGCGTGCGGCCGCCGCCCAGGCCGCTGGCAAGTTCGCGGACGAGATCGTGCCGATGACGACGGTAATGGGCGTGGTGGACCCGGCGACCGGACGCATCACCCGCAAGGAGGTCACGGTCGCGGCGGACGAGGGCATCCGTCCCGACACCACGCTCGAAGGCGTGCGCAAGATCCGCTCCGCGTTGCCGGGGGGCGTGATCACTGCCGGCAATGCGAGCCAGTTCAGCGACGGCTCGGCCGCCTGCGTGCTGATGGATGCGAAGCTGGCTGAGAAGCGCGGCTTGCAACCCTTGGGCTTCTTCCGTGGCTTTGCGGTGGCGGGCTGCGAGCCGGACGAGATGGGTATCGGCCCGGTGTACGCGGTGCCACGGCTGCTGCAGCGCGCGGGGCTCAAGGTGGAGGATATCGGCTTGTGGGAACTGAACGAGGCGTTCGCGGTGCAGGTGCTCTATTGCCGCGACAAGCTGGGCATTCCCGACGAACTCCTCAACGTGAACGGCGGGGCGATCGCCGTGGGCCATCCGTACGGCGTGAGCGGCGCGCGGCTCACCGGCCACGCACTCATCGAGGGCAAGCGCCGCGGCGCGAAGTATGTCGTCGTGACGATGTGCATCGGGGGCGGGCAGGGGGCCGCGGGGCTGTTCGAAGTCGCGTGACGGACGGCCTTCCCCGGAGCGTCTCCACGAGCCCGTGGATCGTCTCGGTTGGATCCCGGCTCCTAGGGGCGGGACTCGTGAGGCGCTGGCTGCGCGCGAATCGCCGCCCGTGGGCGCCTGGGCAGGAGGGCGCTGGCGATCGCGGCCACGATGAGACCGGCGGCCGCCCAGTCCTGCCAATGCGGCACTTCGCCCACGATGAATGTCGCCGACGCCGTGCCGACCAGGGGCACCGCCATGATGGAGAACGCGCTCGCCGAAGGCGGCAGCTGGCGCGCCATGCCGAACCAGATGACCTGTGCGAAGCCGTAGTTCATCGTCGCGCCCCAGACCAACGACCACCACATCGGTGTGCTGAAACGCCAGCTCGGTTCGGGCTCTGTCGCCCACGCGATGCTCCAGAACACGACCGATCCGAGCAGCATCATCCAGACCGTGAGCGCCTCGGTGGGCAGCGCGCTCTTCGTGCGCCGCATCATCGCAGTGCCAAGCGCCCAGCTGAAGGCGGCGATCTGCATCCACACGATGCCCAGCGGCCGCCCCGCCAGGGTGGTGAGCTCCTGCATCACCAACAAGCCGACCGCGCCTGCGGCGCAGACCACGCTCACCATCGTGCGCCGCGTCAGCCGCTCGCCGAAGAGGGCGACGGTGATGAGCACCGTCCAGATCGGCATCGTGAAGCCGAGGATGGCCGCCCGCCCGGAGGCGAGTTCGCGTACGCCGAGGATGGAGAAGAGATGCCAGCCGAGGATGTTGGGCAATGCGAGCACCGCCACCTGTGCCGCATCCGTGGCCGAGAGGCGCATCCGCACGCCGCGGGCCGCGTAGAAGGCCAGGAGCAGCAGGGCGCCGCCCGTCATCGTGAGCGCGCGGAAGTACAGCGGCGTGAGCTCGCGCAACGAGAACTTCATCATCGGCCAGTTGAGTCCCCACATCAGCGTGAGGACCACCAGCGCGCCGAGCTGCCTGCTCGTGAGCATGGCGCGCCCGGGATCAGACCGCCACAGGTGCCTTGATGGCCGGGTGGTGCTGGTAGTCGACGAACTCGAAGTCGTCGAACTCGTACTCGAACAGCGAGTCCGGCCGGCGCTTGATGCGCAGTTCCGGGTAGGGGAAGGGCGTGCGCGAGAGCTGCAGCTGGACCTGCTCGACGTGGTTGTTGTAGATGTGGCAGTCGCCGCCGGTCCAGATGAAGTCGCCCACGTCGAGGTCGCACTGCTGCGCCACCATGTGCGTGAGCAGCGCGTAGCTCGCTATGTTGAAAGGCACGCCGAGGAATATGTCGGCGCTGCGCTGGTAGAGCTGGCAGGAGAGCTTGCCGTCCGCCACGTAGAACTGGAAGAAGGCGTGGCATGGCGCGAGGGCCATCTTCGGCAGGTCGGCCACGTTCCAGGCGCTCACGATGATCCGGCGGGAATCCGGGTTGGACTTGAGCGTGCGCAGCACTTGCGCGATCTGGTCGATGTGGCCGCCGTCCGGAGTCGGCCACGACCGCCACTGCACGCCATAGACGGGCCCGAGGTCCCCGTCCTCGCGCGCCCATTCGTCCCAGATCGTCACGCCGCGCTCCTGCAGCCACTTCACGTTGCTGTCGCCTCGCAGGAACCACAGCAGTTCGTAGATGATGGACTTCAGGTGCAGCTTCTTGGTCGTGACGAGCGGGAAGCCCTCCGACAGATCGAAGCGCATCTGGTAGCCGAACACGCTGCGCGTGCCCGTGCCGGTGCGGTCGGTCTTCGGCGTGCCGTGCTCGAAGACGTGACGCATGAAGTCTTCGTACTGGGAGCGGATGGGGCGTGAGGTCATGGCGGGAAGGGCCGGCGGCAGAAGAGATGGCCGGCAGGGTGAAGCGCTGATTATTCCACGCGGGCAGCGATCGTTCGGGCTGTCCGGCGCGCCCTACACCCGGCACGGGGCAGGAGGGGCAGGCCCAGTGGCCGCCCGGATGGCTGGGCCGGCCCCCACGCAACGCGCCTTCCAGCGGGGCGCCCTAGGCGCTCGGGGGGTAGTTCAACACCGCGAGTTGCGCGTAGAGCCCGCCGCGCCCCAGCAGTTCGCGGTGCGTGCCGATCTCGACGATGCGCCCGTGCTCCAGCACGACGATGCGGTCGGCGCGCTGGACGGTGGACAGACGGTGGGCGATCACCAGTGTGGTGCGGCCCCGCATCGCTTCGTCCAACGCGGCCTGCACCAGCCGCTCGCTCTCGGCGTCGAGGGCGCTGGTCGCTTCGTCGAGCAGCAGCAGGGGCGCGTTCTTGAGGATGGCCCGGGCGATCGAGATGCGCTGGCGCTGCCCGCCCGACAGGCGCACGCCGCGCTCGCCCAGGAAGGTCCGGTAGCCCAGGGGCAGCGCGCGCAGGAACTCGTCCGCGTGAGCCGCGCGAGCTGCCGCCATGACCTCCTCGTCGGTCGCGTCCGGGCGTCCATAGCGGATGTTCTCCATGGCGTCGGCCGAGAACACGACGCTGTCCTGTGGTACGAAACCGATGCGGGCGCGCAGGTCCCGCAGCGCCATCGCGGTGACCGGTACGCCGTCGATGTCGATGCGGCCCTGCTGCACGTCGTAGAAGCGCAGCAGCAGCTGGAAGAGCGTGCTCTTGCCCGCGCCGCTCGGTCCGACGAGAGCCACCGTCTCGCCGGGACGCACCTCCAGGCTCAGGTCCTGCAGGGCCGGCGGTTGCGGCCGGGACGGATAGGCGAACGTGACGTGCGCCAGCCGGATGGACGAGCCGCCGCGCACGGGGGGCAGGGCGCTGGGTGCGGGCGGATCCTGGATCGGCGAGCGCGCCGCCAGCAGTTCCGTCAGCCGCTCGACCGCGCCGGCGGCACGCAACAGGTCGCCCCACACCTCGGCGAGCACGGCCACCGAGCTGACGAGCAGCACGACGTAGACGACCGTCTGCCCGAGGTGTCCTGGCGTGATCTCGCCCGTGAGCACCGCCTGCGTGCCCTGGTACAGACCCCACAGGAGCGCGCCGAAGGTGGCGGTGATGATGAACGCCACCAGGAACGCCCGCGCCCGCGTACGGCGGATGGCAGTGTGGAACGCCTGCTCGGTCGCGCCGCCGAAGCGACGCGCCTCGTGAGGTTCCTGCGCGAAGCTTTGCACCACCGGGATCGCGTTGAGTACCTCGGCGGCGATGGCGCTGGAGTCGGCGATGCGATCCTGGCTCGCGCGCGAGAGCCTGCGCACCCGACGGCCGATCGCCAGGGTGGGCAATACCACGAGCACGAGGATGCCCAGCACCTGCGTCATCACGTAGGGGTTGGTGACGACCAGCATCACGAGCGCGCCCAGGCCCATCAGCAGGTTGCGCAGTCCCATGGAGAGGCTGGAGCCGACGACGGTCTGCACGAGCGTGGTGTCGGTGGTCAGGCGCGACAGGACTTCGCCCGTGCGCGTGGTCTCGAAAAACTCCGGGCTCTGGTCGATCACATGCCGGTACACCGCGGCACGCAGGTCCGCCGTGATGCGCTCGCCCAGCCAGCTGACGACGTAGAACCGTGCGGCAGAGAACAGCCCCAGCGCGGCACCGACCGCGAAGAGCTCGACGAAGTGGTCCTTCAGCGCGATGAGACGCTCGGGTGCGGGCGTCGCGACCAGCCCCTGGTCGATCAGGCCTCGCAGCGCGACGGGAAAGATCAGCGTTGTCAACGCGGCGAGGACGAGGAACACCGCGGCCGCGACGATGCGACCGCGATAGGGCCGGGCGAAGGGGGCGAGCTGGCGCAGGGCCGAGATGCGTCGGGGGGCGGGTGAGGGCGGCGTGCTCATCGTGTGCGCGAGTGTGACCGACCTGCGGGCTGTCTGCACCTGGGGCGTTGCCATGGAGGCAGGAAGTCCTCGGGTGGCAGCGGGTCCGCGCCCTCAGAGTCTCAGGCGGTCGACATACCCCGTCATCTCGAGGTAGCCCTGGCCGCGGCGGCGTCCGTCCCGATCCAGCAGCTCGCTCAGTCCTTCCCAGTAGACCGCCCCCGTCGATGCACGGCTGTCGAGCTCCTGCGCGTCGACCAGCGCCCGCACGACGAACTGGCCCGCGGGGGTGTCGACCCGCCACTCCACGGGATAGCGCGCCCCGGTCGATGGGCTGGTCCACCAGCGCCTGGGCGTGAAGACGACCTGGTCGTGTGCGAACGCCTGCGTCTGCCCGCCGCGTGAGCGGTGGCTGCCGCCCGCCCACAGCGCGGAGCCATCCTTGCGCCGAAGCCGGAACGCGGTCAGCGCCCCTGCGTCGTCGAGGTTCATGCCGACCCAATCCCATCCCACGGCCTGCGGGTGCATCAGCGCCTCGCTCCATTCGTGGTCCAGCCAGGCCGTGCCGCGGACCGTGAGGCGGCGTGGACCCAGCGCGAGCTCGCCTTGCACCGCGAGTTGGGGCTTGGAGTAGTAGCGGCTCGCCTGCTCGGGCTCGGGGCCCTTGCGCGAGTAGCCGGCGTCTCCTTGCAGCAGGACCGGCTGGGTTTCCTGCGCCTGCAGGTCCAGCGCGAATCCGTCGGCGTGCACGTGCACGCGATAGCGTCGCGTGGCCGCGTCGCGGCGCATGTACCAGTCGCGCAGTCGCACGTCGGTGTCCTCGAGCGCCGCCTGTGCGATGCCGAAGCCGACACGCGCCAGGCGCTGGTCGTGGTGCAGGCGGGCGGCGGTCACGTCGGTGACCGCCGCATGCGCGAAGAGCAGCTGCGAGGCCGCGAACCGGCTGGGGTGGTCGGGGTAGACGCCAGTGCGCGAGCGGAAGAAGGTGACCTGGAAACCGTAGGCCGTCCGGCCGTCGACTCCCTGCAGGGCGCCCGTCACGTACCACCACTCGGTGCGGTACTGAGGGTGCGAGCCGAAGTCCCGGGGAAACTGCAAGGCCTCGCCGGGCAGCACCACCGGCACGGCGGCGGGGTCCGGGTCACGGGCGCTTGCGCGCGGGAGGGTGAGCCAGCCGGTCAGGGCCGCCAGCCAGGCGCGCCGGTCCATCATCACCAGTCCTCCTTCACCGCCAGGACCGCGTCCCGACGGGTGGCGGCCTGGGAGGCCAGCCACGCTGTGAGGGTGCCCGCGGCGATCACGGTCAAGGCCAGCGCGGCCAGGCGACCCGCGGGCAATCGCATGTCCATCGTCCAGTGAAAGCTCTGAGGATTGACCACGTGAACCAGCACCGCGCTCACCGCGACCCCCAGCAGCGTGCCCCATAGCGTCCCGGCAAGCGTCCAGGCCAGCCCCTCGCCGGCCACCACCTTCGTCACCTGGCGCCGAGTGAAACCGAGGTGGCGCAGCAGCCCGAACTCCTTGCGCCGCGCCAGCGTCTGCGCCGAGGTGGTCGCGGCGATGCCGAAGAGCCCGATGCCGATGGCCACCGCCTGCAGCCAGTAGGTGACGGCGAAGCTGCGGTCGAAGATGCGCAGCGAGGCCGCGCGTATCGTCTCGGCGGATGCGAACTCCAGCGTATCGGTGGCCCCCTCGAGCGCCCGGATGCGCGACTGCAGCTGCGCGACGTCTTCCCCGGCGCGGGGCCACAGCGCCAGGTCGTTGACGCGGCGGTCGCCCGTCAGGCGCACGAAGTCCTCGCGTGGCATCACGATCGAACCGTGCTGGCGCGCATAGTCGCGCCATACCCCCTGTACCCACACCTCCACGCCGGCCCCCAGCGGAAGCCGCAGCTGGGAGCCGGGCCGGGCGTCATAGAGGTCCGCCATCGCCTCGCTCACGAACACGGCGACCGTGCCCGGCGGTTTGGCACTCGCGTCGAGCATCGTGCTGCGAGCAGCCAGGGGCAGTTGACGGGCGGGGTCGTGCAGCGAGCGGGCGATCAGGGCCACCGCGGGCCGCTGCGGCTGCAGCAGCAAGGGCGTGACGCGCAGCGGCTCGACACGCTCGACGTCTGGCAGAGCGGCGATGCGCTCGACCAGGGCCGGGTCCAGGTAGGCGCCCTCGGTGCCGGAGGGGCTGAGGCCAGCGCGCAGGTAGAGCGGGGCGGGCAGCACCTGGTCCAGCCATTGCGACACCGACTCGCGGAAACTGGCCACCATCACCGTGAGGGCGACCGAGAGGCTGAGGCTGGCGACGATGCCCGCCACCGCCGCTGTCGCCGCGTGTCGCTGCCGGCGCGCCCGTTCTAGGGCGAGCAGCCACTCGGGCCGCCGCGTGCGGGGTCGGGCGATGAGCAGCGCGACGGCTTCGGGCACGCACGCGATTCCGCCGACGAGGATGCACGCGACCGAGGCGTAGGCAAAGAGCGGGAGCCCGGCCACGGGCGGCAGCAGCGCCAGCAACGCGCCCAGGCCCAACAGCAGCGCGCCCCATGCCCTGCGCCAACCACGCGGCAGGGCGCCATGCACCTGCCCCAGCCCCTTCAGCGCCTGCGCGGGAGGCAGGCGCTCGGCCTGTCGCGCCGGCAGCCAGGCGCCCGCCAAGGCCGCGCAGACGCCCAGCGCCACGTGGCCGAGCGCCGCCGGCGTGGACCACTGCAAAGGGGGAGCGACGCCCGCGAAATAGCCACCCCCGAGGTCGCCGCCGAAGAGCCGCAGCGCCAGCGCGGCCAGCCCAGCCCCTGCCGCCACGCCGAGCAGGCTTCCCAGGCCGCCGAGCGTCGCCGCCTCGGCCAGCACGAGGCGCCGGCGTTCGCCTGCCGTCATGCCGAGCACGCCCAGCAGGGCGAATTGGGGGCTGCGCCTGGCCACCGAGAGCGAGAGGACCGAGAAAACGAGGAAGGAGCCGGTGAAGAGCGCGACGAAGGCCAGCACCGTCAGGTTGACGCGGTAGGCCCGGGAGACGCTGGAGATCCTCTCCTCCGACGCCCGAGGGGTCGTGGCCTGCACACCGGCGGGCAGACCGATCTCGCGCAGCAGGCGGGCGGGGTCGGCGCCGGGCACCAGGCGCAGGTCGATCCGGCTGAGCTGGCCCAGGCGACCGAAGGCGTCCTGCGCGCCGGCGATGTCCATCACCACCAGCGGACCCCCGCCTGCCGCCACCGCGCCCGCCACCGTCCAGCGCCGCCACCGCGTGCCCGCCTGCAACTCGATCTCGTCGCCGGGGCGAGCCGCGAGCGCGCGTCGTGCGGCGGGGTTGAGGAAGACGACGTGCGGATCGATCACCGTCAGGCGGTCCTGGCCTTCGGCCGGACGGGGCTGGATCTCGGGTGAGAGCGCCGGGGCGACCAGCGCATCCAGGCCCAGCACCCGCAGCGGGGGCGGCCGCGCACCGGGTGGCAGATGCCGGGGGCGCGCGATGGTCTGTGCCTCGACGACCGGACTGGCCACCGCGACTTGCGGATGCTGTGCCACCCGCGCGTACACCGATTCGTCGAACCCGCCGGTCGCGGCCCGCAGTTCCAGGTCCGCGGCACCGTTGACGGAGCGCACCGCCTGACTGAACTCCGCCAACGCCGATTGGTTGATCAGGTGGACGGAAAGCGACAGCGCCACCCCCAGCATCACAGCGAGGACCACGGTCAGGTGCCGCCAGGGGTGACGGCGCCATTCCGGCCATGCGTAGTGCCTCAGCAGCGCGGGCACGAGCGCGCTGGCCGGCCGGGCCGCGCGGCGCGGCGGAGCGGACAAGGTGGAGGACATAGGCGCCTCCATTGTGGGCAAGCGCCGCGGGCGTCGGAGGAACGTCGCGCCGGCACCTCCCCGCAGGCAGGGGATTGACTCGCCTGGACTGGACGTACGGCGAGGACGTCAACCTGTCTTTTATGCCAGGATCGACCGCTTGACTGGAGGTGGCAGGAGCATCGGCCATGCACGGCACGACGGAGCCGGGGGGAGGACTCGAGGCAGGGCGGGCTCGTTGGCAGGCCTGGTTCCTGGGCCTCGGGCTGCGTCGCGCGCTGCTGCTGGTGATCCTCGTGACCTGGGCCGCCTCGCTGGCCGTCACGCTCGCCGTGCTGAACCTGGCCGGCAAAGGGTCCGCCTTGGTCGGCATGCTGATCGCGAGTCTCTGCGCGCTGGGGATCGGCGCTCCGGCCGCCTACCTCGTCCTGCGGCTGGCCTTCGAACTGCAGGCCTCGCGCGAGCAGATCCGGGCGCTCGCCTCGATGGACGACCTGACCGGCACCTACAACCGCCGCCACTTCATGCAACGCGCGGAGGAAGAGCTGCATCGTGCCCGGCGCTACGGCACGCCGCTGTCGCTCGTGCTGCTGGATGCCGACCATTTCAAGCGGGTCAACGACACCCACGGTCATCTGTGTGGCGATCTGATCCTGCAACGCATCGCCGCGGCCTGCCGCAGCACCTTGCGGGCCACGGACTTGCTCGCCCGCTTCGGCGGCGAGGAACTGATCCTGCTGCTGCCGCAGACCGATCTGGCAGGAGCCCTGGCCATTGCGGAGCGCATACGCGAGCAGGTAGCGGCGGTGGAGGTGGAGTGGGCGGGGGGCCAGGTGGAGGCGACCGTCAGTCTCGGCGTGGCGACGCTGCAGCGGGGCACGCCTTCGCTCGACGCCCTGATCCACGATGCCGACCTTGCCCTTTACGACGCCAAGCGCACCGGGCGCAACCGCGTGTGCGGGGTGCGCGCGGCCGCAGGCGGCGGAGCGGGAGGGGACGGGCCGGGGGAAGGAGCGGTTCAGTCCGCCGTCGGCTGCTGAGCCGCAGGGCGCCGGCGAGTTGGGGCAGGCACCGAGTAGTGCGCCTCGCCCATCAGGTCGATGCCGCAGTTCAAATTCTCGACCCAGGCGATGAATTCCTGCACGGCAGGACCGGCCATCGGGGCCCCGTGCTGCGGCACGATCATGTCGATCTCCAATTCGCTCACCATGCGCGCCCAGTGCCGCAGGACCTTGTTCGAGACCATGTAGCGTCGGTGGAAAGCCTCCATGCGCGGAATGTGCCCGGCGAGCGAGCGCACTTCCTGCTTCGCCTGCACGCCCGTGCCGATCGAGGCACCCAGGTCGCCGGAGAACAGGATGCGGCTGACCGGATCGTAGAACTGGAAGTTCCCTTCCGCGTGCAGGAAGTGCGCGGGCAGCGCCAGCAACTGCGTCTTGCCGATGCCGATCACTTGGCCTGCATCCGGGATGGCGACCACGCGGCCGACCGTCTTGCCGGGCTTGCAGAAGTGCGGGACGAACCGCTCCCACACCCGCGAGATGTACAGCGGTGCGTCGGTGGCCGTCATCCAGCGGTCCAGCGAGGCGATGATGTCCGGGTCCGCATGCGAGGCGAGGATGGCGGCGAGCCGATGAGGTGGGAAGTACCGCATCATGCCGAGGTACAACTCGTGGTACGCGAGATTGCCGCCCGGGTCGAGGATGGCGCCCGTGTCGCCGTGCACGATGAGGAACTGGTTGGCCTGCACGGCGTCGCCGCCCTCGGTCATCAAGTCGGTGAACATGAGGCAGCGGTGCTCGCCGCGGGCGTAGAGTTCGATCGGCATGGGATGCGCCAGGTCAAAGACGGGCCTCCACTCTAGGGACAACCCGTGCCTGCGCCCTTGACCTCGCTCAACCCGCCGCAGGGAACAAGCCCGTGGGCGAGAGCCGCAGCACCCGGTCCGCGCGAGCGGCCGCGGCCGGAGAATGCGTGACGAGCAGGCAGGCCGCACCCCCTGCACGCACCTGCTGTACAAGCGCGTCCATCACCGTCTCGGCCGTGGCCGGGTCGAGGTTGCCGGACGGCTCGTCGGCGAGCAGCAGGGCCGGACGGTGGATCAGCGCGCGCGCGATCGCCACCCGCTGCAGTTGCCCGCCTGACAGCTGCGCCGGCAGCCGGTCGGCCAGACCCTCCAGGCCGACCTGGGCGAGCGCGCGCTCGACGCGGCCTTCGTCTTCGAGTCCGAGCAGCATCAACGGCAAGGCCACGTTCTGCGCGACGCTCAGATGCGGCAGCACGTGGAAGGCCTGGAACACGAAGCCGATGTGCCGCCGGCGCAGGCGTGCCTGGTCGGGCTCGGGCAGCCTCGCAATCTGCTCGCCCATCACCCGAGCCTCGCCTGCGTCCGGCGTGTCGAGCCCGGCGATGCAGTTGAGCAGGGTCGACTTGCCCACGCCGGACTCCCCGACGATGGCCACGAACTCCCCCGCCTCGAGGACCAGGTCCACTCCCTCGAACACCGTGCTCGCGCCATAGCGCTTGGCCAGGCCGCACAGCCGCACGACCTCCGTCATGCCCATCCCCGCGCGGCGCGGTGGAGCGCGGAAACGGCATGCTCCAGTGCGTCGTCGCGGTCGCAGGCGACCACGGTGCGCTCCGGCATCGCGCGCAACCACGTCAGCTGCCGCTTGGCGAGCTGGCGTGTCGCCGCGATCGCCCGCGCGGGCAACTCGTCCAGGTCGTACGCGCCATCGAGCATTTCCCACACCTGCCGGTAGCCGACGCAGCGCATCGAGGGCAAGGCAAGGCTCAAGTCGCCGCGTGCGCGCAGCGACCGCACCTCGTCGACCAGCCCGTCTTCCAGCATCCGGTGCAGGCGCTGCGCGATGCGCGTGTGCAGCCATTGCCGGTCGGCCGGCTCCAGCGAGACGAGCGGTGCGGGCAGTTCGCCGCGCCGTTCGGGGCCGGTGTGGAAGCTGGAGATCGGACGGCCGGTGAGCCGGTAGACCTCCAGCGCCCGCTGGATGCGCTGGGCGTCGTTGGGGGCCAGGCGTTGGGCGGTCGCCGGGTCGAGGCGTGCCAGTTCGGCATGCAGCCAGGGCCACCCGTTCCGCGCGGCCTGCAGGTCGATCTCGGCACGCACAGCCGCGTCCGCGGCCGGCAGTTCGTCGATGCCCTCGAGCAGCGCCTTGAAGTAGAGCATCGTGCCGCCGACCAACACCGGCAGCCGCCCGCGGGCTCGGATCTCCTCCACCAGGCGCTTCGCGTCTGCGACGAACTGCGCGGCCGAATAGGCCTCGGTGGGGTCGATGATGTCGATCAGGTGGTGTGGCACCAGGTCGCGTTCGGCGAGCGTGGGCTTGGCGGTGCCGATGTCCATGCCCCGGTAGACGAGCGCGGAGTCGACGCTCACGATCTCGACGGGCACCCGCGCCGCGAAGGCCAGGGCGGCGGCCGTCTTGCCCGACGCGGTCGGTCCGGCCAGACACACATAGGGCACCTTTTCGTTCGGTGCGTCGAAGAGCGGATCACTCGCCATGGATGTGCGCGGCGTAGCGGGGTACGAGCACCAGCGCCGCGAAAGCCACCGCGGCGCACCAGAAGCCGACCGTGAGCGCCAGCGGGTACACGGTACCGTCGAAGCTCCAGCCGATCCAGTAGCCGACCCCGAAGGCCAGCGACATCGCGATGAAGCCGGACAGCGCCGTCGCCGTCCCCGCCCGCCGGGGGAAGGCGGCGATCGCGCCCGTCTGCGCGCAGGGCTGATGCAGCCCGTGCGCGAGGGTGAAGATGAACTGCGGGACCATCAGTGCGAGCGGGTGGTGCACGCCGGCCAGGGCCAGCCCGACCATGAGGGCGCCTGCCGCCAGGCTCACGCAAGCGGCGAGGCGAAGGGTGCGGACCACGCCCCGGCGCGGCACCAGATGCCGGCACAGGGTCGAGCCGATCACGTAGCCCGAGACGACGAAGGCGAACGCGAAGCCGAACTGCTGGCGCGACAGACCCAGTACCTCCACCAGCACGAAGGACGAGCCGGCGATGAAGCTGAAGAGCCCCGCGTAGGTGAAGCTCGCCACGGCGGTGCAGGACCAGAAGCCGGGGTGCCTGAGGATCTGGCCCCAACCGTCCGTCCAGCGCCCGCCGCCCCGGTGATCGAGGCTTTCGGGCACGCGAAGGGCGATGAACAGGAGGGTTCCGGCGCCGAAGGCGGCCAGCACGGCGAATGCGCCCCGCCAGCCCCAGCGCGTTTCGATGTAGCCCCCGAGCACCGGGCCGACCAGGGGGATCAGGCTCATCCAGGTGGCGCCGCGGGCCAGCATGTGTGCCCCTTCCTGCGGCGGATAGAGGTCACGCAGCATCGCTCGCGCGCCCACGACGCAGGCGGCCATCGCCACCCCCTGCGCGGCCCGGCAGGCGATCAGCCATCCGATGTGCGATGAGACGATCGCCAGAGCGCTGGCCAGGGTGTAGAGCACCAGTCCGCCCAGCAGTACCGGCCGGCGACCGATGCGGTCGGACAGCACCCCCAGCGGCAACTGCGCGGCCCCGAAGCACACGACCAGCACGCTCAGTGTCAGTTGCACCGTCGCCACCGGCACGCCGAAGTACGCCGGCAGGGAGGGCAGGGACGGCAGGTACAGGTCGGTCGAGATGGGCTGCGTACCGAGCAGCAGCATCAGGGCGAGGACGACAGTGCCGGCGTCGGGACGCGCGCGGCTCGGCGAGGCGGCCAGGGCGGAAGAGGACGCCGCCCGGGGCGACGTCGAAGCGGGCGGGCTCGAGCACATCGGCGCGAGCGTATCAGACCTCGCGCGGACGCGGCGCGAAGCGCCCGCTCACCGGCCGGGAGCGGGCGGCCGGAGGTTTCACAATTCCAAACAGACGCGCCCCCGGGGGACGTCGCAAGGTAGCCGGAGCTGTCACACAATGGTGGGACGCGTGGTCATTCGTCCCATGAACGGGCGTGTCGCCAGCCCCACAACCACAACACCAACCGACCGTCGAGGAGTACTGCGATGTCCGTATCCCGCTTCCTTCGTGCCACCGCCTGCGGCGTTTCCCTCGCGCTGGTGCTCGGTGCCTTCACCCGGCCCGCCATGGCGACGACGCTCATCACCACCGAGCAGCTCGCGCAGGAAGTCGCCCCGTCCGCGCAGAGCGTGGCCGGAGACGCCCATCGCCAGCGCTTGGCGGGCGAACTGGACCGCCCGGAACTGCAGGCCCGGCTGGAGCAATGGGGCGTGAGCGCGGAGCTTGCCCGGCAGCGCATCGCCGCCTTGAGCGACCAGGAGGCCGCGGAACTCGTGGCGAAGATCGACGACGCTCCCGCTGGCGGCGACGTGCTCGGCGTGATCCTGTTCGTCTTCGTGCTGCTGTTGATCACCGACATTCTCGGCTTCACCAAGGTCTTCCCGTTCACGCGGTCGATCCGCTGACGTGCACGCTGCCCGGGCTGTCGAAGGCCGGGTGGGAACATTCCGATGGACCGCAGGACTGCGCTAGGCGCCGGGCTGGCCGGCGCGTTGGCCCTCGCGGGCTGTGCCACACAGACGCACAGGTTGCTGAGCGGCGGCGCGCCCGGCCTGCCACGGCGGGTGGAACTGGTGGACGTGCCCTTCTTCCCCCAGGGCGAGCGCTACCTGTGCGGGCCGGAGACGCTGGCGGCGGTGCTGCACGCCGCCGGCCTCCCTGCCACCCCCGCGCAGCTGGTGCCGCAAGTCTATCTCCCGGGCCGGCTCGGCTCGCTGCAGGCCGAGATGCTGGCCGCCACACGGCGGCAGGGCGCGGTGCCCTACGTGCTGCCACAGCGCGTGGAGGCCGTGCTGCGCGAGGTCGCCGGCGGTACCCCCGTGCTCATCCTGCAGAACCTGGGGCTCCAGTGGGCGCCCACCTGGCACTACGCGGTGCTCGTGGGCTACGACCTCGACCAGGCGCACGTGGTGCTGCGCTCCGGACCGCAGCGGCGGCAGCTGATGAGCCTGCGCACGTTCGAGCACACCTGGGGCCGGTCGGACCACTGGGCCTTCGTCGCACTGGCGCCCGGGCGCCTACCCCTCACCGTCGTCGAAACCGAGGCCGTGCGTGCGCTGGTGGCGTTCGAGCGGGTCGCCCCACCTGCCGTGGCGGTGCGCGCCTACGAGGCCGGGCTGCAACGCTGGCCCGCTTCGTTGCTGCTCCAGATGGGCCTGGGCAACGCCCTCTATGCCGCGGGGCGCAAGGCGGAGGCGGCCGACCGGTTCGAAGGCACCGCGCGGCAGCACCGGCATGCGGCGGCCTGGATCAACCTGGGCTCCGTCGCACTGGAGCTGGGCCAGCGCGAGCGCGCGGAGCTGGCCGCCCGCGAGGCGGTCGCGCTCGGCGGTGCCTGGGCCGCGCAGGCGCGGCAGCTGCAAGCCCGGGTGCAGCAAGGGCGGGCGGGCCCGCTTCCGTGACTTCAGGGGCGAAGCCCCCATGCGGCAGCGACCGGTGCGGCGGCGGGCGACCGGCAAGGGAAGGATCAGAACGACTCGTCCGGTCCCAGGTAGCGCCACTGCCCGGCAGGCAGGTCTCCCAGCCTCACGCGACCGATGCGCACACGCTTGAGCCCGGTCACCTTCAGCCCCACCGCCTCGCACATGCGCCGGATCTGTCGCTTGCGGCCCTCGCGCAGCACGAAACGCAGCTGATCGTCGTTCTGCCAGCTGACCTGGGCCGGCCGCAGCGCGTGCCCGTCCAGGTGCAGACCATGGTTCAGCAGCTGCAGCTTCTGTGCAGGGAACACGTCGGGCAACCGCCCCGGTCGGTCATAGCTCACGCGCACCAGGTATTCCTTCTCGACCTGCGAGTCCTCGCCGATGAGCTGCCGCGCGATGCGGCCGTCCTGAGTCAGCACGAGCAGGCCGACCGAGTCGATGTCCAGACGCCCGGCCGGCGCCAGTCCCCGGGCGTGCGAGGGGTGCCAACGCAGGCCCGAACGGTCGCCACGCCAGTGGTTCTCGGGCTTGACCAGCACCGACGCCGGCTCGTATCCGTCTTCCGCCTGGCCGCTCACATAGCCGACCGGTTTGTGCAGCAGGATCGTGACACGCTGGGCCTGGGCGCGGCGCGCCGCCGGATCCACGGCGATGTGCTGCCCGGGACGCACCCGGGTGCCGAGCTCGCTCACGACCACGCCGTCGACGCGCACCCAGCCGCGCGAGATCCACTCATCCGCCTCGCGACGCGAGGCAAGGCCGAGTTCGGCCATGCGTTTGGACAGCCGGGGCCATGCGGGCGCGGCCTCCTCGGGGGACGCAGCAGCGCCGGGTCGGATGGTCGAGGGCTGCGGTCGCGCGGGGTGCTTGGAGCGGGACGTCGGCTCGCCGGGCGCGGCGCGCGCCGGTGCGGGCCGGCGCGGGCGCAAGGGGGCGTTCATTGCGTGGCGTCGGCGGGAAGGGGGTCGAGGGCAGGATTTGACCATGCGGCGCGGGTCCCCTGCGCCCCGAGCCGGAAGAACTCCTGCGCCGCGACCGCGTATTCCACGTGCCCCAGGTCGTTGGTGTTGTGGTGTGTTCCGCCTTCGACCAGTACCCAGCGCTTGGGGCCGGCCGCGCGCTCGTAGAGCTTGCGGCCCAGCTCTGGCGGGATCAGCCGGTCCTCGCTGCCGTGAACGACCAGCACCGGTGCCTTGACCTTGGCGATGCGCGAGGCCGAGTCGAAGCGCTGGGTGATGAGCCAGCTCACCGGCAGCCAACCCCAGCGCATCGTCGAGAAGACGTCGGGCACGGACGAGAAAGTGCCCTCGACCATCAGCCCGGCGAGGTCGTCGACTTCCGAAGCGAGGTGGACGGCAATGGCGCCGCCCAGCGAATGGCCGAAGACATAGCGTGGCGCATCGGGGAAGTGTTCGCCGATCCAGCGCCAGGCCGCCAGGGCGTCCTCGTGCGCCGTCGCTTCCGAGGGCAGGGTTTCGGTGCTCCGCCCGAAGCCGCGGTAGTCGATGGCCAGCACGTGGAAGCCCAGGCGTTGCATGCGGCGGATGCGGGGTGCACTGCCCATGACGCCCCAGCGGGCGCCGTGCAGGTACAGCAGCACTGGGGCATCGTTGCGCTCGTTGGCGTACCACAGACCGTGCAGCCGCACCGGACCGCCGGCCTGCCGGGAATGGAACTCGATCCAGACGTCGTCCATCCCCTCGGCGGCCAACGCGGAATCGCCCCAACTGGCGGAGGAGGGCTGGAAGATCCACTGGCGTTGGCGCTCGTCCAGGGCGGCGCAGCCGGTGAGCAGGGCATAGGCCAGTGCGCCGAGCAAGGCGATACGGCGCAGGGTCCGGGTCAACAGGGGGCGCGTGGTCGACATCACCGGCGTGAGGATCGGCGTGAGGCTGGAAAAGTTCAGCGTTGTTGCAGATGCGGTGCGAAAAGCGGTAGCCGTTCACGGCCCGGTGCCTGCGTGTCGTTCGCCCGCCCACGTCCATCGGACGGGTGCCGATGCCGCGCACGATGGTGCCGGAACCAGCTGGCAACCCGCTGAAAGCGCTGGCCGGCAGACCCTCCTGCCATCGGGAACGCCCAGGCTGGACGGGACACCCGGCCCGAAGCGCCGCGATGCCCGGCGAGACCGCCGGTCCTGCACGCCGGCCTCACCGGCCCCGCATGAAGAGCGCGTCCAGCTCGCGCATCGTCACCTGACGCCAGGTCGGGCGGCCGTGGTTGCACTGATCAGCCCGCTCGGTGCGCTCCATGTCGCGCAGGAGCGCGTTCATCTCGTCCAGCGTCAGGCGGCGGTTGGCGCGCACCGCGCCGTGGCACGCCATGGTGGCCAGCAGTTCATGCTGCGCGCGCTCGATCACGTGGCTCGCGTCGTACTGGGCGAGCTCGGCGAGCACGCTGCGCGTCAGCTCCACCACGTCGGCCTGGGCCAGCGCGGCCGGGCGCGAACGCACGGCCAGCGTGCCGGGACCCAGCGGCGAGACGTCCAGGCCCAGCGCGAGCAGGGCGTCGCGACACGTCTCGGCGGTCGCGATCTCTGCCGCCGTCGCGGCGAAGGTGGCCGGGATCAACAGCGGCTGAGCCTCGATACGCTGGTCCGCCAGGTGGCGCTTGAGCTGTTCGTAGACGATTCGTTCGTGCGCGGCATGCATGTCGACGATCACCAGGCCCTGGGCGTTCTCCGCAAGGATGTAGACGCCTGCAAGCTGGGCGATCGCGCGACCGAGCGGCCAGTCGGGCCGGGGGCCGTCGTCCGGCGGGCAGGTTTCGGGCGCTGACGCGGCCTGCGGGGATGGCGCGAGCGGCCCGCCGGCGGAAGACCAGGCGGGCGCCGGCTCGCTCGCATAGAGCACCGCCGCGTCGCGCAAGGCAAGGTGCCCCTGCACCGGAGCGGGAGCGATGTAGCGGTGGGCCGGGCTCCACCCCTCGCGTGGGGGCGGCCCCGGGGAGGCGGGAGCGGAGGACACCGGCACCCCGTCGCCGCCCGTGTCGCCACCGGTCGGCGCACGCGCCGGTTGCGCCTGCGCTTGCGGGAGCGCGAGCGCGTTCTCCACCGCGTGGCGCACCGCCTGGTGCACCTCCCTTGCATCGCGAAAGCGCACTTCGATCTTGGTCGGGTGCACGTTCACGTCCACGCGATCGGGCGCGATCTCCAATTGCAGCAGGTAGACCGGCTGGCGCGCGCCGTG
>DATMBN010000009.1:0-12925 GCA_035559275.1 Burkholderiaceae bacterium
GTGTGCCCGCCTGGAGCAACCTCATGCCGTGTGACCGGTGCTGCCTCGTCTGACTTGTCGCGAACGTGGATCTGGAACATCTGCCTCTCCATTCACCGCTGGGTGGTCGGTCCAGTATTGGCAAGACGTATCCAGATGAACACACCCTTAGAGGGGACGTGGGTAGCCCTCCCTTGTGCACATTCACACGAGTGAGATGGGAAAAACTAACAGGTGCAAGGGTTAACCCGGGGCGGTCCGCCCCTGCTGCTCAGCTGCTTCGCGGGCGATACGTGCCCAACTGCGTCAAGCGGGTGCAGCTGTTGGAGCCAGCGCAAGGACGCGACCGGGTCACGGGTAATCGACCGCGTTGCCGTCGCCACTGACCCTCTTGGGGGAAGGGTAAACGCGGCGTTTACTGGTGGAGGGACGGCCGGAAAAGCGATGCATGGAGCACATCTCCCTGACGCCGGCCAGGATAGCGCGCGACACACCGCGAGCGCGTGGGGCGGTGCCGCAGTTCGGGCCGGTCAGCTCACCAGACGATCCCGGGATCTCCAGGCCGATGGCCCTGCAGCCACGCGTTGGCGGTCGCGAAGTGACCGCATCCGAGGAACGGCACCGGCGGGCGCCGGGCGGAGAGCGGGGACGGGTGATTGGCCGCGAGCACGAGGTGGCGCCCTTCGTCGACGAGGGCCCGCTTGCGCTGCGCGGGAGCGCCCCACAACATGAACACGCTGGGGCCCGCCGCTCGCGACACGTGGGCAATGAGCGCATCGGTGAGCAGTTCCCAACCTCGGTGGGCATGGCTTTGGGGCTGGCCGTCCTCCACGGTCAGCACCGCGTTGAGCAACAGCACGCCCTGCCGGGCCCAGCGTGTGAGATCGCCGTCGCGTGCCGTTCCGGCCGGCCCGGCGCAACCGGCCTCCAGGAAGATGTGGCGCAGGCTCGGGGGCAGCTTCTGTCCGCTCGGCACCGAAAACGCCATGCCTTGCGCCTGTCCTGGACCGTGGTACGGGTCCTGCCCGAGGATGACGACGCGCACCTGCTCGACCGCGGTGAGTTGCAAGGCCCGGAAGACCTCGGCCGGGTAGATGATGGCCCCCGCCAGGCGCCGCGCGTCGACGAAGTCGACCAGCGCCCGTCCCGCAGGACTCTGGCGAAACGGTTCGGTGACGACCCGCCAATCGGGGGGGACGCGGTCGAAGCAGCGGTCCAGCGGCTCGCGCAGACGATTGTCGGTCCCGCCGGGCGAGGCGGGAACGTCGAAGAGCTCGGGCTGCGCCGCGTGATCGCTCACGGCTTCAGGCCTCGAACAGCTCGCGCAGCGCCGCCCCAGGCTCGGCCGCGCGCATGAAGGCCTCGCCGACCAGGAAGGCATGGACGCCGGCGTCGCGCATGCGGCGCACGTCCTCGCGCGCGAGGATGCCGGATTCGGTGACCAACAGCCGGTCGGCTGGCACGCGAGCGAGCATGTCGAGCGTGGTGTCGAGCGACACGTCGAAGGTGCGCAGGTTGCGGTTGTTGATGCCCACCAGCGGCGTCCTGAGACGCAGCGCGCGCTCAAGTTCGGCCTCGTCGTGCACTTCCACCAGCACGGCCATGCCCAGCGTGCGCGCGATGGCTTCGAGGTCGCGCATCTGCGCGTCGGCCAGGCAGGCGACGATCAGCAGAACGCAGTCCGCCCCCATGGCACGGGCCTCGAAGAGCTGATAGTCGTCGACGATGAAGTCCTTGCGCAGCACCGGCAGTTCGCAAGCGCCGCGCGCCTGGCGCAGGTAGTCGGCGCTGCCCTGGAAGAACTGCACGTCGGTCAGCACCGACAGACAGGCCGCCCCGTGCGCGGCGTAGCTGCGGGCGATGTCGGCAGGCACGAAATGCCCACGCAGCACGCCCTTGCTGGGGCTGGCCTTCTTGATCTCGGCGATCACTCCGGCGCGGCCTGCCTCGATCGCCGAGCGAAGCGCGCCTTCGAAATCGCGCACGTCGCGCCGCGCCTCGGCCTCCTCGCGCAGCGAGGCGAGCGAACGCCGCCCCCGCGCGGCGGCGATCTCCTCGCGCTTGACCGCGACGATCTTCTGCAGGATGTCGCTCATGCGAGGTCCCTTTCCGCGACGGACCCGGCCTTCATGCCGCCTCCTTCAAGCGCTGCGTGACGTTCGCGAACTGGCTGAGCTTGGCCAGCGCCTTGCCCGAGGCCACCGCCTCGCGCGCCATGCGCACGCCCTCCGCGATAGAGGAGGCGACGTTCGCGCAGTAGAGCGCGCCCGCGGCGTTGAGCAACACGATGTCGCGCACCGGGCCGTCCTCGTTGGCCAGCGCGCGCTGGATGCACTGCACCGACTCCTCCTTGCTCGCCACGCGCAGCACGCGCGCGTCGTACACCGGCAACCCGAAGTCGGCCGGATGGATCGTGTACTCACGCACCTCGCCGTCCTTGAGCTCGCCGACCATGGTTTCGCCCGACAGTGAGATCTCGTCCATGCCGTTCATGCCGTACACCACCATCACATGCTCGGCCCCAAGGCGTTGCAACACCCGCACCTGGATGCCAACGAGGTCGGGGTGGAACACGCCCATCAGCTGGTTGGGCGCGCCCGCCGGGTTGGTGAGCGGGCCCAGGATGTTGAAGATGGTGCGCACGCCCAGCTCCTTGCGCACCGGGGCGGCGTGCTTCATCGAGCCGTGGTGGTTGGGCGCGAACATGAAGCCGATGCCGGTCTCCTCCAGGCAGCGCGCGATTTGCTCCGGCGTGAGCATGATGTGCACGCCCAGCGCCTCGAGTACGTCCGCGCTGCCGGTGCTGGAGGATACGGCGCGCCCGCCGTGCTTGGCGACACGCGCGCCCGCCGCCGCGGCGACGATCATCGACGCGGTGGAGATGTTGAAGGTGTGGGCGGCATCGCCGCCGGTGCCGCACAGATCGACGAGGTGGGTCTTGTCCGCGATCGGCACGGGCGTGGCGAACTCGCGCATCACCTGAGCCGCGGCGGTGATCTCGCCGATCGTCTCCTTCTTGACGCGCAGGCCTATGGCGAGCGCGGAGATCATCACCGGCGACATCTCCCCGCTCATGATGCGGCGCATCAGCGCCAGCATCTCGTCGTGGAAGATCTCGCGGTGCTCGATGACGCGCACCAGCGCGTCCGTGTTGCTGATCGGCATCTGTGTCGCCCTCCGGTCAACGTACTTGGGTGAGGAAGTTCTTCAGCATCGCGTGCCCGTGCTCGCTGAGGATGGATTCCGGGTGGAACTGGACGCCCTCGACGGGCAGTTCCTTGTGCCGCACGCCCATGATCTCGCCATCCTCTGAGGTCGACGTGATCTCCAGTCCATCGGGCAGCGAGGACTTCTCGATCGCCAGCGAGTGGTAGCGGACCACGCTGAACTCACGCGGCAGCCCGTGGTAGACGCCCCGCCCGTCGGTGGTGATGGTGCTGGCCTTGCCGTGCATCTGCCGCTGGGCACGCACGATACGCCCGCCGAAGGCCGCGCCGATGCTCTGGTGGCCCAGGCACACGCCCAGGATGGGCAGCTTGCCGGCGAAGCACCGGATGGCCTCGATGCAGATGCCCGCCTCCGCCGGCGAGCAGGGCCCTGGCGAGAGCACGAGATGGTCCGGCCGCAGCTCGGCGATGCCCTCGACCGTGATCTCGTCGTTGCGGAAGACGCGCACGTCCTCGCCCAGCTCCGCGAAGTACTGCACCAGGTTGTAGGTGAAGGAGTCGTAGTTGTCGATCATCAGCAGCATGTGCGTCTCCTTCGCGTTCAGAAGCCTTCCTCGACCAGCTCGGCCGCGCGCAGCAGCGCCCGCGCCTTGGCCTCCGTCTCCTTCCATTCGAGCTCGGGCACCGAGTCGGCGACGACCCCGGCGGCCGCCTGCACATAGAGCGTCTGGTCCTTGACGATCCCCGTGCGGATGGCGATGGCCACGTCCATGTCGCCGGCGTAGCTGAGGTAGCCGCAGGCGCCGCCGTACAGACCGCGCTTGACCGGCTCCAGCTCGTCGATGATCTCCATCGCGCGGATCTTGGGCGCGCCGGTGAGCGTGCCGGCCGGGAAGGCCGCGCGCAGCACGTCGAGGTTGGTCATGCCCGGTTTGAGCAGGCCCTCGACATGGCTGACGATGTGCATCACGTGCGAGTAGCGCTCGGTCACGAAGGCCTCCGTGACCTGGACCGTGCCCGTCTGCGCGATGCGGCCGATGTCGTTGCGCGCCAGGTCGATCAGCATCAGGTGCTCGGCGCGCTCCTTGGGGTCGGCGAGCAGTTCCTCCTCCAGCGCCTTGTCCTGCTCCGCGGTTGCGCCGCGCGGCCGCGTGCCCGCGATCGGACGGATGATGACCTTCTCGCCCTCCTGGACGTGCTCGTGCCGCACCAGGATCTCCGGCGAGGCCCCGACGATCTGGAAGTCGCCCATGTCGTAGAAGTACATGTAGGGCGACGGGTTCAGCGACCGCAACGCCCGGTAGAGCGACAGCGGCGACTCGGTGTAGCGCTTCTTGAGGCGCTGGCCGATCTGCACCTGCATCATGTCGCCGGCGGCGATGTACTCCTTGGCGCGCTCGACGGCCCGAAGGTAGTCGTCTTTCGCGAACTCGCGCTCCACCGCGTGAGAGACGCCGCGCTTGACCGCAGGCGCGGTGACGCTGTAGCGCAGCTTGTCGGCCAGCTCGGCCAGCCGGCGCTTGCCCTTGAAGTAGGCCTCGGGCTGACGGGGGTCGACGTAGACGATGAGATAGAGCCGGCCCGAGAGGTTGTCGATGACCGCCAACTCCTCGGTCTGCAACAGCAGGATGTCGGGCATGTCCAGCCCGCCGGGCTTGTCGGTCTTTGCGAGCTTGGGCTCGATGTAGCGCACGGTGTCGTAGCCGAAATAGCCGGCCAGACCGCCACAGAAGCGCGGCATCCCGGGCCGCAGCGCCACCTTGAAGCGGGCCTGGTATTCAGCGAGGAAGTCGAGCGGATTGCCTTCGTGCGTCTCGACGACCTGGTCGTCGGTGACGACCTCGGTTTTCCAGCCCGTCGTGCGCACCAGGGTGCGCGCCGGCAGGCCGATGAAGGAATAGCGGCCGAAACGTTCGCCGCCGACGACGGATTCGAGCAGGAAGCTGTAGCGGCTGCGGCCGGTCGCGTACGCCAGCTTGAGGTACAGCGACAGCGGGGTCTCGAGGTCGGCGAAGGCTTCCGAGATGAGCGGAATGCGGTTGTAGCCTTGCTGGGACAGACTCTGGAACTCGAGTTCGGTGATCACGCGTGGGGCCCTCCAAGCCCGGCACCGCGCATGGCCGGAAGCCACGGGCGGCACGATGCGATGCGGTTGAGGCAGGGAATCGGGAGGATTCCGGGCGAGCCGGCGTTGCGCGGCGCGCGGCCCTCACCGGGAGGGAAGGCGCCAGGGCAGGCGGCAAATCAAACCAGGACGGGCAGGCGACGCCAGGGCCAGGCTCCCCGGTCGTGCGGACCTTTGGTTTGTTTGCGCGAGATGAACATGGCCACCGAGTGTAGCAGCCGACGCGGATGGCGCAACCCGTGAGCGTCACACTGGCCCATTCCCCCTCATCCGCGGGGTCGGGGGCGGAAAAATGCGAACGACCGTGCGTTTCCTGCTGGACAACGAGGCGCGCGGCCTGCAGACTGGTCTGTCGTACAAACTGTTACCGCCCCGTGGGGGAGACCGACAATGCAACGACGCCGGCTCGCCGCCTGCCTGATCGCCCTTCCGCTGGCCTATGCCGGCCTGACTTCCACCGCCCCCGCCCAACCCGCCGACGTCGCGGGCGTCAAGTACGAGCCCGAGGTGACGGTGGGCGGCGCGAAGCTGCAGCTCAACGGCGCGGGCGTGCGCTACAAGGCCATCTTCAAGGTCTACACCGCCGGCCTCTACCTCACGGCCAAGGCCACCACGCCCCAGGCCGTGTTCGCGACTTCCGGCCCCAAGCGCCTGAACATCGTGATGCTGCGCGAGATCGACGCCAACGAACTGGGCAAGCTCTTCACGCGCGGGATGGAGCAGAACGCCTCGCGCGAGGACTTCGCCAAGTCCATCCCGGGCACGATCAAGATGGGCGAGATCTTCGCCGCCAAGAAGAAGCTCGCGCAGGGCGAATCGTTCCAGGTCGACTGGATCCCGGGCCAGGGCACGCTGATCCTCGTCAACGGCAAACCGATGGCCGAGCCGATCAAGGAGCCGGAGTTCTACACCTCGCTGATGAAGATCTGGCTCGGCAACAACCCGGCCGACGCGCAGCTCAAGGATGCGCTGCTGGGCAAGGAAGTGCGTCCGGGACGTTCCGACACCAACTGAAGAGCCCGCGCGCGACGGGCACGCCCAGCGACGAAGTGGATCTGCAGGGGCCCGGCGGGCCCGTCCGGGGTCGACGCGCCACCGCGACGCCCTGCGCCACGCGCGGCGAAGGCTAGTCCGCCAGCAGTTCGTCCAGCCGGTCGAGGTAGCCGTCGGCGTCGACCGTTCGCACCGGCTCGCCGTGGTTGTAGCCGTAGGTCACCAGCACCACCGGGCAGCCGGCCGCGCGGGCCGCCTGGGCGTCGTTGGCCGAGTCGCCGACCATCAGCGTGTGGGCCGGCGTCGTGCCGAGGGCTTCGCAGGCTTTGATCAGCGGCAGCGGGTCGGGCTTCTTGCGGGCAAAGGCATCGCCGCCCCAGACGTGCCGGAAGTGCCGCGCCAGCCCCTTGCGTTCGAGCAGCGGCAGCGCGAACGCGGTGGGCTTGTTGGTCAGGCACGCGAGCGGCCAGCCGCGGTCGTTCAGCCGCTGCAGGCCCTCGCGCACGCCGGGAAACACCTCGGAGTGCTCGCCGTTGATGGCGAGGTAATGACGCTGGTACGACTCCCAGGCACGGTCGAACCACCGTCCGGGTGCCGCCGCGTCGCCCGTCACGTGGATCAGCGTCTGGTGCAGCAGGTGTTCCGAGCCCTTGCCGACGCTGCGCTCGATGAACTCGCGCCCCACGCGGGGCAGACCCAGCTCGTCCAGCATGCGGCCAATGGCGACGACGAAGTCGCCGAGCGTGTCGATCATCGTCCCGTCGAGGTCGATGACCGCCGCACGCACTTCGCTCAGGTTCATGCCGCCAGGCGCTCGCGCATCGCGCAGATCACCGCCCGGTAGTCGGGCTGGCCGAAGATCGCGCTGCCTGCGACGAAGGTGTCCGCGCCTGCATCGGCCACCTGGCGGATGTTGTCCACCTTGATGCCCCCGTCGACCTCCAGCCGGATGTCGCGTCCGCTGGCATCGATCAGCCGGCGCACGCGCTCGATCTTCTTCAGCGCACTCGGGATGAAACTCTGGCCGCCGAAGCCGGGGTTGACGCTCATGATGAGCACCAGGTCGACCTTGTCGATCACCCATTCGAGCACGTCCACCGGCGAGGCGGGGTTGAACACCAGGCCCGCCTGGCAGCCCTCGGCCTTGATGAGCTGCAGCGTGCGGTCCACGTGCGTGGACGCATCGGGGTGGAAGCTGATGAGGTCCGCGCCCGCTCTCGCGAAGGCCTGCGCGAGAGCGTCGACCGGCTGCACCATCAGGTGCACGTCGATCGGCACGCGCGTGCCGTCCGACCGCACCGCGTGCTTGCGCAGCGCCTCGCAGACCATGGGACCGAACGTGAGGTTGGGCACGTAGTGGTTGTCCATCACGTCGAAGTGGATCCAGTCGGCGCCGGCGGCGATGACGTTGCGCACCTCCTCGCCCAGGCGGGCGAAGTCGGCGGAGAGGATGCTGGGGGCGATGCGGTAGGTGGGCATGATGGAGTGTCGGGATGCGAGCGCGCATTGTAGGAAGTGGGCGCCGGCCCCATGCCCCGCCCGGAAAAGGCGCGGGGTCGCAGCCCGTCTTGTTACCATCCTCCGCCATGAGTGCCTACGAGTTCACCTGCAACGTGCGGCCGCAGTACCTGCCCGAGCAATCGGACCCGGCGCAGGGCCTCTATGCGTTCGCGTACACCGTGACCATCCGCAATACCGGCCAGGTCGCGGCGCAGCTGATCTCCCGGCACTGGGTGATCACCGACGCCACCGGGCGCGTCGAGGAGGTCAAGGGGCTCGGCGTCGTCGGGCACCAACCCCTGCTCAAACCCGGAGAGGGCTTCGAGTACACGAGCTGGACCCGCATCGCCACGCCGCGAGGGATGATGAGCGGCAGCTACTTCTGCGTGGCCGAGGACGGCGAGCGCTTCGAGGCGCCCATTCCCGCGTTCTCGCTCGCCGCGGACCGCAGCGGCCTGCATTGAACGCGGTGTCGATGAAGGCCCAGTTGCGGTCGCTGTGGCGCCAGGCCACCTGGGACCTCAATTCGTTGCTGGCGACCCTGGAGCCGGACGCCGAGCCGGCCGAGCGCAACCTGTGGTGGGTGCGGCTCGTGGAATGGCTGCGCCATGCACCGGTGCGTGAGGAGGCGGGTGCCGCCACGGAAACCCCGCTGCCGGTGTTGCGCCTGAAGCTGCTCCTGCAGGTGCTCGAGCGCGAGCCTGCCTTCCGCGAGCGTGTGGTGGAACTGCTGGCACGCACCCTGAAGGACATGGACGCGACGCTGCTGCTCGCGGACTTCGGCTTCGCCCCCCGCATGGCGTTCTTCTCCGAGGTGGGCGAGCGCATCCAGCGCCGGCTGCTGCCCGGCACGCCGGAGACCCGGGATCTGGCAGAACTCTTCCAGCTGGTGTTTTCCGCTCCTCAGGACGCGCACTGGCTCGATGCGATCGACGAAGCGACGCTCGCGCGCGTGAGCACCCTGGTGGTCGAGGCGCTGACGCCCGCCGACGCCGGCGATGCGCCGCCCGGACGTGGTCCGCGCGCAGATGCCGGGTCACGCTGGCGCACTGCCTTGCTGGATGCGCTCATGTTCTGCATCAGCCAGGTCGAGGCCACCGCGTTCTCGGCCGAGGTGCGCACGCGCATGTCGCGCTCCGCGCAGGCACTCGCGCCGTTCCGCCAGCTCAGGCGCAGCTTCGAATCCCTGCGGGAGCTGATCGACCGGCCGGCGCCCGGCGAGGTGCACGCCGCCTCACGCGGCGAGGGTGGCACGAGGGCGCGCGCCACGGAGCTCGCGCAGGCAGTGAGCTACATGCGCGCGCTGATCGACGCCTGCCGGCGCGACGTGGCGACGGTGCACGAGCATCTGGAGGAGCACGGCATCTCGGTGGACATCGTGTTCGCCGTCCAGCAGCTGCAGGCGCGGCTGGATCGCATCGAGCGGCTCCTGGAGTGCCTGCTCAGCACGCCTCGCGCCCTCGGGGACACCAACGCCTGCGCCGGCGAAGGTGCGCGCGCGGTGCAGCGGCTGATGGTGGAGTTCGCCGAGACCGCCCAGCGCCGCCGCAGCGTGCGGGCCCTGCTCGCGCGCAACTACTCGCTGCTCGCGCGCAAGGTCGTGGAGCGCAGCGCGGAGACGGGTGAGCACTACATCACCCGCACCCGTGCCGAGTACCTGGAGATGGTCGGCCGCGCCGCGGGCGGGGGCGCGATCACCGCCATCACCGTCTTCGTGAAGTTCTTGCTCGGCGGCCTGGGGCTCTCCCCCTTCTTCGGCGGGTTGGCCGCCGGGCTCAACTACGCCGTCAGCTTCGTCGCGATCCAGCTCGCGCACTTCACGCTGGCGACGAAGCAACCGGCGATGACCGCCCCCGCCATGGCCCACCGCCTCGGGGACGTGGGCACGGACGAAGCCGTGGAGCGCTTCGTCGACGAACTCGCGCACCTGACCCGCACGCAGGTCGCAGGCATTCTCGGCAACGTGATGGTGGTGCTGCCCTGCGTCTGGCTGGTGCAGTGGCTGGCGCAGGTGACGTTCGGCGCGCCCCTGGTCGGCGAGGCCAAGGCCCGGTATGCGGTCGATTCGTTGAGCCTGCTGGGCTGGACACCGCTGTTCGCCGCGGCCACCGGCGTGTTGCTGTTCGCATCGAGCCTCGTCGCGGGCTGGGCGGAGAACTGGTTCGTGCTCCACCGCATGGGCAGCGCGCTGCGGTGGAACCCCGCCATCCGCATGCGGCTCGGCACTTCGCGCGCGCAGCGCTGGTCGACCTACCTGCAGACGCACATCTCCGGGTTCGCCGGCAACGTCTCGCTCGGACTGATGCTGGGACTGGTGCCGGCGATCGCCGTCTTCTTCGGCATCCACTTCGACGTGCGGCACGTGACGCTGGCCAGCGGGCAACTGGGTGCGGCGCTGGGCGCGCTGGGGTGGCAGCTCGTCCTCGAGCCGGCCTTCTGGCTCGCGGTCGCTGGCATTGCAGTCACCGGGGTGCTGAACGTGACGGTCAGTTTCCTGCTCGCCTTCCGGCTGGCGCTGCGCTCGCGTAACCTGCGCCTGCGCGAGCGGACCCGTCTCTACGCCGCGATCCGCTCTCGGCTCGCCCGACGGCCCGCCAGCTTCCTGTGGCCGCCCCGCGCCCCCCGGGCGCAACCGGCGTGAGCGCCCGTCAGCCGGCTTCGGGGGGAGGCGGCGGGTCGCGCCGCTCGTGCCCCTTGTCGTCGTCGCGGCGGCGGCCCGAGAACATGGTCCACCACACGATGAACACGAGGATGAGCAGCGCACCGAGCGCTTCCAACAGCAAGAGCCACATGGGATCGAAGAGTCAATCGAGGGTGTGCGCGGCGCGGCGCGCGGCATTGGCGGCCATTCTAGGCAGCCTGGCCGCCTGCGGCACCCTGAAGCAGGACGGCTCTCCGGCCCCGCCCTCGCCGGGCCCGGTGCCCGCGCCTGTGGCCCAGCCCGCCGCCGCAGTGATCGAGCAGCGACGCGCGCGCTGGGTTCCGGTGGGCTGGGACAACCTGCCCGGCTGGGCCGACGACCAGGTGATCATGGCCTGGCCTGCGTTGCTGCGCAGCTGCGAGCGCCCGGCCCCCGGCTGGGTGCAACTGTGCGCCGAGGCCCGGCAGGTGAAGTCGCCGACCGAGGCGAGCGTGCGCGCCTGGCTGCAGCAGCGGCTGCAACCCTACCGGGTCGAGGCCAAGGAGACGCGGCTGGAGGGCGCCGTCGACGTGGGGATGATCACCGGCTACTACGAGCCGTTGATCGAGGCCAGCCGCAGACCGCAAGGCGCGTTCCGCGTACCGCTGCACGCGCCGCCTGCCGACCTGCAACAGCGCCGCCCGTACTGGACGAGAGCGCAACTGGAGACCTTGCCGGCGGCGCGCGAGGCGCTCAAGGGCCGCGAAATCGCCTACGTCGCCGACCCTCTGGACGCGCTCGTGCTGCAGATCCAGGGCTCCGGCCGCCTGCTCGTGACCGAGCCCGATGGCACACGGCGGCTGGTGCGGCTGGCCTTCGCCGGCCACAACGACCAGCCCTACCGCTCGGTGGGCCGCTGGCTGGTCGAGCAAGGCGCCTTCACGCTGGAACAGGCATCGTGGCCCGCCATCAAGGCCTGGGCGCGCGCCAACCCCCGGCGCGTACAGGAGATGCTGCACGTCAACCCGCGCTACGTGTTCTTCCGTGAAGAGCCGCTGCCCGATCCGTCCGTCGGCCCCGTGGGCGCGCAAGGCGTGCCGCTCACCCCGGGGCGTTCCATCGCGGTGGACAAGGAGTCGGTGCCCTACGGCACGCCGGTGTGGATCGACACGACCGAGCCCCAGCCCTGGAACAGCCCCCAACCGCCGCGGCCGCTGCAACGCCTGGTCGTTGCGCAGGACACCGGCGCCGCCATCGTCGGGGCCGTGCGCGCCGACTACTTCTGGGGCTGGACCGAGGGGGCCGAGGAATACGCGGGCCGCATGAAGCAGCCGCTGCGCATGTGGGTGCTGTGGCCGAAGGGATAGGCCGGCCGCCTACCGTGCCGTCACCCGGATCTGCACCACCCGCCGCTCGTGGTGGCTCGCCTCCCGGCTCGACCAGGCGCGCTGGTCCTGCTGCGAGAACGTCTCGGCGGTGCCGGCCACGGTCACCCACTCGCCCAGCGGAAGTTGTACGGTGGTGGACGCGCTCGCGGCCTCGCGTACGGGGCCCGAGGTGTCGCCGGGGGTGGTCGGCAGCCGGCTGGATTCGGCGGTGACCTCCAACGTGACCGGATGGTCCCCTCCGGGCCAGCGCGGGTGGACGACGACGCCGCGGCCCGCCTCGACGATCAGGGTCGAGGGCAGCAGCGTCGGTCCGTCCCGGCCGTTCCAGGCCACCTGGTACCACTGCAGCGCGTGCGTCTGGCCCAATCGCACGGCGGCGCGCCCGCCGTTGAGCACGAGCACCTGCTGCGCCGTGTCACCATGGCGGGTGGAGTCCGTGCGGCCGCTGTGCACCGATGCGGCGCCCGAGACGTTGGAGGATGAACGGGGGCTGCTGGTGATCGTCACCGAACCGGTCGCGCCTTGCCGGGTCACGGAACCTTGGACGTCCTCTCCTTGTCGGACTTCTATGAGCAGGTTGCGCAGCGGCAGGCCCGCCTGGGCCGGGGCCAAGCCGGGCACGGCGCCCGCGAGCGCGCAGGCGACGGCCGCACCGGCGCGGCGCAGCATGTTCAGCGAGCCCGATCCACCCCCCCATGCATGCATGACGATGTCCTTCCGATCCGCAAGCTCCATCTTGACACGATTGGCCGCCACCGGGCTTGCCACGTTCGCGCTGGCCGGCTGTGCCAGCCTCGACGCCGGGCCGGACGTGGCAGGGCCGATGTACTTCTACCCGGAGCGCGGGCAGTCCCAGGCCGTGCAGGACCGCGATCGCTACGAGTGCTACCGTTGGTCGCTGCGCCAGGCGCAGACGGGCTCGGCGCGGCCGGTGCCCCCGCCGCGCGTGCGCGAGGCCATGGGCGCCTGCATGGCGGCGCGGGGCTACAGGATCGGTTGACATGACACGAGGAGCCGCGATGACCCACACCCCTGCTCGACCTCGGCGCAGCTCGCCGCCGCCTCCTTCCGCCCGGATTGGGGCCGCCAGGTGGCGCACGGCGGCATGCGCGGCCCTGCTGGCGGTCTCGGGAGGGGTCCTCGCGCAGGGCGT
>DATMBN010000010.1:0-51328 GCA_035559275.1 Burkholderiaceae bacterium
GTCGCGGCCGTGCCCCACAGGGCCCGCCGCGCTGTCCTGCAATGCGGCACTGGCGCCTCCCATGCCTCGGCGGAGCGATGATGAAACATCCCCGTCCTGTGACGGATCCCGGCTTCCCTGCTCATGACGCGATGTTCGGCGACTGGCTTCCACGGACGGTGCCGCAGTCATGGTCTGCAAATACCAATCCCATGCGGTCCGTCGGGCCGCGCCATGGGGGTCACGGCCCCGCGCGGATGGCTGCGGCATCTGGTGTACGCGGGCAGGGGGTGGCCTGCGCGCGAACGCGGCGCCGGTCCTGCGGTCTCAGCGCCTGGCACCGTGGACCAGCTGCCCGAGTCCTGGCCGATCGAGCAGGCGGATGTGCCGGTGTCTCACCTCCATCAGTCCCTCGTCCTGCAGACGCGAGAAGGTGCGGCTCACCGTCTCGAGCTTGAGGCCGAGGTGGCTGCCGATCTCCTCGCGCGTCATCCACAACGTGAGATCCGTGGGCGAGCCGCCGCGCAGCTCCAGGCGCTGCGCCAGGTTGAGAAGGAAGGCCGCGAGCCGGACCTCGGCCCGTGCAGTGCCCAGCAGCAGCATCATGTCGTGCTCGCGCACGATCTCCCGGCTCATGAGCTTGTTGAACTGGCGTCGCAGGTCTTCCGACTCGCGCATCACCGCCTCGAGCGACTCGATCGGGATCACGCAGACCAGCGAGGGCGTCAGAGCCACCGCGGCGCCGTGGTGCTGCTCGGTGGCCAAGCCGTCGAGCCCGAGCAGTTCGCCCGGCATGGGGAAGCCGGTGACCTGATCGCGGCCGTTGTGCGAAGGCATGCACCTCTTGAAGAATCCGGTATGCACCGCATAGAGCGACCGCAGCGCCTCGCCGTGCCGGAACAGCACGCCTGCCCGCGGCACGTGACGGCGCAACGCCACGATGGCGTCCAGCTTCGGAAGCTCCGCCTGCGACACGCCGCGGGGCAAGCACAGCTCGCGCAGTCCGCAGTTGGAGCAGGCAGCCTTGTAGCGATCATGCCGAGGCGCGGGGGCGTGGGCCGAAAAGGCCGGGAAGACGTGGGTGGTCATCGACAGGTGCTGCGGGGCTGGTGGGCAAGGGCAACGAGAAAAGGGCGACAGGTCGTTGGGCCTGCCGGTGCGGGCCATTCTTTCCTCGGCCCATGCGTGCGGGTTTGAGCCAGATCAGTGCGCCGACGCTGCCGGAACCCACTCGTGCTGCCTGGCAATGTCCACGGCGCTTGCCACCCCTGTGGGCCGGCATGACACTGCCTCCCGCGCGTGTATCCGTCCGTCCGCGAAGGCGGGGTGTACCATGGACCGAGCCTGCAGGTACGGCGGACGCGAAGGACGCGCCGGACGCAGGCTCCCTGCGCTGCTCGCACCCGCTGCGGGCGCGTTTTCCGCGCTCGGTTCCGCGCCCGCCAACGTGCTCGCGCAGGACGTGCCCGGCACATCATGAAGGCATGGCCAGCGCTGCTGGACGTGCCCTTCCCACCAGGAGCCGTCATGGCACTGCGTTTCGCTCGACCCCACCTCATCTCCCGCGAGGTGCTCCGCGCGGCCTTCCTCGGCGACGTCGACAAGCTGTACCGACGCCGGGCCGCCGACATCCAGGACGGGCATATCGATGACTATGTCGCCCTGAACTGGCTGGAATGGCACGGCGGCACGCTGCGGCTGACGACAGTGGGCGAGAACGTCCGCCGCCAGCTGACCGGCACGCACTAGGGCCTGGTAACGCTATTGGGAGCCTCACTAGCGAGGCCTACGGCGAGCATTGGCAACGCGCAGGGCGCCCTTTTCCTGGGATCACCCGGCCGGCTCGGGCTGCGCCCGGCGCAGCCCGAGCGTGAGGCTTCCAATGGTGTTAACAGGCCCTGGCTTTTGCGCGCCGAGGGCGAGGATCGCCCTCGGCCCCCTCAGCCAAGGTCGTAGTCGTCCCTGACGCGGTCGACCGCGGCGCGGAACTCGACGGCGCAGCTGCCCGGGTCCAGGCTGCCGCACTCGAAGCTCTCGATGTTCCAGTTCCTGCCCTGCGTGTCCCGCTCGTGTGCGCGGGGCGCCTCCACGCGCAACTCGCTGAAACGATTGCGCGCCAGTTCCTCCCTCACCGCCGGGATCCACGCAAGGCGGCGCTGCACGAGGGCCGAGAGGACTTCGGCAGGCAGCGTGTCCTTGTCGACCATGGCCATTGCGACGGCACCCTCGAAGCCGCGTTGCCACGCGTCGTGCTTGCGCGACCATTCGCGCAGGGTTTCGCCGGTGGCGGCCGGCATGTTCTCGGGACGCAGGAAAGGATTGGAGTGCCAGGGATGCCCGGCGGCAGCGGCGGCGGCACCCCTGCGCTCCAGGTCGGACTCGTCGAAGGGGGACTTCATGGGATCTCCTTGTGCGAGCCCACGGTAGCACCTGCGGCAGGCACGAGCACGATCTCCCTTGTCCGAGCACAGTCTCGGCCTGGTGCCCGACTCAGCCGGGTGTGGCCCGGCCTGCTTCGTCCAGCACCTTCAACACATGCGCGGCCTGGATGGGCTTGACGACGTGCAGGTCGAAGCCGGCCCGCTGCATCGCGTCCTGATCCGCTCTCGTGCCCCATCCCGTCAGCGCGACGATGTAGGGACGCGGCGAGAGCGCCAGACGGCGGATGCGTTCCGCGGTCTCGAGGCCTGTCATGCCTTCCATGCCGAGGTCCATGAAGATGACGTGGGGGAGGAAGGCAGCCGCCTCTGCGATCGCGGCCGGGCCGTCGTTCACGGCGCGCGCGACGTCGCCTTGCAGTTCGATGAGCAGCGCCAGGGAATCGGCGGCATCCCGGTTGTCGTCCACGACGAGCACCCGGGATGGCGTTCGCATGCTCGCGGAGGACGTCGGCACCTCGCTGGGCGAGGGTGCTTGCTTCCAGACCGGTAGCGACACGGTGAAGACGGCGCCTCCGCCCGGCCGGTTGGCCGCGCGCACCGAGCCCTGGTGCGCCTCCACCACGCCCTTGACCAGCGCCAGGCCGATGCCCATGCCGTCCCCGGCGTGCAGGGGGGCAGCCTGCACGAACGGATCGAAGATGCGGGGCAAGGCCTCGGGATCGATGCCGGGCCCGTTGTCCGCCACCGTGACGACCACCTCCTCGCCTTGCACGGTCAGGCGCACCTCCACATGGCCTGCGGCGGGCGTGTAGCGCGCGGCGTTGTTGATGAGGTTGGCGAAGGCTTGCGTCAGACGCACCGGGTCGCCCCGCACCGCGGCCAGAGGGTGATCGATATCGAGCGACAGACGATGTCCCTTGGCACGCAACGCGGGCGCGATCGTGTCGACCGCCTCCTGCACGGCCTCGGCAAGGCGCATCGGCTGCAACTCGATCCGCAACTTGCCCGAGCGGATACGCGAAGTGTCCAGCAAGTCGTCGACCAGTCGCACGATCTGCCTGAGCTGCCGGTCCATGGAGGCAAGCAGCCGCGCAGAGGAGGCGCTGTCGAGCTTGCCGCTGCGCAGCAGGTCGACGCCGCTGCGCAGGGGCGCGAGCGGGTTGCGAAGCTCGTGTGCCAGGATGGCGAGGAAGTCGTCCTTGTTCCTGTCGGCCCGCTGGAGCTGCTGCTCCTTTTCGAGGAGTTCGGCCTCCGTCCGGCGCCGGCGGATGACCATGGCGACCTGCGCGGCAACCGCACCGAGCACGGCCAGGGTCTCCTCGCTGTAGCGGTCCACGGTTCTCGATCCGAACGAGAGCGTGCCGATGGGGGTGCCGGCATGCAGCAGAGGGTGGCAGGCGTACGCGCGCACGCCCAGGCTGCGCACGAGCGCCGTGCGCGGATCGGCGCAGGATTGCACGTCGGCGACGACCTCCCGCAGGCCCCGCGCGCCTACCGAGCCGCACACCGCTTCTCCCAGCGGCAGGCGCTCGAGGTCTCCTCGCACGTGGGCAGGCACGCCACCGGCGGCGACCAGGCGCAGTGCCGATTCGTGCGGCAGCAGTTCGTAGTGCAGATAGAGATCCAGCCCCAGCAGTCGGGTCAGTTCGTCGTAGAAGCGCTGCAGCGACGCGGTGATGTCGGCGGCCTCGAGCAAATCGGCGCCGGCCCGCGCGAGAAGTTCCAGCGCGTGCACCATGTTCGCCCGGGATGGCACGGCGGATGTGGCGGCCATCCGGAAGAGGCAGCACTCGGCGTGCCCGCGTAGAGGCGCCGTGGCACCGCAGCGGGCGCATCGCCTGCCCGCCCCTGCCGGCGCGGCAACCGCGTTCGCATCCGCAACGGCGTGGGAAGCTGCCCGGGCCGGCGCGGCGCTCAGGCGGGCGCGTCCGGAGGCGAGGCCGGCATCCGGACCTCCTCCACCGGGAGGGTCTCGGTCATGCGTTCCAACACGGGGGCGAGCTCCGCGTCGTCGTCCGCATAGCGCTTCGCGATCGCATGGAACTCGGCCTGCTGGCAGTTGAAGGCTTCCACCACGTCCGGATCGAAGTGGCTGCCGCTGCCCGCCAGGATGAGGGCGACCGCTTCCTCGTGCGGCCTGGGCGCCTTGTAGATGCGGCGGCTGACGTAGGCGTCGTAGACGTCTGCCACCGCCATCAGCCGCGCTGGAATGGGGATCTCGTCCCCGCGCAGCCCTTGCGGGTAGCCCGAGCCATCCCATTTCTCGTGGTGGCCGTACGCAATCTCCTTGGCGAACCGCAGGAAGTCCACCTGGTACCCCAACTGCTTCTCGGCATGCTGGATGGCGTCGCGCCCGATGATGGGGTGGCGCTTCATGATCTCGAACTCTTCCGGGGTGAGCCTGCCCGGCTTGAGCAGGATGTGGTCCGGGATGCCCACCTTGCCGATGTCGTGAAGGGGGGCGGACTTGAACAGCAGCTCCACGGTCTTGTCGGTCAGAAACGCAGCGAACTTCGGATGGGTGCGCAGGGCCTGGCAGAGGGTGCGCATGTAGAACTGCGTGCGGCGCAGATGGTTGGCCGTCTCGTTGTCGCGTGCTTCCGCGAGGGAGGCCAGCGCGATCACGGTGACGTCCTGGACCGCCTGCAACTCGATGGTACGCCGCGTGACCTCGGCCTCCAGGAAGGCATTCTTGTCGCGCAGGAAATCCGCGACGGTCTTGAGGTGCAGGTGCGTGGCGACGCGGGCCAACACCAGCGGCGGACTGATGGGCTTGGTGATGTAGTCGACTGCACCGAGGTTCAGCCCCTTCTCCTCGTCTTCGTCCTCGGACTTGGCCGTCAGGAAGATGACGGGGATGGTCTGGGTGCGGGGATCGGCCTTGAGGCGCGCAAGCACTTCGTAGCCGTCCAGGCCCGGCATCATGATGTCCAGCAACACGAGGTCGGGCGGCGCATCCCCCAGCGCAAGGTGCAAGGCCCGTTCCCCGCTGTTGGCGACGAGCACGCGATAGCTCTCCTTGAGCAGCTGGCTCATCAGCGACAGGTTCTCCGGCGTGTCGTCCACCACGAGCACCGTGGGTTTGGTGATGGCCAGTTGGTCGGCGTGCATGCTCATGGCAACTCCCTCGTGTCATGGACGTGGTGTGGATGCGGTGCGTGAGGCGCGCCGCCTGCGGCCGGGGCGGCGCGTGCCGCCCGCAGCACGGCCACGGCGCTGTCGAAGTCGAACGTGCGGACGGCCTGCTCCAGATCGGCGAACTGCAAAGGCATGGCGGCGCGCAGCAGATCGGCCTCGGATTCCAGCAGATCGCCTGCCTCTGCGTCGCACGCGCGCAGCAGCGCATCCAGTCGCCTGGTCACCTCCTGCAGGCGAGCGGGATCGAGCGACAACGCCTCCCGGATCCGCGGCGGGGCTGTTTCCGGCAGGGCCGCTCGCAGGGCCTCGATCAGGGGGGCGAGTTCCGCTTCCAAGGCGGCATGCAGGGGCCAAGCTGCTGCCGGGTCGGTGGCGGCCGGAGGCGCCGCGAGATGATGTTCCAGGGCGTGGGCGGCGTCTTGCACGCGCGAGGCCCCGATGTGCCCGGCCAGTCCCTTGAGCGTGTGTGCGAGCCGTTGCGCGGCCCGCGTCTGGCCCCGTCCGATCAGTGCCCGCAGTTCGTCCGGCGTGCCGGCCTGGCCGGACACGAAGCTGCTCAGGGTGCGCAGATAGAGCGGCGCGCGTCCCATCGTGCGCCGCAGCCCGGCCGCCACGTCCAGCCCGTCGACCTGCCACAACTGCGGCGGCAGCGGCGCGGGATCCGCCACCGATCCGGAGGCGGTCGCCGCCCCCTGGCCCGCGTGCGTCCCCAGGCCGCCGCGCACGCGCAGGTGCTGGGCGAGCACCTGCCACAGCGCCGCCGGTTCCACGGGCTTGGCCACGTGGGCGTCCATCCCGGCGTCCAGGCAGCGCTGCCGGTCGTCTGCCATCGCGTTGGCTGTCATCGCGATCACCGGCAGTGGCGTGCCAGCGGCGCTCTTGAGCCCGAGCCGGCGGATCCGTCGGGTCACCTCCACGCCGTCCATCCGGGGCATCTGCATGTCGGTGAGCACGGCATCGTAGGCGGTGTCGGCGAGGCGCTCCATGGCCTGCTCGCCGTCGCTGGCGATGTCCACTTCGAAACCCGCTCCGGTCAGCAGTTCATGGGCAACCTGCTGGTTCAGTTCGTTGTCCTCGACCAGCAGCAGGCGTGCGCCGCGCAGCCGGGCGATCGAAGGCGGCACGGCGTGGGCGTCAGCCGCGTCCTCCCGCCGCGTGCGCGGCTCGGGCGCGGCCGGCCCCTCGGCGAGCACGCGCACGATCTTGTCGAAAAGGAGCGAGGCGTTCACCGGCTTGATGAGCACCCCGTCCAAGCCGAGTTGGTCCACCTTGTGCAGGACCTCCTCCCGGCCATGTGCGGTCACCATCACGATGGCGGGCTGGCGCGCAAGGCCCATGGCGCGGATGCACCGGGCCACCTCGATCCCGTCCATGCCGGGCATCTGCCAGTCCAGCAACACGATGTCGTAGGCGGGTTCGCGCGTGTCCGGTGCGTTGCGGCGTTCGACCCGTTCGATCGCCTCGCGCCCGCCATCGGCCTCCTCGACATGCAGCCCCATCACCTCGAGCAGGTCACGCAGCACGTGCCGGGCGGCGGCGTTGTCGTCGACCACCAGCGCCTGGCGCTGCCACAGATCCCGGCCGAGCACCTGGCGCCGCGAGGTCGCGTCCGCCTTGCCGAGCCGCGCCGTGAACCAGAAGGTCGAGCCTTCGCCCAGCCGGCTGTTCACGCCGACCTCGCCTCCCATCAGATGCGCCAGGTGCTTGGAGATCGCCAGTCCCAGGCCGGTGCCTCCATATTGCCGCGTGGTCGAGGTGTCAGCCTGCTGAAAGCTCTGGAACAGCAGGGCCTGCTGCTCGTCGCTCAGGCCGATGCCCGTGTCGCGCACGTCGAACCGCAGCACGACCTCGCCGTCGGTTTCCTCGACGGTGCGCACGAGGACGTGGATCTCACCTTGTGCCGTGAACTTCACCGCGTTGTTCGCGTAGTTGATCAGCACCTGCCCGAGCCGCAGTGGATCGCCCACGAGTACCGCGGGCACCTCCGGGCCGACCTCGAATATGAGTTCCAGCCCCTTGGCCTGCGCCTTCTCGCCGACGAGGTCGGCCACCGTCTCCAGCACACGGTCCATATCGAACCGGACGTGCTCGATGCGCAGCTTGCCTGCCTCGACCTTCGAGATGTCCAGGATGTCGTTGATCACGCCCAGCAGGTGCTGGCCCGAATGCTGGATCTTGCGGAGGTAGTCGCGCTGACGGGGCGTCAGTTCGGTCTTCAGCGCGAGGAGTGACATCCCGATGATGGCGTTCATCGGCGTGCGGATCTCGTGGCTCATGTTGGCGAGGAAGTCCGACTTGCTGCGCGCGGCCTCCTCGGCCAAGTCCTTGGCATGGCGCAGCTGTTCCTCGCGCTCGGCGATCTCGCGCGTGCGCGCCGCGACGGTCTCTTCCAGGTCGCGCGTGGCGGCCAGCAGCATCGCGCGCATGTGCTCCTGCGCATCCACCAACTGGGCGAGCTCACGTGCGCGTGCATCGACCTGAACGGGCGCGTCGAGCTCCAGCCGGGCGATGCGTTCGCTTTCCTCCACCAGGCGATTCAGGCTGCCGCTGAGGCTGCGCGCGGCCACGAGCGCCACCAGCGCGCCGACGAACACGACGGATGACAGGACCAGCGCTCCGGCGACGAGCATCGCCGGCCGGAGGGGCGCGAACTCGTGCAGGGGGGCGGCCGCGATCACCAGCAGGTCCTGCTGGCCCAGACCCATCGCGCGCACCGTGCCCAGCCATGGGCTGCCGTAGGCGTCGAAACCGGCGAGCACCTCCCTGCGGCCGCCGGTCTTGCGCCATGCCTCGTAGGCGGCCGAAATATCCTGCAGACCCAACGTCTGGGCGGTGCGCAGCATGCGCTCGTCGATGGCACCCGTGGCATCCTGACCCTGGGCGCCGGGCAGGTAGGGCGCAGCCACCAGCCGCCCTTGTGTGTCCACCACCGCGACGCGTCCGCTGCTGCGCACGCGGATCCCTTGGGTGTGGGCGGACAGGTCGGACAGGGTGACGTCGAAGGCCAACACGTGAGCGGCGCCGGTGGCCGTGTCGGTCCAACGCGTGGCGACGGTCACTCCGATCTTCTTCGTGGTGAAGAAGACGTAGGGCGAGGTCCAGTGGAGACCGAATTCCATCGGCATCGCCATCGCGCCCTGGTGCCAGGGGCGGGCGCGCGGGTCGTAGTCGCTGTCGCGGTATTCCTGCTCGATCAGTTCGCCCGCGGGACTCCACTTGAGCCAGAGATGGCGCAGCCCGCGTTCGCCTGGGCTGGTCACGCGGTTGTGCCAGAGGCCGTCGGACAGTCGCAGCAGCATGATCTCGTGGCCGACGGCATCGGTGTGGAGCACAGCTGCCACCTGGGTGCTGGCCGTCAGCAAGGGGATGAAGAGCTGGTTGAAGCGGCGCACGTCGTCCAGCCGGTACAGCCCGGCCTGGGCATTTCGCCGGCCTTGCTGGCCGAGGCGTTGATCGGTGCGTCGGCCCAGCGCCTGATGCGCAGGCTGTGCACCGAGTGCGCCGTCCCTGCCACCGAGCCTTACAGCCGGCACGAGCGGTGGCTGATGCAACATGCCGGCGTGGACCGGCCCATGCGCCCGGTGGGATGCGAGGCCTGCGGCTATCGCGGCTACAAGGGGCGCGTCGTGGTGTCGCAGGTGTTCACGACCAACGAGGAAATGGCCGACGTCATCGCCCGCGGGCGCGCGCGGCGTGAACTGATGGGGCTTGCGACCACGCAAGGCATGCGCAGCCTGGCGGCCTCTGCCCTGGGCCGGCTGCGGGCGGGGTTGAGCACCGCCGAGGAGGCCGAGCGGACCCTGGGGCGGCAGATCTGGGGCGAGCTGGCGCGCGAGCTGGGCGTGCCACCGCTGCAAGGGACCGCGGTTGCCCGATCCGGGGCCACCGTGTTCGAGGACGCGCGCCGCGTCCTGCTGCTCGCCCATCATGCCTCGCGGCGCCAGACACTGCAGCGGGTCATCAGCCGGGCGGGGTACGCCGTCGATGCGGCCGAGGGCCTGCAAGATGCCCACGAGATGCTGACCCAAGGCGCGCACTACGGGCTGGTCGTGATCGAGATGCAGGACATGGCGCCCGAACTGCTGCAGGGATTGGTGGAAATGGAGGTTCGGCTGCCGCAGGGGCGCCTGCCGAACCGCAGCGAACTGCTGGAGGCCATGCTGGAGCTGCGTTCGCGGATGGCGCTGGCGGCGCTGCCAGTGCTCGTGGTGACCGACGAGTCACGCGCCTCGTTGCTCGGTGCGACCGCCCGCCGGCACCACGTGCTGCTCGTGCCGCGGCCGGCAGTAGACACCGACGACGTATGGGCCGGGCTGCTGGAGCAGGCCTTCTCCATCCACGACGACGAATGAACCTGGCGCCACCCCTGCGAAGACCTCACGGCTTCACGCTCATCGAACTGGTCACTGCCGTTGCCATCCTCGCCATCCTGGCGACCATCGCCGCGGCCACCTACCTGCTCTACGTCGTTCGGGCCCAGCTCGCGCAGACCCTGGTGGACTACGACCACATCCGCACCGTCGTGAACATCGAGACCTACGCGTCGGATCGGGAGAACCTGCACCTGGGCAGCCAGCCCGGCAAGGTGCCGCCGCCGCTGGACAAGCAGCTGGACGAGCGCGAATTCAATCAGCTCGACGGCGTCACGCTGCAGCTCGTGCGTGCGCCCGCCGGCACGTTCGCGTCCTTCCCCAACGACGCGGTCTATGCGCTCATCGCCCGGGCCGACAACGACGCCGGTGTACGGCGGATCCGGGTGCTGCGGCAGGTGCTGCCCCACGGCGAGGGTGACAAGGTCTGGTTGTCCGCCCAGGAGTTGTACTTCCCGCTCGACGTGGCGGGGGGCGACAGCCAGAGCGGAGGAGGCGGTGGCGACACGCCGGCGCCTCCTCCGCCCGAGGGCGGCACCAGCTGGGGCGATGGCGACGTCTCGAAGGCCCCGGACGGCACGTGGAGCGCGAGCGCCCGCGTGTGCGTGATGGGCACCGACGGAAAGCCGCTGACCGGCATCAACGCGCAGGTACAGATACGCGTGGTGCAGGAGATCCGGGGCTGGGACGGCCAGGTGTCCGAGCGGCAATGGCAGACCCAATCGGCCATCGTCGACGGTTGCGCCAGCTTCAAGCAGACCGGCGCGCCCGTTCCCGGGGACGGCAAGGAAGGTGTCTCGGCCTATCGCTTCGAGGTGATCGACGTCATCTACTACTGGCCCGAGAACCCGCCGGTGCGCTGGGACGGAGTCAAGCCGGTCATGCGCCTGGAGGTTCCCGCATGAACACGACGAAACCGCCTTCCGACTGGAAGCAGCTGACCGAGGCGACCGAAGCGGAGGCCCCGGGCCGGCTGCAGATCCCGCCGGCCGCCCAGAAGCGATCGCTGGCGCTGCCGGTCCTGTTTGTCGTGTGCCTCGTGCTGCTCCTCGGCGCCTGGTTCGGGCCGTTCGTCCCCTGGCCCGTCGCGCCCACGGACAGGGAGCTGGAAAACGGCCGCCGCGCGGCCCTGATGCTCGCGGCGCAGGCGTTACACGACTACGCGCAGATGCACCAGGGTGTCTATCCGGCGCGGCTGGACGAGGCGCTGGTCTTGCAGCTGGGGCAGGAGATCGAGTACAGCGTCGGACCGGACGGCTTCGAGCTGCGCCTGGCCAGCGGCCACGGGCCGCCGCTGACGATCAAGGGTCGCTAGATCCGCCACCGCCCGAGACGAAACGATTCCGCAGCGTACTCGCGGCAGGCCTGCCGGCTTCGCCCCTGAGCACACCGAGGGCGGTACTGTATGAAAATACAGTATCATGCCTCCCGCAGTTGCCTGATCGCGGGCTCGGGAGCCGGGCTGCATGGCCGGCTCCCTTTTTTCCACCGAGCAACCCGGGATCAGGCGTATGCCTGGACCGCCTTGCTCGCCTGCTGAGTCCGCTGCCGCAGCGAGGTGGAGGCACCCACACCTCGTGTGACAGAGACCTCAGATCCGAAAGGCGAGCAAAAGCGGGCCCGAGGCCACGGCTTTTCGGTCGATCGATCTGCCCGGGCCCTGCTACGCTCGGAACGCCACTCCGTTCGCGTTTACCCCTTGCTCCGTCTTTCCTCCGGTTCGGGCCCCTGGCCCCTGCGGTCCGCGCGTGCGGCCTTGTGCGCGTTCGCGCTGGCCGCCGGGGCCCTGCTCTGCCTGGAGGCCTACCGGACGACGGCGGACGCCTACGAGCGCGAGGTGGCCGAGGTGTTCCAGTCGGTCGACCGGACCGCTCAGCTGCTCGCCACCCGCACCTCCGAGGTCTTCGACCGCGTCGACCAGGCGACCCTGCTGGTCAAGTACCTCCGGGAGCAAGCGCCGCAGCGCACACCGCTGGCGGCACTGCGGCAGGCCGGGGTCATCGCGCATGACGTGCTGGACGGCCTGTACGTCGCCGACCGCGCAGGGTTCGTGCACGACACGACGTCGGCGACCACGGCGGGCAACGTCGCGGACGAGGACTTCTTCAAGCTTCACCGGCACGGTGCCGATCGGGGCCTGGCGATCGGACAGGCCCGGACCGACCCGCTGTCCGGCAGGCCGGGCATACCGGTGACCCGGCGCCTGGAGCAGGGTGGGGAATTCGCGGGCGTGGTGGCGGCGGTCGTGAAGCCGACCGCGCTGTCGGTGCCTTTCGCACGCCACGAGCAGGCGGACACGGTGATCGGAGTGATCGACGACCAGGGGATCTACCTGTCCCGGGCGCTCGACAGGCGGTTGACCTTCGGCGAGCGCCTGGACCTGCCGTCGTGGCGCGAACGGATACGCGCGTCGCGCGAGCGGCTCGTGCCTGTGCCGAGCACGATCGACGGCACGCTGCGGTTCGTCTCCATCGTCCCGGTCGATGGCTATCCGCTGCACGCCGCCGTTGCTGTCTCGGCCGAATCGGCATTGGCCGACTACCGGGGTGAACGATCCCGCATCGTCGGGTGGACGGCGGCCGCGATGCTGGCACTGGTCTGCGCGGTCGCCGCCTTGTGGGGCTACGCCGGCCGCCTCGACCAAAGCCGCGAGCGCACGTGCCGCGCCGAGGCGGCGTTCCGTGCGACGCTGGACGGCAGCATGGACGCGGTGCTGGTGCTGGCCTACGGGAACCGCGCCGCGGCGCTGCCCAGCTTGCGCATTGCCGACTGCAACGAGCCGGCGGCGCGACTGATGCAGCTGCCGCGCGCGCGGGCGCAAGGGCGCTTGCTCGACGAACTCGCACCCGACCTGCACCGCGACCTGCTGGGCGTCTTCCGCGATGCCCGGCTCCACGGACGGCCGGTGCAGCACGAGCATCTCGTGGAGTCCGGCCCGCTGCAGGGGCGCTGGCTGCACCACCAGGTCGTGCCGCTCGAAGACGGCCTGGCGCTCATCTCGCGCGACATCACCGCCTGGAAAACGGCCGAGGACCGACTCAAGGAACTGGCACGGGTGGACGAGCTGACCGGCGTGTTCAACCGTCGCGGCTTCGAGGAGAAGCTGGAGGAGGCGATGGCCCGCGCGCGGCGCTCGGGCGCCTCGTTCGCGCTGCTCTACATCGACCTGGACGGGTTCAAGGCGATCAACGACCGGCATGGACACGAGACGGGCGACCGGCTGCTGCGCAGCGTGGCGCACCGGCTGCGCGGCGCGCTGCGGCTCACCGACACGGTCGCCCGGATCGGGGGCGACGAGTTCACGGTGATCCTGGAAGGCGCCGACGCGCCGGAGGTGGTGCAGGCCCTGTGCGAGCGGGCCCTCGCACTGCTGAGCGCGCCGCACGATGTCGGAGGCGACCTGCCCCTGCGCGTGACCCCCAGCATCGGTGTGAGCCGCTATCAGCCGGGGGACACTCCCGAGGCGCTCAAGCAGCGGGCCGATGGGGCGATGTACCGCGCCAAGTCGGGCGGGAAGGCACGCGTGGAATGGTCACGGCCGCCAGGGGTCGATTCGGGCGTCGGGTAGGTCCGCGGGCCCCTCGTGGCGAGGGCTCTAGGGGCCCATCGCCGGGACGCGCCGCGGCCCGTCGAAAAACTCACGGCGGCGGCCGGCTGGATGGATATACAGTTGGCGTACTGATCCTTGTCGCCTGCCGCCCGTGTCCGCCGTTCTTGCCCCCGATGCCGACGCCTCCGTTCCCACCCCCTTCCCCGGGGGAGCGCCCTGGTCGCTGCTGAACGAGCGGCAGCTCGAGGCCGTGCATCACGGCGTCGACGAGGCGAGGGCCCCGGCACTGCTGGTCGTCGCGGGCGCGGGCTCGGGCAAGACGATGACGCTCGCGGCCCGCGTCGCGCGGCTGGTGCTCGCCGGGGCGGACCCCCAGCGCATGATGCTGCTGACCTTCTCGCGCCGTGCGGCGCAGGAGATGGAGCGCCGCGCGGGGCAGGTGCTGCAGCAGGCATTGGGGCTGACGGGCACCCAGCGTCCCCCGGCCTTGCCCTGGGCCGGCACCTTCCATGCGATCGGTGCGCGGCTGCTGCGCGAGCATGCCGGCCGCATCGGTCTGGCCGAGCAGTTCACCGTGCTCGACCGCGGCGACGCGGAGGACCTGATGGGCTGGGTGCGGGAGGAGCAGGGCCTGGCGCGCACGCACAAGCGCTTCCCGCTCAAGGGCACGTGCCTGGCGATCTACTCGCGGGTGGTCAACAGCGAGGCCAGTCTCGCGCAGGTGCTGCAGCGGCACTATCCCTGGTGCGCCGAGTGGGACGCGGAGCTGAAACGGCTCTTCCGCGCCTTCGTCGCGGCAAAGCAGGATCAGCAGGTGCTGGACTACGACGACCTGCTGCTGTATTGGGCGCAGATGATGGAGGACGCACCGCTCGCCGGCGAGCTGGGGGAACGCTTCCGTCACGTGCTGGTCGACGAGTACCAGGACACCAACCGCCTGCAGGCCCGCATCCTGCGCGCGCTCAAGCCGGACGGCCGGGGGCTGACGGTCGTGGGCGACGACGCGCAGGCCATCTACGGCTTCCGCGCGGCCGAGGTGCGCAACATCCTCGACTTCCCGCATCAGTTCGACCCGCCCCCGCGCGTCGTGAGCCTGGAGCGCAACTACCGCTCCACGCAGCCCATCCTCGATGTATCGAACGCGGTGATCGAGCTGGCGTCCGAGCGCCATGCCAAGCGCCTGTGGACGGACCGCCGCGAGGGCTCGCGTCCGCAGCTCGTGACGGTGGAGGACGACATGGCGCAGGCGCGGTGGGTGGCCGACCGCGTACTCGCGCATCGCGAACAGGGGCTGACGCTCAAGCGCCAGGCGGTGCTGTTCCGCTCCAGCCTGCACAGCGCCGCGCTCGAGCTGGAGTTGATGCGGCGCAACATCCCCTTCGTCAAGTACGGGGGGCTCAAGTTTCTCGAGGCAGCTCATGTGAAGGACGTGCTCTCGCTGCTGCGCTGGGTCGAGAACCCGCGCAGCCGCCTGGCGGGCTTTCGTGTCGCGCAACTGGTGCCCGGCATCGGGCCGGCCGGCGCGCGGCGCCTGCTGGATGCAATGGACAGCCAGTCCGATCCGCTCACGGCGCTGGCGCAGTTCACGCCGCCCGCGGCCGCCGCTGCGCACTGGCCCGGGCTGCTGGGCACCTTCCGCACATTGCGCCAGGGCGAAGTCGCCTGGCCGGACGAGGTCGCCCACGTGGTGAGGTGGTACCGGCCGCTGCTCGAAGCGCTGTACGAGGACGCCGCCGTGCGGCTCGCGGACCTGGACCAGCTGGCGCGTATCGCCGGTGGCCATGCCAGCCGCGAGCGCTTCCTGACCGAGCTGGCGCTGGACCCGCCCGACGCGACCAGCGACGAGGCGGGCGCGCCAGGGCGCGACGAGGACTACCTGATCCTGTCCACCATCCATTCGGCCAAGGGCCAGGAATGGCAGGCGGTCTACCTGCTCAACGCGGTGGACGGCTGCATCCCTTCAGACCTGAGCGCCGGCGAGGTGGCACAGCTGGAGGAGGAGCGCCGGCTGCTGTACGTGGCCCTCACACGGGCGCAGCGGCACCTGCACGTGATGGTGCCGCAACGCTTCTACGTGCATCAGCAGGCCGCGCAGGGCGCACGCCACGTGTACGCGTCGCTCACGCGCTTCATCCCCGAGCCGGTCTCGCGCCTGTTCGAGGCCGTGGGCCCTCTCACCTCCCAGGAGGAGGCAGGCCGCCTGGCCCGCACGCCGGGCACGGCGAACGTCCTCGCCCGGGTGAAGTCGCGCTGGGACTGAGGGAGCGACGGCAGCACGCTTCGCCTCGCCTCGTCCTGTCACATCCCTGTAGTTACTTTCGCTCACACTTGCGCGTCCCAGGAGTGTCGAAGGGGACTGCCGATGAGTGCGATGCGCCCGGACGCGATACCGCGCAAGACCGAACGAGGACGCCAGGCCCTGGGCGGCCGGGAGTTCCCCGGGACGCGGGCTCAGCGGCTGTTCCTCATCATGGTCGATGGGCACAAGAGCTTGCGCGAGCTGGCTGCTGCGGCCGAGCAACTGCGGCTGGACGGGCAGGCGCTGCGCGAGCTGGTCGATCGCGGGCTGATGGACTGGGCCCCTCCCGCCCGCGCGTCGGCCCCCAAGCCACCCGCGCCCGCGGCAGGGCATCCGGCAGGGGCGACGGAGCCCCGGGACGGCGCGGGGCCGCCGCAGTCTACCGGCGCGGTCCCCGAGGAGGGGCGCGCTCCGCGTTCGCTCGCCGCGGCCAAGATGTACGCGCTCGATCTCGCCGCGCTCATGCTTCGCGCCCAGGATGCGCAGGTGCGCGAATCGGCCCGCGACGTGGCCGATGGCCAAGCGCTGCAGGCCTGGCTGCTGGACGTGGCCCGCCGCATCACGGTCGAGGCGGGGGTCGAGCGCGCCGCCACCTTCCTGGAGAAGGTCGGCGCCGTGCTGCCCGACGGGATGGCGCCTGCGTGGCCGCTCGACGCGCCGGCGCCGGCACCGGCGCAATGAGTCGGGTCTTGCCCTGAGGCGGACATCCGTCCCGGGGCGGAAGGGGCCGCCTGCGCGGCGGCGGTCCCACGAACTTCGGAGGTCTTTGCGTGCGTTGGTTGGTGTCGTTGAAGGTCCGCACCCGGCTCTTCCTGCTGTTGGTGCTGATGAGCTTGGTGCTGGTGGCGGTGGGGCTGCAAGGCAGTCTGCAGTTGCGTCTGGAGGCGGACCGCGCCGAAGCGACGTTGGCGTCCAACCTGGCCGCCATGCGGGCGCTGGGCGACCTGCGCGCCGGCGTGGCCAACGCCCGCCGCTACGAGAAGGACCAGTTCTTGAACCTCGGGGACGAGGCGCAGACCTCGCACTACCGCCAAGCGTGGGCCGAAGAAATCGAGGCGCTGCTGCAGAGGTTGGAACATACCCGCCAGAGCATGCCTGCGCTGGATCACGGCCTGCTCGCACTGCGCCAGGGCGTGCACAACTATCGCGACGGCCTGCTGGCCTTGCAGCGGCGCATCGACGCGGGCGAACTGCACGATCCCTGGGCCGCCAACGCGGCGATGGAGCCTTTGAAGGCTGACGTCCGCGCGGCCGACGAGGCGATCGCCCAGTTGACCGGGCAGGTCGAGGACCGCGCCGCCCAGGCGCAGCAGGAGTTGCGGGACCGCACGCGCCGGGCGCACCTGTGGATGACCGGCGCCACCTCGCTGGCGGTGGCGCTGGGGGCGTGGCTGACGCTGACGATCGCCGGCACCATCACCCGTCCTCTGGCGCAACTGCAGCGGGTCTCGCGCGACTGGGCGCAGGGCAACCTGCTGCCGGTGCTGCAGCCTCGGGGCGCCGACGAGCTCGCCCGCGCGCAGCACGATCTCAACCACATGCGCGAGGCGCTCGTCGGACTGCTGCAGCAGGTCGCGCAGGCGGCCGAGTCCCTGTCCGTCGCGAGCCGCGAGATCGCGAGCGGCACCAAGGACCTGTCGAGCCGGACCGAGCAGGCGGCCGCCCGGCTGCAGCAGACCTCTTCGTCCATGCACGAGCTGTTCGCCAACGCGCGCCGCACCGCCGACGCGGCACAGGGGGCCAACGCCCTGGCGGCCGCGGCCCACGGCAGTGCCGCGCAAGGCGGCGAGGTGGTGGGACAGGTCGTGGGCACGATGGGCGAGATCGCCGACCGGGCCCGGCACATCGCCGAGATCATCGGCGTGATCGACGCCATTGCGTTCCAGACCAACATCCTCGCGCTCAATGCCGCCGTGGAGGCGGCCCGCGCGGGCGAGCAGGGCCGGGGGTTCTCGGTGGTCGCGGGCGAGGTGCGTGCGCTGGCCACCCGCTGCGCGCAGGCGGCGAAAGAGGTGCGCGGCCTGATCGCGTCCTCGGCAGAGAAGGTCGATGCCGGCTCAGCGCTGGCGCAGCACGCGGGTAGCGCGATGCAGGGCATCGTCGCCGAGGTGCGTCGCGTGACGGAGGTCATCGACCGCATCAGCCGCGCGTCCGGCGAGCAAAGCGAGGGACTGGAACAGGTGCATCACGCCGTCGCGCAGCTCGATGCCATGACGCAGCAGAACGCGGCACTGGTCGAGCAGAACTCGGCCGCCGTGGAGAGCCTCGACGAGCAGGTCAAGGGGCTGTGCGAGTCTCTCGCGAGGTTCAGGTTCCAGGCCGCGTGACTGCCCCGGGATCCGGCGTCTCACCCGCGCGGCACGGCGGTCCACCGCTCGACCGCCTGCCGCAGATGGTCCAGATTGCAGGGCTTGGGCACGAAGCCGTCCATGCCGGCCTCGAGGCAGGCGTGGCGGTTGGCATCCATCACGTCGGCGGTGAGCGCGACGATGGGCACGTGGGGCAGTCCGTGCTCCCGCTCCATCGCGCGCCAGCGGCGCGCCACCTCGACTCCGGAAATGCCGGGGAGCATGCAGTCGAGCAGCACGAGGTCGTAGTGCCCGGTCGGCAGCTCCCGCAGGGCAGCCTCCCCGTCAGGGGCCACGGTGCTCTCGCAGCCCAGTTGTGCGAGCTGCGCCTGCACGACCATCGCGTTCACCGGGTTGTCTTCGACCACGAGCACGCGCCCCGTCGTTGGCAGGCGTTCGGGAGGTGGCGCTTCGTCCAACGGCACGGCGCCGCTGTGCACGAACCGGTCGCCCAGGTCCACCGCGGGCGATTGCGGCCGGTCCTGCTGCGCGCGGGGCAGCGGCACCTCCAGCCAGAAGCGTGAACCCAAGGCAGGCGTGCTGCTGAAGTCGATCACCCCGCCCATCAGCTCCACCACCTTGCGGCAGATCGCCAGACCCAGTCCGGTTCCGCCGGCCGCCCGGGTGGGCGAACCGTCGGCCTGCGAGAACGGTCGGAAGACCTCGCCACGCTTGGACGGCGCAATGCCGATGCCGGTGTCCTCCACTTCGTAGCGCAGCAGCTGCATGGCAGAGCCTTCCCCGCGCCCGCCGGCCGAGACGCGCACGATGACCCGGCCCTCCGGCGTGAACTTGAGCGCATTGCCGACCATGTGCGCGAGCACCAGGGCCAGGTGGTGCGCGTCGCCCAGCAGCGTGGGCAGGCGTTCGGGCGGGGTCTCCAGTCGCAGTTCGAGCTGGCGGGCCTGGGCATTTGGCTCGAACACGCGCACGACATCGCGGGCCAGGGCCACCGGGTCGAACGGCACCTGCTCCAGCGGGAACTCGCCGGCCTCCAGGCGCGTGTGGTCGAGGATGTCGTCGATCAGTCCCATCATGTGCCGCGCCGAGTTCAACACGTTCCTGAGCAGCTGCTCTCGCTCCACGCCCTCGGCTCCGCGGGCCAGCAGCTCCGCGGAGCCGAGGATGCCGTTCATCGGCGTGCGCAGCTCGTGGCTGATCGTCGCAAGGAACTGGGTCTTGGCCTGGTTGGCGGCCTCGGCCTGCCGACGCAGCCGCTCGCCCTCGGCGTGCTCTCGCTCGCGGTGCTGCAACTGCCGCACGAGCAGGCCGGAAGCGAACATCAGCAGCGCCAGCGCGCCGACGGTGAGCAGCGCGATCGCCATCACCTGACGCCGCCATTGCGCGAGGTACAGCGACTCGTGGATGGCGACCGCGACACGGGCGGGCTGGCCCTCGACCGCGCGGATCGCGAGCAGCGCGTCCCCGGTCGAGGTCTCCCAGGCCGGGAAAGCGGGCAGGTTCGCCGCACCGCCCTGCCAGCCGGGCGCGGGCAGGCGGGGGGCGGGCGCCAGCCGTTTGCCCACTGCGTCTTCCGTCATCGGAGCGCGGGCCAGCACGGCCAGGTCGTCGCGCAGCAGCGTGATGGCCGCTTCGCCCGGCTGCAAGGGTCGCCCCTGCAAACGCAGCCGCTCGAAGAACTCGGACAAGGCACGCGAGGAGATCCCCACCGCGGCGATGCCCAGCACCTGCCCGTCAGGTGCCGTCACCGGCTGGCACAGGTAGAACACACGGCGCTCGGTCGTCGGGTCCCGGCGTGCCGGCGTGAGGTAGGTCGTGCGGACCGGCTGGGTGGCGAGATAGACGACGTCGCCGGGTTCGAGCAGCGTGGGGGCGGGGAGGTGGCCCGGGCGGGGCGAGGCGGTGAGCACGCGTCCATCCGGGGTCGTCACCGCGAGCTGCTCCACCATGCGGAAGGTGGATTGGCGGCGCTTCAGGTCCTCATGCAGGGCGGGCGAGGTGGCGCGCCGGACGAAGGCGTCCGGCGAGTCCGACTGCAGCGTGGCGACCATCCCCTGCAGCAGGAACTCCCCCGAGGCGAGCACCTCCCCGGCATGCGTGGCGAGCGCCACCGCGTAGTTGTCGGCCTCCAATTGCCCGGCGCGATGCGCCGCCTGCTTGAGGAACAGCACCGTGGCCGTGGCGAGGGCGAGCAGCAGCAGGGAGAGGCCCGCGGCCATGACGCGGGCCCACTGACTTGCCCGTCTGGGCCGCTCGTTCCACCACACGACTGCTTGGTACCACTGTTCTGGCCTTTCCAATGTAGCCAGATGTCGCGCCCGGCGGCAGGGTGGCGCGCGTCGCCGGTTCGGTCGGCCTTGCGCAGTGCGTGAAGGATTTCGCGAAGCGGCCCGTTCCCAGTCAGGCGGCGCGCAGCCCCACCTGCTCCAGGCCAGCGAGCACTGCGACGGCGGCCGCCTGGAGCAGGAGGAACACCAGGCCCAGGACCGTCGGCGACGCCAGGACCGCCACCAGCACGCTTGCTGCCACCCAGGCGACGTTGCCCGCGACGATCAGCGTCACCAACGCGCGCGCGGGCGGGGACTGCCGCGCGGCGACGAACATCAGCGCGGCCGAGGGCAGCAACACCAGGCCGGCGACGAACAGCAGCTGCTGTGCGAGTCCCAGCAGCTCCGACAGGGGCGCGGCGCTGGCGACCAGCAGCACGCCCATCAGCAGGCAGGTCAGGCCGTCGAAGGCGAGCACGTGACGCAGCGAGATGCGCGGCCCGGGGCGCTTGACGGGCAAGGTGGCGAGTGTCATGGCGAGCTCCTTGAGGTGTTGAGGGGTGAGGCCAGTGTCGACGCCTCCGACCGCTGCGTCGATTACTAGCCAGGTAAAGCTGCGCGTGCCCACTGGCGGGCGACCCTGATCATCTCGACAGGGGGTGCCCAGCCCATGCCGTCCAGGGGTTCGAGGCATCTTTCACACACGTGCGTGGCGCCACTGTCACAACACCGGCGAAGGTGCCGCTGATACCTCCTGGTACGGGGAAGATGCTCGCGGCGTGTCTGCGCTTCCTCGGCCCGCTGCGCGGCTCCGAAGGGCGCGCGGCGGTCGTCATCCCTGCGCTCGGTGGCTCTCATGCAACAGCTCTCGCGTCGTGCCGTACTCGGTGTGCTCATGTGGTGCGCCACGCTCGTGGCCGCGTGCGGTGGCGGTGGAGGCGTGGGAGCTTCCTCGCCCGCCGCGACGCCCGAGGCCACCGCCCCCGTTCCGCCGCCCGCCGCGCCGACAGAGGATGCCGTCCCCCCGCCGGAGGAGGCCGGGGAGCCGCCGGCGACGGGCGTGGCCATCGACCTGCCGGCGTCGGGCGGCCAGGCGCGTCAGGAGGTGCTGCTCGCCACCTCAGGGGCCGAAGGCAGCTACACCGGCACGGCGCCCGGGTGGCGCGTCAACTACTGGGGCTCGCCCTCGCCCCAATGGACCGCGCAGAAGGAGGTGCGGCCCGGCTACGTGCATTCGGGCGCGGCGTCCCAGCTGTTCCGCGTCGCCCACCACGGCGGCGGGGGCGCGCACCTCACCTATCCCTACGCCTTCGCCAAGGGCAAGACCTATCGCGTCGTGCTGTACCTGCGCTCGGACGTGCCCGCCACGGTGATCGCCAAACTGCGGCGCGACGAGCCGCCGTGGGAGCCGTTCGCAACCAAGACGGTGCAACTCGGCCCCGAGTGGCAGCGCATCGAACTCACCGGGACGTACACCGGGGCGGTACCCGGCACGGTGCGCATCGAGCCCGTGACCCTCGGCGCGACCGTCTGGGCGGACGACCTGTCCATCTCCGAAGTGCTGCACAACCGCATGGCGCCTTACTCGACGCAGCCTGTCCCCTCGCGGCTCTTCGGCTTGCACCTGATCCAGCTCGGGTCGCACTCCACCTGGCCGGGCCTCGGCCAGGGAATGGTGAGGTTGTGGAACACCGGCACCACCTGGCGCGACCTGGAGCCCACCAACGACGCCTGGGACTTCACACGGGGCGCCGGCAAGCGCCTGGACATGTACGTGGACCACGTGCGCCGCAACGATCCAGCCGCGTCCATCCTCTACACGCTGGGACAGACGCCGCAATGGGCGTCTCGCACGCCCGATGTGCAGGGACTCTACGGTCCGGGCTCGAGCGGCATGCCGGCGAGTCTGGAGGACTGGCGCGACTACGTGCGCACGCTGGCGCGTCGGTACGCAGGGCGCATCCGCTACTGGGAGCTGTGGAACGAGCCCGACTACCAGCCGCTCTTCAACGGCACGCCGCGCGACATGGTGGAGATGGCGCGCGTCGCGCGGGAGGAACTGCTGGCGGCCGACCCGCAGAACAAGTTGGTCTCTCCCGGGCTCACGGCCGGCCAGGGCGTGCCCTGGCTCAACGACTTCCTGGCCGCCGGCGGAGGCGCCTACGTCGACATCATCGGTTTCCACTGGTACTTCAACACGGCGCCGGAGTCACTGTCGGCCAAGATCGACAACGTACGCACGCTGATGGCGCAGTACGGGGTCGGCGACAAGGAGTTGTGGAACACCGAGGGCGGGGCCGGGTGCGACGCCCTGATCTACGAGTGCAGCAGCTTCGTCCCCACCGCCGCCCAGCACCGGTCGGTCACGCCGCGGGCGCTGATGATCATGTGGGCGCGCGGCGTGAGCAATCACAACTACTACTTCTGGGAGCGCCAGGAGGGCGTGGGCCGGCTGGTCGAGTCGGACCTGCGCACGCCCACCGAGGCGGCGCGGGCGTACGGCGAGTTCGCGGGCTGGCTCAAGGCGGCTCGCCTGGTCGACGGCTATGAGTTGGACGGCAAGGTCTACGTCTTCCGCCTCGACAAGGACGGCGTGTCCCACGTCGTGCTCTGGTCGGCGACGGGGACGATCGCGGTCAACCTGCCGCAGCAGTGGGCAGTCAGCCGCGTGCGTACCCTCCGGGGCACCGAGGCGGCGATCCCGGGCGACCGGCAGCTGTCCATCGGCATCGAGCCGGTGCTGCTCAAACCCTGAGCGGGCACGGCGTGAGGGGCCCTGCGCGCTGCCGCGGCCCGAGGCCCCGTGCGGCCCCAAGCCGCCACGTTCAGTAGCCGGCCTCGCGGTCCACCGCGTGGGGGGGACGTTGCCCGGCACGCACGGCGCGCAACGCCGCCGCGCACTGCGCGGCCACCACCTCATAGGCGGCCTGCGCGGCGATGTGGGGGGTGGCCAGGAGCTTCGGGTGCGCCCAGGCCCAGTGGTCGGCCGGCGGCGGCTCGCGCTCGAAGACATCGAGTGCCGCTCCGGCCAGATGCCCCTCGTCCAGCAGGCGCCGCAGATCGGACTCGACCAGTTGTTCGCCACGCCCCACATTGATCACGTAGGCACCGGCCGGCAGGCGCGAGAGCCGCGCATGATCGAGCAGCCCGCGGGTCTGAGGCGTGAGCGGCAGCGCGCAGACCAGCACGTCGGTGCGCGCGAGCAGGGCGTCCAGCCCGCCCGCCCCATGGAAGGTCTCGACCCCCTCCATGCGCTTGGGCTGACGGGACCACCCGGCCACCGGGTACCCGAGCGGCCGGAAGGCGGCGGCGATCGCCTGCCCCACCGCTCCCAGCCCGAGCAGCCCGACGCGGCAATTCGCCGCGGGGCGCACCGGGTGGCGTTTCCATTCCGCGCGGGCTTGCTGCGCGGCGTACAAGGGCAGGTCCCGGGTGTGGCGCAACGTGCAGGCGACGACATACTGCGCGATCTGCACCGCCTGCTGCGGATCGACCACGCGCGTGACAGGCAGCCCGGGCGGCAGGTCCGGGACGAGGAGCTTGTCCACGCCCGCGCCGACCGAGCACAGCACCCGCAGGTTCGGATACCGGCTTGCCATACCCGGCTTGAGCCGCCAGGCGAGGATGGCCTCGACCGATGCCGGCGTCGGCTCGTCCTGCTCGGTCCAGACCGGGATGTCCGGCGCGGCGGCGCGCAGCGCTTCGGTGTAGGGGGCCGCCGGCAGGGGCGAGGACCACACGAGGATGCCCATGACGCTCACCCCTTCGCCTGTTCCTTGGCCGTCGGGCCCGAGGCACGCTGCCGTTCGAGCTCCTGCAGTTCGCGCCACTGCACCTTGCCCGAGCCGGACTTCGGCAGGTCATCGACGAACTCCACCAGCCGCGGCGCCTTGTAGGCGGCCATGTGCTCGTGGGCCCAGTCGATGAGCGACTGCGGTGGCAGCGTGCCGCGATACTCGGGCTTGAGCACGACCAGCGCCTTGACGGTCTCGCCCCGGTGCGCGTCGGGAGAGCCGATCACGCAGGCTTCCTGGATCGCGGGGTGGCGGTACAGCAGCGCCTCGACCTCGGCCGGCCAGACCTTGTAGCCCGAGGCGTTGATCATGCGCTTGAGCCGGTCGGCCATGAAGAAGTAACCTTCGTCGTCGACGCGGGCCAGGTCGCCGGTGCGCAGGAAGCGCTTGCCGTCGATCTGCACGAAGGCCTGCGCCGTCGCTTCCGGCTGGCGCCAGTAGCCCTGCATCACCTGCGGCGCGTGGACGACGATCTCGCCGACCTCGCCGGGAGGCACTTCCTGCAGCGTGTCCGGGTCCACGAGGCGCGCATCGACGTCGAACACCGGGATGCCCAGGCACTGCGGCTTGGGCCGGTGCGGCGGGTTGATGTGGGTGGCCGCCATCGTCTCGGACATGCCGTAGCCCTCGACGTAGCGCAGCCCGGTGCGGCGCAGCAGCTCCTGCGCGACGGCCTCGGGCATGGCCGCGCCCCCGCCGCGCACGACCAGGAGGCTGGACAGGTCGCGCTGCTCCAGGCCCGGCTGCGCGAGGAAGTCGATCATCATCGTCGAGATCGACTGCCATGCCGTCACGCCGTGTCGCTCGATGGCCTGCAGCGCGGCGTCGCGGTCCCACCGGGTGAGGATCACCATGGTGGCGCCGGCGTAGATCGGCCCGTGCAGGCTGCCTGTCAATCCCGTGACGTGGAAGAAGGGCAGCGCGGACAGGTACACGTCGTCCTGCGAGCGGCCGAACCAGCGAATGCCGCCCACGGAGGTGCACATCACGCTGCGGTGGGTGTGGATGCAGCCCTTGGGCGCGCCGGTCGTCCCCGAGGTGTAGGGCATCGCGCAGGGGTCGTCGGGGCCGACCTCGAGCGGACCGGGCACGAGCGCGAGGTCCATCACGGATGACCACGAGGCCACGCCGGGCTCCTCGATCGTCTCGCGTGACGCCTGCACGAGCGCGGGCACGGGCATGTCGGGTGGCGCCTGGAGCGCGTCGGCATAACAGGCGACGATCGCATGGCGCAGGCCCTGGCCGCCGACCAGCGGACGCACCTGCGGATACAGATCCTGCGGCACGATGACGACGGAGGCGTCCGTGTCGGCCACGTAGTGCCTCAGCTCCTGCGTCTTGTTCATCGGGTTGACCGGCACCACGACCGCGTTGGCGCGCAGGATGCCGTAGAAGGCGATCACCCACTGGGGGCTGTTCTGCATGTAGAGCAGCACCCGGTCGCCGCGCGAGACGCCGCAGCGGCGCTGCAGGTAGCCGGCGACCCGCTCGGCGCCCTCCAGCACCTGGCGGTAGGTCAGCACCGAGCCGTAGTAGCGGATACAGGGCTTGTCGGGGTAGCGCGTGGCCGAGACCTCGAGGTTATAGAACAGCGAGGTCTCGGGCAACGTCAGGCGGCGAGGCTGCCCGGGAGGCCAGTGGGCGTGGTGCGGCGCGGGGCGGTGGAGGGGCATGGGTGCGCGCTCAGCAGGTGGCGCCGCCGTCCACCACGATGGCCTGGCCGGTCACGAAGGAGCCGGCCTGCGATGCGAGGAAGACGGCCGCGCCCGCGATCTCGTCCGGCTCGCCGATGCGGCGCAAGGGCACCAGCGTGTTGACCTGCTCCAGGCGCTTCGGGTCCTCCCAGAGCGCGCGGGCGAAGTCGGTGCGCACCAGACCCGGCGCGATGCAGTTGACCCGGACATTGTGCGGGCCGTACTCGACCGCCAGGTTGCGCGCGAGTTGGAAGTCGGCCGCCTTGGAGATGTTGTAGGCGCCGATGACCGGGGAGCCACGCAGCCCGCCGATGGACGAGACGATGATCACCGAGCCGTCGCGACGCTCGACCATCTGCGGCAGCACCATCTGGATGAGCCAGTGGTTGGCGATGACGTTGTTCTCCAGGATCTTGCGGAACTGGTCGTCCTGGATGCCGCTCATCGGCCCGTAGTAGGGGTTGCTGGCCGCATTGCACACCACCACGTCGATCTTGCCGAAGCGCTCGTTGGTGGTGTCCACCAGCTGCTGCAGGTCTTCCTTGCGCGAGATGTTGGCGGCCACCGCGAGGGCGGTGCCGGTGCCGTGGCGGGCGTCGATCTGGGCGGCGACTTCCTCGCAGGCCTCGGCCTTGCGGGAGGAGATGACGACCTTGGCGCCATGCTCGGCCATGCGCTCGGCGATGGCGCGGCCAATGCCTCGGGACGAGCCGGTGATGACCGCGACCTTGCCGGCCAGGGAAAAGAGCGTGGACATGATGGGTCTCCTCCAAGGGGGAACCTGCGAGTATGGACAGGCAGGCGTGCCGCGGTCAGTCGACTAGGCGACAGCAGGGGCTGGATCGTTGCGCAGCGCGGAAGCCCATGGCGAACGCGGTTACCCGGCGCCGAAGGCGTGCCACGCCTCGGCCGCAGCCCGTTCCCCCTGTTCGATGAGGGCGTCCAGCCGGGCCGGCGAATAGTCGAACTGACCCGACACCAGCTCATGGGGCAACTGCTCGCGGCTCACATGCAGATGCCGCGTGGCCCCGAGCCGCGACGCGTCTACCCGGCTCAGCTTGCGCATCAGAAGCAGTTCCAGCGCCCGATGCACGATCTCGACCGAGGACTGGGGCAGGGCCCGGGCGCGCGGGCTGACGGGCTCGACCGTGACGAGCAGCAGGTCCTCGCCCGGCGCCGCGCGTCCGCGGTCCCGCAACCCCTGCAGCGCGGCCGGGACGATGGAATCGGCGCAGACCTCGCCGTCCCAGTATGCGCGCCCCTCGATTTCGACGGGATCGAACAGCAGCGGCAGCGCGGCACTGGCCGCCAGGTGCGTCGGTGCCACAGGCCCCGCGTCGCTGTCGAACAGTCGCAGCTGGCCCTCGAGCACGTCCACCGCTGCCACCGCGAGCCAGGGCGCTGCGCTGCCCCTCGAGTCGTACTCGCCGACAGCCTCAGCGAGCGTATCGTACATGGGGCTGCGTTCGAAGAGCGGCCAGTGGATGCGTTGCAGTGCGCCCAGCAGGTTCAGGCGTTCCGGCGCTGCGCGGTAGAGGCCCCGCGTGCCGGCCAGCAATCCGGTCAGCAGGCCGTTCCAGCTGGACGTATCGCCCGTCGTGGGCGCCAGCGGCAGGCCCCACGCGGGCGGCACGAAGGGCCACGAGGGAGTGGCCAACCGGTTCCGCCACCAACCCTCCAGCGCCCCCGCGCCCCAGTCCGGATCCTGGTGATGCGCGGCGATGAGAGCCGCGTTCAGCCCGCCGATGGAGGCCCCCGCGAGGCCGACCAGCTCCATGCCCGCCTCCTGCAGGCGTGGGACCAGAGCGCGCCAGGTGCCCGCCGCAAAGGCGCCGAGCGCCCCGCCGCCTTGGAAGATCACGATGGTCTTCATGTCGCTGGAGTTCCTCGCGTGGTGCCGAGGGCGCTCAGCAAGGCGCGCGCCGGGGCCGACGCCCGTGATGCCGCGAATGCGGAACGGCGATTGCTCGCATCCCGCAGCACCGCATTGCGCCCATGACCTTCGCCTCGCCCTCCATCGCGCCGGATGTGCTGCCTGCGGCGGACCCGCACGTGGCGCAGCCGCTTTCCTGGGACTTGCGCGCCAACTGTGCCCTCACACCCCGCCAATGCCTGCCCGGGCTTTGGGTCGCGGCAGGGATCTCCGGCGTGCTGTCCCTCGTGTTGTGGGTGGCCGGCTACCCCTTCGTGCTGCTTTTCGCGCTGCTCGAACTCATCGCCTTCGCTGCAGCCGTGGTCTGCTATGCCCGCCACGCGCGCGACGGCGAACGGGTGACCTTGCGTGACGGCTGCCTGGAGGTGGAGCAGCAGCGCGGCCAGCAGGTCGTGCTCCACCGCTTCGACGCTGCCTGGGTGCGCCTGCCTGCGCCGGCGTTGCCGGACGATGCCGTCGTGCTGCAGCAGGGCGCGCGTTCCCTGGAAATCGGCCGCCACCTGCGACCCCTTCGGCGCCGGCAGTTCGAGCGCGAACTGGGAGAGGCCCTGCGGCAGGCGGGACCCTCGATTGCTGCCCTGGGTCACCCCTGATCCCGCCCCCAAATCCACGAGGAGGAGATTCCCATGACCACGCGCACGTTCGCCCTGGTGTTCGGCATCGTGTTCCTGCTGGTCGGCATTGCCGGCTTCATCCCCGGGATCACGACCGAGCACACCCACCCCGACGTCACCGTCACCGCCGGGCTAGGCCTGGTCTTCGGCCTCTTTCCGGTCAATGTGCTTCACAACCTGGCCCACCTGGTTTACGGCGTGTGGGGCCTCGTGGCCTCGCGCAGTCCCGTGGGCGCGCGCACTTACGCCTGGGGCGTGTTCATCGGATATGCGCTGCTGACCTTGATGGGGCTGATCCCCGCGATGCGGCTGCACACCACCTTCGGGCTGGTGCCGCTCTACGGCCACGACATTTGGCTGCACGCGCTGCTTGCGGCGGTGGCGGCCTATTTCGTGTTCGCCCGCAACCGCGAGCCGTCGCCCGCGACGCCCTGACCAGCCGCGGACCGGCACCGCGATCACTTGCCGGATGGAAGGACGCCCCATGGCCGCCCCGCACACCCTTGCCCCGAGCGACGCCGCCGCGCACGACCACCACGACCATCCTCACGGCTGGCGCCGCTGGCTCTTCGCCACCAACCACAAGGACATCGGCACCCTGTACCTGCTGTTCAGCTTCACGATGTTCTTCGTGGGGGGCGTGCTGGCGCTGCTGATCCGTGCCGAGCTGTTCCAGCCCGGCCTGCAACTCGTCGACCCGCACCTGTTCAACCAGTTCACCACGATGCACGGGATCATCATGGTGTTCGGGGCGATCATGCCGGCGTTCGTAGGGTTCGCGAACTGGATGATCCCACTGCAGATCGGCGCCTCCGACATGGCGTTCGCCCGGCTCAACAACTTCAGCTTCTGGCTGATGGTGCCGGCGGCGGTGCTGTTGATCGTCGCCTTCTTCCTGCCCGGAGGCGCGCCGTCCGCCGGCTGGACGCTGTATCCCCCGCTCACGCTGCAGATGCAGCCGTCGATGGACTTCGCGATCTTTGGACTCCACCTGCTGGGCGCTTCGTCCATCATGGGATCCATCAACATCATCGTGACCATCCTCAACATGCGCGCCCCGGGTATGAGTCTGATGCGCATGCCGATGTTCTGCTGGGGATGGCTCATCACCGCCTACCTCGTCATTGCCGTGCTGCCGGTGCTGGCCGGCGCCATCACCATGACGCTGACCGATCGCCACTTTGGCACCAGCTTCTTCAACCCGGCCGGCGGCGGCGACCCGATCATGTACCAGCACATCTTCTGGTTCTTCGGGCACCCCGAGGTCTACATCATGATCCTGCCCGCCTTCGGGATCATCAGCCACGTGGTCCCGGCCTTCTCGCGCAAGCGCCTGTTCGGCTACACCTCGATGGTGTACGCGATGGCCTCGATCGGGATCCTGTCGTTCATCGTGTGGGCACACCACATGTTCACGACCGGCATGCCGGTGACGGGCCAGCTCTTCTTCATGTACGCGACCATGCTCGTGGCTGTGCCCACCGGCGTGAAGGTCTTCAACTGGACCGCGACGATGTGGAAGGGCTCGATGAGCTTCGAGACGCCGATGCTGTTCGCCATCGGGTTCATCTTCGTCTTCACGATCGGCGGGCTGACCGGCGTGATTCTGTCGGTCTCCCCGGTAGACATCCAACTGCACGACACCTACTACGTCGTCGCGCACTTCCACTATGTGCTGGTGGCCGGTTCGCTCTTCGCGCTGTTCGCCGGGTTCTACTACTGGGCGCCCAAGTGGTCCGGGGTGATGTACCCCGAGCGGCACGCGCAGGTGCACTTCTGGGGCTCGATCGTCAGCTTCAACGTCGCTTTCTTCCCGATGCACTTCCTCGGTCTGGCCGGCATGCCGCGCCGCTACGCCGACTACCCGATGCAGTTCGCCGACTTCAACCTGCTCGCGTCGCTGGCCGCGTTCGCCTTCGGCCTGTTCCAGTTGTATTTCCTCGTCCTCGTCGTGCTCCCGGTCCTGCGCAAACGCGGTGCCCCGGCCCCGCAGCGGCCCTGGGAGGGGGCGGAGGGACTGGAATGGAGCGTGCCTTCGCCCGCGCCTTTCCACACCTTCGAGCAGCCCCCGCGCCTCGATGCGACCGGCACGCGCGTGCTCCCCTGAGAACTCTCGCAGGGAGGCGGCGCGGGACGCGATACAGGCCGTAGCACTTCGATGCCACCATCCGTTTCGCCTCTTCTAGCATGGGATCAAACCACTCAGGGAGCCGCGATGCCGACATGCACTGACGCACGGCACATCGTCGCGGAGGGGCTGCAGCCCAGTCCCTCCCGCCACCGGCCCGCGAGGGATCCGGTGCTCGCCCTCGGGCCGCCCGGGCGACCTCCCTGGCATCCGCCGCCGGGGCCTGCGGGACTCGGCTGAGCGTCGGTTCTCCCACGGCCCTCGTCCCTTCTTGGCGTCGTTCCGCCGCCCGCATCGCGGGGCGGCGCGGGCGAGCCTTGCTGCGGGCGCCACGAGCGCCTGCGTTCGTCCCACCTTGATACAGAGGAGACAACAGAGATGAAAGTCGGATCTTCACCACGGCCCGCCCCGGGCTCTCGCGCTTGGCCGGTCGCGCTGGCGGCGCTCACGCTGACCCTGGCCGCCTGCGGCGGCGGCAACGGGGACGGCGGCTCGGCCCTGGAGAGCGCCAGCGCTGCGGGCGACCCGGGCACGCGCGAATGGATGTGCGCGCAGCGGGTGAACAACACCCATGCCAAGCTGCAGTCCTGTATCACCGCGCAGGGCCTGCGGCGGCACCTGGAGGCCCTGCAGCGCATCGCCAACGAGAACGGCGGCACCCGCGCCTCGGGCACGCCCGGCTACGACCGCAGTGTCGAGTACGTCGAGAAAGTCTTGCGCGACGCCGGCTACCTCGTCACGCGCCAGCCGTTCGACTTCCGTGTCTTCACCAACCTGTCGCCGAGCGTGCTGGCGCAGACGGCGCCCGCCCCGGCAGGTCCGATCGCGCACAACATCATGTCGTACTCGGGCTCCGGCGACGTCACGGCCCCCGTGCAGACGCCCACAGGCAGCCAGCTCGGTTGCGATGCGGCGGACTTCGCGGGCTTCACGGCCGGCCGGATCGCCCTCATCAGCCGCGGCACCTGCGCATTCGGGCTCAAGGCGGCCAACGCATACGCGGCTGGCGCCGTCGGTGTCGTGATCTACAACAACGTGGAAGGCGAGATCAACGGCACGCTGGGCGAGGACTTCACACCGAACATTCCGGTGGTCTCCGTCACCCAGGCGGTGGGTCAGCAACTGGCGGCCACGCCGGGGCTGGTGCTGCGGGTGCGTACCGACACGCTCATCGAGGCTTTCAGTACCTATAACGTGCTGGCCGAATCGCGACACGGCGACCCGAACAACGTCGTGATGATCGGTGCCCACCTCGACTCCGTCGCGGAGGGCCCCGGCATCAATGACAACGGCACGGGCACGGCGGCGGTGCTGGAGACCGCGGTGCAGCTTGGCAAGGTGCGCCCGCGCAACAAACTGCGCTTCGCGCTGTGGGGGGCGGAAGAATCCGGGCTCGTGGGCGCGACGCGCTACGTGGCTTCTCTCGACGAGGACGAGCTGGAGCGCATCGCGCTGTACCTCAACTTCGACATGGTCGGCTCGCCGAACTTCGTGTACTTCGTCTATGACGGCGACGATTCCGACGCGGTCGGTGCCGGCCCCGGCCCCGAGGGTTCTGGCGAGATCGAGAAGGTCTTCGAGCAGTACTTCGCCAGCCGCGGCTTGCGCACCAAGGGCACGGACTTCGACGGGCGCTCCGACTACCGGCCCTTCATGCTGGCCGGCATCCCCGCGGGCGGCCTGTTCACCGGCGCCGAGGGCATCAAGACGGCCGAAGAGGCGGCCATCTGGGGAGGCACGCCGGGCCAGGCGTACGACCCCTGCTACCACCAGGCGTGCGACACGCTGAGCAACGTCAGCCCGGTGGCGATGAAGTTCAACGCGCAGGCCATCGGCTACGCGACGCTGCACTTCGCGATGGCCAGCACGCTGCCCGGACAGGCCGCGGCCCAAGCGCAGATGGAGCGCAAGGCGCAGGCGCAGGCGACGATGCAGATGCCCTACCGGGGCCACCTGCTGGAGCGCTGAGTCTGCCGACCCGGTCCGCGGCGCCACGCGGCCGGATCGCAGCTTGCTTCACGTGGGGCGACGGCGCTGCCGTCGCCCTTACTCTCGTTTCCGTTGCTGAAGGAGCCAGCCATGCCCGACGACCCGACGCGGCAGACCAGCGAACTGCAGGGCCAGGTGGCGCTGGTGACCGGCGCCAGTTCCGGCATCGGCGCGGCGGTGGCCGAGCGCCTGGCGCGGGCAGGGGCCTCGGTGGTCGTGAACTACCGGCAGGACGATGCCGGCGCCCAAGAGGTGGTGCGGCGCATCGCCGAGGCCGGGGGCCGCGCCACCGCGGTCCAGGCGGACGTGGCCGACGAGGCGCAGGTGCTCGCGATGTTCAGCCGGACCATGGACACGTACGGTCGGCTCGACATCCTGGTCGCCAACGCCGGCATCCAGCAGGACGCGCCCGCCACCGCCATGACCCTGGAGCAATGGCGGCGCGTCATCGACGTCAACCTCACCGGCCAGTTCCTCTGCGCCCGTGAGGCGATCAAGTGCTTCCTGCAACAGTCGACCGGCGACTGGGCCACGCGGCGCTCGCAGCCTCCGGGCCCGCAGCAGGTGGGCGAGCGCACGCGGGTCGAGGGCGGGAGCGAACGCATCGACCGGGGGCAGGGGACGCAGCGTTCCCGGGCACTGGGCAAGATCATCTGCATGAGCTCGGTGCACGAGCTCATCCCGTGGGCGGGACACGTCAACTATGCCGCGTCCAAGGGCGGCTTGATGCTGATGATGAAGACCCTGGCGCAGGAAGTGGCGCATCACCGCATCCGTGTCAATGGCATCGCGCCGGGCGCCATACGGACCGACATCAACCAGGACGCCTGGGGGGACCCCACTTCGCTGAAACGCTTGCTGCAATTGATCCCCTACGGGCGCGTAGGCGAGCCGGCCGACGTGGCCGAGGTGGCGCTGTGGCTGGCGAGCGATGCCTCGGACTATGTCACCGGGACGACGATCTTCGTCGATGGCGGCATGTCGCTGTACCCGGCGTTCCGCGACAACGGCTGAGGTCACCCATCCCTCGTTCGCAGGCGGGCCGTCCTTGCCAGCGCTGCGGGTCGGGTGTACAAGAGGTCAACGCTCTTTTCGTCACACGTCCACTCACACGAGGAGAGCCCCATGCGCAGACGCATCTACTGGCTGTTGCCGAACGTCGAGAGCGCCCGGCGCGCGATGGACGATCTGCTGCTTGCGCGCATCACCGAGCGGCATATCCATTTCGTCGCGCGCGAGGACGTCGACCTGTCGGGTTTGCACGCCGCCAACGTGCTGCAGACTTCCGACGTGATCCGGGCCGCCGAAATGGGTCTGGTGCTCGGGGGGGCGGCCGGGGCGGTCGCCGGCGTGGCTGCCGCGGTGCTGTTTCCGATTTCCGGCGACGAACCGCAGTGGGCCATCGCCGCGGTGCTGGCCGTCGTCGGCGGCGGGTTGGGCGCGTGGTCTGCCAGCCTCATCGGCATCTCCACACCCAGTCAGCGGCTGCTGAAGTTCCGCGAGCCGATTGAACAGGGGCAGGTGCTGCTGATGGTCGACGTTCCACGCTCGCGTGTCGCGGAGATCGAGAACCGCCTGTCGACCTCGCATCCAGAAGCGCATCTGGAGGGCGTGGAGCCCAACATTCCCGCGTTTCCGTGAGTCGTCGGGCCGTCGCACGCGCGGGCGGTGCGCGCGGCCGGAAGGGGGCGGAGCCCGGCCGGCCCGCAGAGGTGGCTTCCGGCGGGGCGCCAGCGGGAACGGCCGTTGCTGAGGGACGATGGCGGCCGAGGGCCGCCATCGATCTTCGGAGCCACTCATGCCGTCCTCAGCCTCACCCCAGGCGCCCCGACAGGGCGCATCCGTCCCCCCGGCAGGCGGGGACACGTCCCACCAGCCGCAGCCGGTCGATCTCGGCAGCGAGTCGGCCGCCGGCGAGGAAGACCCGGGAGCGAGCATCGACCTGGCCGTCGGTGTGGGTCAGCAGCAACCCCCCGGCTTGAGTGAAGCGGGCTTCCAGCCGCTCGATCGCGGGCGGGTCGGCCTGGTCGACCCGAACGAGGTGGCGTACTGGTGCCGCGAGTTCGGCTGCACCGAAGCTGAGTTGCGCGAGACGGTGGCGCGGGTCGGCGACCATGCCGGCGCCGTGCGCGAAGCGCTGACGCATTGATGACGCCGCGCGCCATGGCGCTCACAGAGCAGGACACCTTCTGGTTTCGCGAAGGCACCCACGCCCGCCTGTACGAGAAGCTCGGTTGTCATTGGGGGCCCGGCGGGACCCGTTTCGCAGTGTGGGCACCGAATGCGGAGTCGGTCTCCGTGGTGGGTGACTGGAACGGGTGGAGTTCCGCCGCGCATCCTTTGCAGCCGCGGTGGGATGGCAGCGGCATCTGGGAAGGCGAGGTCCCAGGCGTCGAGCGGGGGCAGGCCTACAAGTTCCGCATCGTCTCGCGCCACGCTGGCTACACCGTCGACAAGGCCGACCCTTTCGCCTTCCACGCAGAAGTGCCGCCGGCCACCGCCTCGCGGGTCTGGACGCTCGACTACGAATGGCACGATGGACGCTGGATGGCCGAGCGAGGGCGCCGCAACGCGTTGGACGCGCCGATCGCGATCTACGAACTGCACGCCGGATCCTGGCGTCGTTCGGACGGGCGCTTCCTGAACTACCGCGAACTGGCGCACCAGGTCGCGCCCTATGCCAAGGCCATGGGGTTCACCCACGTGGAGCTGCTGCCCGTCACCGAGCATCCGTTCTACGGCTCCTGGGGCTACCAGACGACCGGCTACTTCGCGCCCACGGCCCGCTACGGCACGCCTCAGGACCTCATGTACTTCGTCGACCACCTGCATCGCGAGGGGATCGGGGTGATCCTCGACTGGGTGCCGTCGCACTTTCCCACGGACGAACACGGGTTGCAGTACTTCGACGGCACCCACCTCTTCGAGCATGCCGACCCGCGGCAGGGCTTCCATCCCGACTGGAACTCCAGCATCTTCAACTACGGGCGCAACGAGGTGCGCAGCTTCCTGATCTCGTCCGCGCTGTACTGGCTGGACAAGTACCACATCGACGGCCTGCGCGTTGACGCGGTGGCGTCCATGCTGTATCTGGACTACGGGCGCAAGCACGGCGAATGGGTCCCGAACGTCCATGGTGGCAAGGAGAACCTCGAGGCCATCGAGTTCCTGCGCAAGCTCAACGAGGCGGTGTACCGCGACTTTCCCGACACGATGACCATCGCCGAGGAGTCCACCGCCTGGCCCATGGTCTCGCGCCCGACCTACCTGGGAGGGCTCGGCTTCGGAATGAAGTGGAACATGGGCTGGATGCACGACACGCTGGCCTATCTGCGCGAGGATCCGATCCATCGCAGGTACCACCATGGCCGGCTGACGTTCTCGCTGGTCTACGCCTTCAACGAGAACTTCGTGCTGCCGCTTTCACACGACGAGGTCGTGCACGGCAAGGGGTCGCTGCTGAACAAGATGCCGGGCGACCGCTGGCGCCAGTTCGCCAACCTGCGCGCGCTGTACGGCTACATGTGGACCCACCCCGGCAAGAAGCTGCTCTTCATGGGCGGTGAGTTCGCGCAGATGCGCGAATGGGCGCACGAGGGTGAACTGGACTGGCACCTGGCCGAGCTGCCCGAGCACCGCGGCGTGCAGCGTCTCGTGCAGCAGCTCAACCGGCTCTATGCGCAGCAGCCCGCGTTGCACCAGACCGACTTCGCGCACGAAGGCTTCCAGTGGGTCGAGACGAACGATGCCGAGCGCAGCGTGATCGCCTTCCTGCGCCGTGCGCGCGACCCGGCGGCGGCGCCGGTGCTCGTCGTGTGCAACCTGACACCCGAGCCCCGGACCAACTACGTGCTCGGCGTGCCGGAACCCGGCCACTGGCGCGAGGTGCTCAACACCGACGCGCGCGACTACGGCGGCAGTGGCTGGGGCAACCTGGGCGGCGTCGAGGCCGTGCCGCTGGCCTCGCACGGTCAGCCCCATTCCCTGAGCCTCACCCTGCCGCCGCTGGCCACCCTGGTGTTCCAACCCGACCGACATGCCTGACACCACGAAGAACTCCGGGGCGGCCGCGGCCGACCCCCGTGCCGGCCGCGTGCGCGCCGTCATCGATGCCGTGCTTCCCTGCGTGGACGGAGGACGCTTTGCCATCAAGCGCGTGGCCGGCGAGCCATTCCACGTCGAGGCGCATTGCTTCACGGACGGACACGATGTGCTGCGTGTCATGCTGCAGTGGCGGGCCGAGGCCGAGGAGCAATTCCACGAGGTCGAGATGCGCCTGCGCTACAACGACGAGTGGCTCGGGAGCTTCACACCCCCCACACCCGGCCGCTACGTCTACACCGTGACGGCATGGGTCGACCACTTCGAATCGTGGCGGCACGAACTCGAACGCCGCGTCGACGAGGACGACGTGCGGATCGCCGCCCTGGTGGGCGCGCAGCTGCTGGACGAGGCGGCCAGCAGGGCCAAGGGGGCCGACCTCAAGGCGCTCAAGACCTGGGCAGCGCGCTTGCGCCACAGCGAGGCGCGCGACGATGTGGCGGCGCTCAAGGCCCTGGCGCTGGATCCTGCGCTCGCCGAGCTCGCGCACCGCTACCCGGATCGCAGCCTGGCCGTCACGCACCCGGTGCTGCTGCCCCTGGTCGCGGACCGCGAGCGGGCCCGCTTCAGCACCTGGTACGAACTCTTCCCGCGCTCCACGTCGGCCGAACCCGGGCGCCATGGCACCTTCAAGGACGTCGAGGCCCGTCTGCCCTACGTCGCGGAGATGGGTTTCGACGTGCTGTACTTTCCGCCCATCCATCCGATCGGTCGCAGCAAGCGCAAGGGCAGGAACAACACCCTGGTCGCGCTGCCCGACGACGTCGGCAGCCCCTGGGCGATCGGCGCCGCCGAAGGCGGCCACAAGGACATCCTGCCGGAGCTGGGCACGCTGGAGGAGTTCCGGCACCTCGTGGCGCGCGCCCGCGAGTTCGGCATCGAAATCGCGCTGGACGTGGCGTTCCAGTGCGCGCCCGACCACCCCTATGTCAAGGAGCATCCGCAGTGGTTCCGCTGGCGGCCGGACGGCACGGTGCAGTACGCGGAGAACCCGCCCAAGAAGTACCAGGACATCTACCCGTTCAACTTCGAGACCGAGGACTGGCCCGCGCTGTGGAAGGAGCTCAAGAGCGTGTTCGACCACTGGATCGCGCAGGGCGTGCGCATCTACCGCGTGGACAACCCGCACACCAAGTCCTTCCTGTTCTGGGAGTGGGCGATCACGCACCTCAAGCGCGAGCATCCAGACCTCATCTTCCTGTCCGAGGCGTTCACGCGGCCCAAGGTGATGCACCGGCTGGCCAAGCTCGGCTTCACGCAGTCCTACACCTACTACACCTGGCGCAACACCAAGCAGGAGCTCATCGACTACTTCACCGAGCTGACGCAGGGGCCCGGGCGGGAGTACTTCCGTCCGAACGTGTGGCCCAACACGCCCGACATCCTGCACGAGCGCCTGCAGTCCGGCGAGCGCGCGACCTTCATGGCCCGCCTGGTGCTGGCCGCGACGCTCTCGGCCAACTACGGCATCTACGGCCCGGCCTATGAGCTCATGGAGTCCGCGCCGGTGCGTCCGGGCAGCGAGGAGTACCTGAACTCCGAGAAGTACCAGCTGCGCCACTGGGACCTGGAGCGGCCCGGCAGCCTCAAGCCGTTCATCGCCAGGGTCAACCGGATCCGGCGCGAGAACAAGGCCTTGCAGTCGGACTGGAGCCTGCGCTTCTTCCCGATCGACAACGAGCAGCTCATCGCTTACGCCAAGCGCAGCGACGACGGCGAGAACCTGATCCTCACGGTCGTCAACCTCGATCCTCACTACACCCAGTCGGGGTGGGTCCAGGTGGACCTGGGCTGGCTGGGCGTCGATCCGGCCCATCCGTATCAGGTACACGACTTGCTGAGTGAGCAGCGCTTCACCTGGCACGGCGAGCGCAACTTCATCATGCTCGACCCCCGTCACTCGCCCGCCCACGTGTTCCGCCTGCGGCGGCGCGTACGCAGCGAACAGGACTTCGACTATTTTGAGTGAAATGGACCACCCCCCGAGTGCCTTCGGCACACCCCCCTGGAAGGGGGGCGCCGCCAGCGGCCCGGCCAAGCCGGTTCCGCGGCGGCCGCTGGGCTGCGATGGCGCAGCGCCTGTGTGGGCGCAATCGACTGGATGGCGGTGGTGGTCGTCACGGCCTTGCCCCCCGAGTGCCTTCGGCACACCCCCCTGGAAGGGGGGCGCCGCCAGCGGCCCGGCCAAGCAGGTTCCGCGGCGGCCGCTGGGCTGCGATGGCGCGGTGCATCCGTCGTCATCCTTCCCGGCCCGCTGCGCGCGCGTGCAGAGGGCGTGACCGTCGCAGGCGTGGAGCCACCGGATGAACGCGCCGCACACCCCCCAGCTGGAAGACGCCGAAGCGGGCGCCGTCATCCCCCGCACCGACGAGGCGCTCTGGTACAAGGATGCGGTCATCTACCAGGTCAACGTCAAGGCGTACTTCGATTCCAACGACGACGGGGTCGGCGACTTCAGGGGCCTGGCGACCAAGCTGGACTACATCAAGGACCTGGGCGTCAACACCATCTGGTTGATGCCGTTCTACCCCTCGCCGCTGCGCGACGACGGCTACGACATCTCGGAATACGAGAGCGTTCATCCTCAGTACGGCACGCTGGATGATTTCCGGCTGATGCTGGACGAGGCGCACAAGCGCGACCTCAAGGTCATCACCGAGCTCGTCATCAACCACACCTCGGACCAGCATCCGTGGTTCCAGCGCGCGCGCAAGGCGCCGCCTGGATCTCCCGAGCGCGATTTCTACGTGTGGAGCGACACCGACCAGAAGTACCGGGGAACGCGCATCATCTTCACCGACACAGAGACATCGAACTGGAGCTGGGATCCGGTGGCCAAGGCCTACTACTGGCACCGGTTCTTCAGCCACCAGCCCGATCTCAACTTCGACAACCCGCTGGTGCTCGAGGCGGTATTCAGGGTCATGCGCTTCTGGCTGGACCTGGGTGTCGATGGTTTCCGGCTCGACGCGATACCGTATCTGGTCGAGCGCGAGGGGACCAACAACGAGAACCTGCCGGAGACGCACGCCATCATCAAGGAGCTGCGGGCGGCGATCGACGCCAACTACCCGAACCGCTTCCTGCTCGCCGAGGCCAACCAGTGGCCCGAGGACGTGCGCGAGTACTTCGGCGAAGGTGACGAATGCCACATGGCCTACCACTTCCCGCTGATGCCGAGGATGTACATGGCCATCGCCCAGGAGGACCGCTTCCCGGTCGTCGAGATCATGCAGCAGACACCGGAGATCCCGGAGACCTGCCAGTGGGCGATCTTCCTGCGCAACCACGACGAGCTGACCCTGGAGATGGTGACCAGCAAGGAACGCGACTACATGTACAACATGTACGCCGCCGACCCCCGCGCTCGCATCAACCTGGGCATCCGCCGGAGGCTGGCGCCGCTGATGGACAACGACATGGACCGCATCAAGCTGATGAACAGCCTGCTGCTGTCCATGCCCGGTTCGCCCATCATCTACTACGGCGACGAGATCGGCATGGGCGACAACGTCTTCCTGGGCGACCGCAACGGCGTGCGCACGCCGATGCAATGGAGCATCGACCGCAACGCCGGCTTCAGCCGGGCCGACCCGCAGCGGCTGTACCTGCAGCCCATCATGGACCCGGTCTACGGCTACCAGGCGGTCAACGTCGAAGCCCAGGCCCGGGAGCCGTCATCTCTGCTGAACTGGATGCGGCGCATGCTGGCGGTGCGCAACTCCAGCCTGGCGTTCGGGCGAGGCAAGCTCACGTTCCTCAGGCCGGGCAACCGCAAGATCCTGGCGTACCTGCGCGAGCATGGCGACGACGCGATCCTGTGCGTGGCCAATCTCTCGCGCACCGCGCAGCCGGTGGAACTGGACCTGTCGCGCTTCCGCGGACGCGTGCCGGTCGAGATGCTCGGGCGCAACTCCTTCCCTCCGATCGGGGATCTGCCGTACCTGCTGACCTTGCCGGCGCACGCGTTCTACTGGTTTCGCCTCACGGCCGATGCCGAGGTGCCGAGCTGGCACACCGAGGTGTTGCCGGCCGAGGACAGGCCGGTGCTCGTGCTTTTCGACGGATGGAACAGCCTGTTCCGGGACCAGGTGGTACCTTGGCGCATCGGCTTGGCCCTCAAGGTGCGCGATCAGTTCGAGACCGACACGCTGCCTCGCTACGTGGAGGCACAACGGTGGTATGCCTCGAAAGGCACCGCCGTGCGGCGCGCGGCGCTGGTCGACCACGCCGTGTGGGAGCAGGGCGAGCACCAGTGGCTGCTGCCCGTCGTGGAACTGGAGGGGCCGCAGACGCCCGCGACCTACTACGCGCCGCTGGCGATGGCCTGGGAGGACCGGGACGAGGAACGCATGCGCAGCGTCGCGGTGGCGACGGTGGCCCGGGTGCGGCAGCAGGCCATGGTGGGCGTCATGGCCGATGCCTTCGCCGACGACGTGTTCTGTCACGCCGTCGTCTCTGCCATCGAGCGGCGCACCGAGGTGAGGACCGCGCGGGGGGTGATCCGCTTCCGGCCGACGGCGATGTTCCGCGAGATCGCCGGAGATGACCACGAGAGCCTGCCGGTCGGCAAGCCGCAGGCTCAGAGCAGCAATACGATCGTCACGCTGGACGAGCGCCTCTTCCTCAAGGGCTACCGCCGACTGCGCCCCGGGGCGAACCCCGAGTTCGAGATCGGTTGCTACCTGACCGAGACGGTGCGCTTTCCCCACTGCGTGCCGGTGGCCGGGGTGGTCGAGTACGAGTCCGGGGAGGGCACGGTCTACACGCTGTCCATCGTCCAGGGCTACGTGCCCAACCAGGGCGACGGCTGGGGCTACACCCAGGACTACCTGATGCGCTACTTCGAGAGCCGCAGGATGGCCGTCGAGCCCCCACGGGAGGACGAGCATGGAGCCTATCTGGCGTTGATCGAGACGCTCGGTCAGCGCACCGCCGAACTGCACCTGGCATTTGCCCGGCGCGCCGGCAGCGAGGCCTTCGACCCACGGCCGCTCACGCACGACGATCTGGCCCATTACCGCAGTCAGGTGGCCCAGGAGGCCAGGACGACGTTCGGCATGCTGGAAAGCCAGATCGACCGGCTGGACGAGTCCACGCAGGCCATGGTGCGACAGCTGCTCGTGCAGCGCGAGGAAGTGATGGCGCGTATCGACGGCCTCGGCGCCTCGCCGCAGCATGGACTGAAGACGCGCTACCACGGCGACTACCACCTGGCGCAGGTGCTGCTGTCGAAGAACGATTTCGTGATCATCGACTTCGAGGGCGAGCCCGGCCGCAGCTTCGCGCAACGGCGCGAGAAGCACTCCCCGTTGCGGGACGTCGCCGGGATGCTGCGCTCGTTCAGCTATGCCCGCGCGGCAGCGGTCAAGGGTATCGCGCAGACGCCCGAGGAAGCGCAGGCGCTGGAGGGACCGGCGCTCGATTGGGAGCGCCAGGCGCGCGAGGCCTTCCTGCGCGCCTACGACGCGCGTGCACGGGGCGCCGAGCTGTACGACGCCCTCCAGCCGGGCGAGCGGCTGCTCGGGCTCTTCGAGCTCGAGAAGGCGCTGTACGAGCTGCGCTACGAACTGAACAACCGGCCGGATTGGGTGGGCATCCCGCTGCAGGGCATCCTGGGCCTGCTGGGTCGGGGATGAACGAGCGCACCCGCTCCCCATCGAGGAGAAAGCGATGGAACGCATAGACGTCCTGCTCGACCCCGCGCGGGCGTTCCTGTACCAGATCGCCTCCTTCCTGCCGCGCCTGGCACTGGCGGCCGTCGTCCTGCTGATCGGCTTCCTGCTGGCCAAGGCCGCGCGCTTCGCGATCGAGAAGGCGCTGCGCGCGATCAACCTGCACATCGTCACGCAGCGCGCGGGCGTCGACGGCTTCCTGCAGCGCGGCGGCATGCAGACCGACACCATCGGCCTGTTCGGCTGGCTGGCGTACTGGGTCGTGATCCTTGCGGCGCTGATCGTCGCCTTCAACGGGCTGGGCCTGGCGTACGTCACCGATTTGCTCAGTCGCGTGATGATGTTCGTGCCGCGCGTGATCGTCGCGTTGCTCATCGTCGCCTTCGGCGCCTACTTCGCCCGCTTCGTCGGCAACGTCGTGCAGACCTACTGCACCGGCATCGGGCTGCGTGACGCCAACGTGCTCGGCAACCTGGCCCGGTACGCCATTCTCGTCTTCGTCGTGATGATCGCGGTGGACCAGCTGGACCTTGGCGGGCAGTTGGTGCGGCTCACTTTCCTGATTCTGCTGGCGGGTCTTGTGCTGGCCCTGGCCCTCGCGTTCGGCCTCGGTGGGCGGGAGTGGGCCGCGGCCTGGCTGGAGCGCTGGTGGCCGGCGCCAAAGCGCGAGGACGGCCGCGGGCCCGGCCGGCTGCCGTGACGCGGCGGCGGCACGCATTCCGCTACCTGACGCAAGGATCCCATGAGCAAGGACAGACCGATCACGGCCGTGTGGCCGGGCAAACCGTACCCCCCCGGCGCCACATGGGACGGGCAGGGCGTGAACTTCGCACTCTTCTCGGAGCACGCCCAGCGCGTCGAGCTTGCCATCTTCGACGAGTCCGGCAAACGCGAGCGCCAGCGCATCGAGCTTCGCGAGCGCACCGACCACGTCTGGCACTGCTACCTGCCCGAAGCCCGACCCGGCATGGCCTACGGCTACTACGTGCACGGCCCCTACAAGCCGGAAGAGGGCCACCGCTTCAACCCGCACAAGCTGGTGCTCGACCCCTATGCGAAGGACTTCGTCGGGCAACTGCGCTGGAGCGACGCGCTGTACGGGTACACCATCGGCCACAAGAAGGAGGACCTGTCGTTCGACCGGCGCGAGAGCGCTCCCTACATGCCCAAGTGCCGGGTGCTGGAGACCGCCTTCACCTGGGGTGACGACCGCCGGCCGGAGGTTCCGTGGCACGACATGGTGATCTACGAGATGCACGTGCGAGGCTTCACGATGCGACATCCGGAGATTCCGGAGGCGATGCGGGGCACCTACGCCGGGCTGGGCTCGGCGCCCGCGGTCAACTACCTCAAGCGCCTGGGCGTCACCACCGTGGAGCTGATGCCGGTGCACAGCTTCGTCAACGACCGCTACCTGGAAGAGAAGGGCCTGCGCAACTACTGGGGCTACAACACCCTGGGCTTCTTCGCGCCCGAGCCGCGCTACTCGTGCTCCGGCAAGGTCAAGGAGTTCAAGACCATGGTCAAGACCTTGCACTCCGCAGGCATCGAGGTGATCCTCGACGTCGTCTACAACCACAGCTGCGAAGGCAACCACCTGGGTCCGACACTCTCGCTGCGTGGCGTGGACAACGCGTCCTACTACATCCTTTCGGAGGAGAACCGGCGCTACTACAACGATTTCACAGGCTGCGGCAACACCATCAACCTGATGCACCCGCGGGTGCTGCAGATGGTCATGGACTCGCTGCGCTACTGGGTCGAGGAGATGCATGTCGACGGCTTCCGCTTCGATCTGGCGTCGGCCCTTGCGCGCGAGCGGGGGCGCGTCGAGCACCTCGGGGGGTTCTTCGACGTGATCCGGCAGGACCCGACGCTTGCCCAGGTCAAGCTCATCGCCGAGCCGTGGGACCTTGGCCACGGCGGCTACCAGGTCGGCAACTTCCCGTTGGGATGGGCGGAGTGGAACGATCGCTACCGCGATGGCATGCGGGCGTACTGGAAGGGCGACGGGGGGCTGATCGGCGAGTTCGCGACGCGGCTCACGGGGTCTTCCGACCTCTACGGGCGCACTGGCAAGCGGCCTCACGCCAGCATCAACTTCGTCACGGCGCACGACGGCTTCACGCTGCACGACCTGGTCAGCTACAACGACAAGCACAACGAGGCCAACGGCGAGGGCAACGTGGACGGCAACAATCACAACCTGTCGTGGAACTGCGGCGCGGAGGGGCCGACCGACGACCGCGAGGTCAACGCGCTGCGCGAACGCCAGAAGCGCAACATGCTGGCGACGCTGCTGCTGTCCCAGGGCGTGCCGATGATCCTCTCCGGCGACGAGATCGGCCGTACGCAAGGCGGCAACAACAACGCCTACTGCCAGGACAACGAGATCAGCTGGCTGGACTGGACCATGACGCCGGAGCGCGAGCAGTTGCTCGGCTTCGTGCGGCGGCTGATCGCCCTGCGTCGTGCCCACCCCACGTTCCGGCGGCGCGACTTCTTCGCCGGCCGGCCCCTGGTCGGCGGGCACCTGAAGGATGTCCTGTGGCTCAAACCGGACGGGCACGAGATGAGCACCGAGGAGTGGGAGCATGAACACGCGCGCTGCCTGGGGGTGTACCTCTCCGGAGCCGGGCTGGACGACGTCGATGCGCGGGGGGTGCCGCTGGAGGACGACGACTTCCTGCTGCTCTTCAATGCGGACGCGAACGAAATCCCCTTCACGATCCCAGCCATCCCGGGCGACGCCTGGTACGCCCTGCTGGACACGGTCGAGCCCGGCGGCCAGGCGGCCACCAGGCGCCTGCAACCGGGAGAGAGCTACCCGCTGAGGGGGCGGTCCCTGGTGCTCCTGCGTCGGCCCATGGCCCTGCCGCAAACGCCTGGCGCGTGAGAATGTTGACGCCGGCGTGACCCGTGTCCGCCGCACGGGCAGCCCCTGCGCCGCGGTGCGGCAAATGCACGCCACCCGCGCCCGGGCGCTTTCTACACTGGCCCGTCTGGCCTCGGCATCCGCCGGGGTGGAGGTGCCCATGAAACACGCCCGCCCGCAAACCGTCCAGGCCGCGCTCACGGCACACCGCACCGGCGCGGTGCAGGTGCCACCGCCTGCCGCGCAGCTCGAGCGGGCGCCGGACGCGCGCAGCCTGATCCACCACTGCACGGTGGAATCGGTGGACCTGCTGGAACGCAACCTCACGCCGCAGGGGATCCTGGCCGCGAGCCGCACCAAGGCGGCCGAGGCGCGCAGCTACACCCGCATCTTTGGCCGCGACGCCGCGATCTGCGTGCTGGCGATGGCCGGCAGCGGCATCGAGACGCTGGAGCTGGGCGCGGTCGCGAGCCTGGACGCGCTGGCCCAGGCGCAGGCGCCCAACGGGCAGATCCCCAAGTACGTGGATCCGGAAGGGCAGGACGCCGACTTCTGGTACCTGGGCTGCATCGACGCGACGCTGTGGTGGCTGATCGCCGTGGACCACGTGCGTCGCCGCAGTGCGCTGGCCGGCGTCGAGCACCGCTGGGAGCCGCAGATCGCGCTGGCGCTCAACTGGCTCGCGTCGCAGGAGCATCAGCGCTTCTTCCTGCTGCAGCAGAACGAGGCGAGCGACTGGGCCGACATCATGCCGCGCTCGGGCTTCGTGCTCTACACCAATGCGCTCTGGTACCGAGTCAAGCAGCTGTACCGGCTGCCCAACCAGGAAGAGACGCACTACCACTTCAACCATCTCTTCCACCCGTTCAAGCGCGACCTGCCGGAATATCGCCGCAGCCGCCTGCTCGCGCACTACGCCCGCCGCGGGCAGCGCACGCCGGGGCTGTACCTGAGTTTCGTCAACCTCTCGTTCGTGGGCTACGAGGGTGACGTGTTCGGCAACGTGCTGGCGATCCTCTGCGGCCTGGCCGGCGACGCGATGGCCAACGGCATCGTGCAGGCGCTGCGGTCCGCGCGGGTCGGCGATCCTTACCCCGTGCGCGCGGTGACCGACCCCATCACCCCGGACCACGAGCTGTGGCGGCCGTACATGGCGCGGCACAAGCAGAACCATCCGCATCAGTACCACAACGGCGGCATCTGGCCGTTCATCGGCGGCTTCTACGCAATGGCGCTTGCCCAACTGGGTCAGGACGAGGAGGCCGGCCGCGAACTGGGCAAGCTCGCGCAGAGCCTGGCCGCGGACGACTGGCGCTTCACCGAATGGTTCCACGGCCAGAGCCTGCAGCCGATGGGCATGGCCGGACAGAGCTGGAATGCCGCGGCGTTCCTGTTCGCGCGGCAGGCGATCGAGAACGGCGACTTCGTCTTCTGAAGCGGCTCCCCCGGTGCCGCGCGAGTCCAGGCGCAGCGCTCGCCTCGCGGATATACATACAAGGGCCGGAGAGGCAGGGACGGGTGCGGCCGGCACGGGGCCGCACCCGCGACTGCCCGACGGCCCCGACCCTCGCCCTGACGCCTTCCAGGGGCTGCAAGACTTCCCGACCCGACTGTCATTTCGACCACCTCCAGTGCCTCGGACCCCTGGCTGTGCAGGCATTCATGTTGCTATGCAGCACGAAGCCGTCGGGTAAGGCGGCGACGTCGGTCACATCAGAGGAGGTTACATGGCACAGCTGAATGGTGCGACCCCCGCGGGGGCGCAGGACAGGTTTCACCCCATGCACGCCGCCGAAGTGGCGTTGCGCAGCGTGGGACAGATCTACGACATGCAGATGGCCGCGACCCGGGCCATGCTGTCCACCCAGGCGCGCACGGCCGCGGCACTGGGCTTGCCGGACTGGTCGGGCGTGCTGGACTCGACGGACGAGCACGCCCGGCGTCTGCTGAACACGGCGACTGAGCAGTTGCTGACGACGGCGCAACGGGCCAACGAGACCCTTGCCGAGGTCCAGCAGCACGTGGCCCGTACCTTGGAGGCCCAGGCCGCCCAGGCGGCCGAGACGTGGCAGCGCAGCCTCGAGCAGTGGGGCAGCCACACCAGCGAGGGCCTGAATCAATGGTGCGAGACCGCCCGCCAAGCGGCGGAGGCCACGCAGCGCAACGGCGAGGCCGTGTCGCAGCAATGGCGCGACGCGGCCGAGCAGCAGTCGCAGCAACTGCGCCAGCACACCGCGCAGGCGGGTGCCTCGGTGCGCGATGCTGCGAGCCAAGCGGTGCAGGCCGGCCGCGAACAGGGGCAGCAGTCCGCCGAGGAACTGCGCAGCGCCGCCAGCGAGACGGCCTCGCGCACGATGGGGGCCACCGAGCGCGCCAGCGGCAAGGGCGGCAAGGGCGCGACGGCCTGAACCCGCCGGAGGTGGCCCGGGTGATCCCCTCAAGGGACCCCTGGGCAAGCTCCGGCGATGGGTGGCTTGGATTCGATAGCCGATAGTGAAGGGTGCCGTCCGGCACCCTTCGTCTTGTTCGAGGCCGCTTTCTCCTGGATGTTCGGGGCGCGCGAAACGCACAGCCCTGCTGCCCCTTGCGCTCAGCGCATCGTTCCCGGCGCGGGCGCCGGCTCGGCCATGCCCGGCGTCGTGGAGGGGCCGATCTGACCGGGAACCGTGCCCGGCTGGGTGGGCGTGACCGAGCCGGGTGCGGGCTGAGGAGCACCCGGGGGTTGAGTGGGGGTCCCGCTGAACTGCGTATTGGGGTTGGGCTGCACGTTGGGGTCGGGCGAAAACTCGCGCGTCGGCATCGAGGGGTTGGGCGTTGGCGGAATGCGAGCCGGCGGCTCGCCCGTGGACGGCATGCTGCCGGAAGGCGTGGGGCTGCCGCCCGGTGTGGCAGTGCCTGTCGCGCCGGTGCCCCCCATGCCGCTGGGACCCGCGCCCGCGGCTCCCGGTTCAGCGGGCACGATCTCCCGATACTCGCGGTAGATGCCGCCTTCCTCGACACTGCCGCTCACCGTGCCCTCGCCGTCGACACGGGCCTCGCACGCGGCCTGGTCGGCCGGCGGCAGCACCCTGCAGCGCGCCAGCGCGTTCTGGCGGAAGTCGTTCTCCGTGAGTCCACGGCTGAGCTCGCCGCGACGCGCTGCCTGGTAGGCGGCTGCTGCTTCCCTGAGGCAGGTGGCGCGGTCCTGGTGCGTCTGCCCGCTGTTGCAGCGCTCGCGCTCCTGCAGGTAACGTTCGCGTGCGGTCTGCGCCTCGGCCGGGCCCATCAGGCCCGCGGCCATCAAGGCCGCACAGGCCAGCGCGGTCCAGGCCGGGCGGGGGATGCGTGTCGGTGCCATCGGTGCTCCTTTCCTGTCGGCTCGCGTCGGTGCGCGCCACAATCGAGGGCGCGCCTCAAAGAACATTTGGCAGGAATCAGGCCCATGGACGTCTACGAGCAACAGCCGCATGGCATCACGGTCGTCGACACCGGCTTCGTGCGCCCGCGCTTCGACGCCGCCTACCTCGTCGTGCAGGACGGGCGCGCGGCCTTCGTCGACACCGGACCCAACAGCGCCGTGCCCCGGTTGCTGGGCGCGCTGGAACGGCAGGGGCTGCAGCCGGAGTGCGTGGATTGGCTGATCGTCACGCACGTCCACCTGGACCATGCCGGCGGGGCCGGGCTGCTGTTGCGGCACCTGCCCCACGCGCGTCTCGTCGTGCATCCGCGCGGCGCCCGGCACCTGGTGGACCCGACCGCGCTGATGGAAGGGGTGCGGGCGGTCTACGGAGCGCAGGTCGCGGCGCGCGACTACGGCGAACTGGTGCCGGTGCCTGTCGATCGCGTCGTCACCACGACCGATGGCATGGTGCTGGAACTGGCCGGCCGCCCGCTCCTTTTCGCCGACACGCCCGGCCATGCCCGGCACCACCACTGCATCTGGGACGAGGCCAGCCGGGGCTGGTTCACCGGCGACACCTTCGGCATCGCCTACCCGGACCTCGTCACGCGCGAGGGCCGCTATGCGTTTCCGACCACGACGCCGGTGCAGTTCGAGCCCGAGGCCTTGCGCGCCTCCATCGATCGCCTGCTCGAACGAGACCCGCAGGTCATGTACTTGACGCACTACGGCGCGACGCGGGAGGTGGCAGCCCATGCGGCCATGCTGCGCAGCCAGCTGGAGGCGATGGTGCGGCTGGGCCGCGAACATGCGCAAGCCGCCGACCGCGGCGAGCGGCTGCGCGCCGGACTGCGCGCCCTCTACCTGGATGAGTTCGCGCGGCGCGGCGGCCGGCGACCTGACGGCGAGACCGTGGCCCTGCTGGAAGGCGACATCGAACTCAACGCGCAGGGGCTGGAGGTGTGGCTCTCGAAGGCGGGTGCCAGCGGGGCGGCCGCCGCCTGACGGTTGGGCCGGCCGTGCGCCGGACACGGTGCTGCACCTTGGTGCCGCGCGCCCAACCCGCTGCAGGGGGAAGGCCGCCGGGCCTCAGCGATTCACGTCGACGACCGTGCGGCCGCGCACCTGGCCGGCGAGCACGCGCGGGGCATAGTCGATGACTTCGGACAGGCCGATCTCGACCGTCATCTGCTCGAGCTTGGTGGTGTCCACGTGCTGCGCCAGCAGCGCCCAGGCCTGCTCGCGCGTCGTGTGGTCGGTGAAGACGCTGTTGATGCCGTACAGATTGACGCCGCGCAGGATGAAGGGCATCACGGTGCCGGGGAAGTCGCCCCCCTGCGCCAGGCCGCAGGCGGCTACCGCGCCGTACCAGCGCGTCTGCGCGCAGGCGTTGACGAGCGTGTGGCTGCCCACCGTGTCGACGACGCCCGCCCAGCGCTCGCTTTGCAGCGGCTTGCCGGGGGCGCTCAGCTCGTGGCGGTCGATGACGCGCGAGGCGCCCAGCGATGCGAGGTAGGCCGATTCCTGCGGCCGGCCGGTGGAGGCCACCGCCTTGTAGCCCAGGCCGGCCAGCAACGCGACCGCGATCGAGCCGACGCCGCCGGCTGCCCCGGTGACCAGCACCTCGCCATCGCCCGGTGCCAGGCCATGCTTCTGCAGGGCCATCACGGCCAGCGCCGCGGTGAAGCCCGCGGTGGCGATTGCCATCGACTGCCGCGTCGTGTAGGCGGCCGGCAACTTCAACAGCCAGCCGGCCTGCAGCCGGGCCTTCTGCGCCAGGCCTCCCCAGTGGGTCTCTCCAAGGCCCCAGCCAGTCACGACGACCCGGTCGCCCGGCTGCCACTGCGGGTCGCGGCTCGATTCGACGACACCGGCCAAATCGATGCCGGGGACCATGGGCCAGCTGCGCACGATGGCGCCGCGGCCGGTGACGGCCAGGGCGTCCTTGTAATTGAGGGTGGAATACTCCACGCGCACGTCCACCTCGCCGGCGGGCAGCTGGGCCTCGTCCAGCGGCCCCCAGGTGGCGAGGGTCTTCTTGTCCGGTCCTTGCGTCAGCAGGATGGCTTGGAACATCGGCGTCTCCTTTGAACATCGTGGCGATCAAGTATGCCGCCAGCCGGGGCCCGCCCTCCGCGACGCCGCGTGCTAGCGTGGCAGCGGGGGCAGTGGCTCGACACCGGGCGCGGCCTCGGGCGGCGTATGGGCCACGTTGAGCACCATCGAGACGGCGACGAAATAGCCGATGAGGCCGGTCAGGTCCACGACGCCCCGCTCGCCGAAGGCCCGGCGCGCGCGTTCATAGGTCCGGTCCGACACGCCGTGGTGGGCCAGCAGCTCGGTGGCGAAGTCGTAGGAGACCGACTCCTCGTCGCTCATGGTCTCGGGGCGCCGGCCCTCGCGCAGTGCGTCGATCGTCTCCTGCGCCGTGCCGGCCTTCAGAGCCAGCGGAACGTGCACGTGCCACTCGAACTGCTGCGTCCAGGCGCGCGAGACCACGAGCGTGACGAACTCCGAGATGCGCGTCGGCAAGGCACTGTCGAAGCGCAGGTACTCGCCCACCTTCTGCAGGCGTGCGAGCAGCCGGGGGCTGCGCAGCAGCGGGATGAAGGGGCCCTTCACCGCCTTGCGCGGGCCGGCGATCAGCTCCTCGGCCGCGGCCCGCTGCTCGTCGTCGAGGGCGTCGAGCGGCAGGGGAGGCAGGCGGTCCGCAGGCCAGGGGGTGGATGAGGTCATTGGTCGGTCTCCAGGCGAGGGTCGTTGATCGGCGCGCGGCGCTCGAACAGCGCCAATGCACCGGCGATGAGGACGAGCGCCGCCGCGGCGAGCGCCCATCGGGGGGAGGCATACCCG
>DATMBN010000011.1:0-144002 GCA_035559275.1 Burkholderiaceae bacterium
GGGTTGCGGCCCGGCTTCGGGCGGCCGGGCGCCGGGCATGCATGTCGACCCCCGGGGCTGCGCCCCACCCCCCGCGGGGGGCGCGGCCCGGCTTCGGGCGGCCGGGCGCCGGGCCTCAGACGCGCCGTCGCGGCGGCCCGGGGGCCCTGCCCCCGTCCGGGCGGGTCCGCTTCACTGGCTCTGCGCGTTCGGGAAAAAGAGCTGCTCGCCGCCGATCCTGTACTCCGCGATGCTGGCCTGGCCTTGCGGCGAGACCACCCAATCGACGAAGGCTTGCGCCGCCTCTCGCTTGACGTGCGGGTGGCGCTGCGGATTGACGACGATGACGCCGTACTGGTTGAAGAGGCGCGTGTCCCCCTCGACGAGCACGGCGAGGTCCGCGCGGTTCTTGAACGAGAGCCATGTGCCACGGTCGGTCAGCACGTACGCACCGGTGGACGCGGCGATGTTCAGCGCCGGTCCCATCCCGCAGCCGCACTCCTTGTACCCGCTCACCCGCCCCGCGGGAGACTCGACCCCCGCCAGCTTCCAGTAGCGCAGCTCGGCCGCATGCGTGCCGCTCTTGTCGCCTCGGGAAACGAACTGCTCCTTGCCGGCCGCGAGCTTGTACAGCGCAGCGACCACGTCCTTGCCACGCACACCGGCGGGGTCGGATCGAGGGCCGACCAGCACGAAATCGTTGTACATGACCGGGTACCGCTTGATTCCGTAGCCTTCGGCGACGAACTTCTCCTCCGCTGCCTGATCGTGCACGAAAACGATGTCGGCGTCGCCCCGTCGGCCCATGTCCAGGGCCTGCCCGGTGCCGAGGGCGACCACCCGCACGTCGATGCCGCGCGCCTGCTTGAACGCAGGCAGCAGGTGCGAGAACAGGCCCGACTGCTCGGTGGACGTGGTCGAGGCCATCACGATATGGCGGTCCTGCGCTTGCGCGGCCACCCCGACCGCAGTTGTCAACGCCCCGACCAGCAGCGATCGGCGCAGCCACGAAATCAATGCCACGGCAGTTCTCCTTTGAGAAACAGTTCGGCCTCGCGCGGAAGCGGGCCAGCGAAGAAGCGGTGGACGGGCACGTCCGCGACGATGCGTCCTTGCTCCAGATACACCACCCGCGTGGCCAGACGCTTGACCTGCCCCAGGTTGTGCGAGCTCATCACCAGGGTCATCCCTTGCTCGGCGAATTCATGCACCAAGGCCTCGACCTCGCGCTTGGCGGTCGGGTCGAGGCTCGCGGTGGGCTCGTCGAGGAAGAGCAGCTTCGGTCGCAGAGCCCAGGCACGGGCCAGCGCAAGGCGCTGCTGTTGTCCACCCGACAGTACCCGTGCGTTGCGCTGCGCCTGCTCGCTCAGGCCCACGCGCGCCAGCGCCTGCAAGGCCAGATCCCGGCGCTGCCCGGCCGCCACACCACCGAGCTTCAAGGCCAGTTCCACGTTGGCGAGTGCCGACATGCGCAGCACGTAGGGCCGCTGGAACACCATGGCCTGCCTCCCGCCATCGAGCGTGATCTCCCGCCGACCAGCGGCAAGGGGCACCAGCCCGTGCAGAGCGCGCAACAGCGTGCTCTTGCCCGACCCGTTTGCGCCGACCAGCGCCACGCGATCGCCTTCCCGCACCCCGATCGTGACGTCCTGCAGCGCGACCTTGCGGCCGTAACGCACCTCGGCGCGCGCCAGGCCTACCAGCAAGGGGGCCTGCACGCCGACGACCTCGGCATGCTCCTGCGCAAGAGCCTCTTCCAGGCGGTGGACGGGTTTCACGCCCAGGCCTCCTCGGTGCGCGTGCGCCAATCCTTGGCAAGCGCGATCAGGGCGTTGAGCACGAGCACCACACCCAGCAGCACGACGCCCAGCGCGAGCGCGAGCGGCAGATCGCCCTTGCTGGTCTCCAGGGCGATCGCCGTCGTCATCACGCGCGTAACGCCGTCGATGTTGCCTCCCACGATCATCACCGCCCCCACCTCGGAGATGGCGCGTCCGAAGGCCGCCAGGGCCAGCGTGACCAGGCTCATGCGCTCGTCCCACAGCAGCAGCAGCGCACAGCGCAGCCGGCCCGCGCCCAGCGAGAGCAACTGCTCGCCGTGGTCGCGCATCTGGTCCTCGATCATCTGACGCGACAGTGCCGTCACGATGGGCAGCACCAGCAGGCTCTGCGCGATCACCATCGCGCCGGGCGTGAAGAGCAGCCCGAGGGAGCCGAGCGGCCCGGCACGTGAAAGCAGGAGGTACACGACCAGACCAACGACCACGGAGGGCAGGGCCAGCAGCGTGTTCAGCACCACCAGCACGGTCCGCCGGCCGCGGAACTCGGTCACCGCGAGCCAGGCCCCGGCCACGAGTCCGGCCGGCACCGCGATCAGCGTCGCGCAGCTGCTCACCAGCAGCGACAAGGCCACGACCTGCCACAGGCGCGGGTCCGCCGAACCCAGCATCTGGGCCGCGTGGATCAAGCTCGCCGAAAAATCGTTCATATCAGTCGTACTGCGCCCGCCCCGTGCTGCCCCCCTTCGCAGGGAGTGCGACCGCACTTCGGCGGCAGCTCGCTATCCTAGGCGGCCTGCCGGACGCCGGCGATATGAACGACGATGCATAGGATCCACCTGACCTACGCCCTGGGGGCGACCGACGACGAGCCGCGCGCACTGCACCATCCACTGCTGCAGCTGCTCGACGCGATCCATACGACCGGATCGATCTCTGCCGCCGCCCGGCAGCTCGGCCTGTCCTACCGGCACGTCTGGGGCGAGCTCAAGCGCTGGGAGCAGGAGCTCGGTCAGGAGCTGGTCGTCTGGGCCAAGGGCCAGCCGGCGCGACTGACCCAGTTCGGCGAGAAGCTGTTGTGGGCCGAACGCAGGGCCAAGGCGCGCCTTGCCCCTCAGATCGAGGCGCTACGCGCCGAGCTGGAACGCGCCTTCGCGGTCGCGTTCGACCCGCACGCCGAGGTGCTCACCATCTACGCCAGCCACGATACGGCGCTGCCCCTGCTCCGCGAGACCGCCGCGCGTGACGACCTGCACCTGGACGTGCGCTTCACCGGCAGCGTCGACGCGCTGGAGGCGCTCAACCGCGGCGCGTGCACGCTGGCCGGATTCCACGCGCACGTGCAGGCACCGCAGCGCTCGCCCACGGCCAAGGTCTACCGTCCGCTGCTTCGCCCGGGGCGCCACAAGCTGATCGGCTTCGCGCGCCGCATGCAAGGACTGATCGTCGCGCCCGGCAACCCGGCACGGGTGCGGAGCCTGGTGGACCTTGCGCAAGGGGCGCTGCGCTTCGTCAACCGCCCGGTGGGGACGGGCACGCGCGTGCTGCTCGAGCAGCTCCTCGCCGAAAAGCACCTGTCCGCGCGCGGCATCCGGGGCTACGACCGCGAGGAGCCTTCCCACGAAGCGGTGGCCGAGGCCGTAGCGTCAGGCAGCGCGGACGTGGCGTTCGGGATCGAGTCGGCGGCGCGCCAGCGCGGCTTGGACTTCGTGCCGGTCACGCAGGAAGGCTACTTCCTCGTGACACTCCGGGAGTACCTGGACGAGCCGGAGCTGCAGCACCTGCGCCGCGTGCTGCAGGATGCGTCGTGGCAGCAGCGGCTCGCGCAACTGCCGGGCTACGAGCCGGACCGCAGCGGGCAGGTGCTGTCGCTGCGCAGCGTGCTGCCCTGGTGGAACTACCGGCGGCCCAAGGGCTGAGGCCCGGCGCCCGGCTGCCCGAAGCCGGGCTGGCACCGCGCCCGATCACCACGCACAGCTGCGGAAGCCGCAGAAGATGTCGTCGCGTTCCGGCAGATAGAAATTGCGGTACTTGGGGTGATGCAGGCGGCGTCGCGTGGCGAAGGACGCACCTCGCAGCACACGGTGGGTGCCGAACCACGGCTGCGAGTAGTCGGCGTATGGATCGGGCTCGAAACCGACATAGGGCTCGAAGCGCGAAGCGGTCCATTCCCACACCTCGCCCCAGCGAAAGCCCCTGCTCGCTGCCTTGTGCGCCGCGACCTCCCATTCGGCCTCCGTGGGCAGCCGCCGCCCGGCCCAGCGGCACCAGGCGTTCGCCTCGTGCCAGTTGACGTGCATCGCAGGCGTGCCGACTGGTACGTGCACCAGCGCCCCGCCGCGCTGCATCAGCACGCCGTGGCGGATCTGCTCGACATGCCGGGGCGCGCGCCGGCCGCTGGCCTGCAGCCAGCGCCAGCCCTCGGCGCTCCACCAGCGTTCCTCGTCGTACCCGCCGTCCTCGACGAACTCGGCGTACTGCGCCCACGTGACCGGCTGCGCATCGATCTCGAACTCGCGCACCTGCACCTCGTGGGCCCACTTTTCGTTGTCGAAGACGAAGCCCCCGTCCTCCGGCTCCATGCCCAGCCGCCAGCGGGTCGCCGGCAATCCGATCGGGTCGCGGGTCGCCCGAGGCTGCGGCCATTCGAGCCCCGCGACGGGCAGCCCCCGAGTCTGGGCCATGTAGGCGAAGGCCTCGGCGTGCATGTCCTCGTGGAAGAGCGCCAGGCGGAAGAAGTAGAGGCCGTCGTCGCTCTGCGTGGCCCGGGTCAGCAGGTCCAGCGTGCTTTCCAGCGTCTCGACCAGATAGCGCTTGGTCGCCTCCACGTCGGGCAGCGGCAGATCCCAGCGCGTCTCGTGCGGGACGTGGGACGAGTCGTACCACTGGTCGGCCTGGGGCTCGATGGACGGCAGGCGCGGGCGGCTGCGGTCCGCTCGCGGCCCCAGGTGACGCTCGACGTTGCGACCGATCCAGTACTCCTGGAACCAGCCCACATGACCCAGTTCCCACAGGGCGGGGTTCAGTCCGACGGCGCGGGGGGCATCCAGGGCCGCCTCGTGGGCCGCGAAGCGCTGCAACGTACAGTTGCGGCTGTCGATCAGCGCCAGCGACAGCAGGTCGCGCCCGGCGCGGCGCACCTGCGGCGTATCCATGTCCATCACTGCACGTCCCTCCGTCCTCATCGTGAGCCCGGCCCTGGCCGGTGCGAACAACGGCAACTGGCGCACTGCCCAGCGCTGGGCGCGGCATCTGTCGGGCCATTGTCGCACCCGCATCGTCACGGACTGGCAGGCAGAGCCCTGCGATCTGCTGATCGGGCTGCACGCCCGCCGTAGCGCGGCCGCTTTGGCGCGTCACGCGCGACAATGCCCCCATGCACCCCGCGTGCTCGTGCTGACCGGCACCGACGTCTATCGCGACATCGACGTCGATCCCGGCGCCCAGGAAGCCCTGGGGCTGGCAACCTGCCTCGTCGCGCTGCAGGACGACGCGCCCGCGCGCCTGCCCGCGCCCTTGCGGGCCCGCTGTCTCGTCATCCACCAGTCGGCGCCGGGGGCCCTGCCCTTGCCACGTCGCGCCCCCGCGAGACCGCTGCGCGTCATCCAGGTGGGGCACCTGCGTGACGAGAAGGACCCGCTCACGTACTTGCGCGCCGTGCGATGGCTGGCACACGAGCCCGGCTTGCACTTCGAACTGGTGGGCGAGGCGCTGCAGCCCGAGCTCGGTGACGAGGCGCGCGCCCTCATGCAGGAATGCCCGCAGTTCCGTTGGTGGGGGATGAGGCCTCATCACGAAACTCGCCGGCGTATCGCGGCGGCCGACGTGCTCGTCAACACGTCGCGCATGGAAGGCGGTGCCCACGTCATCATCGAGGCCGTGAGCGCCGGCACCGCCGTGCTCGCCTCGCGCGTGGGCGGCAATGTCGGGATGTTGGGCGTGGAGCACCCCGGCTATTTCGAGGTCGGCGACGATGCGGGCTTGGCCAGGACCGTGCTGCGCTGTCGCGACGAGCCGGGCTTCCTCGCCGCGCTCGCGGCGCACGGCGCACGTCGCGCGCCGCTGTTCGACCCCGAGCGCGAGCGGGTCGCCGTCCTACACTTGGTGCAGACGCTCTTGAAGCAGTTGTTGGAGAACCCCTTCCGATGAACGCCCCCGAATCCCCGAAGGTGCCCCGGCTCACGTCGCTCTCGCACGGCGGAGGCTGCGGCTGCAAGATCGCCCCCGGCGTGCTGTCCGAGATCCTCGCATCGACCCGCAGCCTCTTGGTGCCGCCGCAGCTGATGGTCGGCATCGAGACCGCCGACGACGCCGCGGTCTATCGCCTCAACGACGAGCAGGCCCTGATCGCGACGACGGACTTCTTCATGCCCATCGTCGACGACCCGTACGACTTCGGCCGCATCGCCGCCACCAATGCGATCTCCGACGTGTATGCGATGGGCGGCAGGCCCATCCTGGCGCTGGGCATCGTCGGCATGCCGATCAACGTGCTGCCCCTGGAGACCATCGGCCGCATCCTCAAGGGTGGCGAAAGCGTCTGTGCGGCGGCCGGCATTCCCATCGCTGGCGGCCACACGATCGACTCGGTGGAGCCCATCTACGGCCTCGTCGTGCTGGGCCTGGCCCACCCCTCGCGCATCAAGCGCAACGCGGACGCGAAGCCCGGCGACGTGCTGGTGCTCGGCAAGCCGCTCGGTGTGGGTGTGCTGTCGGCGGCACTGAAGAAGGAGCGGCTGGATGCCGACGGCTACCGGCGCATGATCGAGTCCACGACGAAACTGAACACCCCGGGCGCCGCCCTCGCGGCACTCCAAGGCGTGCATGCGCTCACCGACGTGACCGGCTTCGGCCTGGCCGGCCATGCGCTCGAGCTGGCCCGCGGCGCGGGCTGTACCGTGCAGATCGATTGGGGGGCAGTGCCGCTCCTGGCCGGCGTGCGCGAACTGGCCCGGCAGGGTTTCGTGACGGGTGCATCGGGCCGGAACTGGGCGAGCTACGGCCAGCAGGTACGCGTGCCGGAAGGCTTCGCCGCGGAGGATCGCGCGCTGCTGACCGACCCGCAGACGAGCGGGGGCCTGCTGGTCTCGTGCGCGCCCGACGCGGTCGAGGCGGTGCTGGCCGTGTTCCGCCAGGAGGGCTTCGAGGCGGCCACGGTGGTGGGCCGCGTCGCGGCCGGGCCGGCCGGGCTGGAAGTGGTGTGATGGTGCTCATTCCAGCCATCGTGCGCGCCGCCTCTGGCCACGCGCAGCAGGATCAGCGTGATCCTGCTCATTCGCGGTCGATGACCGCGAATGCCGAGTGGTTGTGAATGGACTCGAAGTTCTCGACTTCGACGCGGTAGCGGCCGATGCGCGGTTCGGCGTTCAGGCGCAGCGCGACGTCGCGCACCAGGTCCTCGACAAACTTGGGGTTCTCGTACGCACGCTCCGTGATCCACTTCTCGTCCGTGCGCTTGAGCAGCGGCCAGATCTCGCTGGAGGCGCTCTCCTCGGCGAAGCGCACCAGTTCCGCCCAGTCCACGTCACCCAGCAGTTCAGCCCGGATGGTCACGTGCGAACGCTGGTTGTGCGCGCCGAACTCGGAGATCTCCTTCGAGCACGGGCACAGCGATTTGACCGGCACCACCACCTCCGCCCACACCGTCGTGCGACCCTCCCGGGTCTCGGCGATCCAGGCGCCCTGGTAGTCGAGCAAGCTCTTGACACCCGAGACGGGGGCCGTCTTCTCCACGAAGAACGAGAAGCGCGCCTCGATGCGGCCTTCCTGGGCCTGCAGCAGTTGCAGCATCCCGCCCAGGTCGTCGCGCAATCCGGCCGCCTCGATGGGATGGGCGTGGTGCTCGTTGAGCCAGGCCACGAAGCGCGACATGTGCGTGCCCTTCTGGTCGGCCGGCAGCGCCACGTCCAGCGCCCAGGTCGCGATGCTCGGCTGGACCTCGCCCCCCACCTTCAGCCGGATCGGGTAGCGGACGTCCTTGACGCCCACGCGGCGGATCGCCAGGCGCCGCTCGTCGCGGGTGCTCTGCACGTCCGGCATCGCGTCCGGTGCGGGCATCAGGTTCTTCAGACGGGTCATGTCGTTCATCGTTTCCCTCGGACCGCGGCGCTGTCAATCGCCGAGGCGACAGTCTGAGGCCTTCGGGCTTTCCCTAGGGCGCCTGGGGGGATCGCGCCGCGCCCCGTCACTCGTTGGCCGCCGGCCGCACCGCCTGCAGCTTGGCGCCGAAGCGCTGCAGGATGGACCGCTCGATCCCCGCGGCGTCGAGGCCCTCCAACGCCATCAGCTTGGCCGGCTCGCCGTGCTCGATGAAGGCGTCCTGGAAGCCCAGCATCAGGACCGGCGTCGAAAGCCCGGCGGCGTGCAGGGCCTCGGCCACCGCGCTGCCGGCGCCACCCATCACGCAGCCCTCCTCCACTGTCACGAGGGCCTCGTGCGTGCGCGCCAGTTCCTCCACCAGGGCGGTGTCCAGCGGCTTGACGAAGCGCATGTTGACGACCGTCGCGTTGAGCTTGTCCGCCGCCTCCAGCGCCGCATAGAGCACCGGCCCGAAGGCCAGGATCGCGATGCGCTCACCGCGCCGGCGCACCTCACCGCGCCCCAAGGGCAGCGCGCTCATCTCCTTCACGATCTCCACGCCGGCACCGCTGCCGCGTGGATAGCGCACCGCGGTGGGATGGTCCTGGCAGTAGGCCGTGTAGAGCAGTTGGCGGCATTCGTTCTCGTCGGCCGGCGCCATCACGCTCATGTTGGGGATGCAGCGCAGGTAGGCGATGTCGAACGCGCCCATGTGGGTCGCGCCATCGGCTCCGACGATGCCGGCGCGGTCCAGCGCGAAGACCACCGGCAGGTTCTGCAGCGCGACGTCGTGGATCAGCTGATCGTACGCGCGCTGCAGGAAGGTCGAGTAGATCGCGACCACGGGCTTGAGCCCTTCGCAGGCCAGGCCGGCGGCGAAGGTGACCGCATGCTGCTCAGCGATCCCGACGTCGTAGTAGCGCTTGGGAAAGCGCTTCTCGAACTCCACCATGCCCGAGCCCTCGCGCATGGCGGGGGTGATGCCGACCAGGCGCTCGTCGCGCTCGGCCATGTCGCACAGCCACTGCCCGAACACCTGTGTGAAGGTGGGCTTGCCTCCGCTGGCCTTCTTGAGCCCCACGGCCGGATCGAACTTGCCAGGACCGTGGTAGGTGATCGGATCGGCCTCGGCCAGCTTGTATCCGTAGCCCTTTTTCGTGACCACGTGCAGGAACTGCGGACCCTTGAGCTTGCGCAGGTTCTCGAGCGTCGGGATCAGGGCGTCGAGGTCGTGCCCGTCGATCGGGCCGACGTAGTTGAAGCCGAACTCCTCGAAGATCGTCGCCGGCGCGATCATGCCCTTGGCATGCTCCTCGAAACGGCGGGCCAGCTCGAACAGCGGCGGAGCGTTCTTGAGCACCTGCTTGGCGCCCTCGCGCGCCGCCGCGTAGAACCGGCCCGACATCAGCCTTGCCAGGTACTTGTTGAGCGCCCCCACCGGCGGCGAAATCGACATGTCGTTGTCGTTGAGCACGACCAGCAGGTCGGGCGTGCCCACCGGGTGCGGGAAGCCGGCGTTGTTCAGCGCCTCGAAGGCCATGCCGGCGCTCATCGCGCCGTCGCCGATGATGGCCACGGCGCGCCGCTCCTCGCCCTTCTGGCGGGCGGCCAAAGCCATGCCGAGTGCGGCGGAGATCGAGGTGGACGAATGCGCGGTGCCGAAGGTGTCGTACTCGCTCTCGTCGCGCCGGGGGAACCCGCTGATCCCGCCGAGCTGCCGCAGAGTGGACATGCGGTCGCGCCGGCCGGTGAGGATCTTGTGCGGATAGGTCTGGTGGCCCACGTCCCACACGAGGCGATCGTGCGGGGTGTCGAAGACGTAGTGCAGCGCGATGGTGAGCTCGACCGTGCCCAGATTGGACGACAGGTGGCCGCCGGTCTGCGACACGCTGTGCAGCACGAAGCTGCGCAGCTCCTCGGCCAGGCGCTTCAGGTCCGCGCGCGACAGCCGCTTCAGGTCTGCCGGGGACTGGATGGTTTCGAGAAGGGGATAGTTCATCAGCTCTGACGGTCCACCACTTTGTCGGCCAGCTGGGCCAGATGCGCCGCGCGCGCGCCGAGCCCTGCGCGTTCCAGTGCCGCGTGGGCCTGGGCGCGCAGTTCGCCCGCATAGCGGCGGGCCGCCTCCAGCCCCAGCACCGAAACGTAGGTCGGCTTGTTCGCGTCGGCATCCTTGCCGGCGGTCTTGCCCAGCGTCTCGGACGACTGGGTCGCATCGAGGATGTCGTCGACCACCTGGAAAGCCAGCCCCAGGTTCCAGCCGTAGTCAGACAGGGCTTCCCAGGCGGCCGCCTCGGGCCTGCCGCAGGCCGCGCCCATCTGGACGCTGGCGCGCAGGAGCGCGCCGGTCTTGCGCCGGTGCATGTCCCGCAGCGCATCCTCGTCCAGCGCGCGGCCGACGCTGGCCAGGTCGATCGCCTGGCCGCCGGCCATGCCCTCGCAGCCTGCCGCCCGGGCCAGCAGCCGGCACAGCCGCGCCTGCAAGGCACCGGGAACCTCCTCCTCGTCCGGAGTCAGGATCTCGAATGCGAGCGCCTGCATCGCGTCGCCAGTCAGCATCGCCTGCGCCTCGCCGAACTTGACGTGCACCGTCGGCTTGCCCCGACGCAGGACGTCGTTGTCCATGCACGGCATGTCGTCGTGGACCAGCGAATAGGCATGTATGAGCTCGACCGCGCAGGCGGCGCGCAGGGCCGCGTCGGCGTGCCCGCCCACTGCCTCCGATGCGGCGAGCACCAGGAGCGGTCGCAGCCGCTTGCCGCCGTCGAGTACCGCATAGCGCATCGCCTCGCCGAGTCCGGCCGGCGCGTCGGCCGGCACCCAGGCGGACAGCGCGTCCTCGACCCTATCCAGTTCCCGCCGGGTCCAAGCCTCGAAGGCGGCTGCGTTCATTCCGGTTCCATCCATGGCTTGAGCTGGCCGTCCTCCAGCACCTTCACCTGCTGCTCGACCGCCTCGAGCCGGGAACGGCAGTACGCCAGCAACTGAGCGCCGCGCTGGTAGCTCTGCAGCAGGCGGTCCAGCGGCAACTGACCGGATTCGAGTTCATAGACCAGCCGTTCGAGTTCGGCCAGGGCGTCTTCGTAGCTCGCCGGCTCGGCAGGCTGTGAGGTCGTGCTCTTGGGCATGGCGTCCGGGTGAAACTTCCCATTGTAGTCAGGGGTCTACCCGGGCCCGGCCTGCGTGCCGGCCTGCCTGCGTCCTATGGCGCACCTGACCTTGAGGTTACTCAAGACTCGGGGGCCAGACCCGACTAAAATAGTGGGTTTACCCTTGAATGTCCGGTGCCGCTTCGCATGCGCAAGGAGGCAAGCCTAGGAGGCACTGGGGCGGCCCTGCCGCCCTTGCACCGGCTCGCATTCGCAGGGGGATGAGCCCACCGCGGGTGGTGGTTGACATTGGTTTTTGGAGATCCTGGGGATCATGTCAGACCTGAGCATTGCCCTACAGCAAAGCCACACGCAACTGCCGGTTTCGGCCTACTTCGACGGCGAACTGTTCCGCCGCGAGATGGAGCTCATCTTCCATGGCGGTCCCCGCTACCTGGGGCACGAGCTCGCCGTGCCCGAGGTGGGGGACTACTACGCGCTGCCCCAGGAAGGCGAAGGCCGGGCGCTGGTGCGCACGCCGCAAGGCGTGCAGCTGATCTCCAACGTCTGCCGTCACCGCCAGGCGGTGATGCTGCGAGGCCGCGGCAACACCAAGAGCAACATCGTCTGCCCGCTGCATCGCTGGACGTACGGGCTGGACGGCCAGCTCATCGGCGCGCCGCACTTCGCCGACGACCCCTGCCTGAACCTGAACAACTACAAGGTTCGCACCTGGAACGGACTCGTCTTCGAGGACAACGGCCGCGACGTCGCTGCCGACCTGGCGCGACTGGGCCCCAAGGCCGAACTCGACTTCACCGGCTTCGTGCTGGACAAGGTCGAGCTGCACGAGTGCGACTACAACTGGAAGACCTTCATCGAGGTCTATCTGGAGGACTACCACGTGGGGCCCTTCCATCCAGGGCTGGGCAACTTCGTCACCTGCGACGACCTGCGCTGGGAGTTCGGCAGCGAGTACTCGGTACAGACGGTGGGCATCGCCAACGGGCTGCGCAAGCCGGGCTCGGAGACATATCGCAAGTGGCACGATGCGGTGCTCCGCTACAACGGCGGCGAGCCGCCCAGGCACGGTGCCATCTGGCTGACGTACTACCCGAACATCATGATCGAGTGGTATCCACACGTGCTGGTGATCTCGACGCTCTTCCCCAAGGGGCCGCAGAAGACGCTCAACATGGTGGAGTTCTACTACCCCGAGGAGATCGCGGCCTTCGAGCGCGAATTCGTCGAGGCCGAGCAGGCCGCCTACATGGAGACCTGCGCGGAGGACGACGAGATCGCGCTGCGCATGGATTGGGGGCGCAAGGCGCTGATGGAGCGCGGCGACAACGAGGTCGGTCCCTACCAAAGCCCCATGGAGGACGGCATGCAGCACTTCCATGAGTGGTACCGGCGCATGATGAACTTCACCGGCTGACCGCACCACCCGCCTCGCAACGCCCGGCCCGCCGCCGGGCGTTTTTCGTTCCTGCCGGCAGCCCCCAGCGGTTCGGTCGCCGCGCCCGCACCGCCGCCCCTCGGAACGCGGCACCTTTGGCGCACAATGCCGGGCGTGTGCCACCGCCAGACGATCCGCCCATCGTGACCGCTGCCCCGAGTCCTTCGCCGCAGCGGCACTCCCTGAGCCGTACCCTGCCCATCGCGGTGCTGCTGTTCACGGTCGTGCCGCTGCTGGTGGCCGGGCTGCTGTCGCTTACCGACAGCGCGCAGCGACTGCGGCGCGAGCAGGCCGAGCGCACGCGACAGACCGTGGAACTGTTGGCGGCCCGTGTGGAGCAACTGCTGCTGTCCGCTCGACGCACGGCGGCGACCATCGCAGTCTCTCCGCCCGTGGCCGCCCTGCAGGCCGATCCGCAGGTGGTGGACCGCCTGTCCGAGGAGCTTGCAATCGTGCTGGCCAGCCACCCGGAGCTCGATCATGCGGCCGTGGTCGACAGCCACGGCAGCATCGTCACCCGGGCCCTGCGCGGCGGCGTCACCCCGCATTCCGGCGCCACCGTCCTCTCCGATCCCAGCCACTCGCCTCCTGCGCGCATCGGCCCACCCATCGCCTCGGTCCCAGCACAGGGCAGCGACTGGCACCTGCGCACCGACCTGGCCGGCCTGGATCTCGTCCAGCCCGCCACCGGGGGGGGAATCGTCGTCGTCGGCGTACCGACGGAGTCGGTGCGTGAGGCCCTGAGTTCCGGCGCGCCCGGGGCACAGGTCGAACTGCTCGACCTGCGGGGCGGCCTGCTCGTCCGCGTGGGCCCTGCCGAACCGCAATCCCCCTCGGAGGTGGCAATGGCCCAGGCCACGGTGCCGGAGACGGGGTGGACGGTGCGGCTCGCCGAGCCCCTGACCGCCTACCACAGGGCGCTGAGCGAGCAGTTCCTGCGCTTCGGCCTGCTGACGCTGGTGGTCTCCCTCCTCAGCGCGTGGGCGGCTTGGCGGTTCGCCCGCGGGCTGGCGGCCGACGTGCGGCAGATCGCCCGGGCGGCGCGCGCGATCCTGCGCGGGCACTACCTGAATGCCCACGTGCAGATGGAGCGCGATGACGAACTGGGCGTGCTGGCCGACTCCTTCAATCACATGAGCCGCGAGCTCGAGGCTCGCGAGCGCGAGCGCGATGTCTTCGGGCGGCTGGTCTCGCCGGAGGTGCGCGACCAGCTCCTGCAGGGCGAGCTGATGCTGGGCGGGCACGAGGTCGAAGTCACGGTGCTGCTGAGCGACATTCGCGGCTTCACAGAGTTGTGCGAGCGGGTGCCGCCACGCGACGTGGTGTTGACGCTCAACGAGTACTTCACCCGCATGACCGACGCGGTCCAGCGCTACGGCGGGTACGTCAACAACTTTTTCGGAGATGCGATGGTGGTCGTATTCGGGGCGCCGAAACCGGACCCGTACCGGGTCGAGCGGGCGCTGTATGCCGCGGTGGCGATGCAGCAGGCACTGGCGGACTTCAACGCCGAGCGCCGCACGTACGGGGCCCCCATGCTGCGCATGGGCATCGGGCTGGCGAGCGGCACGGCGCTGGCCGGCCAGATCGGCTCGCCCGAGCGATGCATCTATACAGTCATCGGCGATACGGTCAATGTTGCTGCCCGGATCGAGGGCCTGTCCAAGCAGCATCCCCACATGATCGCCTTCGTCAACGGCGCGACGCGCGACCTCCTGCCGCCGCACCTGGCCGGGCTGCTCGAGCCGATCGGCGAGCAGCAACTCAAGGGCCGCGGGCAGCAGGTGGCGGTGTATGCACTGCCGGCGCAGGCGGAACTGCCTCCCCCCGGCACGCACCTGCTGCGTGACGACCTGGTGCAGGAGGGCGTGTGATGGCTCCCTCACTGATGATGGTCCTGGCCTCGCTGCTTTTCGCGACCATGGGGGTGTGCGTCAAGTACGCCTCGGCCCACTACTCGGCCGCCGAGATCGTGTTCTACCGGGGGCTGGTGGGTGCCGCGGTGATCGGCTGGATGGTGATGCGCCGCGGCGGCACGCTGCGCACCGCGGTGCCGGGCATGCACTTCTGGCGCAGCATCTCCGGCGTGGCCGCGCTGTGCATGTGGTTCTATGCGATCGGCAATCTCCCGCTGGCCACTGCGATGACGCTCAACTACATGTCGTCGGTGTGGATGGCCCTCTTCCTGCTCGGCGGCGCGATCCTGCTCGGCGGCACCCGTGTCGACACCCGCCTGGTCGCCACCGTGCTCGCGGGCTTCGCCGGCGTCGCGCTGATCCTGCGGCCGACCATCGAGCAGGACCAGCTCTGGCATGGTCTGATCGGCCTGTTGTCCGGCATGCTCAGCGCGACCGCCTACCTGCAGGTCACCGCACTGGGCCGCGCCGGCGAGCCGGAGTACCGCGTGGTGTTCTACTTCTCGCTCGGCGGCATGTGTGCAGGTGCCGCCATCGCCTTGACCACGACCGGTTTTCATGACCACAGCGGGTCCGGGCTGGCGCTGCTGCTGGCGGTCGGCATCCTCGCCACCGTCGCGCAGCTGCTGATGACACGCGCCTACGCGACCGGGGGCACGCTGGTGAACGCCAGCCTGCAGTACCTGGGCATCGTCTTCGCGTTCCTGTATGGCGTGGTGCTGTTCGACGACCCGGTCACCTGGATGGCACTGGCCGGCATGGCCCTGATCGTGATGGCCGGGATGGCGGCCACGTTCCTGCGCTCACGGGCGGCGCCCGCGTCCACCCCCTCTTCCACGAGCGACACATGACCTACACCACCCTGATCCGTGCCGACGAACTGCGCGCCCTGGTCGATGGAGGCGCCAAGGACCTCGTGATCCTCGACGCCGGCTTCGACCTCGCCGCTCCCGACGCCGGGCAGCATGCCTACGACGAGGGCCACCTGCCGGGCGCGCACTACGTGCACCTCGAACGCGACCTCTCGGGCCCCAAGACCGGGCGCAACGGGCGGCACCCGCTGCCGGACCGCGCCGAGTTCGCCCGTCGCATCGCGCGGTGGGGGGTCACGCCCGCCAGCCAGGTCGTGGTCTATGACCGCCAGGGCGCAAGCTTCTGTGCACGCGCGTGGTGGATGCTCAAGTGGATCGGTCACGAGCACGTGGCCGTCCTGGACGGTGGCGTCGCTGCCTGGCTGGAGGCAGGAGGGACGCTGACCCGGGAACTGCCTGCCATGCACGCGGATGCACCCGCCTACCCGCTCGGAGCCCCGCGTCTGCCCTCCCTCCCGGTCGACGAACTCGAGCGCTCGCTGGCCCAGGTGCGGGTGGTCGACGCGCGGGCGCCCGAGCGCTACCGCGGCGATGTCGAGCCCCTGGACCCGGTGGCCGGACACATCCCTGGGGCGCTCAACCGGTTCTTCAAGGACAACCTCGAACCGAGCGGCCGGTTCCGCCCTGCGGACGTGCTGCGCGCCGACTTCGAGCGGTTGCTCGCGGGCAGGACTGCGTCGGAAGTGGTCCACCAGTGCGGCTCGGGCGTGACCGCGTGCCACAACGTGCTGGCGATGGAAATCGCCGGTCTACGGGGTTCGCGCCTGTATCCCGGGTCGTGGAGCGAGTGGTGCGCCGACCCGACCCGTCCGGTCGAAAAAGGCTGATCGGACGCCCCCTCCCCCGGCCGCGCTCACCCGGCGGACCGCGGGGAGATGCGCTTGCGCGTGCGGCCTGACCTGGATCAAGATGAACCCGCCGCCACGGTGCACGATGGCTGCAGGACACCCAGGCAGCACCCACACTCGAGGAGGTTCCGCATGTACAAGCGCATCCTGGTCCCCACGGACGGCTCCGACATCACCCAACGCGCGGTGCAGACCGCGATCTCCCTTGCGAAGCTGACAGGCGCTCAGATCTACACCATCAGCGTGAAGGATCCTTACCCCTACAGCGCGATCTCCGAGATCCAGCCGACGCTGCCACAGGAGTTCCTGGACGCGCAGGAGCGCGTGGCCGCACGCAACGTAGCGGCGGTGAAGGACGCGTGCACGGAAGCGGGGGTGCCTTGTGTCGCGCACACGGTGGAATCGGTGAGCGTGTGGGAGGCCATCGTCGACCATGCGAAGTCGCAGCAGTGCGACCTGATCGTCATGGCCTCGCACGGACGCCGCGGCGTGCAGGCCTTGCTTCTGGGCAGCGAGACCAATCGCGTGCTGACGCACAGCCCGGTGTCCGTGCTGGTCGTCCGCTGAACGGCGCGCCGGCCCACCTGCCCGCGGCCGGGCGAACCTGCCGCCGGGCCGACGGGGGGTGCGCGCCGCGAGCCGAGGCGCCCGGTTGGAACAGTCGATTCAATGGGCGTGCGAGTGGCCCACCACGCCCGTGATGATCGCAAGTCCGATGCCGAGCCAGAAGAGCTGGGCAAAGGTTTCCTTGAGCGACAGCCGGCGCTGCAACTGCGGGATGAGGTCGGCCACCGCCACGTAGATGAAACTCGACGAGGCGATCACCAGCAGGTAAGGAAAGAACTCCTCGTAGTCGCCGACGACGAAGTAGCCCAGCACGCCGCCGGCGACGGCCGCAAGGCCGGACAGCGCGTTGTAGAGCAGCGCCCGCGCGCGTGAGAAGCCGGCATTGAGGAGCACGATGTAGTCGCCCACCTCCTGCGGGATCTCGTGGGCGATGACCGCCAGTGCCGTGACGACGCCCAGGCGGGTGTCGGCCAGGAAGGCCGCCGCGATGATGAGGCCGTCACAGAAGTTGTGAATGCTGTCGCCCACCAGCACGGACCAGCCGCCCCGCCCCGCCTGCTCGTGGTCAAAGCCATGGTGGTGATGGTGCCCGTCGTCCTCGTGATGGTGCCCGTGGCGGTACAGCTCCGCCTTCTCCAGCAGGAAGAAGAACAGCAGCCCGCCCAGCAGCGTGAGGAAGAGTTCGTGCGCCCCTGCCGAACTCTCGAACGCCTCGGGCAGGACATGGAGCAAGGCCGTGCCGAGCAGCACCCCGGCCGACAGGCTCACCAGGTGGCGCACCAGCTTGCTCAGCACGGTAAGCGTCAGGCTGGCCGCGATCAGCACCGACAGGGTGCCACCGAGCAGGGTCGCAAGAACGATGTAGAGCAGGGTCATCTGGAGTCAACAAAAAGGCCGCGCAGCAGGCGCGGCCCTCGAGTCGCCGAGCCGGCGTGTCACGCCACGCCGTGCTCCTTGAACCAGGCCAGGCAGCGCTTCCACCCATCCTCGGCGGCTTCCTTGCGGTAGCTGGGCCGGTAGTCTGCGTGGAAGGCATGCGGAGCGTCGGGGTAGATGTGGAACTGGGACCGGCGCGCCGCCTCGCTGCCCTGGGCCAGGGCGGTCTTCATCTTATCAACCGTGTCAAGCGGTATGCCGGTGTCCTGCCCGCCGTACAGGCCGAGCACCGGGGCCTTGAGCTGGCCTGCGATGTCCACGGGATGGCGCGGCGTCAGCTCCGTCTGGTTGCCCACGAGCCGCCCGTACCACGCCACGCCCGCCTTGACCGGCCCGTGCGCGGCATACAGCCACGTGATACGGCCGCCCCAGCAGAACCCCGTGATGCCCAGCCGGCTCGTGTCGCCTCCATGGGCACGTGCCCACGCCACCGTGGCATCGAGGTCGCCCATGACCTGGGCGTCGGGCACCTTGGAGATGACCTCCGCCTGCAGCTTGGCGATCTCGCCGTAGGACTGCGGATCGCCCTGGCGCACGAACAGCTCGGGAGCGATCGCGAGGTAGCCCAGCTTCGCGAAGCGCCGGGTGATGTCGGCGATGTGCTCGTGCACGCCGAAGATTTCCGAGATCACGAGGATCACCGGCAGGCCGTTCTTGCCTGCGGGCTTGGCGCGATAGGCGGGCATCTTGAAGTCGCCCACCATGACCGTGACCTCGCCGACGTCCAGCCCGTCGGCATCGGTCTTGATGGTCTGCGCGGCCACGGGCAGCACCGCCGCGGCGAAGCCGCTGCCCAGCGCGGTCTTGACGAAGCCCCTGCGCGAGTAGTCACGGCCGGGCAACAGACTCTCCAGATCGTCCAAGGCATCCTTGTGCATCTCGTGCTCTCCGCAATCGTGGCGCGCATCTGCGAACAGGTGGGCCGGTCCTGCGCGCAGTTCCCCCCGGCCACCCTTGGTCTGCCGCGTCGGCGTGCGGCGGCCCACAGCCTACACGAGAGCGCACCGGAGTGCGACCCTTGGTCACGGCCTCTCGACGATTTGCAGGGAGAATCGCCCCATGACTGGAAACGACCGCGCCCTGCCCCGCCGCGAGACCGCGCCGCTGCTCGCCGCCATCGACCTCGGGTCCAACAGCTTTCGCCTGGAGATCGCCCAGGTCCAACGAGGCCGGTACAAGCGGCTCGACTACCTGAAGGAGACGGTGCGGCTGGGGGGCGGCCTGGATGCGCAGGGCATGCTCACAGAGGAGGCGACCCAACGGGGCCTGGCGTGCCTGGCCCGGTTTTCCGAACGACTGAGAGACTTCGCGGCGACGCACGTGCGCGCGGTGGCGACGCAGACGCTGCGGGAGGCGCGCAATCGTGACGCCTTCCTCTCACGCGCCCAGGCCGTGCTGGGCCATCCGATCGAGGTGATTTCGGGGCGCGAGGAAGCCCGCCTGATCTACGCCGGCGTGGCGCGCCTGATGCCCCCCGCCCAGGGTCGCTGCCTCGTCATCGACATCGGGGGCCGCTCCACCGAGATGATCCTGGGGGAAGGCCGCACGCCGGTGGTGGCGGAGTCGTTCCAGGTCGGCAGCGTCGGGCTGTCGGTGCGCTACTTCGCCGACGGGCGGTTCACCCCGGAGGCGTTCCGCGCGGCCCAGGTCGCGGCCGGTGCGGAGCTGGAGGAGGCGCTGGAAACGTTCGCACCGCAGCACTGGCGGCAGGCCCTGGGCTCCTCGGGCACGGTGGGTGCGGTCTCGCAGGTCCTGGCGGCCAACGGCGTCACGGACGGGACCATCACGCCTGAGGGCTTGCGCTGGTGCATCGCGCAGTGCCTGCGCGCCGGCCGCATCGAGGCGCTGGAGATGGCCGGCCTCAAGGAGGATCGCCGCGCCGTGCTGGGAGGAGGCCTGTCCATCCTCTACACCCTGGCCGCCCAGTTCGGCATTGAGGCGCTCACCCCCGCGCGGGGCGCGCTGCGCCAGGGCGTGATCTTCGACCTCGACGAGCGGCTCCATGCCGCCGCGCGGGTAGGTGGGCGCGCCCACGGTCATGACATGCGCGACGACTCGGTGCGGCAGTTGCAGGAGCGCTTCCATGTGGACGTGGCCCAGGCCGAGCGGGTGCGGGAGGTGGCGCTGGCGTTGTACGACCGCCTGGAACCGCATCCGCGGGGCGAGTCGCGGCGCGAACTGGAGTGGGCCGCGCAGCTGCACGAGCTGGGCATGAGCGTGTCGCACCACGATCACCATCGGCACAGTGCCTACCTGCTCGCCCACGTGGACGCTGCCGGCTTCTCCCAGTCGCAGCAGCGGCGGCTGGCCGCCCTGGTGCTGGGACAGCGCGGCGGCCTGCGCAAGATCGAGGAATCACTGCAGGAGGAAGCCTTTGCCTGGCAGGTGCTGGCCCTGCGCCTGGCCGTGCTGCTGTGCCACGCGCGCCGCACGCCCGACCTGCGGGCCATCGACCTGGTGCGTGAAGGCGCCACCGCGCGGTTGGAACTGGACCCCAACTGGGCCGAGAACCATCCGCGCACCCTCTATCTGCTCGACGAAGAGCGCGAAGCCTGGGACCGGACGGGCGCGCTGCGCCTGCGACTTGGGAAGCCCTGAAGATCCGATGACGGTCCCGGGCCCTTCCGCCGCGCCCCGTTGCTTCACTGGACGGCCTTCTTCTGCGCCTCGGTGATGGTCCAGTAGTAGATGGTCTTGTGCCCCACGCGCTCGGTGCGCTCCGGCGGCCATTCGGGTCCCATGTCGAAGTCGTGCGAGACGACGCGCGCGCCCACCGGCAGTTGCTTCCACAACTGCGGCCGCAGGCGCCGGTTCACCTCGGGCAGCAGGTAGAGCGTGACCACGGTCGCCTCCGAGACGTCGGACTTGAACAGGTCCCCGACGCGGAAGTCCACCTGCCGCGACACCCCCGCGGACTTGGCGTTGGACTTGGCCTCCGCGATGCGCTGCGGGTCCAGGTCGATGCCCACGCCGCGCGCGCCGTACTTCTTCGCCGCGGTGACGACGAGCCGCCCGTCGCCGCAGCCCAGGTCGTAGAGCACGTCCTTGGACGTCACCTGGGCCATCTCGAGCATCTTGTCGACGACAGGCTGGGGTGTGGGCACGTAAGGCACGTCGAGGGCGACGGCGCCGCCCTCCTGAGCCTGTGCGGCACCGAAGGCCATGCCGACGAGCAGCGAGAGCACCAGGCGGCGGTCCTGGCGGCGAACCGGGGAAGCAGCGTGTTTCATGGACAGGCACCTTTTCAGCAAGGGGAATCAAGCTCTCGCCGTGCGTCCTCGCACGGCGAGCACCAGCACGCCGCCCACGGCAAGGACGGCCACACTGATCCAGGCAGCGTTCAGCCCGCCCAGCTCCTGGCTGTAGACGTAGGACAGGCTGGACCACAGCATGTACGCGCACATCGCGCAGAAGACGACGGGCAGCACCGGGTAGAGGGGCACCCTGAAGGGCCTCTCGGTCTGCGGCTCCTTGGCGCGCAAGACGAACAAGGCGATGCCACTGAGCAGGAAGAACAGCCAGAACACGGGTGCGGTGAACTCCACCATGGCCTTGAAGCCGCTGCCCAGCCACGCCCCCACCGCCACCAGCAGCACAGCCGCCACGCCCTGCACCCTCAGGGCCGTGGCGGGCGTGTTGCGCGCCGCATCCCACCGCCCGAGCCACCGCAGTGCCGGCCAGTCGGCCCCCAGGGCGTAGGCCGTGCGCGCGCCCACCATCATGGTCGCGTTCATCGAGGTGAGGGCGGCAACACAGATGATGGCGGAGATCACACGCTCGCCGGCCGGCCCGAAGGCCCGCCCCAGCAACTCGGCCGCGATCGCGTCCGACTTGGCCATCCCCTCGAGGCCCAGCCCCTTCCAGTAGGCCCAGTTCACGAGCACGTACAGCAGTGTGATCAGGGCCAGCGAGACGACGAGGGCACGCGCCATCGTGCGCCGGCGGTCCTTCAGCTCGGCGCTGATATAGGCCGCCTCGTTCCAGCCGCCATACGTGAGCAGCACGAAAACCATCGCCAGCCCGAACATCGATGCACCTGGAGCCGACGAGGCGGCGGGGGCGGCGGCCGGCGCCGCGCCGGCCGAGGGCGCGGTCAGCGCCGCGACGACGACGAGCAGCAGGCCTGCGATCTCCGCGATGGTCAGGGCGACCTGCGTTCTGCTGCCCGCCTGCAGACCGGCCAGGTTCACCCAACTGAGCACGACCACGGCCAACGCCGCGTAGCAGGCCGATCCCAGCGCGGGAGCCACCGGCAAGGGAACGGCCGCCTGCATGTAGTCCCCGAACACGAAGGCCAGCAGCGCGATCGACCCGGTGGTGATCACCGCCAGCCGCGCCCAGCCGAACAGGAGCGACACCGACGGCCCGTAGGCGCGTCGCAGGTAGTGGTAGTCGCCGCCGGGGTGGGGATGAGCGGTGGCCAGTTCCGCGTAGCACAAGGCGCCGACCAGGGAGAGCAAGCCGCCCAGCACCCAGGCGGCGAACATCCACGCGGTATCGCCCGCCATGCCGGCCACCAGCGAGGGCGCCTTGAAAATCCCGGCGCCGACGACGATGCCGACGATGATGGCCACCGCCTCGCCCCAGCGCAGCGACTCGTGTGGCCCGGCCGGGGCGGCCGACTTGTCCGGCGAGGCGGTGCTGCCCTCGATGACCGCGCTCATTGAAGCGCCTCCCGTCCCGCGGCGGTGGGCACCGCCGTGCGGCGGGAAAGCAGTCGGTACTCGGCCATCGGGGCACTGTCCATCGGCAGGTCCTTTCGATCCGTCGTTCCAGGCATGAGGCGGGCGCTTACGCACGCACCGATCCGGCGAAGAGATCAAATTGCGTGCCCGGCCCCCTCCCCCCGGTTGCTGCACTGCAGCAGGAACAGTGGGGTTGCGACCACGCGGCCTCGCGGCGCCCGCATCCGCCGGTCCGCGCGGGACTGGCAACCGCCGGACGCTACAGCAGGTCGGGAGACTGCACTGCCTGCAAGGTCACCTGCGCTTGGCCGTCACGCAGGCGGTGCCGCAACCACCACACGCTCGCCTTCTTGACCGACCAGGGGGTTTCGAGTTCCGCGAGCAGGCGGGCTGCCACCAGGCCAAGCGTGGGCTGATGTCCGACGACGAGCACGGGCTCGGCGGATGACGGCCAGCGAGCAGCCTGAAGCACGGCTTCGACCCCGGCCCCCGGAGCAAGCGCCTCCACCACCTTGTAGGAACGGCCGAGGGCCTCGGCCGTCTGGCGGGTGCGCAACGCAGGGCTGACCAGCACACGGGTGGAAGCGGCCAGGCGACGATTCAGCCACTCGGCCATCCGCTGCGCCTGGCGTTCACCCTTGGGGGTCAGCGCGCGCTCCAGGTCGAGTTCGTAGGTATCCGCCTCGGCGTCCGGTTCGGCTCGCAGGAGGTGCGCCTCCGCATGCCGCCACAAGATCAGATCCATGCCGGCCCCCCTTGGTCGTTCCGGTCCCGGGCTCAGAGGCCGCCGTAGCGCACCATCAGGGCCTGCTGGGCGCTCGGGCCGTCGTCCGCGACGCGCTCGTAGCGCCCGTCGGCCCGTTCGATCCAGGCATCCTTGGCGTCGTGCAGGCAAGGCACGAGGCACTCGTCGATCAGGCGTTGGCGCAGTGCCCCGTCGCGCACGGGCCACGCCAGCTCGATGCGGCGGAACATGTTGCGGCTCATCCAGTCTGCACTGGAAAGATACAGCACCTCGTCGTCCTCTGTCTCGCCCCATCGGAAGTAGAGGACGCGGGTGTGTTCCAGAAAGCGCCCCACGATGGAGCGCACGCGGATGCGATCGGTCCAGCCGGGCACGCCGGGCGGCAGCATGCACGCGCCGCGCACGATGAGGTCGATCTGCGCCCCTGCCTTGGAGGCGCGGACGAGGGCCTCGATCAGCGGCACGTCCGTGAGCGCGTTGATCTTCACGACGATGCGCGCCGCGCGTCCGGCGGCCGCCGCCTCGGCCACCTGCTCGATGTGCCGCAGCATCTGCTTGTGCAGCGTGAACGGCGCGAGCAGCAGGTGCTTGGGAGGTCGCACCTTGGTCAGGCTGGCCAGTTGCTGGAACACGGTGTCGGCGTCGGCGGTCAGTTCTGGGTCCGCGGTGAGGTAGCCGATGTCCGTGTAGAGCCGGGCGGTCTTGGGGTTGTAGTTGCCGGTGGAAAGATGGGCATACCGACGCAGCCGTCCGCCTTCGCGCCGGGTCACGAGCAGCATCTTGGCGTGTGTCTTCAAACCCACGATGCCGTAGACCACCTGCGCGCCGACCGCCTCCAGCTGCTCGGCCCAGTTGATGTTCGCCTCTTCGTCGAAACGCGCCTTGAGCTCGACCACCGCCATCACTTCCTTGCCGCGCCGGGCCGCCTCCAGCAGCAGATCCATCAGCACCGACTGAGCACCGGTGCGGTAGATGGTCTGCTTGATCGCCAGCACGTCCGGGTCGTGGACGGCCTCGCGCAGCAGCTGCACGACGGGCTCGAAGGATTCGTACGGATGGTGCAGCAACACGTCGCCTTCGCGCATGCGCTGGAACAGACTCACGGTGCGGGGCAGCTGCGCCGGCCAGGCCGGCTCGTACGGCGGGAAGCGCAGATGCGGGGCGTCGGCCTGGTCGATCAGCTGGTTCAGCCGCACCAGGTTCACCGGTCCGTTGACCCGATACAGCGCCTCGGCCGGCAGGCCGAACTGCGCGAGCAGGAAGGAGGACAGCTCCTCCGGGCAGCTGTTGACCACCTCCAGCCGGATCGCCTGGCCGAAGTGCCGCGTGCTCAGCGATGTGCGCAACGCCTGACGCAGGTTGGTCACGTCCTGCTCGTCGACTGCCAGGTCCGAATCGCGCGTGACCCGGAACTGAGAGAACGCCTCGACCGTGCGGCCGGGGAAGAGCTCCTCCAGGTGTGCCCGGATCACGCTGGACAGCAGCACGAAGGCCTGCTGGCCAGGCGCGAGCGCCTCCGGCAGCCGGATCACCCGCGGCAGCACGCGCGGCACCTTGACGATGGAGATCGAGTTCTCGCGTCCGAAGGCGTCCTTGCCGCCCAACTTGACGATGAAGTTGAGCGACTTGTTGGCAACCTGCGGAAAGGGATGGGCCGGGTCCAGGCCCACGGGCACGAGCAGGGGTCTGACCTGGCGCTGGAAGAATTGATCCACCCAGCGACGCTGCTCGCCGTTGCGCTCGGCATGGTTGAGGATCACGATGCCCTCGCGCTGCAGGGCCGGCATCACCTCGTCGTTGAAGACCTCGTACTGCTGGTCGATCAGGTCATGGGCCGCGGCGGCAACCTCCGCCAGGTCGCGCGCGGAGACGGTGGCGCCGGGCAGCCGCGAGGCCTCGATGTAGTCCCCGAACCGCACCTCGAAGAATTCGTCCAGGTTGGACGAGACGATGCAGATGTAGCGCAGGCGCTCCAGCAAGGGAACGTCCTCGCGCCGCGCCTGCGCGAGCACCCGATGGTTGAACTCCAGGATCGCCCGTTCGCGATTCAGCAGCACCAGCCCTGCGCCTTGCGCATGCACCTCAGCAGTCATGGAAGTCCAGTATATGACCGGGTTATGACAGTTCGACGACAGCTGGTGACCGGAGTTGTCCGGCCGTCGAGCCGTGACGACGCTCGGTCCAATCGACGATCTCCAATCGCCCGTCGTGATGCTCCACCAGGGCGGTCAGGCTTTCGACCCAGTCCCCGTCGTTGGCGTAGAGGATCCCGTCGATCTCGCGCAACTCGGCATGGTGGATGTGGCCGCACACCACGCCGTCCACTCCCCGGCGCCGGGCCTCGCGCGCCACGGCCGCCTCGAAATCGCTCACGTAGCTGACGGCGCGCTTGACCTTGAACTTCAGATAGCGCGAGAGCGACCAGTACGGCAGGCCCAGCCGTGCGCGCAGCGAGTTGAGGTAACGGTTGAGCTTGAGCGTGAACTCGTAGAGCGTGTCGCCCACGTAGGCGAGCCACCTGGCGCACTGGATGACGCCGTCGAAGAGGTCGCCATGGGTGACCCACAGGCGGCGTCCGTCGGCGGTCTCGTGCACGCAGTCCTCGGCCACCTCGATGCCGCCGAAGGTGTGGTCCACATAGCGCCGCGCGAATTCGTCATGATTGCCAGGAACGAAGATCACGCGCGTGCCCTTGCGCGCCTTGCGCAAGAGCTTCTGCACCACGTCGTTGTGTGCCTGCGGCCAGTACCAGCTGCGGCGCAATTGCCAGCCGTCGACGATGTCGCCCACGAGGTACAGCCGCTCGCACTGCACGCTGCGCAGGAAGTGCAGCAGCGCCTCGGCCTGGCACCCCGGCGTGCCGAGGTGCACGTCCGAGATGAACACCGTGCGCACAGCCAGGCGAATTGCCGAGTCGGCCTCTTCACCCTGCGGGCCTGCGGCCTGGCCGGCGCCCCCTGGAGGCTGGAAGTAGTCGGCGTCGAGGGTGGGCGGTTGCCATCGCATGGACCCTCATCGTGCCGGGCAAGCATGACCCTGCAGCGTCAGGGAGGTGACGCTTTGATGAAAGACTCCGGGCGCATGGAGGGCGTCCCTGCGGCACCGCTGCAAGGCCTTCCGCCGCTCAGACACCTTCGGCCGTCAAGGCCTCCCGCACGGCGGCCACCTGCCGCCGCGACACCGCGAGCCACTCCTCGATGCCCTCGATGCGCACGGCCCAGCCTTCCTTGCCGGCCTCCTCGTCGCCGGGGACTGTGCGCCGTTCGAGCGCACGCACGGCGCGCCGCGCCACCAGCGCGTTGCGGTGCACCCGCAGGAAGCGCTCGCCCAGCCGGGTTTCCAGCTCGGCCAGCGACTCGTCGAGCACATAGGTGTGACGCGCGGTGCGCAGCGTCACGTACTTGAGCTCGGCCTTGAGGTAGAGCACCTCCGACACCGGCACGCGCGTGACGCGACCGCGATCGTTGACCACGAGCACCGGCTCCTGCGACGCCGGAGCCCCACGGGCCTTGAGCCGTTCGGCGGCGCGCTGCAACGCCGCTTGCAGGCGCTCGCGCCGCACGGGCTTGGTCAGGTAGTCGACGGCCTCCAGGTCGAAGGCGGTGACGGCATGCTCCGGGTGCGCGGTCACGAACACGACCGCCGGCGGCTGCGGTTGGCGGCGCAGTTCGGTGGCCAGTTGCAGGCCATCCGCTCCCGGCATCTGCACGTCCAGCAGCAGCAGGTCGCAGCGGTCCTGCGCCAGCCAGCTCAGCGCCTGCACGGCGTTGGCGGCCTCGCCCACCACCTGGGCGGCCGGCTCCTCGCACTCCTGCACCAGGCCGCGCAGGCGCAGGCGCGCGAGTTCCTCGTCGTCCACGATCAGGACCCTCAGCGTCATCTCGACCCTCCGACGCGTTCTTTTCTCATCACGACTTCAGCGGCACGACCACGTGCACCCGCCACGTGTCGCGCTCTGGCCCCGCGGAAAACTGGGCAGCCACATCATGCATCAATCGCAGCCGTTCCTTCACGTTGCGCAGCGCCATGCCGTGCCCGCCGGTGGAAGGATGCCCAGCGGGCGGCAGGGAATTGCTGACCGAGATCAGCGCCTGCCCGCGGCGCACCCCCGTGCGCACGCGGATCCAGCCGCCTTCCGGTGCTGGCTCGACGCCATGGCGCACCGCATTCTCCACGAGTGGCTGCAGCAGCAGCGGCGGCACCCTGGCCTCGCCGGCCTGGGCGTCGACCTCCCAGCTCACGCGCAGGCGCTCGCCGAATCGGATCTGCTCGATGGCCAGGTACCGCTGGGCCAGTTCGATCTCCTCGGCCAGCGTCACCGATGAACCGGACTCGATCAGGGCCACGCGGAAGAGTTCGGACAGGTCCTCGAGGACCGCCTCGGCGCGGCCGGGGTCGATGCGCACCAGCGCGATCGCCGTGTTGAGCGTGTTGAAGAGGAAATGCGGGCGGATGCGCGACTGCAACTCCGCCAGCCTGGCCGCGGTGACGGCGGGCAACTGACTGCGGGCGCGCAGCCGCAAGGCATAGAAGAGCGCGGCGGCCAGCGCCCCTCCGGCGAGCATCGGCGCGGGCCCCAGACCCTGCGGGGCGAGCCCCAGCCCCGTCAGGCCCACCTGCCACACGCCATAGAGCGCAGCCAGCGCGCCCAGGCCCACCACGACCACCCATTGCCCCGCATCCGACAGTCGGCCGAGCGGCCGCCTGAGCGCGCACAGCACGACGAGCCAGGCGAGCGTGGCCGGCAACGCGACCGCGGTGGCGGAGGCGAAGCGCAGCAACCAGTCCTGCACGTCGAGGGCCACCCAGGACAGGCCGATCGCCAGCACACCGTGCACGAAGAGCACCGCCCGCAGCACCACGCCGATCTGGCAGGTTTCGATGGCGGGCGAGGCCGGGCGCGAGCCGCTTCCTCCTCCCACGTGGTCGAAGATGGTCGTCGTCGAGCCGAACTGGCTCGGCGGCGGCAGGCTCGACGGGCGGGTCGGCGAGGGCGGGCGCAAGAACGAGTCTCCTAGAATCCACGGCTTGGGGCGCCGTCCGGCGCCTCGCCGATTCTCCAAGACGGGGGCTGCCGGCAGCAAGCGACGCACTGCACGCCCGTCGCCCCCTTACACGCGCCCATCATGTCCGCCAACCAACTCGACAAGAAATCCGAAGCCTGGTCCGCCCTCTTCTCCGAGCCGATGAGCGAGCTGGTCAAGCGCTACACCGCCAGCGTCTTCTTCGACAAGCGGCTGTGGAAGGCGGACATCCAGGGCTCCCTGGCCCACGCCGAGATGCTCGCGGCCCAGGGCGTGATCTCCCAAGACGACTGGGCTGCCATCCAGCGTGGCATGGCTCAGATCCGGGAGGAGATCGAGTCCGGCCGCTTCGAGTGGAAACTGGACCTGGAGGACGTGCACCTGAACATCGAGGCGCGCCTCACTCAGTTGGTGGGCGACGCCGGCAAGCGCCTGCACACCGGCCGCTCGCGCAACGACCAGGTCGCCACCGACGTGCGGCTGTGGCTGCGCGAGGAGATCGACCTCATCGAGGGCCTGCTCGCTGATCTGCAGAAGGCGCTGCTGGACCTGGCCGAGCGCCATGCCGAGGTGATCCTGCCGGGCTTCACGCACCTGCAGGTGGCGCAACCGGTGAGCTTCGGCCACCACATGCTGGCCTACGTCGAGATGTTCGCCCGCGACGCCGAGCGCATGCGCGATGTGAGGAAGCGCGTGAACCGCCTACCGCTGGGGGCCGCCGCGCTGGCGGGCACCAGCTATCCGCTGGACCGCGAGCGCGTCGCGCGCACGCTGGGCATGGAAGGCGTTTGCCAGAACTCGCTGGACGCGGTGAGCGACCGCGACTTCGCGATCGAGTTCACCGCGGCCGCCTCGCTCGCGATGGTGCACGTCTCGCGCCTGTCGGAGGAGCTCATACTCTGGATGAGCCAGAGCTTCGGCTTCATCGACATCGCCGACCGCTTCTGCACCGGCTCGTCCATCATGCCGCAGAAGAAGAACCCGGACGTGCCCGAGCTCGCGCGCGGCAAGACCGGCCGGGTGGTGGGCCATCTGGTGGGGCTGATCACGCTGATGAAGGGCCAGCCGCTCGCCTACAACAAGGACAACCAGGAAGACAAGGAACCGCTCTTCGACACGGTCGACACGCTCAAGGACACGCTGCGCATCTTCGCCGAGATGGTGGGCGGTATCACCGTGAAGCCCGAGGCGATGGAGCGCGCCGCTCTCAAGGGCTATGCGACCGCGACCGACCTGGCGGACTACCTGGTCAAGAAGGGCCTGCCCTTCCGCGACGCGCACGAGGTGGTCGCCCACGCGGTCAAGGACGCGATCGCCCGTGGGGTGGACCTGTCCGAATTGCCGCTGGCCACACTGCAGGGCTACTCGGGCGCGATCGGCGAGGACGTCTACCAGGTGCTGTCGCTGCGCGGCTCCCTGGAGGCGCGCAACATCCAGGGCGGCACCGCGCCGGCGCAAGTGCGCGCGCAAATCGCACGGCACCGCGCGCGGCTTGGCGGGTGAACGCCCAGGACCTCCCACAAGCCGGCCGCCCCCCCCGGCAGCCCTCGCCGGACCATGGCGGCAGATCCTCGCCTGCGGCCGACCCCGAGGGGGACGCGGCAGTGCTCAACCGTGCGCATGGGCAGCAGCCGCGGCCCGTTCCTCCCGCACGCGGCGCAGCACCTGCCAGCCGCCGCTGATCCCGAGCACCGCCATGAAGGCCGCGACGATCAGGTCCGGCCAGGCGGTGCCAGTGCCGAACACGCCGAGCGCGGCCAACACGATCGCGAGGTTGCCCAGCGCGTCGTTGCGCGAGCACAGCCACACCGATTGCGCGTTCGCGCTGCCTCCGCGATAGCGGTACAGCAGCAGCGCTACTGCCAGGTTGGCCGCGAAAGCCAGCAGCCCGATGCCGCCCATCGTGAACGCCTCGGGAGACGAACCGGCCCAGGCGAGCCAGGCGGCCCGCGCGAGCACCACCAGGCCGTAGCCCAGCATCACCGCGCCCTTGAGGGCGGCCAGCCGCGTGCTCCACACGGCCGCCATCCCCAGCACCAGCAGCGAGGCGGCGTAGTTGAGCGCGTCGCCGGCGAAGTCGACGGCGTCGGCCAGCAGCGAGGCGGACTCGGCGGACAGGCCCGCGGCGACCTCGATGAAGAACATCGCGGCGTTGACGACGAGCGCGATCCACAGGATGCGCCTCCAGCGGGGGTCGCGCGCCTCGGCGGCGCCAAGGTGGCAATCGTGGCAATGACCGGACATCCGGTTCCTTTCCTTGTCGCGTGATGAGCGGTACAGTGATTGCAAACCCTGTAGCCACTCCAGAGTCAAGCCATGAAGATCGGCGACCTCGCCCGTCTCAGTGATACGCCGGTCGAGACGGTGCGGTACTACGAGAAGGCGGGCTTGGTGCCCGCTCCGGCGCGCACACAGTCCAACTACCGGCGCTATGACGAATCGCACGTGGCGCGCCTGCGCTTCATCCGGCATTGCCGCGCGCTGGATCTGTCCCTGGACGAGATCCGTACCCTGCTGCGCGTGCGCGACGACCGGCAGGCCGATTGCGCAGACGCGGACGCCTTGATCGAGGCGCACTTGGGGCATGTGCGGCGCCGCATCGAGGAACTGCGGCAGCTCGAGGGGCAGTTGCAAGCGCTCAGAGCTTCGTGCGGCCCCGGACACCATGGCGAGGACTGCGGCATCCTGGCGCAGCTGGAGCAGGCGCAGCGGTCCGGCCCCTCGTCTGCCCCGCCGGCTTGCGTCGGCGGGGTGCATGGGCTGAAGCAGGGGACCTAGCGGGACTGCAGTTCGAACAGGACCGTCTCCAGGACCTGGCCAGCGTCGCTCGCGTACTGCACGCGCAGGTCCATCAGCCCGGCACCGGCCGCTTGCAGCCGGACGACGTCGAAGCCCCCACCCGGTGGCGCCATGGCCGGGTCCGGCACATGGCCACCCGCACCCGAGGACCGCAGCCCCCCTGGCAGGTCCAGCACGCGCCACCGGTAGCCGCGGGCGGGCTGGCTCGGAAGCAGGAGCACGATCTCCTGGCCAGGACGCACGTCATGGCGCGCCACCCGGTCTCCCAGCGTCAGCACCAGGGCGCCCGGCGGCACCTCGTCCGGCACCCGCACGAGGCTGCGAGGCCAGGCGGCCGGCAACTCGCGCAGCTGGCTGTCCAGCGCGCGCAGCACCCACGGTCCCGCCTGCCGGAAGCTGCGAAGCCGCGCCGGCTCGGCCGGGTCCATCTGGATCACCACGGCCTGGGGGTCGTCCGCGGCCCCGGTGCCTGCCACCCACTGGCCACGGCTTTCCAGCGCCCCCGTCTGCGCAACGCCGAGAGGACGCTGCACCAGCCGGTAGCCACCCGGGGAGCCGTCCGGCTGGCGGTAGAGCCACAGCTCGGTGTGCAGGCCCGGGCAGTCGGTGCAGGGCAAGGTGCCCGCATACCGCAAGGTGCCGGGCGGCGGAGCCTGCGTGCCTTGCGGGCCGGTGGCGCATCCGCTCAGCCACGCCGCGGCCGCCAGCACCGCCGCTCGCATCCATCGCTGGTCCATCGTTCGTGCTCCTTCTGTGCCGGCGCCCGCCGCCGACGGATTGTGCGGCCGCCCGCCCTTGGGATGGCGGCCGGCCACGCGAGTTCCCTGCCCCACCACCCGTGTCCGCTCCGCGCCCTGACGAGCGGAAGCTGCGGGCCGTCAGTCGCCGAGCGGCGAGACCCGGAATTCGCGGACCACGTCGAGGCTGCTGAGCATGTCCGACAGCGCCGAGGCGTTGGACGCCTGGGACGTGCGGATGACCATGCGGTACTCGAAGAAGCCGGCGTCGGCGTCCAGGCGGTAGTTGAGCCTTGCGATCGAGAAGCCGTAGCGCGTCAGCATCCTGCGCATCTCCTCCTCGTCGATCCTCGAACCGCGGGCGAAGCGCACCACGAAGTTCGCGTAGAACTGCGTGGGCATGCGGTTCTCGATCCAGCGGAACATCGACAACGTGCCCAGCGTCAGCAGTGTCGCGACCACGGCGGGGAAATAGAAGCCGATGCCGATCAAGACGCCGATCGCGGCGGTCACCCAGATCGACGCAGCGGTGGTCAGCCCCCGCACCGACAGGCCCTCCTTCATGATGGTGCCTGCACCGAGGAAGCCGATTCCCGTCATGATGCCCTGCGTCATGCGCGTGGGGTCCAAGGTGATCCGGCCCTGGCTGAGGTCCGGGAACCAGCGGGTCTCGTAGACGGTGACCAGCATCAGGAGCGCGGTCGACAGGCACACGAGCGCGTGGGTGCGGAAGCCGGCAGGGCGGCCATGGTAGCTGCGCTCCAGCCCGATGGCGCCGCCGATGACCAGCGCGGCGACGAGCCGCAGCGTCATCGCGATGTGATCCGGATCCATGGCGGTTTGCAGGAATGTCTCGTACATAGGTGGGCCGTCGAAAGCTCGCACTCTGGAGCATCTGGCGTGCCTGCCCTACTCTACCTTGCCTTCTGCGCGGGGCGCCGGGGACGGTGCGGCAACGCCGGCAGGCGCAGCAGTTCGCGCATCCGCGCCGCATCGAAAGGCGCGTGCACCTTGGCGTCGTTGTCGAAGTAGCAGTACACGTCCCGCGGCACCGGCCGGGGCGCTGTCGCCGGGTCGGCCAGTCGCGCGCCACTCGGCTGGCCCCCCTCCTGCCACTGCTGGATCCGTTGCGCCCAGCGTTTCAGCGCGGCCTCGGAATAGCCGCTCGCATACAGTTCCTCGTCGCCATGCAGGCGCACATAGACGAAATCCGCCGTCACGTCCTCCAGCAGTGGCCAGCGGGCGGCGGTGTCCGCCACCACGAGTGCGACGCCGTGACGGCGCAGCAGCGCGATGAAGCGCGGGTCGCGAAAGCTCTCGTGGCGCACCTCCAGGGCATGGCGCCACGGTCTGATGGCGTCGATGGCCATCGCGCTGCGTCCCTTCATCCTCGCGGCATCGCGCTTGCGCGCCAGTGCGAGCGCCTGCTCCGAATCGCGCGGCAGCCCCATGAGGAAGGCATCGAGCAGGGCCTCGTCGAAACGGAAGCTGGGAGGCAGCTGCCATAGCACGGGCCCCAGCTTGCCTCGCAACCTCAGCACGCCCGAGGCGAGGAAGTTCGCGAGCGGCCGCTCCAGATCGCGCAGGCGCTTGACGTGCGTGAGGTAGCGCGGCGCCTTCAAGGCGAAGACGAAGTCCTCGGGAGTCTGCTCATGCCAGGCCTCGTAGTGCTCGGGCCGCAGCAGGCCGTAGAACGAGCCGTTGATTTCGATGCTGTCGAAGCAGCGGGACGCGTAGGCCAGTTCCTCGCGCTGCGGCAGGCCGGGCGGGTAGTAGACCCCGCGCCAGCCGTCGTACCGCCACCCCGAGATGCCGATGCGCACCGCCATGCCGGCGTGGGCGCAAGCAGGATGCGCGCCCGGCGGCCCGATGCGTGGAACAGTTGGCGCGCCGCCGCCTTCATCGGGCGATCGAACCGCCCGTGCGTGCCTAGACTGCGGGGATCGGGAGCAAGTCCCACGAAAGCACGATCAATGGAGCAGTTGAGCAGGACGGCCGCCACGCTGAAGGTGGACTGGGAATCCGGCGTCGGCCGGGTGGAACTGGAGCCTGCCTTCGCGCAGGCGCCCGCCGGTTTCCGGCGCGACGCGCTGGCGGATTGGAACGACGAGATCGAGTCGCTGCTGCAGGTGGCAGTGTCCGAACTCGAACCGGGTCGGCACGCGGAGGAACTGCGGCTGCAACGCGAGCGCAACCTGCGCCGCCGGCTCATGTGCGAGCGGCTCGAGGGCCAAACCATCGTGATGGCCGAGCCCATGGTCAACGGCGACGTGATGCTGCACCTGGGCAATGGCGAGGCGGTGGTGCTCTATGCGTACGACGAGGACGTGAAGCTGGAACACGTCAATCCCGCCCGCGCCCGGCGCCAGGCCGAGGAGGCGGGCCTGGGCGACTACTACGTGCGCGAGGATGCGCCGCACACGGCATCCGCGGGATCCGAGCAGCCCGCACCCTCCTTCGCGGATTGACCCAGCCGGCGGGTGCGGCACGGCGCGCATCGGTGCACAGCCGCGTCAGGCGACGCGGGCCCCGCATGACCGGCTTTCATCTCTTGCCGTTTCTTCTTTTCCCGGGTCGGCGGTATAGCCGAATGGAATACGAAGGGGCTTCCCGCCTTCCAGTCACGGTGTCGAAGCACCGAGATTGAATTGCGACCTTCAATCTGAGCATGCGGTGGATGCGGCTGGCCGGAGCGTGGTGGCGCGGGCGCTCGATCGAGACCAATTCATTGTTATCGCCGCTGGAATGGGAGGGTGACATTTTTAGTCGTGCCACTGTTTCCAGGGAAGTCTTGGAACAAAGATTCGATCAAGTACGGCATAACCAGATTGAGTTGGCTGCTCGATCCTGCGCTGACGACTCGCCCTTCGTAAACCTTCGACACTTTGTCCTGATCAAGAAGGGGTCGGGCTAGCATGTCAAGCTGCACCTTTCTGGTAAAAACAGTGCCGGAAGTTGTGCCGGTCCCCACGATCCCATAGGTAGGAGTATAGGTCGTAGTTCCCAAGTACGAGGCGGAGCCACCGTATGAACGGTAAACGTTCCCGTAGGTGTAGCTTGACGCTACCCCAGTTTGCCCGAAGATGGGATAGGAGCTTATAACCTCTCGGCCATTGTCGATCTCGTACGACAAAAACACGGCGAGGTCTGCCTGGGCGACAGGAACTTCTCGAAACCCCCTCTTCGACAAATGCTGCCTGACCATATCTTCGTACGCCTTATGCTCAAGACTTCCGTCCTGCTGCTTTGACCGAACAAAGGCGTACGTCACACCCGGCTTCGGTGTCATCTCGTGAAATACGGTCACCTTCGATTCAATGAATGTGCCGCAACCGGTTACGAGAAGCGAAACGACCGCGATAGCCAGTAGCAGTCTGCATGCAAGCATGGATCCTCCTTTGGCTTGACCCGTCTAACGTTTACTGATCGGATGCAGACCTCTGCGGCCCTGGAATGCAACCTAACGTTTGAGCTGAGGGGCTCGACGCGGCATGGCGCCAGGCCCGAGAGGCGGACGATATGCCTGGACGGCTCGCCGGCCTGGTGCCATGCCGTGGCGAGTCCAATCGAGCGAGGGGTTAGGGATCACCGCCCCACGCTGCCGAACGCTACGCATACACGGTGAAGGCTCCCTGGGATGCAATGGAAATCAGGGGGGAAACCATTTCCTTGGTGTCTGGGTCCAGGTCACTATTCGCTACCGCGCGCTGGAGGGCGAGCGATAGTTCACGCGCGTCGCGACCAGAAATTTCGTAAGCTCCCCTCAGGGGATTCATCGCAGAGCCGTCCGGCGTAAAGAGATGAGGGGCCCCGCGCCATCCTTGCCCCTTGAGTCCCAGCAGCATGACTGTGAAGATTATCGCACTGACCTCAACAGTGCGAAAGCTGTTCCGTAGTTGGTACGTCTTTCCGGCAAGGCTGTCGTCGATGTACATCGCGTCGGTCTCAGCGGGAGCTACGGCGGCTGGCGGAACATGTTGCTTCGGCGGTGAGCTATCGATGAATCGGTCATAGATGAATCCAGCTTCATCTTCAGTTATCCGCCCCATGCCCTGACGAACGATGTATCCAACCACTCGCTCCTTGCTCTTGTCCTTCGTTGTGTGTGCCAGGTACTTCGTTGACGCGAAGATCTTCGCCGCCGACTCAGGTGGAATGCGATTGTCGAGCAAGGCTGCGATGGATCTTCCTGCGCTCTGAATCTGCTCGTGTCCACCAGGAAAGAGGATCGGAGCGAGCCGCTTCATCTCGTCCTGCAGGGAATCCGCCGGTGTCTTCGGTCGGAACATGTCGAAGAAGCCCATAGATCTCTCCTGTAGATGTTGGCGTTGCTCGGTGTAGTGCCTATGAGCCCTAACGTTTGACATGAGGGGTGTCCGACCGGCGCAGCCGGTTGGGCATCCCTTCGATGGAAGGGTTAGGCGTCACTTCTCCCACCCTAGAGACTCAATGAACTTGAATGACGGCGGGAGTGGAAGTTTGAGCTCCTTCGGATCCACGTTGAACTCCCCATTTGATGACCTAGTGATCTTGACCACTAGATCGTCTCGCATGACATCTTTGGATGCTGAGTTCGCGCTGTTTGCGTAGCCGTACCCTCCTCCGGCGAAACAAGCAGCTGTCGAAATCACAAACGCAAGAGCGATTGGGAAATAGGAATGAACAGGGCTCGTCAGCACTGCACCGAAGAACGTCTGCATGACAACAAACACCATGTACAAATACATCGGCCAGATTGCGACGTTGACGCCAATCGCAGGCAGAGCTAACACTAACGCCAGATACCCGACAGCAATCCCCGCGCCCACCCGAGCAACAACAATGAACTTCTCGAAGTTTTCAGCCTTCAGGTGTTCAGACACTTCGCTTCTCGGATCGACGTAAATTTCCTTCGAGAAGAACCTCTTCACGTTCTCGAAGATAACTATGACTACCAGCATTGGGATAACGGTCGCGCCGCTACTGACGACGAAGTGCTTCAGGCCGAGGTGCTCATGCACAACGAGCTTCAATCTGGCGAAGTACGCGAGTTCGTAGCAGTAGCCCCAAAAGCCGAGCAAGGCTACTAGAGCGCTAAGCGCAAGGACAACTGGCTTAGATGGGATGAACTTCATTTCCGGTGCGATCTCTCGCGCGGTGACGCCTAACGTGCGAGTTAACCGGCCGATGGGGTATGCCGCCGGCTGGGCCATAATGAAATGGAGGCCGAGCCGGTGGCATGCCCCATTGGGTCCGGTTGAACGAAAGGTTAGCCCGAACTCTCATTCCTACGCAGAATTTTCTCTGCTTCCATTCGTATCAGTCCTTTGAAGCCCGGAGCGTCAAGATTGACACCAGGGAACCTCTCGCTTAGTACTCGAAACGCTTCGACTTCAGCCTCCCGCCTTTGCGCAGCAGTTGGAACTACAGGTGGCGTCGGTGGCACCCAGACTGTTGGTTTTGCTATAGGCAACTGGTAATGCGGCTGCGACTGTAAAAGCTTCGCCGAATTACGACTTTGGTCGGCCAACTCGCGCTTTCGCTGTGCCTCGACAATTGAGGTTTGATGCTCAAGCTCAAACTTCTCGATCAAACGTTCAGTATTCTCTACGAGAAGTTGTCGCTCCTCGGGCGTGAGAGCTCTACTTGAGCCTGCAGTCGTGTATCTCGGCGCAGATTTTCCCAAATTGGTAGACCCAAAGAGCCGGGAAAAGCAATCGGAACCATAGACTTGCGTAACGTCATTGCTGCGGACAAGGTGAACACGCCGATAGACAGAATGCCCACATCCTTCGGCCGCGCAGCGCACTCGCTCTGCAAATGGCACTTCGATCACGGCTAGTAGGATTGACTCGGTCATCGCTTATGCGGCCTAACGTTCGACATGAGCGGCGGCTTCAAGCGCAGCTTGAAGACGTCCGCTCGATGGAGGGGTTAGCTGCCGGGTTACCGAAGGCACAAGCTTGACGCAAGCGCGCAGCCACAACGCCCAACCAATGGGCACCGCGATAACTCGAGAGCAGGCCATAGAACCGCAGCTGCGCATCCGATGGTAGCGTCCCCTCCGCAGTCTCGAACGTGACGCCGAAGCGCTCACCATTCACCATGGGTTCGGCTTCCCAATATGCCCCTTTCTTTGTCTTGAAGAGGACCATGCGTCCGAGAGTCGGGTGCATGAACTCCGCGTCTCGTCCGCAAAGGAGTCGGGAGAACCAGCTCACGATGCTAAGACGCCCAACGACGGCGCTCAGGGGGCGGGCAACAGCGGCGCTGTTGAACGCTCCCCTGCAGCGCCATGTTAGGCGCGCGCCGCCTTCTTTTCCGGGACAAAGACAACATGCCCACCTTCTCCCTCCTTGTACACGATCATCATCTTGCCCTTGATGCCGCCCAGATCAAGCTCAGCAACTGCTGCGTCAGTAATTTGCTCGCCATCCGGACTTGTGGCGTATGTATGGAGCTTGAAAGGAATGAACTCCTCGACGATCTCGTAGTGCACGTCAGCGAGTGCTTGTCCCACCTTATATATGGTCCCGGTATCATCATCGCGTAGGTTCAAGCCAGGAGACGTAAAGACGATACGTTTCTTTCCCATCCCCGGTTGGAACTCGGTGTCCGGTATTTTCTGAAACTCCAACACTGCGGCGGCCACGAGGTTGCTTCCTTGCACGGGATCACCTGCCGGGGTCAGAATCGTAAACCCCTTGGGCGGCTGCGCGCCATTTAGATCAGGCAGGAATTTCCAGCTCGTATGGAGCGTCTTTCGCGTTCGTGATGTGATTCCCGCTGCCAAGAGCCAGTTGAACGCCTTTGCCTCGGTCAGCTGCAGGCAGCGTATCCCGTGGTGTTTCGCTTTCGCAAGTGCAGCCTCGGTAAAGCCTTTAGGCGAGACAACAATGCCTTGATCAACGCCAGTGTCCTTGCACTTGCTCCAGAAACCCTCGATGCCGTTGACGGTGATCTTTCTTGACCTATCTCGGCATTCGATTGCAATTTTCACGGTGTGATGACTGCCGGAAACCGTGATCAGTACGTCGTGCTCCCGTTGCTCTCCGGTGACCCGGTCTGGTAGATGGACGGGCGACTCCACCGAAACCTTTTCGTTGTGTGCTAAAGCCCGCTCGATGGAGGCGACCAACTCCTCCAGCGACTTTCCTGGCTTCAAGCGTCCCTTTTGCATACTGTCCTAAGCGCCTAACGGTTGAAGTGAGGGGCAGGATGCAAGCGCAGCTTGCAGAGGTCCCCTCGACTGCGTTGTTAGATTGCAGCATTTTTTCGCGCCTCCCAAGTTGAGACGAGGAACGAGGTCATCGAACCAGCAAGGTTGACAGCGAGCTGCGCGTGACGCGGGGCAGGCTTTATGCGCTGCTTACCGCCACCATGAGCATCCCCAAGGCGATTCCTAAGCGCCGCGAGCCCCTCGACCACCGAGGTACACCCACCAAGAATCTGCTTAAAGATCTGCTCAGTGTGCTGGCTAGGCGCAATGTTTAACGCCTCAGACGTTAGTCGATACAGCTTTGGTAGATCGGCCGAGTCGTCGTAGGAGACGGCTAGATCATCAAGGATGTGCTTGCATACCGTCTCTAGCAAGGCGCGAGACGCTGTAATGGCACCCTCTGGGTCAGACACGCGGCGCTCCAAGGCCCTTCGCCATACCGTTTGCACTGCCTCGGAGCTAAGGCGAGACAAGATTTGGGCATCGGAGCTTTGAATCGGCGAATTTGGTCGAGATTCGAGGGCGTCAAGTAAGGGTCGGAACTCCCCCCATATGTATTCACGCCGTTCAGCGTAGGTGCCGTACTTGTACTTGATGAATTGCCAAAACTGCGAGAGGTTGCGGCATGTATGAGTGAACCGCGGCATACCGCCTTTAACTAAGGGATGCGCGACAAGTTCTCGGCGCAGCTCTTCGTATTCGCTATTGTTTGCGCTACCGCCAGTGGCTGTGGCAATCAGCATGTTCTGAAGAGTCTCTACCTTCTCAACCAACGGATCGGGTGCGCTCATGCCTGCAATCTAACGTTCGACATGAGCGGCATGACCCGGCTTGCCGAGGCATGTCCGCTCGATGGAGGGGTTGGGCGTCATTGCTTGCACGATTGAACCAGTCCTAGGCGCCCGGCCTTTGCTCCCATACCGTTTCTATGACAGTTCCAAAACGTCTCTCGTCCCTTGGGTCTAAGAACTCGACAGCTATCACGTAGCCACCTCGTGTCACCGCTCGAACCCTAAGGCATTTGTCCTTCCATTCGTAGACAAGCCTTCCCCAGTCCCAGTCGTCATACTCGGATGGTTCTCCTATGTACTTGAAGATACATTGCAGCGGAACACTGACGAAGTTTTCCGGACTTCTAAAGAAGTTCGCGAGCTTCTCGGCTGAGGCGTCCATTGCTAATGGGGTGGCAGATCGGATTATCTTGATGTAGTGAGTTTTTGCCCAGGCGCGGGACAGTTGCAAGCCTCTCAGCACTGTGCGCGTTATGACGCCCAACGTGTTATAGGGAGCAAAACTGCTCCCTAACACCGGCGGCTCGATCGGGCGCAAAGCCGCGCCCAGCCTGCGTTTCCAGGCATTGACTGGATGTTTGTACAGTACTAAATTTCATGCAAATTGGCGCAACGTTCGTACCACGCACTTTGCATGTGCGCGCGGGCGTGGGCAATCCCCCCCGAAAGGGGGCCCCAAGGGAGAGAACAAGATGCATGACCCCCATCCGGCCGCGGGCAGGCCGCCACGGCGCGGTGAGGCACTGCCGTCTTTGAAATCGACGCGGCTGCTCGATCAACTGCGGGAGCGCATCCGCGCCCTGCACTACAGCCTGCGCACCGAAGAGGCCTATATGCTATGTGTACTGGTGCTGCGCCTTCATGGTGTGCGCAGCCCGCTGGGATACGCTGCCGGCCGCAGGCATCTCGGGCGTGGGGCGCAACCCCCGTGGCGCGTGGGGCGCAAGCCCCGGGGGCAAACACATGACGCCCGGCCCTCGGCCGGTGGGAGCGGGGCCGCATCCACAGATATAAGGCCGGGGCATACTGCCTTGTCGGCACGACGCCCCCACCCATGCCCCGCTACATCGCCCACCTCGACATGGACGCCTTCTATGCGTCCGTGGAGCTGCTGCGCTACCCGGACCTGCGCGGTCAGCCGGTGGTGATCGGCGGCGGCCGCCGGCATCAGCCCGAGCTGCTGGCCGACGGCACCCGCCGTTACGCTCGGCTGGTCGAGTACGCGGGGCGGGGTGTGGTCACGACGGCGACCTATGAGGCCCGGGCCTTTGGCGTCCATTCCGGCATGGGTCTCATGAAGGCCGCCGCGCTGGCGCCGCAGGCCATCCTGCTGCCCACGGACTTCGACGAATACCGTCGCTACTCGCGACTCTTCAAGGCGGCCGTCGCCGAGATCGCCCCGCACATCGAGGACCGGGGCATCGACGAGATCTACATCGACCTGACCGACGTGCCGGGCACCCAGGAGGCCGTGGGCCATGACCCGTTGGGCGGGGTGCGGGCGGTGGCGCAGGCGATCAAGAACAACGTGAAGCGCGCCACGGGGCTGACCTGCTCGATCGGCGTGACGCCGAACAAGCTGCTGTCCAAGCTATGCTCGGAGCTCGACAAGCCCGACGGCCTGACGCTGTTGACCGAAGCCGACATCCCCTCCCGGATCTGGCCCTTGCCGGCCAAGCGCATCAACGGGATCGGCCCGAAGGCGAACGCCAAGCTCGAGGCGCTGGGCATCCGCACGATAGGCGACCTGGCCGCGTGCGAACGGCAATGGCTGGTCGAGCACTTCGGCAACAGCTACGGCGCGTGGCTGCACGAGGCGGCGCACGGCCGCGACGACCGGCCGGTCGTGACCTACAGCGAACCCAAGTCCCTGAGCCGTGAGACGACCTTCGAGCGCGACCTGCACCCTCGCGCGGACCGCGAGCGGCTCGGCGAGATCTTCACGCGCCTGTGCGAGCAGGTGGCCGCCGACCTCGCACGCAAGGGATACGTGGGCCGCACGATAGGCATCAAGCTGCGCTTCGACGATTTCAAGACCGTCACCCGCGATCACAGCCTGCCGGTGGCGACCGACGACGCCCGCGAGATCCGCCACGCGGCAAGCCAGTGCCTCAAGCGCGTGACGCTGGACCGCCGGCTGCGGCTGCTGGGCGTGCGGGTCGGTTCGCTCTACCGCAAGGGCGACGCCCCGCCGGCTCGCGGTACCCCTCGCGCCGAGGAGCCCGGCGCGCCCTACACGCTGCCGCTCTTCTGAGCCGCGCGGCCCCTAACATTGCAAGATGAGCACCGCCCACCTGCGTCTGCCCTCGTTGGAAGGCCTGCGTGCCTTCGAGGCCGCGGCTCGCCTCGGCACCTTCGAGCGCGCGGCGGAGGAGCTGCACGTGACGGCCAGCGCGGTGGGCAAGCGCATCGGCACGGTGGAGGACCTGCTGCAAACCCAGCTCTTCGTGCGGCAGGGCAAGACCTTACAGCTGACGCCCGCGGGGCGCGAGTACCTCGAGCAGGTGCGCACCGCGCTGGGCGTTCTGGCGTCCGTCCCACTGCACCGCCGCGCCGGCGACACTCCGCAGAAGTTGCGCGTGTGCGCGCCGCCGACCTTCGCGCGGCAGATCCTCGTCCCGCACCTGGAGGCCTACACGCGGGCCCACCCGGAGGTCGACCTGGAACTGGTGCTCAGCATCCCGTACCTGGAGACGAGCTGGAGCGAGGCCGACATCGAGGTGCGCAACGGCGATGCGCAGGCCGCGGGCGGCACCGTGCTGCTGCGCGACCGCGTGCTGCCGGTCGCCTCGCCCGCCCTGCTGCAACGGCTGCCGCCACTGCGCGAGCCGGCCGACCTGCGCCACGCGCCACTGCTGCGCACGCCGCTGGAGCCGTGGTCGCCCTGGCTGCGGGCGGCCGGCCTCGGCTGGCCCGAGCCGAACCAGGGGCCGAAGCTCGTCGATCTGGGTCTGCTGCTCGAAGCGGCCGTCAGCGGCCAGGGCGTCGCCCTCGCCAGGCCGACCCTGGCCCATCACTGGCTCGCCTCCGGCACGCTGGTGCCGCTCTTCGGACTCTCGGTGCCCGCCACGCATCTGTACTACCTCATGCCCCACGCGGCGCATGGGCCCGCGGCCGGCTTCGCCACCTGGCTCCTTGGGGTTTGTGCGGAGGTGGAGCGCCGGTCGGCGGAATGGCTTTCGGGCAGGGCCTGAAGAAAATTCCGGCACCGGCCGATGGATCCGTCCTACGATCCGCGGTTCGGGCCGCAAGGCTGCCCCGTTGGACGACGACCGATGAGCGCACCCATCACCTGCATCGAAGACCTGCGCGTGCTCGCGAAGAAGCGCGTGCCGCGGATGTTCTACGACTATGCCGACTCCGGCTCCTGGACCGAAAGCACCTACCGCGCGAACGAGAACGATTTCCAGAAGATCCTGCTGCGCCAGCGCGTGGCGGTGAACATGGAAGGCCGCAGCACCCGCACGACGATGATCGGCGAGGAGGTGGCGATGCCGGTCGCGCTGGCGCCGACGGGGCTGACGGGCATGCAGCACGCCGACGGGGAGATCCTCGCGGCGCGCGCGGCGGAAAAGTTCGGTGTGCCCTTCACGCTCTCGACGATGAGCATCTGCTCGATCGAGGACATCGCCGAGCACACCACGCGCCCGTTCTGGTTCCAGCTCTATGTGATGCGCGACCGCGACTTCATCGAACGGCTGATCGACCGTGCGAAGGCCGCCGGCTGCTCGGCGCTGATGCTCACGCTGGACCTGCAGATCCTCGGGCAGCGCCACAAGGACATCAAGAACGGGCTGTCGGCGCCACCCAAGCCGACGCTGCGCAACCTCATGAACCTCGCGACCAAGCCGCGCTGGTGCCTCGGGATGCTCGGCACCCGCCGCCGCACCTTCGGCAACATCGTGGGCCACGCCAAGGGGGTCGGCGACTTGTCGTCGCTTTCCAGCTGGACGGCCGAACAGTTCGATCCGCGCCTGTCTTGGGCAGACGTGGAGTGGATCAAGAAGCGCTGGGGCGGCAAGCTCATCCTCAAGGGCATCCTGGACGTGGAGGACGCCCGACACGCGGCGGACAGCGGCGCGGATGCACTGGTCGTCTCCAACCACGGCGGCCGCCAGCTGGATGGTGCGCCATCGTCGATCCGCGCGCTGCCCGAGATCGCGCAGGCGGTCGGCTCGCGCATCGAGGTGTGGATGGATGGCGGCATCCGCTCCGGGCAGGACGTGCTCAAGGCGGTGGCGCTCGGCGCACGGGGCACGTTGATCGGGCGCTCCTTCCTCTATGGGCTGGGCGCGATGGGCGAGGCGGGCGTCACCCGTTGCCTGGAGATCATCCACCGTGAGCTGGACCTCACCATGGCCTTCTGCGGCCGCACGCGCATCGACCAGGTCGATCGCGGCATCCTCTTGCCCGGCACCTATCCGACCCCGGGTTCCTGGACGGATGCGACGGACTGCGCGGCGGTGTACGCGCTCAAGTCTGCCTGATCGAGGCATGGGGCAGGTCCGTCACGGCCCGCCAGCCCCCGCCGCGTCGCGCACGGCTCCTCGCTCGTGCCGGCGAGCGGCGCGCGCACCTCAGGAGGTGACGAGCGCGAGCGCGTCCATCCAGTCGCGCACGAAGCGTTCGATCCCGAAGCGCTCCATCGCCGTGCGGCGGGCTTGCTCGCCCAGCCGGCGCGCGTCCTGCGGATGCGAGATGAGATGCTTCATCGCCTCGGCCAGGCGGTCCAGCCGCGTGTCCACGAACCCGTTCTCGCCGTTGCGGATCACGGTCGCGAGTTCGGTGGTCGCCAGCCCCACGACCGGCAGGCCCACCATCATGGCCTCGATGATGGCCAGGCCCAGGCTGGTGTAGCGGATCGGATTGAAGAAGAAGCGGTACTCGGCGACGAACTCGGCCAGCCGGCGGTTCTCGACCTCGCCCAGGCCGCCTTCCGCGCTCAGCTGATCGGCTCCCATGCCTACCAGCGAGAGCGGCACCTCGCGCCGCAGTTCGCGATAGACGTCCAGCCCCAGGCGCCGTCCGCGCTTCATCAGGTTGTTCACCACGACGATGCCCTCGGCCTTGTCGCCTCGGTAGCGGGCATCGCTCATCAGCTTCACGCCGTGCTCGATGATGCGCGTGGGTGTCGCGCCGCTGTCCCACATCAGCGCGTTGAAAGGCGTGCAGTGCACGAGCAGGACCTCCGGGTCCTGCACCCAATGGCGGGTGTTCGTTGGGTGCTCCTGTGGCGGGTCGTGCTCCAGGTAGATGCGCGGCAGGCGCTGTTGCGCGGGCGACAGGATGCGATGCTGTTCGTCGATCCACGCGTCCTTGGATTGAAACAGGATCACGTCGAACTGCATGTCACGGACTCGATCGACCGGCGCCTCGTGCACGTTGTCGCCCCAGGGCAGCGTGCCGCTGCGGCCCGTGTGGTGCGGCGAGCGCTGGTCGTCGACGACCAGGTAGAAATCATGCGGCACCTGCGTGAGGTAGTAGAGGTAGTTGCCGTGGACGTGCCAGGTCAGGATCTTGAGTGGACGGGATGCGTTCATGCGTGGACTCGCAGAGATGGAACCTCGGTGGTCATGGCAGGGACGGCGCGTCCGCGCGCAAGGAGCGCGTGGCTTGCAGCATCTCGCCCGCGGCCGCCGTGACCTCGTCGACACCGATCGCCAGGGCGCAGGGATGGCCGATCGGGCAGCGGGCATGCGCGCACGGACGGCACGGCATCTGCCGCCAGAGCACCCGCCGGCGAGAGTCGTCGAGCCGCTGCCAGCGGCGCACCTCGCCGCCGGAACTGACGACGATCGTCGGCGTGCCCAACGCGGCGGCCACGTGCGTGACCCCGGTGTCGTTGCTCACCAGCAGGCGGGCTCCTTCCAGCAGCGCGCCCATCTCCCACAGGCCCGTGCGCCCTGCCAGGTCGATGGCAGGTGACCGCATCGCCGCCCGCACCTGGCACGCGAGCCCACGTTCGCCGGCGGTGCCTGTGAGGACCACGGCCAGACCCTGCCCTGCCAGCATGTCGGCGACCCGGGCGAAGCGCTCTGCCGGCCAACGCCGCGAAGGCAGTTGCGCGCCGGGATGGACGACCGCGTAGGCGGCCGGGGCGGTGCCCCCCGGCCACAGCGCATGCAGGGCCCGGCGGTCTTCCCTGCGCACGGGGAACTCCAGTTCGAATCCGTCGGCCGGCACACCGATGGCGGCGCACAAGCGCAGCAAGCGTTCGGTCTCGTGCCCCGCATCGGGCCAGGGCACCGAGGTGTGGGCATACGATGGCGCGGGCTGGTCGGCCGGGTGGAAGCACACGAGCCTGCGTGCGCCGAAGAGCGCGAGGACCGCGTTCGTCTGTGCGCCGCTGCCATGCAACTGCAGCAGCAGATCGAAGCGGCGCGCTTGCACGTCGGCCAGAAAACCCGGCCAGGCGGAAAGGTCCGGCGCGGTGTCGGGTAGGCAGGGATGCCCCGGGAAGGCGACGAATTCATCCACACAAGCCAGCCGCTGCGCGAGTGTCCGGGCCCACGGCAGGCCGATCAGCGTCAGCAGCGCGTGCGGGTAGGCCTTCTTCAACGCGCGCCAGGCGGGCACCGCGCACAGCAGGTCGCCCAGCATCAAGGCACGAAAGACGCCGATGCGCCGCACTTCGGAGCGATGGATGCCGTGGCAGCCGGCAGACGCGTCGACCTCGGACATCTTGCCTTCCGATCCCTTTCAGAAGGCACCGCGATAGAGCGAGCAATGCCGGCAGACCGGCGGCGGTGAACTGCTCGCGAGTTGGGCACGGAACCGCCGGGCGGCCTCGCCGTGCCAGGTGGCGAGCAGCCCTTCGCGCAGCGCGTTCCCGAAACTCGCGCGGTCGGGCGTGCCCACCATGCAGCAAGGCAGCATCTCGCCGCCCGCGGTGAGATACAGCTGCTCCCAGGGCCAGCGGCAACCGGGGGGCTCTTCGCGAGGCGTCAGCCGGGGCAGGTGCAGGCGCACACCCAGGGCCGCGGCCAACCGACTTGCCTGCGCGAACACCTCGGCCGCCCGCCCCAGGTCCCCGGCGCGCAACTGGGCGTCGCGCACATAGTTGCGGATCGGGATGTAGCGCCCGGGAGCGCCCGGCTCCTCCAGGTCGCTCGACAGGCGCTGCACCAGCACTTCGTGCACGTCCACGGCGACGGCAAGCCGCAGCAGCGGCAGCAGCTGTTCCAGGTTCTGCCGCATCAGCACCATGACCAACCGTACCTGCATCGAACTGCCGTGCCGTCGCCGCGCTTGGGCCAGGCGTCGCAGGTTGCGCACGACCTTGTCGAACGAGGCCTTGTGCCGGATGTCCTGGTACAGGCCGCGCTCGGCTGCATCCACCGAGACGGACAGCGTATGCAGCCCGCTGCGCACGCAACGCTCGGCCCGTCCGGGCGTCAGCAACGTGAGGTTGGTGTTGGCCGTCACGCGGATGCCGCGGGCCGCGGCGAGCCCGACCATCTCGAAGAAGTGCGGATTTCGCATCGGTTCACCGAGCCCCTGCAGGTGCAGTTCCTGCAGGCCCGGCAGTTCGTCGAGCAGGCGGGCAAAGTCCTCGGGCGTCAGCATCGGCCCTGCATCGGGCCGGTGGTTGACGGTGCACATGCGGCAGGCGAGGTTGCACGTGCTGCTCGGCTCGATCTGCGCGAACCCGGGCAAGGGAGGGTCGAGCACCGCCTCGCTCATCTGGCCCTCACAGGAAAGGTGCCCGGAAGTGCACGGCGCCCTTGAGGCGCCAGTAGATGGACAGGAACGGAATGGCCGCCGACGTGACCGCCATCTCCGCGACATGCCGAGGATGGCGCGAGGTGTCCTTCAGGCGAGACCAGGCGAACCGACCGATGAGCCCGATCGATACCAGCCAGCACAACGCCCACCATCCCCACGCGCCGCCGAGCAGGCAGACCAGACCGACCACGGTGGACACCACGATGGCGTAGTAGCTCAGCGGCGGCACGGGGCGGATGCGTTCTCGATACAGGCGGGGGTACTTCTTGTAGAGCAGCGCGTCGTAGTACACGTTGGCCTGCTGCCGCAGGCTCACCCCCCACGGCGCCTCGCGCACCGGATGCACGACCACTGCGGCAGCGACGTGATCGATCTCCCCGTATCGCTCCATCAACGCGAAGTAGAGGTCGGCGTCCTCGCGCCAGGCCTTGCGGTAACGCTCGTCGAAACCGCCGACCGCCTCCAGCGCGCTCCTGCGCACGAAGCAGTTCGCCGTGACGAACCGGGCCTGCTCCAGGCCGCGCGTGTTCTTCTCGTGGTCGGTCGGTACGGGAGGCACCGGCACGACGACCCGGCCCCAAATCGCCGGGCGTTCGCGCGTCTCCATCGCGAAGAGCCCGTAGCGCAGCCAGTCGCGGTCCGGGATCGTATCGTCGTCGGTGAAGGCGATCACCGGCGCGCGTGCCACCCGCCACCCGCGGTTGCGGGCCCCGGCCGGGCCCTTGGTGCCTTCGGGTCTCAGGTAGCGCAGCACCGGGCGGCCCTGCGTCTGCTCCAGCACCTTCGCGACCAGCGCCTCCGTCTCGTCGCTGTGCCCGTCGTCGACGACGATGATCTCGTAGTCCTCGGGCGGCAGGCTCTGCTCGACGAGGGCGTTGAGGCAGCGTTGCAGCAGCCGTGGGCGGCCGCAGGTGGGTATCACGACGGAGACACGCACGGCGGCTTGAGCCGGTGCCAGGGGACCATCCTGACGCCCCGCTGCATCCGGCTCGGCCTGCACGGCACGAGCGGTGGAAGGATCGACGGGCAACGAGGGTGGCGCGCGGCGTGCGTCGGGCTCCGGGCGGGGGGTCTTGGCTCGGGATGGCGTCGTTCTCTGCATGGTCTGCGCGGAAACGTTCATGGGACAGCCCTCCGGTCGTTGCACGATCCGTTCATCGGGGTGGGCGGCATCCCGTCCTGCAGGTCGGGCGCACCGCTCATGCGGACTTCTCCACCAGGAAGGACCCGATGACCAGTGCATCGAGCGGCGTGCTGAAGAAGGCGTTGACGGCGTCGCGGGGCGTGCACACGATCGGCTCGCCCCTCACGTTGAAGGATGTGTTGACGAGCACGGGCACGCCGGTGAGCGCCCCGAAGGCCCTGAGCGTGTCGTGGTAGCGCGGGTTGGTGTCGCGACGTACGGTCTGCACTCGTGCGGTGCGGTCTGCATGACACACGGCCGGGATACGGTCTGCCTGCCCGGGCAGCACGTCGTAGACGAACAGCATGAAGGGCGCCTGCCCTCGGTTGGCGTCGGCGGGCGTGAACCAGGACGCAAGGTCGTCCTGCGGCACGACCGGGGCGACCGGCCGGAAGTCCTCCCGGTCCTTCAGCTCGTTCAGGCGGGCCTGCATGCCCGCATCCAGTGGCGAAGCCAGGATCGAGCGCGCGCCAAGGGCGCGCGGGCCAAATTCCATGCGCCCCTGGAACCAGCCGACGATGTGATCGGCGGCGAGCAGCCTTGCGGTTTCCCCGGGCACGTCGTCGAGCCGGCGATAGCGCAGCTTGGCCCACCGCAGCAGCTGCTCGATCTCCTCGTCGCCATAGGCCGGCCCCCAGTACGCGTGCTCCATCACCCACTCACGGGGAACGGGGCGGCCCGCACGTTCGCTGCGCTCCCGCCAGTCCACCCACAGCGCCGCGCCCAGCGCCGTCCCCGCGTCCCCCGCGGCGGGCTGTACCCACACCTCGTCGAACAGTCGCGCGTCGCGCACCTTGGCGTTCATCACGCAGTTGAGTGCCACGCCGCCTGCCATGGCCAGCCGCCGCTCTCCGCTCTCGCGGCGCAGCCAGCCTGCGAGTTCGAGGACGGTCTCCTCCAGTACGGCCTGCAGCGAAGCGGTAAGGTCGAAGTGCCGCTGCTCGAGCGGCTCTCCACGACGGCGGGCAGGCCCGAACAGCGCGGCCGGGTCGAACGGCAGGATCTCGTAGCACCCGCCGTCGCGCACGCGCACCAGCTCCCGGAGGGTGTCCAGCCAGACGGGGCGGCCGAGCGCCGCCAGGGCCATCACCTTGTACTCGTCGCTCGAATGCAGGAACCCCAGGTGCGACGTGATGCGTTCGTACAGCAGGCCCAGCGAGTGGGGCATCGCCACTTCGCCCAACGGCTCGTAGCGCTCCCCGGTCCACACGCCGTAGGTGGTCGTCGCCTCCTCGCCCCGGCCGTCCAGCGTCATGACGGCGCAGCGCTCGAACGGCGCCGCCAGGAACGCGCTGGCCTGGTGACACTGGTGATGGTCGACGTAGTGCCAGCGGAACGGACCATCGTGCCGCACGTCGGCAAAGCGGGCCTTCAGGTGGTGCGGCGCAGCGCTGGCGAGCTGGCGTGGCGCGTTGAGCACGTAGCTGGCGAACAAGGGGTCCCAGACGTTCTCCCACACCCCTGCGTCGTGCGCGGAGGGCGTGACCGGCAGCTCGATGCGGCCCGAGGCCAGCCGGTCTCGTATGAAACGCCGGGGATCGTAGCTGTATGCCACGTGATCGACGTCGGCCAGGCGCACACCCGCCTGCGCGAGGCAGTAGTCGATCGCGTGGAACGGCAGCTCCCATGCGGTAAAGGGGACGGGCCTCTTGCCGTGCTTGATGCGGGTGAAGCGCTCGTCCTCGGCTGCGGCGACGAGCCGCCCGTCGATGACGAGCGCAGCGGAACTGTCGTGGAAGGCTGCGTTGATGCCGAGCGTGATCATGCGTAGGCAGGCAGGAACGTGGCGTTGGGGGCGTGCGCCGGGTCGCCCGCGCGCGAGGGCGCGTCCATCAGCTCGAGCGCGGCCTGGACCACCTGGGACGGCTCGACGAGCCGCAGGCAGTCGTGGTGGCCCTCCGGGCACACGCTCTTGAGGCAGTTGCGGCAGGGCACGTCGTGGTGAAGCACGCGGGCTGGGACTTGCCACGGCGTGTGCTGCGGATTGGTGAGCGCGTACAGGTCGACGACCGGCGTGCCGAGCGCGGCGGCCAAGTGCACGGGGCCCGTGTTGTTGGACACCAGCAGCCGCGCCCGCTGGATCAGCACCGCGAACTCCCCGAGCGAGAGCCGGCCGGCCAGCGACACCGAGGACGCCCTCATCTGCGCTTGCGCCTCCCGCACCAGCGGCTCCTCGGCGGCCGAGCCGGTGAAGACGATCGTCGCGCCGGTGGCTTCGGCGATGCCTTGCGCGGCAAGCCCGAAGCGATCCGCCGGATAGCGGCGAGAGGCGGCCGTGGCCCCCGGATGCACGACGACCAGCGGTCGCGCAGCGTCGATGCCCACCCCGTTCAGCCGCTCGTCCAGGCTGAACGCGTCCAGTGGACGCACCTGAAAGCGCAGCCGGGGATCGTCGGTGTCGAAGCCGACCTGCCGCACCAAGGCGAGCTGGCGCTCCACCTCGTGGCGGATGCCCGAGGCAGGTTCCGGGTCGGGCACCCAGTCCGTGAGCAGGTCGTAAGGGTTTTCGCGGCTGTGCGCGAGCCGCAAGGGGATGCCGGCCAGCCGGCACATCAATGCCGCCGGCAGGGCGCTTTGCGTGTAGACGGTGAAGATCACGGCCGCGTCGAACGCGCCGGCCGCCAGTTGCTGGAGGAACGCCACGTCGTGGCGCTGCGGGCGCCGGGCGCCGGGCGCGCCCTTCACCCAGGGAGCGTCGTAGACGATGGCGTCGTCCACGTCAGGCAGGTGCGGCAGCGCGTGACTCGTCGCCCGCGAGCACAGCAAGGTCACGCGCGCACCAGGCGAAAGGCCTTGCCGGAGGGCAGCGATGGCCGGGGTGGTCATGACGACGTCACCCAGGTTGTCCAGTCGGACCGCGAGCACCCGCCGCGCCTGGCGCCACCGACGTACTCGTTCCGGATCAGGAACGGGCTGCCACGACATCTGCAGCCCTCCTCCGCGGCGCCGGCCGCAAGTCCGGCCCCGACTGTTCGACGATGCGGCAGGCCGCTTCCCACAGGTCACCCGCGCGGTGGTCCGGCGTACGCCAGGGCGAGGTGCGCCAGACCGTCTCGTTGCCCACGTCCAGCATCACCGTGCGGCAGCCGGCGCGCCGGCCGGCCTCCACATCGTCGAGGATGTCTCCCACCATCCAGGACCGTTCGAGGTCCAGCTCCAGTTCCTCCGCGGCCCGCAGCAACAGCCCCGGGGCCGGCTTGCGGCATGCGCAGGCAGGCCGCGAGGGGTCCAGGGCCGGCGCGTGGGTGCAGGCGTAAAAGCCCTCGAGCGGAATGCCGTGCTGCGCGAGCTTGTCCGCCAGCGCGTGCTGCAGGCGCACCAGCGCCGCCTCGTCGAACAACCCCAGCGCCACGCCGGGCTGGTTGGTGATCATGACGAGCCGAAAGCCCGCATCGGCGAGCAGCTGCAGCCCTTCGATCGCTCCCGGGGTGAACCGCAGCAGCGCCGGATCCACGTTGTACGGCACGTTCTCGACCACCGTCCCGTCCTTGTCGAGGAAGACGGCCGGGCGGCCCGCGGAGGGTCGGCGCGTCAGGGCCATGACGTCTCCTGCACGGGCAGCACCATCATCTCGGGAATGACCGATTCGCGCGGCATGGAAAGCAGGAAGCGCACGGCCCACGCGACGTTCGCCGGATCCTGCAGCTTCGACTCGTCGATGCCCGGGAAGCGGTCCAGCAGGAAGGGCGTGCGCATGCCGCCGGCAACGAGCGTCGAGACGCGCACGCCGTGGGGCCGCAGCTCCGCGTGCAGCGCGTGCGACAGACCCACCAAGCCCCATTTGCTCGCGTGGTAGGCGCTCGCGTTGGGCCAGCACCGCTTCGCCGCGGTCGAGGCGACGTTGAGGATCTGCCCTCCCCGCCCCTGGTCCCCGCGACGCAGCGCGTCCAGCGCCACTTTGGACAGCACGAAGGGTCCGCGCAGGTTGGTCGCGAGGACCCGATCCCATTCCTCGAAGCTCAGCTCGTCGATGGACTTGGTGACGTCCGTGCCCGCGTTGTTGACCAGGATGTCGAGGGAGCCGAAGTGCGACACGACCCGATCGACCGCCTCCCGCGCCGCCTTGGGCTCCGCCACGTCCAGCACCACCGGCAAGGCATGGCCACCCGCCTTGTCGATCTCGCCGGCCGTGCGCTCCGCGAGTGCGGGATCCAGGTCGGCCACCGCCACGCGGCAACCCGATTGCGCGAGGGCCCGGGCGATTTCCGCCCCCAGGCCGCGGCCGGCTCCGGTCACCAGCGCGACCTGGTCCTGCAACTGCGTCAGCTCGGGCGCTTGTGTACGCGTCATTCAACTCTCCTGTGTCGTGTCGGTTGAGGTCGGATAGGAAAATGCCGCGCGGTCACGGCGTGGCGGACTGCACCGCGGTGAGCGTGGCCGGCCGCCGCAACGGCACGACGACCGCGGAATGCCGCGGGCGCGCAGTGCGGCGCAGCGTGTAGAGCACCTGCCCGAGCTGGGCGGCGACCCGCTCCCAGGTGAACTGCGAGCGCGCGCGACGCACCCCGGCGCGGCCGAGAGCGCGGGCGAGCTCCGGGTTGGCATGCAGCCAGGCCAGGCGTTCGGCAAGCGCCTGCGGGTCCCTCGGCGGCACGAGATAGCCCGTCACGCCCTGCACCACGGAGTACTGGATCCCCCCCACGGCACTGCCGACCACCGGCGTGCCGCAGGCCATGGCCTCCAGTGGGGTGATGCCGAACGGCTCGTACCAGGGCGTGGTGACGAACACGTCCGCCGCGCAGTAGTACCGACGCAGGTCGGCGCGCTGGCGGCGCCCCGTGAAGGTCACCTGCCGCTCCACGCCCAGCTCGCGAGCGATGCCACGCAGCCGGCCGATCTCGGGAGTCGCACGCTCGTCAGGCTCTTCCGATTCGCCGCCCACGACCAGCACGCGCGCGGGCACGTCTTCGGGCAGGTGCGCCAGCGAGCGGATCACGTTGTCGACGCCCTTGCGAGGCACCATGCGGCCCAGCTGCAGCACGATGAACTCCTCGGGGTCCAGCCCCAGCTCGCGCCGCGCCTGGCGCCGGTCCATGGGCGAGAACTCGGCCGGATCGAAGCCGCAGGGAACCATCACCATCCGGCGCTCGTCGGCGCCATACAGGCGCACGAGGTCGGCCCGGTCCTGGGGACATTCGGCGACGATGCAGTCGGCCTCCTCTACCAGCTGCCGTTCGATCTCGATACGCTCCTCCGGGAAAGCGTCGGCCTGCCGCTGGTGCTCGCGCCGCACCAAGCCCAGCGCGTGGAAGGTGATCGCGAACGGAACCCCCAACGCGTGCTTCAGGTGGAGGGCGACCATGCCGGACATGAAGAAGTTCGCGTGGATCACGTCGTAACCTCCTGTGTTGCGGCACAGGCGCTCGCACTCCGCGGCGAACTGCGGCATGTGGGTCAGCAGTTGCTCCTTGGGCACGAAAGTCGGCGGGCCGGCATCGATGTGCACGACACGCAGCCCCGGTCGCAGGTGCACGACGGTGGGCAGCAGAGGATCGTCGCGCCGCGTGAGCACGTCCACCTGGTGTCCAGCCGAGGCCAGGCAGCGCGCCACGTGCGCGACGTAGATGTTCTGGCCGCCCGCGTCGACGCCTCCCAGGGTCGCCAGCGGCGACGCATGCTCGCTGATGAGGGCGATCTTCAACGGGGCTCGTGCAGGCGGGTTCTTCATGGCGTCGTTCCAGCAGGAGAAGGTCCACCGGCACTGGCAAACGGTGTGCCGCATGGACGCCGCCCTGCCCGCGATGCGCTTTCCACCGTTCAAGCGCACAGAAGCCGCCTCCCGGAGCGCTCGCTGTAAGTCGCGCCCCCACGCCGGTAAATCTTCCCGCCGCGCTCCAGGAGCCGCGGCCGGCCGCAAAGAAAACGGCCGCCCGAAGGCGGCCGCGCGGGTAGCGGCACTGGGAGTCAAAGCACAGTGCTGCCGGGGCCCTGCATTCCCGAGGTCGAGGTCTGGCCGGGCAGCGTGGAGCTGCCCGCGGCACCGGCACCGGGCGTGTAGACACTGCGGCCCGATGCCTCGCTCTCGTCCTCTCGACGCAAGGGGGTGACGTTGTCCTCGCGCCCAACGCCCTGGGCGCCCGTCGTGCCGTGCAGCGCGTGCTGACGGCGCCGCGCGCGGTATGCGGCGATGCTGGCGCCGGCCAGCGTGCCGAGAATCAGGGCCATCCAAAGGCCCCGCGAATGCGAGCTCGCGTTCATGACGTGTCCTTTTCGGGGTGAAGCCGCGTGGCGGGCCAGCCACGCGGCGGCAAGCAACGGCATGGTCTTCTTCCTGCTGTCGAGCTCATTCCCAGTACGGGCGAGAGCCGTAGGCCGAATGCATGGTCTGGTGCCACGTCATGTCCGGTTCGCTCGGCCAGTGATCCTTGTCGAAGCCGGGCGCGTTCTTGAAGAACTCCTTGTCCGCGTCCAGCACGAAGCACTTGCGCTCGGTGTCCAGCGTCAGTGCGTTCCAGGGAATCGCGAACAGCTTGTCGCCCAGGCCCAGGAAGCCGCCGGAGGACATCACCGCATAAGCGATGCGGCCTCGCGGCACGTCGAGCATGATGTCGTCGATGGTGCCCAGCGTCTCGCCCTGGCGGTTGACGACCTTGTCGCCGCTGAGCGTGTCCGCGGTCATGAGGCGCGGGCCGGGGCCGCTGGTGTTGATGTCGATGCGGGCACCTTCGTCCGAAGCGATATTGGCCATGTCGAACTCCTTTCCTGTGTGGTCCATGCACACGCCGCGCCGGGGCGCGACCTGCCTCCGCGCACCTGGACGGCGCTCCTTCCATCGACGGAAATTCGGCAAGGCCCATGCCCGGGTGGAGAAGCTCGACCACTTCTCGTTACATTCGTTCAAGGTTTCGGCCTCGGCTGGGAGCATCATCCGGCCTTCGAGGGTCGACCGGCCCTGGCAAGGGCACGGCCCGCCTGCCTCCGCGTCGGGACACAGACACAACATACAAGAGTGGTTCGGCACGCATGCCGTCGTTCGCGCCGTTACACCGTATCCGGCAGCTCGCTGCACGCGTGCGGGCCGCCGTGCGACTGCGCTGGCCCGCGGCGTCCCTGGGCGCCTACTGGGTGATCGTGATCGTCATCGCGACGGTCCCGATGGCGCTGTTCGTCTCTTACCTGGTCTACCGCGAGACGCTGGCCGCGCGCACCCAGCTGGAAGAAGGGCTGCGCCGCACCGCCAACGCCTTTTCTCTGGCCGTGGAACGAGAGCTGGTGTCGTCGATCGACGCCTTGTCCATCCTCGCCTATTCGGAATCGCTCCAACGTCACGACGTTCCGCGGTTCTACCGGACGCTGACGCGCTGGCCCACGCTGCGCACCAGCTGGCAGCGCGCCTTCCTCGTCGCCGCGGACGGGAAGGTGCTGTTCTCGACCGATCGGCCGCTGGGCGCGCCGATGGCGGACCTGGCGGGGTCGGTGGAGTTCGAACGCCTGCGGACCTTGCGCGAGCCGGTGGTGTCCGATCTCAGCTGGACGTATGACGAACTGGAGCCGGCCACCAGCATCCAGGTGCCGGTCATCATCGATGGCCAGCTGCGCTACGTGCTGGGGGCCGTCATCCCCGCGTCGAACTGGCAGAAGCTCATGGGCGAGGCCAGCGTGCCGAGCGGCGGTTTCATCTCACTGTTCGACGGCAATTCCCGGATCATTGCGCACAGTCTCCAACCAGACACGTTGGTGGGCGCCGAACTGCCCGAAGGCATGCAGCCCCGGCTCGAGCACGAACGCCAATCCGTGCAAAGTGCCCCCTACGTCGGCTCGGGGAGCACCTACGCGGCCTGGCAGCGCGTCCCCCTGGCTGGCTGGGGGGTCGGGGTCGGCGTGGAGGCCGGGCCGCTGAAGCGGGCGCATCTGCGCGCCGTGGGCTCGGCCCTCGGTGCGGGGGCGCTGTCGCTGTCGATAGGTCTGGCGCTGGCGCTGGTGGTCGCGCGGCAGGTCACCGGCCCGCTGCGTCAACTGGCACGCATGGGCCCGGATGCGGTGACGGGCAACGTCGTCGTGCGCGAGATCGCCGCCTTGCGCGATGCACTGCACGTTGCCGCGGAACAACGCGAACTCGCGCGGCAGCGACTGCAGGCCAAGGCAGACGAGTTCGAGGCCTTGTTCAACGGCAGCCCGATCGGGCTGGTCATCGCACAGGATCCGTCAGGCCAGTCCACGCTCATGAATCCGGCACTGGCCGCCATGCTCAACGCCCCGCCCAGGCCCTGGGGCGAGGAGGACCCGGAGAAGACGGTCCCGCCGGGCACGCCGCCCCGCGTGCTGCGGCAAGGGCGCGAACTGCCTCCTCGTGAGCAGCCGGTCCAGCGCGCCTGCACCCACGGCGTGGAAACGCGCGACCTGGAGCTGGACGTCGTCTACGAGGACGGCCGGACCATCAACGTGCTGGCCTACGCCGTCCCGCTGCGTGCTCCCGATGGTCGGCCGCGCGGCGCCATCGGGGCCTTCGTCGACATCACCGAGCGCAAGCAGGCCGAGCAGCGGCTCATCCAGGCCGAGCGCCGACTGCGTGAAAGCCAGAACCTCGTGGAACTGGCCCAGGAAGCGGGCCACGTGGGCTTCTTCGACTACCACTTCCATGACGACGTCGCGGTATGGACCTCCGGCCTGGCCAAGCTGTTCGGCATCGAGCTGCGCGAGGTCGAACCCGGCGCGCTCGGCTGGACGCGACGGGTCGTGCCAGAGGACGCGCGCAGAGCAAAGTTGCAGGTGGCCGATGCAGTCGCCCGGCACGCCGACCGCGCGACGTTCGAGTTCCGTGCCATCCGGCCCGACGGGTCGATCCGCTGGCTCGCGGGCCGGGCCCTTTTGACCTACGACGAAGCGGGCCAGCCCTGGCGCATGGTCGGCGTGTGCGTCGATGCGACCGATCAGAAGCTGGTCGAGCAGGAGCGCGCCGCCTTTGTGGCCCGGGAGCAGGCTGCCCGCCGGGAAGCGGAGAACGCCAACCGCGCGAAGGACGAGTTCCTCGCAATGCTCGGACACGAGCTGCGCAATCCGCTGGGTGCGATCGCCGCCGCGGTCGAGGTTCTCAACCGGGTCGGCAACAACCAGGAGACCGCCGCCAGCGCGCGGCGCATCATCGCCCGACAAGCCAGCCACTTGGCGCGCTTGATGAACGATCTGCTGGACATGGCCCGGGCCACGGCTGGCAAGATCACGCTGTCACGGCAGGCGCTCAATCTCGCCCAGCTGGTGCAACGCACGTTGAGTGCAATGGAAGTGGCAGGCTCCCTGCGGCAACACAAGCTCAGCGTCGAATACCACGATGCCTGGGTCGAGGCCGACGCGATGCGCATGGAGCAGGTGGTGACCAACCTCGTCACCAATGCCACCAAGTACACCCCGCCCGACGGAGCCATACACGTGCGCGTGGCGGCCGAAGAGGGCGCGGCCGTGCTCGAGGTCCGGGACACCGGGATCGGCTTGTCGCCCGAGCTGCTGCCCCGCATCTTCGACCTCTTCGTGCAGGGCGAGCGGGCGCTGGACCGGCGCCAGGGCGGGCTGGGGATCGGGCTGACACTGGTGCGGCGCCTGGTGGAGTTGCACGGCGGTCACGTCAGTGCCCACAGCGAGGGGCCTAACCGGGGGAGCACGTTCACCGTACGGCTGCCTCGCGTCCAGCCTCCTGCATCGGTCCTGGCGCTCACCCCGGTGGCAGGAAGCACCGGCAGGCATGTGGTCGTCGTGGAGGACAACGACGACGCGCGCAGCGCCATCGAAAGCCTGCTCGCTCTCGCGGGCCATCGTGTCAGCAGCGCCGAAGACGGCGAGGCGGGACTTCGACTGCTACTGCAGGAGAACCCGGACCTCGCGCTGGTGGACATCGGCCTGCCGGGACTCAACGGCTACGAGATCGCACAGCGCGTGCGGTCCGCGGGCCGGGCGACCCGCCTGATCGCGCTGTCCGGCTACGGCCAGCCGCAGGACGTCGAGCGGGCGTTGGCTGCCGGCTTCGATGCCCACATGGTCAAGCCCATCGACATCCAGGAACTGCAACGCTACCTGGGCTGAGGCCGGCCCGCCGTCTGTTCGGGCGGAATCGAGCGCGGCGTGTCCTGGCCGTCCAGCGACTCATCGTCCTCGCCCTCGACCACCCCCCCCGGCTCCACCGCCGCCCCCTCGAGCGAGGCTTCGTCGAAGTCCTCCTCGCCGTCCGGGCCCACGATGCGGTCGGGCATGATGTCCGCGGCCTCCACGTCGCGCGGCTCCCGCCCCGCGGCGGTCGCCTCGCCGGTGCCACCCTTGTCGCTGTCGCCGTCCATCTCGACGTCACCCAGGTCGGCACCCGCGCCCGCGGAGCGACCGATGTCCGAGATCGGCCCGCCGTCCAGTTCGTCGGGCAGGCTCTCGATCGCCCCTGGCGCGCCGACCACGTCGCTACCGGTGTCCGAGGTGTCGCTGGGCCCCAGATCGCGGAGGGTGCGCCCGCTCGGATTCTGCGGCGTGCGGCCCCCGCCCAGGATGTTGCTCTGTGCCATGAAATGCTCCGATGATTCGAGGGGCAGGCCCATGCTGCCCTGCAGCAGGAAACGAGCAATCACGGTGCCCCGTCCCCGGAGCCGGGCGCTAGAACCGGATGACGCTGAGGCTGCCGTCGCTTTCCATGTAGGCCACCTTCACCTGGGAGAGGTCCTCGACCCCCTGCTGGCGCAGATGCGCCTTCAGATCCTCGACCGGCAGATACTCCTTGCGCAGGTTCCTGTGGATGATGCGCCCGCGCCATACCAAGGGCAACGGCGGGGGCTCCGCCAGGCGCCGGATGCGATCGAAGCGGAAGCTCGCCCAGTCGAGCAGGTAGTTCCAGCCGACGATCGTGCCGACCAGCAGGCAGCCCTCGGCCACCGTCTCGTAGCCACCGGCCATCGCATTCTGGGAAGCGTCGGCGATGAGCACGAGCAGCAGCACGTCGGCGATCGCGACCGAGCCGACGTCCCGCCGCAGCACGAACCGGAAGATCAGGAACAGGAACCAGTACATCAGGGTGCCGCGCAACACCAGTTCCCACAGCGGCACCCGGATCGCGAAGAGGTCCAGCATCCCCGTGCGGCCGGCGCCGGGCACCGGCGGTCAGAGGCCCGGACGCACGTTCGGCGGCGAGGCGACCGCCTCCGGCGGAGGCACCCTCCCCAGTCCCGGTTCGACCAGTTCCTCCGGCTCCGCGTACGAACGGTCCAGCGCCTCGGCCCCATGCGCGGTACGCGCCAAGCGCTGCACGTCGAAGCCCTGCCGGGCCGCCCGGTCGAGGAAGGCCGCGTAGACGGTCTCGTCCAGCACGGGCGTGCGGGAGAGGATCCACAGCCGGTCGCGCTCGGGAGTGCCGATCAGCAAGGCTGCTCGATCGTCGCTCGCATCCAGCACCCAGTGGTCGCTCCACACACCCGGCCACCACTGCAGCCACACCGGGGCGGCGGTGAGTTCCAACTGTGCTGCCGTCAGGGCGCCGGCGGCCACCCGCCCCTGGTAGCGCGTCGAGCTTTGCGTGCCGTCGCCGCGCCGTGCGCGTTCCATCATGTGCAGGCTCGCGTCCTCTTCGTTCCACTCCCACTCGAGGGTCACGTCGCTGGCCGCTTCTCGGGGCGGGTGCGGCGGGATGCGCGCGACCTCGTACCACAGACCCCGCAGTTCGCGGACATCCCAATCGGCCAGCAGTTCCAGCGGTTCCGGCTCCTGCACGTGGAAGGGCAGGCCCAGCGCGGACAGGAATGACGCGCCCTTGCGGCCGACGAGCGGCGCCGCCGCGGACGCCAGCAGCGGCAGGAAAGCCGGGCCGAGCAGGTGGTGCCACCAAGGCGCCCTGCCCTGTGGCCGGCTCCTGGCCTTGCGCCGGCTGTAGCGACGCAGGGCGAAACCGCTCACCGCGGTGAACAAGCCCCCCATGGCCACCGCCTTCAGGCGCTTTCTCCCGGCCAGATGCAACTCTTGCCATTGCGCGGCGGCGCGGGCGTCCTGCCACTGGACGCGCGCTTCGCACTGGCGGATGTCGTCGTCGAGGCGACGCAGCATGGATCGCAGCATGACGGCCCCTTCAGGATGGGGGTGCGACGTCGCTCGAGCCGCGGCTGGCATTGCGCAGCTGCCGCACGGTGGCCGGGAATCCCAGCTGGGGGACGAGCTTGCGCATGGCCGCGGCCAGCAGAGCCGCCGCGATGAGATTCAGCACGACGATGCCAATGACCGCCGCGACCCAATGCAGTCCGGCATGGAGCACCAGCCACACGGTGACGCCGCCCATCAGCGTGAGCCAGGCGGTCACGACCAGCACCGCAGCCATCACCCCGTACAAGACGAGCTGCACGAGCGCCAGGCCGCTGCGCTGGGCCTCCAGCGACAGCAGCCGCAGGCGCTCCTGCAGCGCGCCTCGCACCTCCTCCCACGTCGCGCTCAACGCCTGTGAGAAGGAAGGTGCTGCCGGCGCGGTATGGGCGCCGGGCGGCAGTCCGTCCTGGGCGTCGGGAGCCGCCGCCGCAGGTCCCAGCCCGGGATCCTGCGAGGCACCGTCGAGCGTTCGCGCCGCCGGCTGCATGAGGCGTCACCGATGGTGCGTCATGCGGGCGATGACCATGCCGGCCAGGGCCGCGATCGCCAGCGAGGTGAACGGATGCTCGCGCACATAGCCGCGTGCGGACTCCACCCATTCCTGCTCCAGCGAGCTCCACTCGCCGGTCTTGCCGCGCATCTGCTCGCGCAGGTTGGTGGTCTTGTCGCGCATGCGCTCCAAGGCAGGGCCGGCCTTGGCGGCCAGCTTGTCGACGGTTTCGTGGGCCGTCTGCGCCAGACGATCCACGGTATTGTGCGCGCCAGCCAGGTTCGACGCGCTCGATGCGCCAGACATGCCCGTGGTGCCGGACATGCCCGCGCCGTTGCCGGAGGTCGTCGTGGAGGTGCTCGTGCCCCCCATCCCGGTCCCGATCGAGGTGCTCGGTTGGTTCTCCATGGAATGCTCCTGAGTCAGCGGGTCCGCAAGGCACGCGGCCCGGCGAAGACCCGCTTGGTTGGTAGGAATTTCAGCGCGTTTTTCAGCGATGTCGCGGGTCCCTCAACGGACACTGCCGCGTCGGAACAGGTTGACGATCGCCAGCAGGACGATGGCGCCGACCAACGACACCAGCAACGCGCCGAGACTGAAGGTGTCCTGGTTGATGCTGGGCACGCCCACCAGCGGCGAGATCAGCCACCCACCGAGCGCAGCCCCGACGATGCCGACCACGATGTTGAGGATGATTCCCTGCTGGGCATCCGTACGCATGATCATGCTGGCGATCCAGCCGATCACGCCTCCCACGACTAACCAGACGATGAAGTTGACCACGGGCAGCTCCTTCCTTGAGTTGGACTTGCTGTGCACGCGGCGGTGAAAAAGGAATCGTCCGCGCCCACGCCGGCAATCGAGCAACCGCCGTGCCGCGTTCCGATGTGCCGGCGATGCGCCGGAGCCGGCACGCAGGTTGCTCGCTGCCGGCAAGCTTTCTTCATGCGGCCTGTCCCCCCGACGGAGTGCGTCGCGGGCCGGGCCTTGTTTGCTTGGAGGAAGGCTGGCACCGCTTCAGCCGGCACGCTGCCGCGACTGCGAAGCGGAATCTCAGGAGAAACACCATGCCACCCCGCACTGCAGTTTCGCCCTTGCCTGCCGGTGCCCGACCACCCTCGGCACCGGCCGAACCCGAGGCATCGCCGTCCTGCCCCCCCGGGTCCCATGCCCAGCCCGAGGCCACGCCGTCCCCGTCCGCCGGCGACGGGGATCTGGCGGCGGCCATGGTCCAGTCGGGCCCCGTGCGGCCCGGCCGCCCCCCTTGGGAGCGCTCCGCCCGCTATCGCTGAGGAGCCGCCCGCCGGCTCCCGTCGTCTGCCCGTCGTGGCCGCCGCCCCAGGCAGGCAGAACGTGGGACCCGGGACGGCCTGCCTGGACCCTAGAGTTGCACACTTTTCCGACGCCTCCCATGCTCACCGACGCCGGTGTCGCGCTGGGCGAACTGCATTTCGTGGTGCTGGAACCGGACGATGGCAGCCCCCCCTGGGTCGCCAGCATCGCCGGCGCGGTGGAGGAACTGCTCCAACTGCGTCCATCCCAGGTCCTCGGCCAGCCCCTGGGCGAGCTGCTCGAGGGGCTCGACGGCGCCTTCTCGGAAACGCATTCGGCCACCGCCGGCAGCCCCCCCGCGGCGGTCACCCGCCTGCGCGTGGGCAGCCAGGCGCCCGGGTATGCCCGCCTCCGGCCGCTGCACACGGTCTCGCATCAAGCCTGGCTGGTCGACTTCCACACGTTACGGCCCGCCCGGCAAGGCGGTCAGCAAACCTTGCCGGCGCTTGCAGGACTGCCTTTCGCGGGTCTCGCCCACACGGTGCCGGCGTTGCTCTTCGCCTGCTCGCCTGACGGCAGCGCGGTCTATGTCAACGAGCAATGGTTCGAATACACCGGCCTCGTGCGCGACGGCACGATCGCCGAGCACTGGGTCGAGCTGGTGCACCCGCAGGACCGGCGCCGCCTCGCACAGCAATGGCACCGCGCCCAGGCGGGCCCCGCGGAATTCGAGGCGGAGTTTCGCCTGCGCGACAGCCAGGGGCAATATCGCTGGCACCTGTGTCGCGCGCGCCTGGTCGCCCAGCCGGACGGCACGCCCATGTTGTGGGCCGGCATCGCGACCGAAATCGAGCACCAGAAGCTGATCGAGGATGCGCTGGACCGCCGCGAACGCGAATTTCGCACCTTGGTGGAAAACGCCCCGGACGTCATCACCCGACTGGATCTGCAACTGCGCCACGTCTATGCCAACCGCGCCATCGAACCCGCATTCGGGGTGGCGCCGGCGGCACTGATCGGGCGCACCAGCGCCGAGGCCGGGCTGCCGGCGCAGGTCGCGCAAGCGTGGAAGACGGCTGCGGTGGCCGCTCTCGTGCAGGGCGAGGAGCAGGAATGCCAGTTCACCGTGCGGCGCCCCGAGGGTGCCCAACCGCCTGTGGGCCACTACATCTGCCGCCTGATTCCCGAGTTCGACCGGCGCGGGGAGATCGAGAGCGTGCTGTGCATTGCCTACGACATCACCCAGCGACGCCACGCGGTCTCGGCGCTCGAGGAAAGCGAACAGCGCTTCCGCCAGTTCGCAGAGAGCAGCGACGACGTCTTCTGGCTGGCCGACGTGGCTGGCGGCGCCCTCCTTTACGTGAGCCCGGCCTTCGAGCGCCTGTGGGGCGTGCCCGCCGAGAGCTTGCGCGAACGGCCGCAGCGGTGGAACGAGGCCGTCCTTCCCGCAGACCGGCACCAGTTGCCCGAGCCGTTCTTCGTTGATGCGGCGCACCATGACGGCGTGCGCGAATACCGGATCCGCCGGCCGGACGGCGATATGCGCTGGATCCGCGACCGGCGCTTCCTGCTGCGCGACCAGAGTGGCCGTCCGGTGCGCATCGGCGGGATTGCGGAAGACATCACCGAGCGCAAGCAGCGCGAGATCGAGCGCGAGGAGCTGCTGGACCGCGAGCGCTCGGCCCGCGCGGAGGCCGAAGCGCTGGCCTCGGCCAAGGACGAGTTCCTGGCCGTGGTCTCGCATGAGTTGCGCTCTCCGCTCAACGCGATCCGGGGGTGGGCGCACGTGCTGCGGCAGACCGGCGGTCTTACCGACGCCCAGCTTCGCGCCCTCGACGCCATCGACCGCAACACGCAGTCGCAGGCGCGCATGGTCGACGACCTGCTGGACACGCAACGCCTCCTGCGCAGCAAGGTACAGCTGGACAGCCGCTGTATCGCCCTGGCCCCGGTGGTGGAACAGGCGGTCGACACCTTCCGCCCCACCGTGCAGGCCAAGGGAATCGGCCTGAACGTGCACCACGACACGCGCATCCAGATGGTCAGCGTCGACGCCGACCGGCTGCGCCAAGCGCTGGTCAACCTGATCTCCAATGCCGTCAAGTTCACTCCGGAGGGCGGGCGCATCGACGTGTGCACCCGCCTGGGCGGCAGCGGCTTCGAGATCGAGGTACGGGACACCGGCATCGGGATCCAGCCGGGCATGCTGCCGACCATCTTCGACCGCTTCCGCCAGGCCGATGGATCGAGCACCCGACGACAAGGCGGTCTGGGCCTCGGGCTCACCCTGGCACGCCAGCTCGTGGAACTGCACGGCGGCCGCCTGCTGGCACGCAGCGACGGTCCCGGCCGGGGGGCCTCCTTCGTGATCGAACTGCCCCGCTCGCGGCTGCTGCACACCGAGCAGGACCCCTCCTCCTCGGCCGCTGCGCCTGTCCCGCATCCCAACGCTCACCTGCTCGCGGGCAAGCACGTGTTGATCGTCGAGGACGACCCCGATGGCCGGGAGATCCTGCAATTCCTGCTGCGCGAGCAGAACGCCCGCGTCACCGCCTTCGACCAGGCCCGTGGGGCCTTCGACTACCTGCGCTGCGCTGCCACAGAGGAGCGCCCGGACCTCGTCGTCTCCGACATCGCGATGCCCGACGAGGACGGCTACAGCTTCATACGGCGCTGGCGATCGGAGGAAGCCATACTCGGCCTGCCGCCCGTGCCCGCGGTCGCTGTCTCCGCCTTCTCCGGTCCCCGGGACCGTACCCAGGCGCTGGACAGCGGCTTCGATACGCACCTCGCCAAGCCGATCGACGCCTACGCGCTGATCGACGCCCTGGTCGAACTCCTGCAGCAAGGGGGTGGCGGCGTGGAGAAACCCTCCACGGAAACGTTTTGTCGGAACTAAAACGGACAGCTACCTGCAGTGATGGCTTCTCAAAGCGCTTCAATCAACCTTACAGATTGAAATCGGGCTTCCTGCTTCGATAATCCCACCATGCCGACTCGTCGGCGATACAACGCATAGAGACCCCACCGCGGAGGGAAACCCCTGGCACCCTGCACACAGGTGCCGGTCCTCCACGCCGCGTTCTTTCCCGACACGTCGGGGCGGGGCACGATCAGCAGTTCACAACGTGGCCCTTTCCCCCTAAGGGCCGCTCTCTGGAGGAACACAATGGGGCACGCACTCATCGTCGAGGACGATGCCGATTCGGCCGAAATGATGGCTGCCTTGATCGCGAGCGAGGGCTTCACCGCAGCCACCGCCAACAGCCTGCGCGACGCGCGCCGGCAACTGGCTCTGCAGGAGCCCGACATCGTGCTGCTCGACCTCATGCTGCCCGACGGCAGCGGGATGGAGCTGTTCAACGATCCCGAGGCGCTCGCCAACACCGAGGTCGTGCTGATCACCGGCCACGCAAGCCTGGAGACGTCCATCCAGGCGCTGCGCCTGGGTGCGGCCGACTACCTCATCAAACCCATCAACATCAAGCAACTGCAGGGCATCCTCTCGCGGGTCATGCGCCCGTCCGCCCTGCGTGCCGAGCTGGCCGACATGAAGGCCGAGTTCGAGCGCACCGGCCGCTTTGGCCTGCTCTGGGGCCGTTCGGCTCCGATGCAGCGCGTCTATGAGCAGATCGGCCGCGTGTCGGGCACCGCGATCACGGTGCTGATCACCGGCGAGAGCGGCACCGGCAAGGAGGTGGTCGCGCAGACCATCCACGAACTCAGTCGCCGCCGCAAGAAGCCCTTCCTCGCGGTCAACTGCGGCGCGATCTCGCCGCAACTGATCGAAAGCGAGATCTTCGGCCACGAGAAGGGCGCCTTCACCGGCGCCGACCGGATGCACCAGGGGTTCTTCGAGCGTGCGCACGGCGGCACGCTGTTCCTGGACGAGATCACCGAGATGCCGCTGGAGCTGCAGGTCAAGCTGCTGCGCGTGCTGGAGACCGGCACCTTCATGCGCGTGGGCTCCACCACGCCGATCGAAGCCGACGTGCGCATCATCGCGGCCACCAACCGGGTGCCGGAGCAGGCGGTCGCGCAAGGCAAGCTGCGCGAGGACCTGCTCTATCGCCTGAACGTCTTCCCGATCCACCTGCCGCCCCTGCGCGACCGCACCGAGGACATACCGCTGCTGGCCGAGCATTTCCTGCAGGACATCTGCAAGCGCGAAGGCGAGAACAAGCGCTTCGCGCCGCAGGCCTTGCAGAAGATGCAAGGCCACCGCTGGCCCGGGAACGTGCGCGAGCTGCGCAACGTCGTGCAGCGGGCCTATGTGATGGAGGAAGGCGCGATCATCGGCGACGAATGGCTGGTGTTCGACGCGCCGAGCGCCCAGGAGCAGAAGGGCCCGTACATCACGGTGCGTGTCGGCACGCCGCTGGCGGACGTCGAGCGCTCGCTCATCCTGGCGACCTTGCAGCATTTCAACAGCCACAAGGAAAAGACCGCGGCCGCCCTGGGCGTGAGCCTCAAGACGCTGTACAACCGGCTGAAGGAATACTCGCAGGAAGGCTCCGGCGGCGAGTCGAACTGAAGCTCCTGCCGCGCGGCGCGGCGGCGGGCGGTGCCCCCGTCCGCCTTGCATGACATCGCGAGCCGCGAAGGGCGGGGGGAGTGTCCGGCCTCGAGCGGGGCGCGTCCCCGCCCGGCGTCAAGGCTGGCCCACCTGCACTGGTGTCGGCTTGAGCACGCGAACCAGGTCCGTCGGGGCCATCGAGACGAGAAAGCCCCGCCGCCCGCCGTTGATGTAGATCCGCGGCAGTGCGGCGATGCTCGCCTCCATGTAGACGGGCATCGCCTTGCGGGTGCCGAAGGGTGACGTGCCGCCGACGAGGTAGCCTGTGTGGCGCTGGGCCACTGCCGGATCGCACGGCTGCACCGTCTTGACGCCTGCTTCGCGAGCCAGCTGCTTCGTCGACACCGTCATGTCTCCGTGCATCAGCACGATGAGCGGCTGCTTGCGTTCGTCTTCCATCACCAGCGTCTTGATGACGATGTGCTCGTCCACGCCGAGTTCACGGGCAGAGACCTTGGTGCCGCCGTGCTCCTCGTACTCGTAAAGGTGCGGCTCGAAGGCCACCCCATGTGCGCGCAGCAAGGTGGTGGCAGGCGTTTCGGAAGCGTGCTCGCGTCGTCCCATGTCTTCGGTCGGGTTCCCCTCTTCACTGCGCCGGGTCGCGCATCTCCCAGCGCACCTGGTCGATCGCCTGCAGCAGCTCGGCAGGCAGCCTCGTGCCCCAGGCGTCCAGGTCCTCGTCGAGCTGTTCGCGCGTCGTGACGCCGATGATGGTGCTCGTCACCACCCACTTGGTGTAGCAATAGGCCAGTGCCATGCGCGTGGGCGTGAGCCCGTGCTCGCGCGCCAGGGTGTTGTAGCGGCGCGCGGCGGCAAGCGCGTCGGCGCGGCCCCAGCGCTGCTTCTTCATGGAGTCGTAGATCGCAAGACGCCCTGGCGCCGGACGCGCTGCCAGTCCGCGCTCGTCGTACTTGCCGGTCAACAGACCGAAGCCCAGCGGCGAGTATGCAAGCAGCGACACGCCCGTGCGGTACAACACTTCGTCCAGGCCGTTCTCGACCGAGCGGTTCACCAGGCAGTACGGGTTCTGCACGCTGACCACGCGGGGCAGGCCGTGCTGCTCGGCCACGCGCAGGAACTCCATCACGCCGTAGGGTGTCTCGTTCGACAGGCCGATGGCGCGCACCTTGCCGGCCTTCACCAGCTTGGCCATCGCGTCCAGCTGTTCGTGGATCGAGCTCACCTGCTTGTCGCGCGCCGGGTCGAAATAGATCGCGCCGAACATCGGCACGTTCCGCACGGGCCAATGGATCTGGTACAGGTCGATGCGGTCGGTACGCAGGCGCTGCAGGCTTGCGTCGCACGCGGCAATGATGTCCGCGCCCGTGAGGTCGGGGCTGGCGTTGCGTATCCAATCGTAGCCCCGGGCCGGGCCGGCCACCTTGGATGCGAGCACCACGCGCTCGCGCACGCCCGGCCGGGACGTGAACCAATTGCCGAGGATCCGCTCGGTCGCCCCGAAAGTCTCCGCACGCGGGGGCACCGAATACATCTCGGCGGTGTCGAGGAAGTTGATGCCGCGTTCCAGCGCGCGGTCCATGATGGCGTGGGCGGTCGCTTCGTCGACCTGCTCGCCGAAGGTCATCGTGCCCAAGCACACCTTGGACACGTTGAGATCGCTGTCTCCCAGCTTGACGTACTCCATTCGGTCCTCCATGAAGACCGCCAGTGTGCCGCAAGCCGTGCCTGCCCGCAGGCAGGGCCGTCCGCCTGGCGCACCGACCAGGGCCTGTTAACGCTATTGGGAGCCTCACGTGCCCCAGGAAAAGGGCGCCATCAAGGCGCAAAGCACAGCCGTAGCGAGGGCTACGGCGAGCATTGGCATCCCGCCCGGCTTTGGCGGGCCCGTTCCTCTTCCCGCTGGCGCAGCACGCGTCGCTGCACCTTGCCGGTGGTCGTCATGGGCAGCGCGTCGATGAACTCGATCTCCTTGGGGTACTCATAGGGCGCGAGCCGCCCGCGCACGTGCTTCTGCAGGTCCTGCACGAGTTGCTCGTCGCCGGTGTGGCCGGGCGCGAGCACCACGTAGGCCTTGACCAGCGCGCCGCGCTCCGGATCGGGCTTGGGGACCACGGCCGCGTTGGCGACCGCCGGGTGCTTGACCAGGCAGTTCTCGATCTCGCTCGGCCCGATGCGGTAGCCGGCGGACTTGAACACGTCGTCGCTGCGTCCCTGGTACCAGAGGTAGCCTTCCTCGTCCATCACCGCCGTATCGCCGGTACGGCACCAAGAGTTGTCCGGATCGCCGGTGTACTTCGCACGCGTCGCCCGCTCGTTACGCCAGTAGCCGAGGAAGAACACCGGGTCCGGGTCTGCGTGGATGTCGCAGCGATGGACAGCGACGTCGCCCGGGGTGCCGGGCGGACAGGGGTTGCCTTCGTCGTCGATCACCGCGACGCGATGCCCGGGATACGGACGCCCCATGCTGCCTGGCCGCGCCGGCCACAGGCGAGAGCAGTTGCCGACCACGTAGTTGATCTCGGTCTGCCCGAACATCTCGTTGATGTCCAGGCCGAGCTCCTCCCGCCCGTAGGCGAAAACCGCGTCGCCCACCGCCTCGCCAGCGCTCATGATGGCCTGCAGGCGCAGGTCGTAGTGCTCACGGGGATGCGGCACAGCCTTCATCATCGCCTTGAGCGCCGTGGGAAACAGGAACGTGTGCGTGACCCGGTAGCGCTCCATCAGCCCGAAGGCCCGCTCGGGATCGAACCGCCCTTGGTAGGCAACGATGGGGCGGCCGAAGTAGAGAGTCGGCAGCAACGCATCCATCAGTCCCCCGGTCCATGCCCAATCGGCGGGCGACCAGAACACCTGCCCGCCTGAAGACGGGCCCCAAGACCGCCCCGCGTCCCCCTCGCTCCCCGACGCCACAGCGCTATCGGGATAGGGGTCGAAGCCGAACCAGTTCTGGCTCGCGACGAAGCCCGGGAGGTTGCCGATGAGCGCGCGATGGGGAATGAGCGCTCCCTTCGGCGGCCCCGTGGTGCCGCTGGTGTAGATCAGCACGGCGGGGTCGTCGGCCTGCGTGAGTCGCGCGCTGTAGACCGAGGACTCGCGGGCCAGCGCGGCCTCCCAGTCCACGTCGCCGCGCCCTTGCGCGCCGCCGACGGCCACCACGCACTGCAACGCGGGAGTGCCCCTGCGTGCGGCCAGCAGGTGGTCCACCGCGGTCTCGTCGACGATCGCCACCTTGGCTTCGCTGTCCGCCAGACGGAACTCCAACGCCTCGGGCCCGAAGAGCATGGACAGCGGCATCGCGACGGCGCCGAGTTGGTAGATGGCCATGTGCGCCACCGCCGTCTCGACCCGCTGCGGCATGACCACCGCCACACGGTCCCCCGGGCGCACGCCCAGCCGCTCGAGCAGGTGCGACAACCGGTTGGCGTGCGCCTGCAGTTCGCCATACGTCAGGACGCCGCGCCGCCCGCTTTCGTGCTCGTGCAGGATCGCCGGCGCGTCGGGCTGGAGGCGCGCCCAGCGCCCGCAGCACAGATCCGCGATGTTGAAGAGCGGCGGCACAAGCCAGCGGAACTGGCGATAGATCTCGTCGTAGCGGTCGATCACCTCGCGGCGCTTGGTCGGCATGGATACCTCCTTGAGCGAGGCGAGGTTACCGGCCGGGGGTGCCGCCGTCATCCGGGTCCGCCCCGGGTTGTCAGTCCTGCGATGCGAACGCGCGCAACGCCTCCCCGGTCATCCGGCAGATGCGCCAGTCCGGCATCACCGTCGCTCCCATGGCCTCGTAGAAGCGCATCGCCGGTTCGTTCCAGTCCAGCACGCTCCACTCGAAGCGACCGCAGCCTCGCTCGACGGCCAGCCGCCCGAGATGCTTCAGCAGCGCCTTGCCCACGCCGTACCCCCGGTATTGCGGCAGCACGAACAGGTCCTCCAGGTACAGCCCCGGGCGGCAGAGGAACGTCGAGAAGTTGCTGAAAAAAAGCGCAAAGCCCACGGTGCGCGCACCGGCGCCCGCCTCCTCCACCTCGGCGACCACGGCCTCCGCGGCCGGGCGCTCGGCAAAGAGCTGCGCCCGCAGCTTCTCCGGTGTGATGTCGAGGATATGAGTGAGCTTTTCGTATTCGGCCAGGGCGGTGATGAGCGCCACGATGTCGGCGCAATCGGAGGGCCGGGCCGACCGGATCGTCAAGGAAGTCATCGGACCATTATCCGCAAGCCGTGGCGAACGGCACGCCCCCCGCCGCCTGTGCCCGCCCCCCGGCAACGGCGGGCGGAATCAGGGAAAATGCGCATTTGGCACGGCCGCGGCCTGCCGCCCCGCCCCCTCCTCGGCGTGGGGGTCAAGGCTGCGGCCGCTCGGTCCCAAGAGGACCGGCTCTTTCCTGAATTCCATGCGCGTTCCCGATTTCTCCGCCGCTCGCTTGCTGGTCGCAGGCGACGTCATGCTCGACCGCTACTGGTCCGGCAGCACGCACCGCATCTCCCCGGAGGCGCCGGTGCCCGTCGTCAACGTGCGCGCGGCCGACCACCGTGCCGGGGGTGCCGCCAACGTCGCACTGGGGCTCGCGGCCCTGGGCGCCAAAGTCTCGCTGCTCGGCCCGGTCGGTCAGGACGAAGCCGCCGGCATCCTGGCTGACCTGCTGGCCCGCGGTGGCGTGGAGTGCGCCTTCGAACGCCATCCGGCCTTGCGCACCATCACCAAGCTGCGCGTGCTGAGCCACCATCAGCAGATGATCCGGCTGGACTTCGAGGACCCGCCCGGCCCCGCCGCCGCGCTGACGCCGGCGCAGCTCGCCCCGCACCTGGCCCAGGTCGATGCGGTCGTGCTTTCGGACTACGGCAAGGGCGCGCTGGCGCAGGTGCAGGCGCTCATCCAGGCCGCCCGCGCCGCCGGCCACCCGGTGCTGGTCGACCCCAAGCAGGCGGACCTGTCCGTCTACCGCGGCGCGAGCATCATCACGCCGAACCGCACCGAGTTCGAGCGCGCCGTCGGCCGTTGCGCCAGCGACGAGGAGCTGGTCGCCAAGGGGCTGGAGCTGCTGCAGCGCCTCGAATGGGACGCCCTGCTGATCACCCGCAGCGAGGAAGGCATGACCCTGCTCGAGCGGGGGCGCGAGCCGCTGCACATCCCCGCGCAGGCGCACGAGGTGTATGACGTGACCGGCGCCGGCGACACGGTGATCGCCGTGCTCGCGGCGGCACGCGCCACGGGCGCGAGCTGGCAGGCCGCCGCGCGCCTGGCCAACGTCGCCGCGGGGATCGCGGTGGGCAAGCTGGGCACGGCGACGGTGTCGCGCGCCGAACTCATTCACGCGGCCGAAGCACCGGGCCGGCTGGACGACAACGGCGTGGTCGACGAGGCCACGCTGCTGCAACGCGTCCGGCAGGCGCGAGCGCGCGGCGAGCGCATCGTCATGACCAACGGCTGCTTCGACATCCTGCACGCCGGCCACGTGCGCTACCTGGCCGAGGCGCGCGCCCTGGGCGACCGCCTGGTCGTCGCCGTCAACGACGACGCCTCGGTCGGCAGGCTCAAAGGCCCGACGCGCCCCATCGTGCCACTGCAGGATCGCATGGCGGTGCTGGCCGCGCTGGCGGCCGTCGACTGGGTCGTGCCCTTCTCCGAAGACACCCCCGCCCGCCTCATCGACGCCGTACAGCCCGACGTGCTGGTCAAGGGCGGCGACTACCGCATCGACCAGATCGCCGGCCACGAAGGCGTCCTCGCCCGCGGCGGCGAAGTCAAGGTGCTGCGCTTCGTCGACGGACGGTCCACATCGTCGATCGTCGAGCGCATTCGAAAGGCAGGCGCATGATGCTGCAACGCCCCGCCGTAGGACAGCCGCCCGTTTCGATCCTGATGTATCACCAGGTGGCGCCCTTCCCTCGCCGCCCCAAGGCTCACCGCGCCGTCTACTGCGACGTCGGCCGCTTCGCCTGGCAGATGGGCTGGCTCAAGCACGCGGGCTACCACGTCATCAGCCTCGATGAAGCCTGGCAGGGCCTCTTCGCCGGCAAGCCATTGCCGCCCCGTGCCGTCGTCCTGACCTTCGACGACGGCTACGAGAACTTCGCCGAGCACGCGTGGCCCATTCTGCGCAAGCACGGTTTTCCGGCGACGGTGTTCCTGGTCACCGACCTGCTCGGGCAACCCGCACGTTGGCTGGGTGACGGAATGGCGCACCCACCTCTCATGGATGTGGTCCGCATCCGTCAGTTGCGCGCGCAGGGCGTGTCCTTCGGATCTCACACCTTGTCGCATCCGCGCCTGTCGCAGCTCGACACGGCGCGTATGCGGCGGGAGATCTTCGACAGCAAGGCGGCGCTGGAGGATGCCTTGGGAGAGGAAGTTCCCGACTTCTGCTATCCCTATGGAGACTACGACGCGCGAGCCCGAGACCTGGTGGCCGAGGCGGGCTACCGGACGGGTCTGACCTGCATTCGCGGCGCGGCCAACACCGCCGACAACGCCTATGAGCTACCGCGCAAGGCCATCTCCTACGGCGACAACCTCGCCGGCTTCCTCTGGAAGCTGCACATGAAGCACCAGCGCAAGGGCGGCATGCCCGGGGCTGCCCGCGATATCTACTCGTGAGCCCGACCCAACGCATGCACCCGCGCAGCGACGATGCACAGAGCGCGGATCCGGGGCGGCCCCTGCGCATCGTGCAGGTACTGCACAGCCACGGGTACGGAGGTGCCGAGCAGCACGCCCTCGCGCTGATGAAGGGCCTGCGCGAACGCGGTCACGAGGTGCTCTACGCGGGGCCGGGCGACTCCTGGCTGGCGCAGCGCTGCACCGAGGCTGGCATCGCGTGGAAGCACGTGCCCATGGTGGGCATGTTCGATCTCTATTCCTACTTCCGGCTGCGGCGTGTCGTCGCGGGGTGGCGCGCGGACGTCGTCCATGGCCATCTGCTGCGCGGCGCCCGATATGCAGGATGGGCTTGCGGCCAGGCTGTGCCGGTGTGCACGGCGCACGCGACGACCGCGCGCAAGCACATGGCACAGTGCAGGGAACTGATTGCAGTCGCCGCTGCGGTCAAGCGAACCCTCGTGCAGGCTGGCTACGACGAACGACGCGTCACCGTGATCCACAACGGTGTGGCCGACGTGTCGGGAGACGAACGCGCCGCGATCCGCCGCGAATTGGGCATCGACGAGCAGTCCTTCGCGGTGTTCAACGCCGGGCGCTTCATTCCGGACAAGGGGCAGCGACTGCTGGTCCAGGCCATCCGCGAGGTGCCTGGCGCGCGCCTGTATCTGGCGGGGGACCACGAGACCGAGTACGGCAGGACGGTGCGTCATGCCGCCCAGGCAAGCGCGAACGTGACCTTCCTCGGTTATCGGGGTGACGTGCGCAGAATACTGCCAGCCTTCGACGCCTATGCGTCCAGTTCGTACCGCGAGGCCTTCCCCCTGGCCCTCGTGGAGGCGGCGTGTGCGGGGCTTCCGATCGTCGCGACCGACGTGGGCGGGGTCGGAGAGATCGTGCTCGATGGTGAAAGCGGCCTGCTCGTCGCGCCCGACGATTCGGCAGCGCTGGCCCAAGCATTGCGCCGTCTAGTGGAGCAACCCACATGGGCCCACCGACTCGGCGAGCGGGCCAGGAGCCTCTACGCGGAGCGCTTTACTTTGGAGCACATGGTGGCATCGACCGAAGCGGTCTACCACCGTGCCCTGCTAGGTCGAGGCCACCGGTGAGCGCTGCGCCTCCTTCTTCGATCCTCGTCATCCGTTTGTCCGCGCTGGGAGACGTGGCCATGGCGTCCGGCCTCATCCCGGCACTGCGCTCGGCATACCCGAACGCCCGCCTCGCATGGCTCACCGAACCCGCGGCCGCGCCGCTCCTGCGTGCCAACCCGCGACTCGATGAGTTGCTGATCTGGGATCGCCCCTCTTGGCGGCGGATGTGGAAGGAGCGTCGCTACGCCGACCTCTGGCGGGCGTGGCGCGAGTTCCGTCAGCAGCTGCGCGCCGGACGGTACGACCTTGTCATCGATGCGCAAGGCCTCCTGAAGAGCGGCCTGTGTGCCTGGTGGACAGGCGCACCCCGACGCCTCGGCCTCCATCCGCGCGAGGGCAGCCAGTGGTTGATGACGGAACGCTTCGAGCCTCACCCCACGGCCAGGCCGCAGATCGGTTCGGAGTACCGGCAACTGGCCGCCCATCTCGGCGCTCCTGAGCACGCCTTCCGCCTCGACGTCGTGCCGTCCGACCAGGCACGACGAGCCGCGCAGGAGGCGTTGGCCCGGTCCGGCGTCGCCACGCCCTATGCGGCGCTGTGCCCTTTCACCACGCGTCCGCAGAAGCACTGGTTCCCCGACCGCTGGGCAGCTCTCGCGCAGCGGCTGAGGGACGAGGGAATCACGCCCGTGCTGCTGGGGGGACCCGCCGACCATGCTGCTGCGCTCGACATCCTGCATCAGCACGGCGCCCCGGCCGCCGACCTGGTCGGGCAACTGCGCCTCGACGAGAGCGCGGCCGTCATCCAGGGCGCGTCATTGCTCATCGGCGTGGACACCGGCCTCACCCACATCGGCACGGCGATGCGGGTGCCCACCGTCGCGCTGTTCGGCTCGACGCGTCCCTATCTATCGGCCGGCGAAGCGCCGACGCGGGTGATGTACGAGGCCCTGCCCTGCTCCCCGTGCCGGCGGCACCCCACCTGCGGCGGTCGCTTCGACTGCATGCGCGCGCACAGCGTGGACGCCGTCGCCCGCGAGGCCCGCACGATCATGGAGACCGCCCGTTGAAAGTCCTGCACGTCGAAGCCGGCAAGCACCTCTACGGAGGGGCGTTGCAGGTGGTCTTTCTCCTCGGAGGGCTGCGCGAGCAAGGCGGCGCGCACATCCTTGCCTGTCCGGTCGGCAGCGCAATCGCGGAGGCCGCGCAGGGCGTTGCCACGCGGGTGCACGAGATCGAGATGCGAGGCGATGCGGACGTGGGCATGGTAGGCCGCCTGCGAAGGTTGATCCGACAGGAGCGGCCGGACCTGGTCCACCTGCACAGCCGTCGGGGCAGCGACGTCTGGGGCGCCATCGCCGCGCGACTGGAAGGTGTGCCCGTCGTGCTCAGCCGCCGTGTGGACAACCCGGAACCGCGCTGGCTCGTGCCGCTCAAGTACCGCCTGTACCACCGCGTCATCACGATCTCCGAAGGCATCCGCGAGGTGTTGCTGCGGCAGGGCGTGCCGCAGGACAAGGTCGTCTGCGTGCACAGCGCGGTAGACACGCAGCGCTACGAGCCCGGTTGTCAGGACCGTGCCTGGTTCCGTGAGGAGTTCGGCGTGCGCGAAGGGGAACTGACGCTGGCGATGGCGGCGCAGTTCATTCCCCGCAAGGGCCACCACACGCTGATCGAGGCACTGCCTGCGGTGCTGGCGACGCAGCCCAACGTCCGAGTGCTGCTGTTCGGCCAGGGCCCCAAGGAAGGCGAGATTCGTAACCTTGCGAAACAGAAGCAGCTGGAAGACAGGATCGTCTTCGCCGGCTTCCGGCGGGACCTGCATCGCGTGCTGCCGTGCGTTGACGTGATGGTGCACCCTGCTTCCATGGAAGGCCTGGGCGTGGCCCTTTTGCAGGCGGCTGCGTGCGGGGTACCCATCGTGGCGGGCCGGGCGGGCGGCATCCCGGAGATCGTCCGTCCCGGGGTCAACGGGGAGTTGGTGTCCCCTGAAGATCCCGCAGCCCTCGCCGCCGCGCTGCTCCCTCTTTTGAGGGACGAAATGTTGCGCCTTCGTTACGGTTCCGCTGGGCGAAAATTGGTCGTTTCAGAATTCTCGATTCCGGCCATGGTGGCCGGCAACGCAAGCGTGTACCAGGAAGTTCAGAGTACCGCCGGCGACGGCCTGCGCCGCCGTCCGCTGTGATCCGTCGTCATGTCCGATCCCCGTCCCAAAACCGTCGTCTTGCACCAGTTCACCGGCATTGGGGACTTGGTGTGGCACATCCCGTACTTCAAAGCGGTGGCCGAGCAGAGCCAGGGCGGCCAGGTGAGCGTGATCGCGCAGCCTTCCACCCTTGCAAGGCAGCTCATCGGGCACGAGCCGTGGGTCGCCGAAATCATCGACCACGACCACCGCCCGCGGCGCAGCGAGCGCCGCAAGGGGCGCCATGCCGGGCTGCGGGGAATGTGGCGCTTTGCCCAGGAACTGAAGGCGCGCAGGTTCGATCGCATCGTGCTGTTCTCCGGCCGCGCGAGCCGCGGGCTGCTCGCGTGGATGACCCGTATCCCCGTGCGCATCGGCTACGGGTATCGGTGGCTGCAGCGTATCTTCCTCAACTGCCCGCCTTACATCGCTCGTTACGAGGGCGAAGGGGTTCCGGTGTACTTCGAAGCAAGTGCCCTTGCGGTCGCGCACGGGTTCGTGTCCCGGCCCATCGTTCCACGGATCGAGCTTCCTGCCCATGCTCCGGCGCCGGTCACCGCAGTGCTGCAGGATCTGCCACGGCCGGTGCGTGTGCTGGCTGTCGGCACTTCCGAACCACACAAGCAATGGGGAAGGGATAACTTCGTCGCCCTCGCCCGACAGCTCCTGGACGAGGGGGGCAGTGTCCTCGTGCTCGGAGGCCGGTCAGAAAGCGAACTGGCGACCTCCATCGTCCAGGCCTTGCCTCCTGCTCAGCAGGAGCGCGCGAAGCCCGTCACCCACTTGACGGTCCTGGAAAGTGCCGCGTTGCTCGCCCAGAGCGACATCTGCATCGGCAATGACACCGGGATGATCAGCGTGTCGGCCGCTTGCGGCTGCCCGACGGTTGTCGTCCTCGGAAAGCGGCCGACACTGAAGCACGACCCTTTAATCCACTGCGTGGCAGGCACCGCCCTGAACCTCATTCGGCCGCAGGACGTCCGCGCGGCGGCACGCGAGAGCGCGTCGATGCGAAAGACGCTTTTGACGAACGGTCCCATCACCGTTTGACCACTCATGGACCTTCCAATTTATGTGATCAACCTTCCGGCGAGCACCGAGCGGCGTCGGGCGATGGAGGAGCAGCTCCGCCGAGTAGGGGCGACAGCACAGTTCTTTCCGGCCATTGATGGGAGGCAGATCAGAACGGGATTGTCTCCCGAGCTGTGCGCAAGCGACCTCACCGACGGAGAAATCGGATGCTATTTGAGCCACGTCGCGTTGTGGGAAAAGGTGGCGACGTCGCTGGCGAAGGGAGCGGTGATACTCGAGGACGACGTGACCCTCACCGACGATTTTTTGGCGGTATGCCAAGAGCTTGGTTCTGTCCCGCTTCGTTACGACTTGGTACGTCTTGGCAGCCTCAGGCACACCAAAGGTAGGAAGCTTCTGGATCTGGCCAATGGCCGGTCGATTCTCCTTCCCGCGGAGGCATCGGACGGAACGCAGGGTTATTTAGTTACTCGCGCCGGCGCAGAAAGACTGCTCAAACTGCTCGCGGAGCCCCGTGCCCCCATCGATCGGGAGCTAAATCTGTACTGGGAGCACCGGCTGAACGTCCTTCTGCTCGCACCTGGCATCGTCGAGCACGATACAACTATGCCCTCGACCATAGCACCTACTGGTCGTGCCGCCATTCGCACCTCGCTCCCACTTATTCCGAGAGTGATAAGGTCGATCAGAAAGAGATTTCGCATGCATCTCATTCTTCGCAGCGTAACGCGGGAATCTTGAGAACAGTGCGCCAAAGCGTACGCTGACCTAGAACCCCGTCATGGCTTCTCCCACTTTTCGCCGAAAAAACTTGGTCATCCTTAGAGCGGGTGACGGATCACTCCACAAAGGTTGGATATCCCACCCCCGCCGCGACTTCGATCTCTTCATCAGCTATTACGGGGCAACGGAAAATATGCACCGTGATGACGGGGATTATTATGAAATGCGACCAGGCCCAAAATGGCCTTGCATAGGGGAAATACTCGAAAGCCACCCCGAGCTGCTCGAGCAGTATGATGCATTTTGGTTTCCAGACGACGACATCTCGGCCGCGGGCGATGTTTTGAATCAGATGTTTGCTCTATTTCACGCTTTTCGGCTATCACTCGCTCAGCCCGCACTCACATCCGATTCATACTACAGTTGGCCGTCCGTCTTGCAGCGCCGCGAATATGTGCTGCGCTTCTCCAACTTCGTCGAGGTTATGGTTCCGATCTTCGACCGTGACACTTTGCGTGCCTGCCTGCCCACGTTTCAGGAGAGCCGGTCAGGATGGGGCCTTGATTGGGTTTGGCCCACGCTCTGCCCTCGCCCAGACAACATTGCCATCCTTGACGCCACGCCAGTGCGCCACACACGGCCTGTTGGGGGAAATTTATACACGAACAACCCTTCCCTCGCCCCACAAGAGGACGAGCGGCTGTTAATTGAGCAGTATGATGTCGCGCTCCTCAAAGCCACGGCTAAATACTCCTCCGGATGCGGGATCGCGCGCGTTGAGTCGCGGTTAATCCAACGGCTCGCGATGCAAATACGCCGCTGGAATGCTCGCCGACGCCTCCGGCGGCGCAGTGAAGGGTGAAGGCGTCAGGTTCGAGAGAACAAGGACAGAACAGTAGGCCCGATTTAGGACAACGTTGTCCCTTCCACGGTGTTCGCCATCAAGCCCGTGGCGGGCGCAGATTTTCCGCAATGAACGGAACAGGAATGAAGGACCACGAGCCCTGCCGAATCCGCTCCAACATCACGAAGAGACTCGCCGTGGTGTACTGCCTCAGCAATGGCGCAGGGAGGTGGCGGAGGTCGTTGTCGTCTCTGGTGGAAACGTTAGGCCACGCGTCCAGGCATGGTCTTGACTGCCAAGTGTTGCTCGTTATTCCGGAGGACAATCTCAATGCAAGATTGCAAGCAACGACTATAGCAGCAGTGCTGCCATATCAGCCGAACATATGGCGGTGCTCAGCCGAGGACGATTTCCTGCTTGGGCTCGCCGACCGCGTCGAGTGTGAGCATGTTGCACTCCTCACCTCAGACCATCTTTACTCCTATACCTGGCTGCACGCGCTACATCAGGTAGCGATGTCATGCGGGGCCCCAATCGTCTGCCCGAGCGGGGTATACCATGTAGAGACGGCTGCCCTTCGGAATACGAAGCAACTTACCTTTTCAGACTTCGTCTTTGGTGACCCGCTCAAGGGTTGCGTCCTTATAAGGACTGAGCTGTTGCGTTCCCACGACTCAAGGAACCGCCGGGGCCTGGTGGTGGAAGGCGATTATTACGGAGTCGTGTGGGAACTGCTGGTCCGGCGTTTCTGCGCCGGCGACGTAGCCACTGCAGCTCCCGCAGCACTTCTCTTCGACTTCGCTAACCATCTTGCATGCAATCCTCCCTATCCAGGTGCGGCTGAGGCGCCGGTTTTGCGGATGCTTGATACTCACCCCCCCTATGCGAGCGCGGTCGTCGATGCAACACCTCCTGCGTTAACGGAGCCTGTTTATTCACGCGCGATCCTCGCTGCAGCGCATATTGATCCGCTAATCGATCCGGTCCGCGCGAAACTCGAGCCTGAAAAGGAAACAGAGCATAGTTTCCCGCAGCCGAGTCGTTTCGTCGACGCGCTCATTCAGATCGCCCAGCTAGCCCGAGAATGGCCGCACTTCGATGATGTGTTCTTGATGGATGGGCTACTCATCGGTGGAGGCCAGAAATATCAGTTGCAGGTCATGGAATCGCTCATAAGCCAGGGGCTGTCACGAGCAATTCTAGTGGTATGCGGAGAGGATGTAGGCAAGCAGCCGTGGCTGAGCAAAGTGCCTACTGGCGCGATCGTGCTCGATCTGGCGCAACTGACTCCCGGTATGCCCGAAGTTGAGCGACTCGACCTCGCACATCGCGTGCTATGCGAGTACGCTCCGCGGGCACGAGTCCATTGTAAACCGATTCGATTCGCCGACAGTTATCTCCGCCGCTACGCCGCGTCACCTTCGGAACGAAGATTTATTTACTACCGATGGTGCGACAATGTGTCCACCTTTGGGGATGTCGTATACACTGAACCTAGTGGCCCCCGGCATATCGATGAATTTGGGGAAAAGATCGACATCCTCCTCGGCGATTGTCAATACATCGTTGACAAGGACGCACAACGGTGTGGGAGCAGGACGTTAAACACGGCTGTCCTGCCCGCCGCCGTCCAACCGGCACCTGCTCCAAGATACCGTCAGCGCTCGAGTTTCAGCTACACCCTGCTGTGGGCGTCCAGGATTGAGCGGCAGAAACGGGCAACACTTCTACGCCCTTTGGGCTATGAGTTACAGCGTCGCTACGGCGGGCGCGTGCGTTTGGAAGTGTGGGGGACCGCAAAGCATCCGGTCGATCTGGACACCTGGGTGAGAGGAGTGCCGTGTGTCGATTACAGAGGCGTTTTTCGGCATTTTCATGATATCGACTTGGAGCGTTACGACGCTTTAATCTACACCTCCTTGTTCGACGGTATGCCCAACATCGTGCTGGAGTGCTTGAGCAGTGGGCTACCTGTAATCTCTGAACCGGTGGGCGGAGTGCCCGAGGTCGTAGTGGAGGGAGTTACGGGCACGCTGGTTCCGTTGAGCTATCAGGACGACGTGGCCGCCAAGCGGTACGCCGACGCCATTGATCAGCTATATCGTTCCTTCGACGACGCCGCACGGATGAGTGAAACTGCTTGGATGCGTGTCTCCGCCCAACGCGACAAAGAGGGTTATGACGCTCGAGTCAACAAAATATTTTCTACGCTCAACCAGTTGCCTCCTCGAATCATGAAAGACACTAGAGGCGATCTTACTTCAAGGCACATTGACTCAACATCGGATGATCTGCAGGACAGCCTCCGAGTTCAGGTCGAAGAGCAGCGACTGGAAATTTTACGTCTTGCGGAGGAGCTTTCGAAGGCGAGGGACTTGCAGATCGTTCACGTTCTCAGATCGAGCAACTGGACGAGGCGTGCGAAAAAATGGAAACGCAGCTTGAACAAGCTCAAGCATAGAATCTTGAAGACCCCTCAAGCATGAAACGACGAAACCTCATCATCGCTCGGGTTGGCGACGCCTCCCTTCACCCCCTTTGGATGGCGAGCCGATCGCGGACCTACGACGTCTTCCTTAGTTACTACGGCAAAACAGACAGAAATTATCAAGGAGACGCAGAGTACTACGAGATGAGAGCTGGAACAAAATGGGGAGGAATCGCTGAGCTACTGGATGCCCATTGGAGCATTATTCAAGATTATGATGCCGTGTGGGTGCCCGACGACGACATCTCCATGGCACCCACCGACATCGTGAAGATGTTCGATATTTTTCATGCCTTCGAGCTCTCCCTCGCTCAACCAGCTTTGACCAAAGACTCCTACTCGTACTGGAAGATCACGTATCGAGTAGACGGAAGCATACTACGCTTCACAGATTTCGTAGAAGTGATGATGCCGATCTTTGATCGGAGTTCGCTTCAATGGCTGAAGGCGACTTTCTCGGAAGCGCCCAGCGGGTGGGGTCTGGACTACGTATGGCCGAAGCTCTTGGCTCACCGTGGTAGGAGGCACGCCATAGCCATCATAGACGCGGTGGCGGCCAAACACACGCGCCCTCTCGGTGGGGGCGACCTGTACAAGAGTCAATCGATCGGAAATCCTGCTGCGGAGATGGCAGAAGTGCTGCGGAAGTACGGCATCCGGGAGATCCGCGAACTCAAGGATTACAGCGAGCATGAACGGATCATTGCTGTAAAGCCCCCTCTGGCTCACCGCTTAATAGCTGCACTACGCTGCTCAGCGGCGCGGAAGCGTTACCGCAAGTCACGCCGCACCTGAGTCGCCCTCAGTGCGTTCTATCGCTCTTCAGCACAAAGATGAAACGAAAAAACATTCTAATCGTTGGCGCAGGTTTTGCAGGCAGCACATGCGCCCGCGTGCTCGCCGAGGCGGGGCACAAAGTTGACCTCATCGATAAACGCGCACATGTCGGTGGCAACGCGTATGACAAAGTGGACGAACATGGCGTCCTGGTACATCCGTATGGACCACATATCTTTCACACCAACAGCAAGAAGGTTTTCGAGTTTCTTTCCCGCTTCACCTGCTGGCGCTTCTACGAGCACCGAGTATTAGCGAAGGTAGACGGAGATCTGTACCCGATACCCATTAACCGCACGACGCTCAACAAGTTATACAACTTGAACCTATCCGAAGAAGAGGCTGAAGCTTATCTTGCCAGCGTACGGGAAAATAGAAGCCCGATAAAGACAAGCGAGGACGTAGTTCTAAGCAGCGTGGGTAGCGACTTATGCGAAAAGTTCTTTCGAGGCTACACAAAGAAGCAGTGGGGGCTCGACCTGTCTGAACTCTCCTCGGGCGTGGCGGCTCGCATTCCCACCAGAACGAACGACGACGACAGATATTTCACCGATACTTTTCAGTTTATGCCATCCGAGGGTTACCATGCATTGTTTACCCGGATGCTGGATCACCCGTTGATAACGGTCCGCTTGGGCGTGGACTTTCAGGAGATAAGAGGGGACATCGGCAACATGCACGTGGTGTACACCGGCCCTATCGATGCATATTTCAAGCACCGCTTCGGATCTCTGCCATATCGCAGCCTTCGCTTTGAGCATGAGCATTTCCGTGATCTGGAACAATATCAGCCGGTCGGCACCATTAACTACCCCAATGAACACGCTTACACTCGGATCACCGAATTCAAACATCTCACGGGGCAGAAGCACCCCGGAACTTCCATTGTGCGAGAGTATCCTCAGGGGGAGGGCGAACCCTACTATCCCGTTCCCCGTCCAGAGAACGAGGCCCTGTACAAGCGGTATCAACAACTTGCGGAATCGGAGCCGAACGTGAGCTTCATAGGGCGGCTGGCCCAGTACCGCTACTACAACATGGATCAGGTAGTGGCGGCAGCCCTCAAAACAGCAGAAGATCTGACCGTTCGATGGGCGGCGTAAGCTGCGGACTTCGATAACCCTACTGTGTCCGACCGCTCAATGAACCTTAATCTAGTCGCTCGCCGTCTCGCTGGCTACATTAAGCCGCACAAAGCGGGCATTATCCTCGGCATCGTTTGCTTCTTTGCTTCAGCCGCAATCGAACCACTTGTTCCGGCGCTGTTCAAGCAGCTGTTAGATCACGGGTTCAAGGCGGAGCTCGGATTTCCGATCTGGCTCGTGCCAGTTGCCATTATCGGTCTTTTCGCGGCAAGGGGACTTCTTGCGTTCTGTGGGACCTATCTTTTTAACTGGGCAACATCCAAAGCGGTGTATGCGCTTCGCACCGATCTTATCGCGGCAGTAATGCGTGCGGATGCCCACCTCTACACGCAGATCTCCCCAGGCGTCGCCGCCACACGCATTATTAATGATCCTCAGAACGCAACCAACTCCCTTGCCGGCGCTCTAACTACAATACTTCGGGACGGGACGACACTCATTGCCCTCTTAGGTTACCTTTTCTACCTCAACTGGCAGCTGACCCTGGTCTCCTTGGTCACGATGCCATTGCTAGCATACGTCGTCAGGGCTGTACAAAAGCGGGTTCTGGCCGTCGGCGGGCGTTCTTATGAGTCGCAGATACGACTAGTCGGCATCGTAGATGACATTACAAGGGCTTGGCGGGTAGTTCGTACCTTCGACGCGGCCGACTTCGAGAAAAAGCGCTTCTCCGACGAAGCGCAGCGCTTGCGACGCATGACGCTCAAGAGTGTGGCTGCGGGCGCCACTATGACTCCGCTAACGCAAATCGTTGCCAGCACAGGCGTTGCATTGATACTAACGCTCGCTCTTATTGACGCTAACCGAGGCGGCACCTCGGTCGGCGAATTCGTCGCGTTCATCACTGCAATGCTCATGACGATTTCGCCTATGAGGCATCTCACTGATGTTACCCAACCGATTATAGGGGGACTGATCGTTGCCCGTATGTGCTTCGATCTCATGGACACTCCACCTGAACCGGATACGGGCACGCGGCGACTCGCAGCTGGAGAATGCAGGGGCGACATACGATTCCATCGAGTTTCCGTCGTTTACCCCGGGAACGAACGCCCCGCACTTAATCAGCTACAGCTAGAAATACCGGCGGGAAAGACGGTGGCCCTCGTCGGTCCCTCTGGGTCCGGCAAAACAACGGTTGTTAGTGCCTTGCTCGGTTTTGTCGCCCCCGCTGAAGGCCAAGTCACGATTGACGGAGTCAACCTTGTCGACATCGAGAAAGCGTCCCTGCGCCGGCAGTTCGCCGTCGTTTCGCAGGATATCGTGCTCTTCGACGGCCCCCTGGCGGACAACGTGGCCTACGCCGCGGACAAGGACATGGCCCGCATCGAAGCCTGCCTGAAGGCCGCCAACTTGTGGGACTTCGTCCAGTCCCAGCCCGAGGGGCTGAACATGATGATCGGCACCAACGGCAGCAGGTTGTCAGGGGGGCAGCGTCAACGCCTCGCGATCGCGCGGGCGCTCTACAAGCAAGCGAGAATCTGGGTGTTCGACGAGGCGACCTCCGCGCTCGATTCCGAGTCCGAGCGCATCGTGCAGCAGTCGATCGAACAGTGGCACGGCGAGAAGACGCTGATCCTCATCGCGCACAGGCTCAGTACCGTGCGCAACGCTGACTGCATCTACGTGATGTCAGACGGCCGTGTGGTCGAATCGGGCACCCACAAGGAACTGATGGACCGCGGCGGCCTGTATGCCGGCATGGTGGCTGCGCAGGCCATGGAGTAAATACCATGAACGCCTACGTTCCCCGCCGTATCGCCCGCAGCTTGCACCTCCCTTTGAGAGGCTTGCGCTATCACGCTCTGGTGTGGGGGGATCCCTCCTCCGCAACCGCTGCTCTCCCTCCCGTCGTGATGCTCCATGGCTGGATGGACGTGGCCGCCTCCTTCCAGTTCGTCGTCGATGCCTTGGCGCAAGACCGCCACGTGATCGCGCCCGACTGGCGCGGTTTCGGCCTCACGCAGGCCCCTCCGACGGACTGCTACTGGTTTCCGGACTATCTCGGCGACCTCGACGCACTGCTCGATGCGCTGGTGCCGGACCAAACGGTCGACCTCATCGGCCACAGCATGGGCGGTAACGTCGCGATGATCTACGCCGGGGTCAGGCCCGAGCGCATCCGCCGGCTCGTCAACCTGGAGGGCTTCGGCCTGCCACAGAACGAGGCCGAGCAGGCCCCGGCGCGCTATGCGAAGTGGCTGGACGAGTTGAAGACACCCATGGAACTGCGCAGCTACGACTCCCTGGAGGCGGTCGCCGCACGGCTGCGCAAGAACAACCCCCTGCTGCGCCCGGAGTTCGCCGCCTGGCTGGCGCCGCAGTGGGCCCGGCAGGGGCCCGACGGCCGCTGGGCAATCCTCGGAGACCCGGCCCACAAGCGGACCAACCCGGTGCTCTACCGCAAGGAAGAGGTGTTGGCTTGCTGGAGACGGATCACGGCGCCCACCCTCTGGGTGGAGGGCGACCGCACCGACATCTCGCAATGGTGGGGGGACCGCTATCCCCGGGCCGATTTCGAGGCCAGGTTGGCGGTGGTGCCGCGCCTGCGCCGCGAGGTGCTCAGCCCGGCCGGCCACATGCTGCACCACGACCAACCGGAGGCGCTGGCGCGCCTGCTGGACGACTTCCTTTCCTGACGCAAGCACGCCCTTCCCCGGCGCTGGCCGGCCGGGGGCCGTACCGATACGGGCGAGTGCGCCCAGCGTGAGAAAATCCCCTCTTCCCCGGCCTTGCGCCGGCCGCCCGGGTCTTGGCTTTGCCTGCCGACGGGCACACCGAACACCGACACGAACACCAGGATACCCCGATGGACAACGAACGCATCAACGCCATTGGCGCCCGTCTGCAGGACCTCACGGCGCGGACCTCCGAGCTACGGAGGTATCTTTGACTGGGAGACCAAGTCACATCGTCTGAGCGAGGTCAACGCGGCGCTGGAAGATCCGGCCGTCTGGAATGACCCGAAGCGCGCCCAGGAACTGGGGCGCGAGAAGAAGTCGCTGGAAGCCGTGGTGCTGACCATCCAGCGGCTGGAGTCCGAGCTCGCCGACAACACCGAGCTGTACGAGATGTCGCGTGACGAGGGCGACGACGCGAGCCTGCAGGCGATCGAAGCCGAGGCCGAGCAACTCGCCCGCGAGGTCGAGGACCTCGAGTTCCGCCGCATGTTCAGCAACCCGGCGGACCCGAACAACTGCTTCATCGACATCCAGGCCGGCGCGGGCGGCACCGAGGCCTGCGACTGGGCCGGCATGCTGCTGCGCCAGTACCTGCGGTACTGCGAGCGCAAGGGCTTCAAGGCCGAGGTGATGGAGGAATCCCCGGGCGACGTGGCTGGCATCAAGAGCGCGACGATCAAGGTCGAGGGCGAGTACGCCTACGGCTACCTGCGCACCGAGACGGGCGTGCATCGACTGGTGCGCAAGAGCCCGTTCGACTCCTCGGGTGGCCGGCACACGTCGTTCGCCAGCGTCTTCGTCTACCCGGAGGTCGACGACTCCATCGAGATCGAGATCAACCCGGCCGACGTGCGCACCGACACCTTCCGTGCATCGGGCGCGGGCGGCCAGCACATCAACAAGACCGACTCGGCGGTGCGCCTCACGCACATCCCCACGGGCATCGTGGTGCAGTGCCAGAACGACCGCTCGCAGCACCGCAACCGCGAGGAGGCGTGGGCGATGCTGCGCTCGCGGCTGTACGAGCACGAGATGCGCAAGCGCATGGCCGAGCAGCAGAAGCTCGAGGACAGCAAGACCGACGTCGGCTGGGGCCATCAGATCCGCTCCTACGTGCTGGACCAGAGCCGCATCAAGGACCTGCGCACCAACGTCGAGATCTCCAACACGCAGAAGGTGCTGGACGGAGACCTGGACACCTTCATCGAGGCCAGTTTGAAACAGGGCTTGTGACAGCCGGATGCGCTCGGCCAGACCTGCCGGGGCTATACTGGCGTGTCACAACCTGCAAAACCGTGCCACACATGAAAACCGTCAACGTACGTGAGTTGCGTGGCGAGATCCCCCGGCTGCGCGAGACGCTGGAGCAGGAACACGAGCTGGTCCTGGTGTCCAACGGCGAGCCGGTCGCGCGCATCCTGCCCGCGCCCAGGCGGCGGCACGTGGCGTCGCTCGCGCATCATCGGCGCTCGATGCGCCGCGTGGCGGTGCCCAGCGAGGTGCTGATCCGCGAGGAACGGGACCGGCGATGACGGTCTATGTGGACACCAGCGCGCTCGTGAAACGCTACGTCGAAGAAGGCAGCTCGCAAACCTTCGACGACTTTCTGGTACGCAGCAACGAGGACTTCGTCATCACACCGCTGGGAATCGCGGAGATGGAGTCCGTGCTGCAACGGCGCCTGCGGCAGGGTGACTTCGATCTCTCCTACCTGGATCGCACCCGCGCCCTGTTCGGCGAAGACCTGGCCAACGCGTTGTGGCAGGTGCGCCCGTTCGACCCCCGGGCTTTTCAGGAGTCCGTGGTGCTGATGCGAGAGCTGGACCCGCCGCTTGCCACGCTGGATGCGCTGCATCTGGCCAGCGCCCTCATCCACGGGTGCGAGCAACTCGCCACCAGTGACAAGCAACTCGCCCGGGCCGCTCAATTGCGCGGTCTGGTCATCCACGATTTTTCGAGCTGACACCATGCGTGAAGCCACTGCCGTCGTGATCCGCCGTGAGGACTACGCGCCTCCTCCCTATTGGATCCGCACCGTCGACCTCACCTTCGACCTCGATCCGGCCAAGACCATCGTCACGAGCCGGATGCGCATCGAGCGCAACGAGGGTGTGCCGCCGCAGCCGCTCAAACTGCACGGCGAGGACCTGAACCTCCTGCGCGTGCTCGCCAACGGCGAGAGCGTGAGCTTCCGCCACGAGGACGGCTGCCTGGTCATCGACAACCCGCCACCCGCCCCCTTCACGCTGGAGGTGCGCAACACCTGCGCGCCGGAGAAGAACACGCAGCTGTCGGGCCTGTACACCTCCAGCGGGGGCTTCTTCACGCAGTGCGAGGCGCAGGGCTTTCGGCGCATCACCTACTTCCTGGACCGCCCGGACGTGATGGCGGTCTACACCGTCACGCTCAAGGCGGACAAGGGCAAGTACCCGGTGCTGCTGTCCAACGGCAACCTGATCGAGCAAGGCGAGCTGGACGGCGGCAAGCACTACGCGAAGTGGCACGACCCCTTCCCCAAGCCCAGCTACCTGTTCGCGCTGGTGGCGGCCAAGCTGGTGTGCCGCGAGCAGAAGATCCGCGCGCGCTCCGGTCGCGAGCACCTGCTCCAGGTCTACGTGCGTGCCGGCGACCTGGACAAGACCGAGCACGCCATGCGTTCGCTCATGGCGTCCATCGCCTGGGACGAGGCGCGCTTCGGCCTGTCGCTGGACCTGGACCGCTTCATGATCGTCGCGGTGAGCGACTTCAACATGGGGGCGATGGAGAACAAGGGGTTGAACATCTTCAACACCAAGTACGTCCTCGCCAACCCCGCGACCGCGACCGACACCGACTACGCCGGCATCGAGAGCGTGGTCGGCCACGAGTACTTCCACAACTGGACGGGCAACCGCGTCACCTGCCGGGACTGGTTCCAGCTCAGCCTCAAGGAGGGACTGACCGTCTTCCGCGACCAGGAGTTCAGCCAGGACCTGGCCGGCAGCCCCTCGGCCCGCGCCGTCAAGCGCATCGACGACGTGCGCGTGCTGCGCCAGCACCAGTTTCCGGAAGACGCGGGCCCGATGGCGCACCCGGTCCGCCCCGACAGCTACGTCGCGATCGACAACTTCTACACCGCCACCGTCTACGACAAGGGCGCCGAGGTGGTGCGGATGATGCAGACGCTGGTCGGCCGCGACGGCTTCGCCAAGGGCATGACGCTGTACTTCCAGCGGCATGACGGCCAGGCGGTGACCTGCGACGACTTTGCGCAAGCCATCGCGGACGCCAACCCGGGTAGCGCGCTGGCGGACAGGCTTGCGCAGTTCAAGCGCTGGTACAGCCAGGCGGGCACGCCGCGCGTCGTGGCACGCGGGCTCTACAACGCCGACACGCGCACCTACACGCTCGAGCTGTCGCAGCACTGCCCGCCCACGCCGGGCCAGCCGCACAAGGACCCGTTCGTGATACCGGTGGCGATGGGCCTCATCGGGCGCGACGGACTGCCGCTGCCGTTGCAGCTGGTCGGCGAAGACGCGCCGGTCGGAACCGATCGCGTGCTGGTGCTCAGCGAGGCGTCGCAGCGCTACGAGTTCGTGGGGTTGGAGGTGGAGCCGGTGCCTTCGCTGCTGCGCGGCTTCTCGGCGCCGGTGATCCTGGAAGACGCCCTGAGCGATGCCGAACTGCTGATCCTGCTCGCGCACGACACGGACGCGTTCAACCGCTGGGAGGCGGGCCAGCGCCTGGCGCTCAACCGCCTGCTGGCCGCGATCAAGGGCGACGGCCGGGTGCACCTGGACGAGCCCTTCCTCGATGCGATGAAGGCCGTGCTGCATCACCCGGCCCTGGATCCGGCGTTCAAGGAGTTGGTGCTGACGCTGCCGAGCGAGAGCTACATCGCCGAACAGCTGGACGAAGTGGATCCGCAGCGCATCCACGCTGTGCGCGAGGCCATGCGCCTGCAACTGGCGCAATGCCTGCACGCCGACTGGGAGTGGGCGTTCGAGCAACACCAGGTGCAAGGGGGGTATGCCCCTGAGCCCGCGCAGGCAGGCAAGCGCGGGCTGGCCAATCTGGCGCTGTCCTATCTATGCCTGGCGGCAGCCCAGAAGAATCTGCCGGTGTGGCCAGGCAAAGCCTATCAGCGCTTCAAAGACGCCGCGAACATGACCGACAGGCTGGGGGCCCTTTCGGCCCTGGTCGGCTCCCACCACGAACTCGCGGATGTCGCGCTGGAGCGGTTCCACCAGCTCTTCCGCGACGAGGCGCTGGTGATCGACAAGTGGTTCGCGTTGCAGGCCACCGCCCCGGAGAAGGAAGGTCGGGTGTTCGCGCGGGTGAAGCAGCTCATGACGCACCCCGACTTCTCGCTGCGCAATCCCAACCGCGCGCGCAGCCTGGTCAGTGCGCTGTGCTTCAACAACCCCGCAGCCTTCCACCGGGCAGATGCTGCAGGCTACGTCTTCTGGGCCGACCGGGTCCTGGAGCTCGACGCGATCAACCCGCAGCTCGCCGCGCGGCTGGCGCGCGCGCTGGACCGCTGGAAGCAGCTGGCCGAGCCCTACCGCGGCGCGGCGCGCGAGGCCATCGCCCGCGTGGCGGCCAAGGCGGAGCTGAGCGACGATGTGCGCGAGATCGTGACACGGGCGTTGGAGGATTGAACCACCTCCTACGGCCCCGCGGCCGCCCCCTCTAGGGGGCGACACCAGCGGACCGGCGGAACCGGATCCGCGGTGTTCGCCGGGCTCGGTGGAGGTGTGCGGGACGAATATTGACTTTGCGAGGAACTCGAAATGACCGGTAAACGGATTTCTCTCACCCAGTACCTGGTCGAGCAGCAGCGCCTGCACGGGCACATCCCGGCCCAGCTGCGCCTGCTGATCGAAGTGGTCGCCCGCGCCTGCAAGCGCATCGCGATCAACGTCAACAAGGGCGCGCTGGGCGACGTGCTGGGCACGGCCGGCACCGAGAACGTGCAAGGCGAGGTCCAGAAGAAGCTGGACGTGATCGCCAACGAGGTGCTGATCGAGGCCAACGAGTGGGGCGGCCATCTGGCGGCGATGGCGTCGGAGGAGATGGACGGCATCTACGTGGTGCCGCACCGCTTCCCGCAGGGCGAGTACCTGCTGCTGTTCGACCCGCTCGATGGCTCGTCGAACATCGATGTCAACGTGAGCATCGGCACGATCTTCTCGGTGCTCAAGAAACCGGGCGAGCATGCGGGCGTGAGCGAGCAGGACTTCCTCCAGCCCGGCTCGCAGCAGGTCGCGGCCGGCTACTGCATCTACGGCCCACAGACCACGCTGGTGCTGACCGTGGGCGACGGCGTGGCCATGTTCACGCTGGACCGCGAGCAGGGATCCTGGGTGCTGACGAACGAGAACGTGCAGATCCCGGCCGACACCAAGGAATTCGCGATCAACATGAGCAACATGCGCCACTGGGCCCCGCCGGTCAAGCGCTACATCGACGAATGCCTGGCCGGCAAGGAAGGTCCGCGCGGCAAGGACTTCAACATGCGCTGGGTCGCCTCCATGGTGGCCGACGTGCATCGCATCCTCACCCGCGGCGGCATCTTCATGTACCCGTGGGACAAGCGCGAGCCGGACAAGCCGGGCAAGCTGCGGCTGCTCTACGAAGCCAACCCGATGAGTTTCCTCGTCGAGCAGGCCGGCGGCGCCGCGACCAACGGCCTGCAGCGCATCATGGACGTGCAACCCACCAAACTGCACGAGCGCGTGTCGGTGATCCTGGGCTCGAAGAACGAGGTCGAGCGCGTCACCGCCTACCACCGGGAGGCCCAGGGCTGACGCTCGGGGCAAGGCCGCCGATCGCGGGTGCAACCTGCCCGCCTCGGGAGCGCGCATCGACCCGCCTCTTCTCAGGGCTGGCGGGTGCGCTTGCCAAGAGGCGGCGAGGATTTGCTAGAATTACGGTTTTGCTGCCGGTGTAGCTCAGTTGGTAGAGCAGCGCATTCGTAATGCGAAGGTCACCAGTTCGAATCCGGTCACCGGCACCACCGCACAGAACAAAGGCCTGCAACCGCAGGCCTTTTTCTTTTGGGTCGCCCCACGATCTTTTGAGTCGCCCCACAAGCCGCCGGGCGTTCCGACCCCCCTTGTGCTCGGCCCTTGTTTCGCCCCGAGCGTTCACCCGGATCGTTCGGACTGGCCGGCACCTCACCGCGGCAAGGCGAACCAGAACGTGGCGCCCTGCCCGGGGGCGCTTTGCGCGCCGACATGGCCGCCGTGGCGCTCGACCAGGCGCTTGACCAGGGCCAGGCCGATCCCCACCCCCTCGAACTGACCAGGGGTGTGCAGACGGAAGAACGCGCTGAACAGTCGCTCCGCCCGCGCCATGTCGAAGCCTATGCCGTTGTCGCGCACGCGGTAGACCACGCGCTGCGCCTCGATCTCCCCGCGTACCTCGACCACCGCGGGATCGCGCATGTTCGAGTACTTGACCGCGTTGGACAGCAGGTTGATCCACACCTGCTTCAACAGCCGCGCGTCGCCGCGCGCCGGTGGCAAAGGCGCGATGTCCAGGCGGATCTCCCGGCCCTCGGGCATGGGGCCCAGATCCTCCAGTGCTTCGGCCACCACGGCGTCCATGTCCACCATCCCCGCCTGCACGTCGCTCGTGCCCATACGTGCGAAATGCAGGAAATCGGAGATCAGTTGGCGCATGCGCTGGGTCGTGTCGCGCATCACGTGCACGTACTCGCGCTCCTTGGTGCCCAGCTTGTCCTTCGCCGAGATCTCCAGCAACTCCAGGAAGCCTTCCACGTGCGCCAGCGGCGCGCGCAGGTCGTGCGAGACCGCGCCGCAGAAGGCGTCGAGCTCGGCATTCGCGTCGGCGAGCTGGCGGTTGCGCTCCTCCAGCAGGCGGTTCAGCGCAGCCAGTTCTGACGCGGCACGTTCACGCTCCTGAACCTCTGCACGCAGCCTCGCCCGGGCCCGTTCCAGTTCGATGAAGGCCTCGACCTTGGCCCTGAGGATCACGGGCACCACCGGCTTGGTGAGGTAGTCGACCGCGCCGGCCGAATAGCCCTGGAATACGCGGTCCGGCGCACTGTCCATGCCGGTGAGGAAGATGATGGGTGTGGCCTGCGACCGCTTGCGTGCACGGATCAACGAGGCGGTCTCGATCCCGTCCATGCCCGGCATGCGCACGTCCAGCAGGATGACGGCGAAGTCCTGGTCGAGCACATGGCGCAGCGCTTCGGCGCCGGAGTTCGCCTGCACCAGCCTTTGACCCAGCGGCTCGAGCAAGGCCGTCAGCGACAGCAGGTTGGCCGGCTCGTCGTCGACGAGCAGGATATTGACCGGCGCATCGATGGGCGTGTGCCTCGGGTTCACCGCAGCCTCCGGTACAGCGGCTCGACAGAGTGCAGCGGAGCATAGTCGTCCCGCCGGCCGAACCGCCACAGGCTCTCGCCGTTGCCGAGCCCCAGCACGCCGAGAGGAGCGAGGCTGTCGTGCAGCACACCGAAGGCACGCGCTTCAGCCGGGGGGTCGAGGTACATGAGCAGGTTGCGGCAGGAGATCAGATGAAAGGTGTGAAACGAGGCGTCGTGTATCAGGTTATGGACCGAGAACACCACCTTGCCAAGCCATTCGTCCGGCAACCTGTGAGATCCGACAGGCCCGGACAAGTACGTGGACAGGGGGCGCCGCCCTCCCGCCCGCAGGTGCCGCTCCGATGCCCGGTCGAGGTCGACCCCCTCGACGTGCCCCCCACGTGCCTGCTCCACCGCGCCGGCATCGAGGTCCGTGGCATGGACGATCGCCCGGTCCAGCAGCCCTTCCTCGTGCAGCAGCACCAGGTAGGAGTACACCTCCTCGCCCGTGGCGCAGCCTGCCACCCACAGCCGGGGCTGGGGATAGCTGCGCAGCCACGGCACCACGTGCTCGCGCACGGCGCGAAAGAACTCCGGATCGCGAAAGAGCGAGGTCACCTGCAGCATCAGCTCGCGTCGCAGCCGCTCCAGCGCGCGCCGATCACGGCGCACCTGGCGCAACAACTCTTCGGTCGTCGCCAGGCCCTCGAGGTCCTGACGGCGCAGCACCCGGCGCCAGAGGTGGTCGCGCCGGTAACCCCGAAAGTCCACCCCGAACCGCTGCTGCATCTCCTGGAGCAGCGCGTCCATCACGGCCTCGGCCCGGCCTCGGCGCCCCACCGGCTCATCCATCCGCGCCCCCGGGGTTCCCGTGATCCACACGGCGCACGAGCAGCACCTTGAGGAGTGCGCGCAGCCGGTCCATGTCCAGCGGCTTCGTGAGGTACTCCGTCGCCCCGGCCTGCAGGCAGCTCTCTCGGTCTCCCGGCATCGCCTTGGCGGTGAGCGCGACCACCGGCAGGTCCCGCCAACGCGGATCCGCGCGCAGCCTTCGCGTGGTCTCCAGGCCATCCAGCCCGGGCATCATGATGTCCATGAGCACCGCGTCGATCCGCCGTTCGCGGTCCAGCAGGTCCAGCGCCGCCTGGCCGCTTTCCGCGTGCAGCACCTCGACCCCGTAGGTTTCCAGCGCCGCCGCCACCGAGAAGATGTTGCGCACGTCGTCGTCCACCACGAGCACCTGCTTGCCGGACAGCACCGGGTCTTCCTGGTACCCGCGCTCGATCATCGCCCGGGCACGCTCGGACAGCCGAGCCTCGCTGCGGTGGAGCAGCAATGCGGTCTCGGCCAGGAGCCGTTCGGGCGAACTGGCGCCCTTTACCACGATGGCATCGGACAGTTGCTCGAGCCGGGCAACCGTGGCGGCATCGAGGTCGCGGCCGGTGTAGACCACCACGGGCGGGCACTGCACCCCGAAGCGGTGCTGCATCTGCCGGATCAGCTCCGTGCCGTCCATGTCCGGCAGGCCCAGGTCGAGCACGACGCAGTCCCACAAGGCCGACTCCAGCGCCGACAGGGCGTCGGCGGCCGTGCGCACACCTTGCGCATGCAGGTCGGGCTCCTCCAACAGGTCCAGCAGGGCCTGCCGTTGTGCGTCGTCGTCCTCGACCACGAGCACCGTCCGCTGGGGACGCACCAGCAGTTCCAAGCGCGGATGCAAGCGCACGCGCAGGTCCTCGGTGTCCAGTTCTGCGGGCGCCACGGTGGTGGCCGCCCCCAATCGCACGGCGCGGTCGCGATCGCTGTCCTCGCAGGTCAGCACCACCGGCACATGGCGCGTGCTGCGCAGCTGCTTGAGCAGCCCGAGCGTGACCCAGCCCCGCCCCTCGTCCAGCGCGGGGGCCAGCACGATCAGCGAGGGCCACAGCCGCCGGCACAGGTCCACGACCTCATCCAGGCGTGCGGCCACCGTGTCGAAGCCGCGTTCGGCCGCCACGAGGCGCACGCGCTCGACCACCGCCGGATCGCCGTGCACGACGACGACCGTGCGCGAGGCGCCTGGGGGCTCGTCCCCGGCGGCCGGGGCAACGGGCACCTGCACCGCGGGCGCGACGACCGCTCCAGGCGGTCGCAGGGGCAGCCACAGCGTGAAGGTGCTGCCTTGCCCGGGGGTGCTGCGCACCGTCAGTTCGCCACCGAGCAGGCGGGCGAGCCGCCGGCTGATCGCGAGGCCAAGCCCGGTGCCGCCGTACTTGCGCGCGGTGCCGCGATCGCCCTGACGGAAGGACTCGAAGATCTGTTCCTGCAACTCCGGAGCAATGCCGATCCCGCTGTCGCGCACCTCGAGGGCCACCCCTTCGTCGCCGGACCGTCCGCGTTCGGCGCGCACCCGCAGTTCCACCTCGCCCTGCTCGGTGAACTTCACCGCGTTGGCGAGCAGGTTCTTGACGATCTGCCACACTCGTTGTGAATCGCTCACGATCTGGGCTGCGGCACCTTGTTCGCGCACGGTGTGCAGGGCCAGTCCCTTGCGTTCGGCCAGCGCGCGGAAGTGGGCATCGCTCGCGCCCAGCAGGCCATCGAGCTGCACAGTCTCCCAATCGACCCTCAGCGCCCCGGACTCGATCTTCGACAGGTCGAGGATGTCGTTGATCAGGTCGAGCAGGTCCTGCCCCGCTTCGTGGATGGTCCGGGCGTACTCGACCTGCTTGTCCGTCATCGCGCCCTGCGGATTCTCTGCGAGGAGCTGGGACAGGATCAGCACGCTGTTGAGCGGCGTGCGCAGCTCGTGCGACATGCTGGCGAGGAACTCGGACTTGTACTCGGAGGAACTGGCCAGCTGCCGCGCCTGCTCCTGGAGGGCGCGGCTGGTCTCTCGCAGTTCGGCATTCGCATGCTCGTACTCGTCGTTGGCGCGGCGCAACTGCTCCTGCTGTTCGCGCAGCAATCGCTCCGAGGCCTGCAACTGTTCGGCCTGCATGCGCAGCTCGTCGTTGGCGGCGGTCAACTCCTCCTGCTTGCGCTGCAGGTTCTCGGACAAACGGGTCGCACGCTCGAGTGCGTCCTCCAGTGCGCGGCGCGACTGCAAAGCGTTGAGTACCAGGCCGAAGCTGTCGGCAAAGCGCTCGAGGAACTCCCGCTGCGCCGCAGTGACGGGTGCGAGCAGCCCGAGTTCCAACACCGCCTTCACCTCGCGCTCGAAGAGCGCCGGCACGACGAGCAGTTGCGCCGGCGCCGACGACCCGCTGGCCGTCGTCACGCGCACATGCCCCTCCGGCACGGGCTGCACCTGCAGCATCACGCCTTCGCGCAGGCACTGCCCGACCAGCCCCTCTCCCGCGGCCACGTAGTCCGGCGCCCCCTCGCCCGCGAAGGAAGCGCAACGTTGCAGGTACGGCCCCTCGGCGGACTCCTGGCGCAGATAGAACACGGCATAGGGCAAGGACAACATGTGCGCCAGTTGCGACACGGTGCGCTGGCACAGCACCTGCAAGTCCGGCGGCGCCTGGAAGAGGCTGGCGAATCGCGCCAAGCTGGAGTTGACCCAGTCCTGCACCGCGAGGCGCCATTCGCGCGAGGCGACCTCGGCCTTCATCTGGTTGAACGCCCGCGCCACCTCGCCCATCTCGTCGGCGGTGACCGGCAGATCGGGGCTTTGATAGTCGCCCGCGGCCACGCGCAAGGCCCCCTCCTGCAGGCGACGCAACGGCCGGGAGATGCTGCCGGCAATGACCAGCAGCGTGATCATCGCGACGAGGAAGGATCCCACGGCCGTACCGACGACCGCCCAGCGGTTGATCTGCGAGGTGCGTGCTGCCTGCGCGCTGCGCTCGCGCAGCAGCCCGCGCTCGGTGTCCTCGAAGGCCTCTATCAGCAGACGTGTCTCCTGGTTCGCCTGCTGGATCCGGGTCTGCAACACCTGGGGCCCGACCGCGTCATCGTCGATCTGTGCCAGTTCGACCAAGGCATCGAGGGCCGCAGTGCGGGCCTCCAGCGCCAACGCCAGCTGGTCCACGCGGCTCAATTGCGTGGGATTGTCGCGTATCAGGGCGCGCAGCTCGTTCAGGTTGGAGCGCCAGCTCTGTCGGATGCGGCGGTACTCGTCCAGGTAGCGGGGCTCGCGCGTGAGGCGGTACGCGCGCCCGAGATTCTCCGCGTCGCTCACCGCCTTGCCCAAGCGGCCAACCTCGTTGAGCACGCCCAGCGTGTGCGCCACCCAGCGCTCGTCGGTTTCGGAGGCCTCGATCCGTGCCGTCGCGATGCCGGCGACGATGACCAGGCCCAGCAGTCCAGGCACGAGGCCCAGGGCCAGGCGGGCGCGGATGGACATCCTCATGACGGCGCAATCTCCCCTGCGGCTGATGGCATGCGTGCGGCCGGATGACCGATCGAGCAAGCGGCGTTCCGTCGCGCGAGACGGTCATCCCTCCCGCTGCAGGGCATGGTACTGCGGCTGCGCGCCCTGCGCAGCGGCTTGGCGCGGATCAGTCGCTGTCCACGGGTTCGGGCAACCGGCTGGCCAGCACCTTGTCCACGCGCTTGCCGTCGAGGTCGACCACCTCGAAGCGCCAGCCCTCCCACTCGACCACGTCCGCGGTGCGGGGCAGGCGCCCGAGCAGCAGCATCACCATTCCGGCGAGCGTGTTGTACCGCCCGCGGTCCTCCTCGGGCAGGTCACGCAGGTCCAGCCGGTCCTTGAGCTCGTGAACGGGCGTGAGCCCGTCGATGAGCCACGACCCGTCCTCCCGGCGCACCAGCCAGGCATCCTCCGCGCTCGGCGCAGTGAACTCGCCGGTGATGGCCTCCATCACGTCCTGCAGCGTGATCAGCCCCTGGATCTCCCCGTACTCGTCGACGACGAAGACCATCTGCATGTCCGACGCGCGAAAGCTCTCGAGGAGTTCCATGCCGGTGAGCGTTTCCGGCACGAACACCGGCGCCTGCAGGGGGGTCGTCAGGTCGATCTGCCGGCCCTCGGACATCTGCTGCAGCAACTGCCGCGCCGCGAGGACGCCGATGACGTCATCGAGTCCTCCGCGGCATACCGGGTAGCGCGAATGCTCCGTCTCGGCCATCACCTTGAGCGCCTCCTCCGGCGGTTGCGTGGCGTCGAGCCAGGCGATCTCGCCTCGGGGAATCATCATCGAGCTCACCGGCCGCTCGTCGAGACGGAACACGTTGCGCACCATCTGGTGCTCCTGCGCCTCGATCACGCCGGCGTCCACCCCTTCCTCCAGGCTCGCGGCGATCTCCTCCTCGGTCACTCCGCGGCGCGGCACGTCGGTCAGGCCCAGCAGGCGCAGCACCGCATGCGTGCACCACGACAGCACCCGCACGAACGGGCGGGCGACAAAGGACAGCCACTCCATCGGCCGCGCGATCAGCCGCGCCACCGCCTCCGGGTACATCTGGCCCAGCCGCTTGGGCACCAGTTCGCCGAACACGATGGTGAGGAAGGTGATGATGATCACCACCAGCGCGGTGGCGGCGCCGCCCGCGATCCCCTCCGGAACGCGCAGGTCCTCGACCAGCCAGGCGGCCAGCGGCGCGGAAAACGCCCCCTCGCCGACGATGCCGTTGAGCACCCCGATGGACGTGATGCCGATCTGGACGACCGAGAGGAACTTGGTCGGGTCGTCGTGCAGTTTCATGGCCACCCGCGCGGCCTCGTCGCCGCTTTCGACCATCACCTGCAGGCGCACCTTCCGGGCGGCGGTCAGGGCCATCTCCGACATGGCGAAGACGCCGTTGAGCAGTATCAGGAAGACCAGTAACGCAACGTCCATGCAGGTCCGGGGCCTCACCCGGCTCGGGAGCGACAGAACGGCCAAGCGTAGCAGAATCACGCCATGATCTACCTCGTCGGCGATTTGCAAGGCTGCTGCGACGCGCTGCGACGACTGTTGGCCGCCGTGGCCTTCAGTCCTTCCCGCGACCGGCTCTACGTGCTGGGCGACCTGGTCAACCGGGGGCCCTGTTCTCTCGAGGTGCTGCGCCTGCTGCGCGGCTTGGGCGATGCCGCGACCTGCCTGCTCGGCAACCACGACCTGCACCTGCTGGCCGTTGCCGAGGGCCTGCGGACGCCGCACCGCAACGACACGGTGCACGACGTGCTCGCGGCACCTGACCGCCAGGCGCTGCTGGAGTGGATCCGCCACCGCCGCATGGCGGTGCAGGAGCACGGCTGGCTGATGGTGCACGCGGGCGTCGCTCCTGCCTGGGATGCGGCGCTGACGATGGGGCTCGCGGGCGAAGTGGAGGACTGTCTTCGCGCGGCTGCCTATCGCGACTTCCTTCAGGAGATGTACGGCAACGAGCCGGCGCGCTGGGGCGACGACCTGCGAGGCCATGATCGCCTGCGCAACGTCGTCAACACCCTCACCCGCATCCGATTCTGCACGGCGGACGGCGACATGGAGTTCGCGGCGAAGGAGTCCGCCGCGAAGGCCCCCGAAGGCTACATGCCCTGGTTCGACGTGCCGGGTCGCCGCACCGCGGGCACGCCCATCGCCTTCGGCCACTGGTCGACGCTGGGTCTGGTCCAGCGCCCCGACCTGCTCGCCCTGGACACCGGGTGTGTCTGGGGCGGCCATCTCACGGCGGCGCGCATCGACGGGGGTCGCCGCGAGATCGTCCAGGTGCCCTGCGAGCAGGCCCAGCGGCCAGGGTGATGCCGGGCGATAGAATCAGCACCACAGGAGGTGTGGCCGAGCGGTTTAAGGCACCGGTCTTGAAAACCGGCGAAGGGGCGACCCTTCCGTGAGTTCGAATCTCACCGCCTCCGCCACGGGCTTTGTGCCCGTTCTCGCGCCGCGCTGCGCCTACCGCGGAAAATCGCGTCATGCCGCCCGGCCTGGACTCCCCTGCCGCGAGCTTCGACCAGCCCTACGAAATGCTGGAGGCTTGCCACGACCGCGTGCATCGCACGCTGCGGCTGCTGGTTCGCTTGATCGAACACCTTGACGCTCGCGGCGCCGACCTCATGGCCCGCGACGCGGCACGGGACGTGCTGCGCTACTTCGACCGCGCCGCGCCTCACCATCACGAGGACGAGGAACGGCATGTGTTCCCGCCCCTGCTGGCGGGCGGCGAAGAGCGACTCGTCGCGCTCGTGCGGCGACTGCGATCCGACCACCGGACGATGGAGGATCTGTGGTCGCGCCTGCGCCCCGTGCTGGAGGATATAGCGCACGGTCGGCGGGCTGCGTGGCCCGCAGGCGCCCGGGCCGATGCCGACGCCTTCGTCGCGCTCTACGAGGCCCACATCGCCTTGGAAGAAGAGGCGGCCTACCCTGCCGCCCGTCCTCGCATGCACGCCGGGTCCCTGGAGGTCATGTCCCGGGACATGGCCGTTCGGCGGGGCGTCGAATGGCCTACGCCGAGCGGCGGGCGCGGCTGACGAGTTGCAGCACGCCGCGCAGCCGCTCGGTGTCCAGCGGCTTGGTGAGGTAGTCGTCCATCCCGGCCTCCAGGCAGCGCAGCCGCTCGAGCGGCATCGCTCGTGCGCTGAGCGCGACGATCGGGCAGGTCCAGCCGCGCAGGGCCTGTAGGGCCCGCAGGCGGTGGGTCAGGTCGGTCCCGCTCATCCCCGGAATGTCCAGGTCCAGCACGATGAGGTCGAAGGCCTGCCCGTCACACAGCGTGATGGCCTCGGCGGCGCTCACCGCGCAGCTCACGCGGTGCCCGAGCCGGCGGATCTGCGTCATCGCGACGAAGCGATTGACCGCATGGTCGTCGATCAGCAGCACGTGCAGGGACGAGGCGCTCTCGCCCTCGATGTCCGGCGGGTCGCACTCCAGGCCCTCGATGCCGCGGTAGGCGGTCTGCTCGAACCGGCTGCGGGCCTTGTCGCGCGAGAGGTTCAGCGTCTGCGCGGCCGCGCGTGTCCAGTCGCTGTCGACGTCGTTCACGGCGGGGGTCTCGTCCTGGGGGACGAGCAACGGCAGCGCCAGGTGGAAGCGGCTGCCCTGCCCGGGCTCGCTCTCGGCCCACAGCTGGCCGCCCATCGCCTCGGCGAGGCGGCGCGAGATCGTGAGCCCCAGTCCCGTGCCTCCGAACTCGCGGGTCGTGGAACTGTCGGCCTGCGTGAACGATTCGAAGATGCGCTCCAGCTTGTCGGCGGGAATACCGATGCCGGTGTCGGTCACGCACAGGCGCAGCAGCGCCGACCCGCCGTCGCCCTCGGGCCAGACCGAGACGTCGACACGCCCCTGGCGCGTGAACTTGACGGCATTGCCGACGAGGTTCACGACGATCTGCCGCAGCCGCAGCGGGTCGGCCACCACCTGGTCTGGAAGGTCGGGCGCGACGGTCAGCTGCAAGGCCAGCCCCTTCTCGGCCGCGCGGGGCTCGAGCGGGGCGACGACCTCCTGCATCAGAGCGCGCATGTCGAACGCCAGCTGCTCGACGGCAAGACGCCCGGCCTCGATGCGCGAGAGGTCGAGGATGTCGTTGATGATGTTCAGCAGCGACGACGAGGAAGACTTGACCAGCGTCAGGTAGCGGCGCTGCGTGTCCGACAGCGGGGTCTCCAGCGTCAGGTCGACCAGGCCGATGATGCCGTTCATCGGCGTGCGGATCTCGTGGCTCATGTTGGCCAGGAACTCCGTCTTCGCCCGGCTGGCGGCCTCGGCCGCGGTCTTGGCGTCGCGCAGTTCCTGCTCGACTCGCTTGTGCTCGGTGATGTCGGTGATCACCCCGAGAATGCCGCCCACCCCACCCGTGAGTCCGGTGAACAAGGTCTTGCTGAACACCACGTCACGCGACTCGCCAGAGGGCAGGCCGATGCGCGTCTCGTAGGTCTGCACGCCGGCCGTGCCGTACAGCTCCTCGTCGCGTCGCTCCTCCTCCTGCGCATCCGGGCTGCGGCGCAGCTCGGCCGCCGTGCGGCCCAGCCAGTCCTCGCGGCGCAACCCGAACAGCGCCTCGCAGGCCCGGTTGCAACCCACGTAGCGCCCCAGGCGATCCTTGAAGTAGACCGGACTCGGGATGATCTCGATCAGCTCCTCGATGAAGCGCAGCTGGTGCAGCACCTCCTCCTCGGCGCGGCGACGGTCGGTCACGTCGGTGTGGGTTCCGATCATCCGGCGTGGACGACCTTGGGCGTCACGCTCGACCACGCGGCCGCGCGACAGGATCCACCGCCATTCCCCGGCCTTGTTGCGCACCCGGAACTCGGACTCGTAGTGCGTCGAGTTGCTCTTGAGGTGGGCCTGCAGGCGCTCGCGCGCCTCGATCCGGTCGTCGGGGTGCATGTGCTCGCGCCAGCGGGCGAGGGTCATCTCGACCTCGCCGGGCCCATAGCCCAGCATCTCGTGCAGCCGCGGGCTGAACTCGGCCTCCTCGGAATCGAGGTTCCATTCCCAGACGGCATCCTGCACGCTCTCCAGCGCGAGTTCGAGGCGCCGGCGCCGCGCCCGCTCGGTCTCCAACTCGGCCGAGAGCGCGGCGTTGTCCATCTCCAGGCGCCGCTGCGACTCCTCGGCCGCGGTGATCCACTGCCTCAACATGCGCAGCCTGTCGGCCGGCAGGTCCCTGGCGAGCAGCTGCCACTGGCTTTCCCAGTCGGCGGTGTCGGTCGAAGCGGATCCGCGTTGGAGCAGCCGCAGCAAGGACGGGCTCCAGTTCATGGCAAGACGGGTGACGACGACAGCGACAAGACGGGATGCATGGACTTCGGCACGGCGCATTGTGCCGCGCCCCATGCGAGGGTCAGGAGGCTGCGTGGGGCCGAAGCGTAAACAGGTGTCAACGGCCGCTCATGCAACCAGCACAACCCGGAAATCGTTCACGTTCGTGTAGGTGGGCCCGGTGACCACGAGGTCGCCGATCGCCTCGAAATAGCGGTAAGCATCGTGGCCATCGAGGAACCTTCGGGCCGACATCCCCCGCGCGTGTGCGCGGGCCAGGGTGTCAGGCGTGGCGATGGCACCGGCGTTGTCCTCGACGCCATCGATCCCGTCGGTGTCGGCAGCGAGCATCCACACGCCGGGCTCGCCGTGCAGCGCAAGCGCCGCCGACAGCAGGAACTCGCTCGCCCGGCCACCGCGGCCGGCCTCCCCGGTCACGGTCACCGTGGTCTCGCCGCCCGAGAGGATCACGCACGGCTTGCGGAACGGCTCGCTGCGCCGGGCGACCTGCAAGGCGAGCGCGGCGTGCACCTGCCCGACCACACGCGATTCGCCCTCGATGCGGTCGCTGAGGATGTGCGCCGCCAGGCCCAGGCGGCGGGCCTCGGCCGCCGCGGCTTCCAGCGCCTGCTGCGGCGTCGCGACCAGGCGCACCTCGTGACCCTGAAACAGTGGATCCCCCGGCTTGGGCGTTTCCAGCCGGCGTTCCCGCAGGGCCTGCGCGACGGCCCCGGGCAGTTCGATGCCGTAGCGCGCGAGGATGGCCAGTGCGTCATCGCAGCTGCTCGGGTCCGGCACGGTGGGGCCGCTTGCGATCACGCTCGGGTCGTCGCCCGGGACATCGGAGATCAGCAGCGTCACGACGCGCGCCGGCGCGCAGTGCTGCGCCAGGCGACCGCCCTTGACGCCGGACAGGTGCTTGCGCACGCAGTTCATCTCTTCGATGGACGCCCCGCTGAGCAGCAGCTGCCGATGGACACGCTGCTTGTCCGCCAGCGTGAGGCCCTCCGCAGGCAGGCTGAGCAAGGCGGATCCCCCGCCCGAGATCAGGCACAGCACCAGATCGTCGGGCCCCAGGCCCCGGGCCAGCTCGAGCATCCGCCGCGCGGCCGTCTCGCTTGCGAGGTCCGGCACCGGGTGCGAGGCTTCCATCACCTCGATCCGGCGCGTGGGCTGCCCCGGTGGCACATGGCCGTACCGCGTGACGACCAAGCCGGAAAGCGCCGCGTCGCTGGGCCAGGCAGCCTCGACGGCCGCCGCCATGCTCGCGGCCGCTTTTCCCGCGCCGAGCACCAGCGTGCGGCCTCGGGGGGGAGCAGGCAGATGCGGGGCGATGCAGTGCGCAGGCAGCGCGCGCCGGACGGCCGTGTCGAACAGGCGCAGCAACAGTTCTCGGGGGGGCAGGGGCAGGCGGGTCATGCTGACATTCTCGCCCCGCTTGCTCAGGTCGAGGGGGCGGGCCCACCGGGGGCAGTGCCTGTAGCGTCGGCCGCCGCCCTGCAAGAGGGCGCCGGAGGATTGCCGGGGCCGGTCAGGCGCTCCCCGGTCGGCGTCGATACCAGCGTATGGGCTGCTCGCGCACCGGGGCGGGCGGAGCCCCCCATCGATGCAGCACCGTGTCCAACGCGTGTCCGGTGTCGTCTGCCTGCGCGGCCTGGCGCGCCGCCCGCACGGCGTCGGCGCGGGCCGCCGGCCCGAGGTCCCCCCGCGCGACGACGTGGTCGAGCAGGTGCAGCAGCCGGCCCTCGCCCCGGGCGTGCGTCGCGCCGTAGCCCTTGATGAGCCGCGCGCACTCCGCGATCTCGCGACCCAGGGTCCAGTCGGCGCGCGTGCCCTCCTCCAGCGCGGCGAGCCAGCGCTCGATGTGGGCCTGCTCGGTCTGATAGCGCGTTCCCAGACGCCGCCAGCGGCGCAGGCCGGCGAGCAGGCGCAAGGCGAGAGCACCGGTGAGCGTGTGGGCACGCACGACGATCGGACGCCCCCATGGCTCGGCGCCCCGCGCGATCCGTCTCGCGTCCCACCGCTCCAGGCGCCGGCCGAGCGAGCGCGGCAGCAGTGCGGCCAGTTCCGGAATGCCGGGCTTGAAGTGGTCGAGGACGTGCACGACGTCGTCGGGCCCCGCCTTGGCTTCGTGCCGTATGCGCTGGAGACGGCTCCAGCGACTCTTGAGATCCGCCACGCGGATGATGTCGTCGAAGCTCATCCACGCGGCCAGGTAGCGGGCCGCTTCGCGCGTCAGTTCGTGGCTGCGGGTGCCCGCGGGATCCGCCGCCAGTTCGGCCGCATGGATGCGTGCCACGCGCTCGAGGTAGAGCTGGGCATAGGCTTCGTCCTGATACTGGCGCAACCGATCGACCGCCAGGCCGAGCAGTTCGTGCAGCGTGGCGGGGAAACGCGCGAGCCATTGCGCATTGAGTGAGGGCGGCGCCGCTGCGCGCGCCGGCTCGGGGCCGACGCCAAGCCCCGGGGTCTCCAGGGCCTCGTCGACCCACTGCCCGGCTTCCCGCAGCGCCCGCACGCGCTCCAAGGCCAGGCGGAAGCCGCGCACGCTCGCCTCGACACCCTTGCCGGAGGAACGGATCACCTCCTCGTAGGCCTGCGGCGGAAACGGCAGCACGCCGCTGGCGGCGATGCACCCCAGCATGACGGCGCTGGGTACCGTGCGAGCCTCCTCGGCCAGCCGCGCCATGTCGAGCAGCACGGCCTCGCGCGCGTGCCGCCGCACGAGCGCAACGAGGGGCGCCGCATCGATCCGCCCGTCGGTCGGTTGCATCTTCTCCTGCACGGTGAGCGTGCGGCTGGTCGAGCTCACCACGCGGGTGCGCTCGGGGTTCACCATGCCGGCGCTGACCTGCCGCGCCGTCTCGAGCAGTTCGGACGAGACGAGCAGGTCGATCGCACCCGGCACGGGCGACAGACTGAAAACCGGCGGGTCCGTCGCGCGTCCCGGTCGCCGGTCCACCTCCACATAGTAGGTCGTGGACCCCGTGCGTTGGGCGACGCCCGGGATGGACGTGCCCTGCGCCGCATGGCCGCAAGCCAACGCCACCTCGAACAGCCATTGCGACAGCACGCCGCCGCCTTCCCCGCCGAGCGCGCACACCAATACGGTGATCGGTGCGGCCGTGTCGACCGTCGTTGGGCCTGCCTGCCGGTGCTGCATCACTCCGCCCTCAGTCCCGCCTCGCGGATGAACGCGCCCAGGCGCTCGCGCTCCTGACGCATGCGCTCCGCGAACGCCATCATCCCCATGGGCAGCGGCTCCAGGCCGGCCGCAAGGAGCACCTCCTGCACCTTCGGCTCGCGCAACTGCCGGTTGATCTCCGCGTTCAGCCGCTCGACGATCTCGCGCGGCACGCCGGCGGGCGCATAGATCCCGAAGAGCGTGTCGGCGTCGAAGCCGGGCATGCCGGCTTCCGCGAGCGTGGGCAGCTGGGGGGCCGAGGGCGAGCGCGTGGGACTGCCCACCGCGAGCGCCTTGAGCTTGCCCGCCGCCACCTGCTTGAGGCCAGGGCCGGAGTCGAACATGAACTGCACCTGCCCGGCCATCAGGTCTCCGAGGGCCGGGGCCGCACCCCGGTACGGTACATGCACAGCCTCGAACTTGCCTGCACGCTTGAACATCTCGCCGGCCAGGTGCAAGGAGCTTCCGATGCCAGCCGAGGCATAGCTGAGCTTGCCGCCCTGGGACCTCGCCCACGCCAGGAACTCCTGCACGGTGTTCGCCGGCACGGACGGGTGCACCACCAGGTAGGACCGCACCACCGCGGTGGACGCCACCGGTGTGAAGTCTCGCGCCGGATCGAAGGGCATGCGTGCATAGAGGAAGGGGTTGGCGCTCATCGTGCCGCCCGAGCTCATCAGCAGCGTGTAGCCGTCCGGCTCGGCCTTCGCGACCATCTCGGCTCCGAGGTTGCCGTTGGCGCCGGGCTTGTTCTCGATGATCACCGGCTGCTTGAGCGCGGCGCTCAGGCCCGGCTCGATCGACCGCGCGATGAGGTCCGCCGCCCCGCCGGGCGCAAAGCTCACCACCAGCTTGATCGGCTTGACTGGCCAGGCCTGAGCTTGCGCAGCCCACGCGGCCGTGGCGAGCAGCGCGCCCGCCATCCACCGCAAGACACCGTGAGCCTGAGCCCGGGCCCGAGCCCGCTTCCTTTTCGTCTCCATCGTCGTCTCCTTCTTGGGGGTAAGGCCGGACGGTCGTCGCCGTCCAGGTCCGGGGAAATCGTTCAGGCGGGCATCAGCCTGCGCAGCACTGCCCGTCGCAGCGCGTCCCTCCACCGCTCCACCCGGCGGGGATGCTGGATGACCTCGGTGCGGTAGAACGACGGGCACAGGGCCGCGGCCTGCGCGTTCGCGCCGCACAGGCCGCAGCCCACGCAGCCGTCCGCCACGCTCGCGACCGGATCGAGCTTGAAGGGGTCGGCACTGTCCTTGAGCGTGAGGGTCGGGCAGCCCGAGAGCCGGACGCAGGCATGGTCGCCGGAGCACACGTCCTCGTCCACGCCGTAGCGCACGCGCACCACACGCCGTCCGCTGCGCAAGCGTTGCGCCACCCACGGCTTGATGCGCCGCTGCCGCTCCAGCTGACACTCGCCTTCGGCGATCACCACCTTCAGGCTGGTGAAATCGGTCGTGAAGGCCTCCTGCAGCGTGCGTCTCATCGCATCGACGTCGTAGCTGGACACCGTGCGCAGCCATTGCACGCCCAGCCCCCGCAGCGTCGCCTCGATGGTGGTGTTGCGATCCACCAGGCTCTGGTGCTTGTCGGCCGCGTTCGCCTTGGTCTCCTCGTCGGGACTGGAGATGATGTCCTGCGTGCCGGTGGCCGAGGTGTAGCCATTCTTCATGATCAGCAGCACCGCGTCGTCGCCGTTGAAGAGCGCGCTCTGCACCCCGGTGAGCAGCCCGTTGTGCCAGAAGCCGCCGTCGCCCATCACCGCCAGCACCCGGCGGTTCATCACCGGCGAGACCCCGGCCCGGCTGGCCAGACTCATGCCGTAGCCCAGGATCGAATGCCCCGACGAGAACGGCTCGAAGGTCGCGAAGGCATGGCATCCAATGTCGGCCGCCACGTGCACGGGCCCGACGCGTTGCTGGGCGAGTTTCAGCGCAGAGAACACCGGCCGCTCCGGGCATCCGACGCAAAAGCCGGGCGGGCGCGGCGGAAGCGGGTGCTGCGCGAGTTCCTTGGCGGCCGCCTCTCGACGTTGGCGGTTGCCCTCCAGCCAGCGGCGCGCGGCGGCGAGGTCCACGTCCGGCAGGTGGCGCTCGGCCAGCCGCACCAGGCCCTGCGCGACGAGTTCCACCGTGTACTCCCCCGCCATGCTGAGCAGGTCCTTGCCGTGCAAGGTGGTGCTCACGCCGCGGCGGTGCAGCAGCGCGACGATGTCCTTCTCGATGTACTCCGGTTGCCCCTCCTCCACGACGAGCACCGCACGCCGGCCTTCGCAGAAGGACGCCACCTCCTCGGGCACCAGCGGATAGGTGACGTTGAGCACCAGTATGGGCAGGAGACTGCGGCCCCGCTCGTCGGCCAGCCCGACCTGTTGCAAGGCTCGCAGCAAGGTGTTGTAAAGCCCCCCCTGCACGATCAACGCGACGTCCTGCCGCGCGCCTTCGCGTCGCTCATTGAGGCCGCGCTCGGCGATGCAGCGTTGCGCGGCCGGAATGCGCTGCTCGACCTTGAGCTTCTCGTGCCGGAAGGTCACCGGCGGGTGGGCCAGGCGCATGTAGTCGAAAGCCGCGGGGTCCTCGAGCAGCTGGCGCGTCGACCATCGCGGCGCGACGTTGTCCTTGCAGACGAAACTGCCGCGCACATGACAGGCCCGGATGCGCAGCTCCAGCAGCGCCGGCATGTTGGAAGCCTCGGACAGCGCGAAGCCCTCCTCCACCATGCGCACCATCGCCGCGAGTTCCGGCCGGGGGTCGAGCATCAGCAGGGTGGACTTCATCGCATAGGCGTGGGTGCGCTCCTGGATCACGCTCGCGCCCTCGCCGTAGTCCTCGCCCACGACGATGAGCGCCCCGCCGACGACGCCGGGCGAGGCCAGGTTCGACAACGCGTCGGCCGCGACATTGGTGCCGACGATCGACTTCCACGTCACCGCCCCCCGCAAGGGATAGTGAATCGACGCGCCCAGCATCGCGGCCGCCGAGGCCTCGTTAGAGCAGGCCTCCACGTGCACGCCCAGCTCGTCCAGGTAGGGGCGGGCCTGCACCATGACGTCCAGCAGGTGCGACACCGGCGCCCCCTGGTAACCGCCCACGTAGGAGACCCCGGACTGCAGCAGCGCCTTGGTGATCGCGAGGATGCCCTCGCCGCGGAACACCTCGCCCGCGCCCAGTCGCAGCGTCTCGACCTCCTTGCTGAAGGACACTTCCATCGCCGCGTCGTCTCCTCGTAGGTGTTTGGACCGCCACTGTAGGCAGCCGGGTCCGATTCATCCATGCCATAGAGAGACTAAGTAATATCGATCTCATGCATATCGCGGACCTGGACCTCAATCTCCTGCGCGTCTTCGACGCCGTGTACCGCCACCGCAGCGTGAGCCGCGCCGCCGAGGAGCTGGGCATGTCGCAACCGGCGGTCAGCCACGGTGTGACCCGCCTGCGCCTCCTGCTGCACGACGCCCTCTTCACAAGGGTCGCGGGAGGCGTGGCGCCGACGGCCAAGGCCGACCAGTTGGCCGACGCGGTGCAGCAGGCCTTGCACCTGCTCGAGCAGGCACTGCACGCCGCGCAGGGCTTCGACCCCGGCACGTCGCGCAAGACCTTCCGCCTGCACATGAGCGACATCGGGGAGGGCGTCTTCCTCCCCGCCCTGATGCGCTCGGTGCGGGAAATGGCCCCCGGCGTGCGCATCGAGACCCATCAGCTCGAATACGGGCAGATCCAGGACGCGCTCGACACCGGCCGCATGGACCTGGCCTTCGGCTACCTGCCCGGGGTGGATGCGACGCAGCGGCAAGACCTGCTGCACGAGCGCTACGTGGTCCTGGCCCGGGCCGGCCATCCGCTGATGAAGCGCCTCACCACGCGCCAGGGGCTCGCGCGGCTGGACTACATCCTCGTGCGCCAGCACACCGAGACCGCCCGTGTGCTGCACATGCTGGGGTTGCAGGACCGCATCCGCCTGTCCATCCCGCACTTCATGGTGATCCCGTCCATCGTGCGCGAGACCGACCTGGCAGTGATCCTGCCGCGGCGCACCGCGCTCACCTTCGCCCGGGCAGGCGGCTTCGCCGTCGCCGAGCCGCGCACGGGGCTGCCGCAGTTCACCGTGGCGCTGCACTGGAGCCACCGCTTCCAGGGCGATCCGGCCAACCGCTGGCTGCGCGAGCTGGCCATCGACCTCTTCTGCGAGCTGGGCGGCCACCGGCCGCGCGCGCCCACCTTCCCCGACGACCCTACGCCTTCCAGAACTTCGGCGACTCCGCCAGCGCCTGCAGGGCGGCCTCGCAATCCCGGCGCCAGCCGTCCAGGCGCCCGCTGAGCCAGCCCCTCGCATACCAGGCCGAGGCGCTGTCCGCACCGGCCTGGAGCCGGGCGAGCGCCGTGACCGCGTCGTTGTAGCGGCCGAAGGCGTCCTGGGCATGGGCCAGCGCGCGCCGGTAGCGCTTCAACCCCGAGCCGGCGCACAGGGGCGCGAGATCCTCCACCGCATAGCGCAGGCGCTTGATGCGCTTGCGCAGATCGTGCATCGCGGCCTCGTCGAGGTCCTCCAGCGGGCCGATCCCCGCCACCTCTCGATGCCAGCGCTTCAATCTGCGGGCGGCGAAGGCGCGGGCGTCCTCGGCCGTCCACGGCCCTGACGCCGGCTCGTCTGAGTGCAGCAGTTCGAGCAGGTCGAGGAACAGCTCCTGCGCGAGCGGTGACCGCAGCACGGCCCCCGCGGAGGCGCCCTCTGGAAAGGCGCCCGACGCGGCTTGCGTATCCCCGGGCGCCCGCCCTGTCGCCTCCGAGGCCACGGATCGCAGCCAGGCGACCGGCGGCAGGCCCGCCTCCTGCAGCACCGGGGCGAGCAGGCCGTCCATCACATCCTGGTCCCTGCGCCCACCCAGGGCGCGGAAGACCGTCGCGGCCCGCTGGGACAGAACGACGCCACGCTCCCGGTCCGGCGCGCCGGGCCAGTCTCGGAATGCCTTCAGGCTGGTGCGCAGATGGCGCAAGGCCACGCGCACCTGGTGGACCTGCCCGGCGCTTTGGGGGTGGGCGTCGTCCTCGCACAGCTCGGCGACGTTCGGCAGCAGATGGGCGACGGCCCCCCGCAACACCTCCCGCCATCGGGCGGCGGGTGGTCCCTGGTGCGGGACCGGCTCCGCCCGCACCGCGTCGACGTGCTCGAGCCCGCGTGCCAGCCGATCGCCCCGCTCGGCCTTGGAGCGCACGTCCAGCCAGAGGCCGTGGCGTGCGACCCAGGTCCGCGCCGTCTCCAGCACCGCCCCGGCCGATCCATCCAGCAGTTCGATCTCCAGCTCGGCCACAGGACGATCGCGGCGACCGCTCACGATACGACCGGCGTCCAGCGCCAGTTCGACCCGGCCTGCGGCCGTGTCCAGCACCGCCCGGCGTCGCCAGATGTCGGTGCGAAAGACCTCCCCCAGCGGCTCGCCCGCTGACGCCAGCGCCGCGAGCAGCCGCTCCCCGCCCGAGGTGCCCGCATGCCGCGCGGGGTCCACCTCCATGCCGGCCGACAGCGGCAGCTCGTGCTCGAAACGGCTCAGCACGTCCTCCCCGGCGGCCTTGAGCGTCTGCACGCGGCGCCGGCCCTCCTGCCGCGCCCGCAGTGCGATGCCGGCGCGCGCCAGGTGCCGTCCGGGCGTATCGTGGTAGTGCGCCCTCAGGCGCAGGCGGCTGCTGCCGGGCAGGGACATCAGCTCGGCCTCCAGGCCGGCGAGGCGCTCGCGCGGCACCTGGAACTTGATCTCGAACTCTTGCATCGAAGATGGTGTGCGCGGGCGCGGCCAGGCGCGAAGGGCCCAGGCGGCGCCCGGTAGAATGGCGACTTTCCCAAGTATGGGCTTTCCCTCAGCGGCCCTCGGGCCGCCGAATCATCATGCCGCTCTTCTGGAAACCGTACAAATCCGACGTCACCCAGTTCATCGAGGAACTGAAGGCCAAGAACCCACAGCTGGAAGAGGAGCAGCGCAAGGGCCGCGCGCTGCTGTGGGACCGCCGCCTGGACCGTGACGCTCTGCGCGAGTTCCAGGCCGCACGCGTGCCGCAGGGTGCCTACGTCTACCAGACCAAGCCCTCGCAGCGCTGAGCCGCGCCGCGGCCATTCACGTGAGCGTCGAGACCCTGCCGCCTGCCGCCGAGGGGCTGCCCCAGCCGCCCGAAGCAGCCAACGACGGCCTGCCCGAGGTGGTGGACACCGTCGCGGCGGTGGCCAAGCTCTATGGCTCGCCGCTCTTCCAGCTGCCGCAGGATCTGTACATTCCGCCGGATGCACTGGAGGTCTTTCTCGAGGCCTTCGAGGGGCCGCTGGACCTGCTGCTGTACCTGATCCGCAAGCAGAACTTCAACATCCTCGACATTCCGCTGGCCGACGTCACCCGCCAGTACCTGAGCTACGTCGACCAGATCCGCAGCCGCAACCTGGAGCTGGCGGCCGAGTACCTCCTCATGGCCGCGATGCTCATCGAGATCAAGTCGCGGATGCTCCTGCCTCCCAAGAAGACCGAGGAAGGCCAGGAACCGGAGGATCCGCGCGCGGAACTGGTGCGCCGCCTGCTCGAGTACGAGCAGATGAAGCTCGCGGCGGCCAAGCTCGACCAGCTGCCCATCCTGGGCCGCGACTTCCTGCGGGCGCAGGTCTACATCGAGCAGTCGCTCAAACCGCGCTTTCCCGACGTCAGCGTCGACGAGCTGCGCGACGCCTGGCTCGAGATCCTCAAGCGCGCCAGGCTCACCCAGCACCACAAGATCACGCGCGAGGAACTCTCGGTGCGCGAGCACATGAGCATGGTGCTGCGCACGCTACAGGGCCGCCGCTTCGTCGAGTTCCAGGAACTCTTCGACCCCAGCCGTGGCCCGCAGGTGCTCGTCGTCACCTTCATCGCGATGCTGGAGCTCGCCCGCGAGCGCCTGATCGAGGTGACGCAGGCCGAGGCCTTCGCGCCGATCTACGTGCGCCTGGCCTACCAGCCGGCCTGACTTTCCCACCTCTTTTCCCACCTCTGGCCCGGTCGCGCGGTCCGCAGAGTCCCCACGCCGTCTTGTGCAGTGCAGCGTGGACGGCGGCGGGTCGCTAGAATCCGCCCACCTTGCAACCGCCTTGCAGACCATGAGCAGCCACGCCACGCCCGAGCCCAGCGCGACCAGCCGCAAGCCGCTCACGCTGCACCGACTGCGCGAAATGCACGCGGCCGGCGAGAAGATCGCGATGCTCACCTGCTACGACGCCAGTTTCGCGCGGGTGCTCGACGAGGCGGGGGTGGACTGCCTGCTCGTCGGCGATTCGCTGGGCATGGTGCTGCAGGGCCGCCCGAGCACCTTGTCCGTTTCACTCGACGAGATCGCCTACCACACCGAATGCGTGGCGCGCGGCAACCGCAGCGCGTGGCTGATCGCCGACCTGCCTTTCGGCAGCTACCAGGCGTCCAAGGAAGAGGCGCTGCGCGGCAGCGTCCGCCTGATGCAGGCCGGCGCGCAAATGGTCAAGCTCGAAGGCGGCGGGTGGACGGCCGAGACGGTCCACTTCCTCGTCGAGCGCGGCATCCCGGTGTGTGCGCACCTGGGGCTCACGCCGCAGAGCGTGCATGCGCTCGGCGGCTACCGCATCCAGGGCCGTGATGAAGACGGCGCGGCGACGCTGCGTCGCCATGCCGCCGAGTTGGCCGATGCCGGCGCGGCGATGATGGTGCTGGAGCTCGTGCCCTCCGCGCTCGCCTCGGAAGTGAGCCGCGCGCTGCCGCAGGTGATGACGATCGGCATCGGCGCCGGGCCGGACTGCGCCGGCCAGGTGCTGGTGCTGCACGACATGCTGGGCCTGACGCGCGGCCGGCTGCCGCGCTTCGTGCGCAACTTCATGGAAGGCGCGGCCAGCATCGACGAGGCGGTGCGCGGTTACGTGCGCGACGTCAAGGCGGGCCGCTTCCCCGCCCCCCAACTCCACGGCTACTAAAGCGTTCCGCCATGCGCATCGTCCACACCATCGCCGAGCTGCGCCAAGCGCTCGCCGGCGCCACCAAGACCGCCTTCGTGCCCACCATGGGCAACCTGCACGAGGGGCACCTGTCGCTGGTCAAGCTGGCCAAGGAGCACGGCGGGCCGGTGGTGGCGAGCATCTTCGTCAACCGGCTGCAGTTCGCGCCGCACGAGGACTTCGACCGCTATCCGCGCACGCTGGAACGCGACTGCGACCTGCTGCGCAGCGTGGGCTGCAATCTCGTCTTCGCCCCGACGGAGCAGGAGCTCTATCCCGAGCCCCAGGTCTACAAGGTGCTGCCCCCCGGGGACCTGGCCGGCATGCTGGAGGGCCAGTTCCGTCCCGGCTTCTTCACCGGCGTGTGCACCGTGGTGCTCAAGCTCTTCAACTGCGTGCAGCCTCGCGTCGCGGTGTTCGGCAAGAAGGACTACCAGCAGCTGATGGTCGTGCGCCGGATGGTGCAGCAGTTCGCGCTGCCGATCGAGATCATCGCGGGGGAGACCAGCCGGGCCGACGATGGCCTGGCGCTGTCATCGCGCAACGGCTACCTGAGCGAGGTCGAGCGCGCCGAGGCGGTGCGCCTGTCGCGGACGCTGCGCGAGGTGGAGCTGGCGCTGCGCGTGCAACGGCGCACGGACCTGCCCGTGATCGAGCGCGAGGCGATGGACGGTCTGCGAGCGCACGGCTGGGCGCCCGACTACGTCACGGTGCGCCGCCGCAGCGATCTGCAGCCGCCCACGTCCGAGCAGGTGCAGGCGGGCGAACCGCTCGTCGTGCTGGCGGCAGCCAAGCTCGGCACGACCCGGTTGATCGACAACCTCGAGATCTGACCAGGCCCGGCGTTCTCGACGCGGGCGGCACCGTCCCGAAGCGAGGGGCCTGCGGCGCGCCACGACCGCGCCGGTGTGGACCGGTCAATGCCCCGCCAGGAGGCTCTCGATCCGTCCGCGCATCTGCGCCACCGTGGGACGGTGCTCGAAGTAGCCGGTGTGGAACACCGGGGAGGCATCCTCCGCATGCGGGCAACCGGCCATCGCGGAAACCTTCGGCACGATGCCGTCGCCATCCGCCTCGAACCCAGCCCAATCCTCCACCACGCGCCGCCACAGCCCGTCTTCCAGCGGCCGATCGCCGACCGGGCCCCACTCCGAGCCCCACACCCACATGCCTTCGGGCAAGGGCAGCGGTTGCCCGCGGGCCATCCGGGTCACGCCCTCCGGTTCGACGTCGCGGAAGCCAGGCGGGATGTCGTAGGCCAACGCGCGCTCCAGGATGAGCAGGTCCACCAGCTGCTGTTTGCCGAGTACGTCCGAGGCGGCCTCGCGGAACCAGCCGACGAGCAGCGCCGCCCCGCCCCAGCGCCGGCCAATGCTGCGGAATACCTCCGTGCCCTGATGCGGGCTGCCGGCGGTCAGCGCGAAGAAACGCCAGCCGGGCCAGCGTTGCCGCAGCCGCTCCAGCGCGAAGCGGGCCACGTTGCCGCCGCGCGAATGCGCCACCAGCACGAGCGTGCCGCGCTCCTGGTTCCCGATGACCTGCTGCTCCAACGCGTCGACCAACTGGTTCACGTTGCGCCCGACGCGCAGGAAGGTGTCGTGCTCGAAGCGCCAGACCGGCACGTCGTTGAAAACCGGCATCTGGCCGTTCCAGGGCCGGCCCAGGCAGGTCGCGGCCTGTCGTTCCAGCCACGCCTCGAAGCCGCTGCGCGCCGAGGTCAGCCCGCCGTGCAGCAGCACCACATGCGAATCGCCCGCAGGAGCGGCCGGCCGGTGGGCGGTGGCGGGCGTCGATGCAGGGGCCAGCCAGCCGCCGAGCTTTTGGATGCGCTCCAGCTCGTCCTGCTGCGGCACCGGCTGTCCGAGGGCCGCGCACCAGTAGCGTTCGTCCTCCGCGAGCCGGTGCGCGAAGGTGGGGTCCCGGTCGGCAATGGTCTTCTTGAGACCCAGGCGTCGCAGAATCCTCATCGCCTGACGCTTGATCCAGCCGAAGCGGGTCTCCTGCAGCTCGAAGCTGACCATCGGCACTGCCACGAGCAGCCCGACGCCGGCTCGCAGGCTGCGACGGATGAGGGGAGCCTGCGCCGCATGAGGCTCGATCAGCCAATGCGGCTCCCCGCGCCGCAGGTAGAGCAGGTCCTCCGAGAAGCCGATGCCGTCCCCCCGGAAGCTGCAAGGTTGCCAGAGCGTTTCGGCCTCTGTCCCCTCGGCCTGCCCACCTTCGGCCCGAACCCCCGACGGCACGCAACCGCCCCAGTAGAGCCGCGTCTCGACTTCCAACTGCACCACGACCCGTCGGCCGCGCCAAGCATCCGGGATCCGCTCGGCGAGCTCCGACACCAGATCGTTCGCGGTGTCGGCCAGTGGCAACCGCATGTTCAGCGGGTGGCCCTTGCGGCGCACGATCGGGTACATCCACCAGACGTCCGGTTGCCACAGCTTCAGGCGTGGCGCGAGCTGGCCGTCCTGCACCGCCTCGGCTTCCTTGCGAGGCAGGCAGGCCGCCGTGGCGCACTCCACCCCGTGCAACCACATCGAGGGATGGTCGGTGGCCGGCAGCCCGCCCAGGCGCTCGCTGAGCGCTGCCTCGTGCGCCAGCTGCCGCTCGATGCCCTCGACGAAGGGCGTCAGTTCCTCCGCATACCACTCCTGGCGGTGCGCACGGAAGCGCGCGAGTACTTCGGCCGCCGTGAGCGGCTGCTCCACCGTCTCGATCAAGGGCTTGCGACCACGGCCCGCAGAGGCCGGCGCGGCCCCCGCCTGGAGGCCCGCAAATGCCCGCGGCGCCCGCATGGCAGGCGCGTCGAACGACGAGTCCCCGTCGAAGCCGAACTCGAGCCGCACCGCAGTGCGACGGGGTGTGGGGCCGGTGGTCATGTCGGCTGCTCTGCCAGGTCGATCAGGGAACTGACGTCGTCACCTCGCCCGCACGCCGAGCTTGAAGGCGATCATCGCCCTCAGCTTGTTCGGCACGACGGGCTTGATGAGCAGGTGAAAGCCATGGCGGGCGGCCTCCTGGTCGAGCATGGCCGTGGTGCTGCCGGTCACCACGATCGCGGGCAGATCGGGGCCGAAGTGCGTGCGCAAGGCGAGCAGGGCCTCGATGCCGGTGGTCTCGTGGTCGATGCGATAGTCGACGATGGCCAGGTCGGGTCGCAGCCCCTCGGCCGCCGACCGCTGCGCCCACGTGGCACACGCCTGGACCGTGTCGAATGCCGCCACGGTGGCTCCCCAGCCCTTGAGCAGCACCTCCAGCCCGTCGCGCACCGCAGCGTCGTCCTCGACGACGACGATGAGGCGCCGATCCAGCGTGAGCCCGAGCGCCGAACGCGAGGCCGGTGCCTCCGGTGCCCGCTGCGCGCGGCCGAGCGGAAGCAGCAGCGAAAACACCGTGCCCCGGCCGTACTGCGAGCGCAGGGTCAACGGGGTCTCCATCAGCCTGGCCAGACGCAGGGCGATCGACAGGCCCAGCCCCAGGCCCTTGCGCTGGTGCGGCGCCGGCCGCTGGTCGGCATGGACTTGGTAGAACTCCTCGAACACCCGCGCTTGCTCACCCTCGCGAATGCCAATCCCCGAGTCCCAGACCTGGACGAGCAGCTTCTCACCTCGCCGCGGCCGGCAGGTGACGAGCACGCCACCGTCCTCGGTGTAGCGGATCGCGTTGGACACCAGGTTGCGCAGGATGCGGTCGACGAGCACCGGGTCGGCATAGGCGAAGTGTTGTTCGCCACGGAACTTCAATTGCAGGCCCTTCTCGAAGGCGACCGGCTCGAAATGCAGACGCAGCCGGGTGAACAATTCGCGCAGGCTGAAGTGCTGGGGCTTGGGCTCCACCGCGCCGGTGTCGATCTTGGTGATGTCCAGCAACTCGCTGAACAAGCCCTCGAGCGCGTCCACGGAGCTGTTGATGCTGTTGACGAGTTGGATCACCTCCTCGTCCCGGCTCTTCTGCCGCAGCGCCTCGGCGAAAAGGCCCAGCGCGTGCAGCGGCTGGCGCAGGTCGTGACTGGCGGCGGCAAAGAACTGCGTCTTCGCCCGGTTCGCGACCTCGGCGGCCTGTCTGGCATCCTCGGCGACCGCCTTCTCCGTGCGCAACTGACCGAGGAGGCGTTCGGTCTCGACCTTGAGCTCGATGATGCGGTCCATCGCCTCGCGGTAGTTGCGCCCCAGCAGCGCGGTCATGCCCATCGCGAGGAAAAGCACGCCTGCCACCTGATAGCCAGGGGCGGTGCCCTCGCTCAGGATGCGCAGCACCATCGGTACGAAGCACAGCCCCAGGAAGGTGTAGAGCTGTCGCGGCTGCTCCGCGAGGACGGGCACCGCAGCCACGCAGTAGCTGTAGATGGTGACGATCAGACCGATCTGCTGCACCGCGTCGCCCGAGTTGTAGAAGAGCCAGACCGCCAATCCCCAGAGTACGGCCGACCCCTGCACGCCGATGAGCCAGCGCAGCTGCCAGCGGGAGAAATCGGTCGACGGGTCGAGCTGGACCTTCGAGAACCGCACTGCCGTCCAGGCCCGGAAGAGCCACAGCACCGCGAAGGCAAAGCACCAGCCCCCCATGACCGCCGGCGGCGTGGTACTGCGAAAGAGCAGGACCAGGACGACCGCGCCGATCAGGTTCCCGACCAGCGTGGCGGGCGTGAACGCATAGAGGGCACGCACCCGGTCGGGCGTGCCGGCGTCCGCCGGCCGCCGGCCGGCATCGGTGGAGGGTGGCGCAGCGGCGGCGAGCGGATTCATGGTGTCAGGCGGCAGCGGGCAGGGCTGTGCGGCCCTTGGCAAGAAAAACGGTCTGGTGGGTCCGCCAATGCGGCAACACGCGCCCGTCACCGTCCGTCACCGGCGTGGGCTGGCACAGGTCGAGGCGCTGCTCGTCGGTGTCGAAGTCGGCGTCGCAGAAGGGCACTCTTTCCGGAGGCAGCGTGTCGGTGCCGGCCATGAAGGTGCGGCCGGGCACGGGGTCGAAGCGCGTCACCGCCATGTCGCCGAGGTCCAGCGCGGCGGCGGTCCACGAGCCGCGCCGCAGCAGCCTTGGCAGGTCGTCGGCGAGCTTGGCCAGCCGCCGGCGGGGAGCATAGATGCGCTCCATCGTTTCGCGGTAAGCCGACAGGTATTCGTCGAGCGGGGACTTGCGCGGCCTGAGCACCAGCGTGTAGGCGCTGAAATCGTAGAGGTTGGCGTGGGGCAGGAAAGCCGGCGAGCGCTCGGCCACCATGCGGTCGAAGAACGGCGTGCCCGGGATCGGGGTCTCGAACGAGACGAAGCTGGGCACGTGCAGCCCGCAATTCGAAAGATGGTCGGGCAGAGCGCGGATGTAGTCCACGTCGTCGTGGAGCGGACTGACGATGAGACCGGCGATCACGAGGATGCCTTCGTCCCGTGCCTGCGCGATCGCCTCCTGCATGCGACCGATGTTGTTCTGGGGCTTGGAGATGTCGGCCAGCGTCTCGGGGTTGAAGGTCTCCAGGCCGACGAACACCGAGCGGCACCCGGCGTCGTACATGAGCTTGAGCAGTTCCCGATTGGCAATGACGTTGAAGGTCAGGCAGGCTCCCCAGCGCACGTCGAGCGGTTTGAGCGCATGGCACAGCTGGCGAAACCAGCGCAGGTTCCCGGCCAGGTTGTTGTCGTAGAAGACGATGAGCCTTCGTTTCCACCCCGCCACGCCCGCTGCGCGCAACGCCTGCTGACCCGCGAGGATGTCGCGCACCACCGACTCGACGGGGCGCAACGCGTGACGGGTCCCCAGCGCCGTCAGTGCGCAGAAATCGCAGCTGAACGGGCAGCCGCGCGTCGCTTCGACCGAAAGCGGGAAGATCTGCTTGCGGGCCACCTGCTCCATCTTGGGCACCGGCACCAGCTGCGCGTCGTAGCCGGCTGAGCGGTAGATCGGCTTGAGGCGCCGGTCACGGGCGTCGGCCGCCACGCGGGGCACGGTGTCCTCCGGATCGCCGACGACGACGGCATCGAAGTACGGCGCACACAGCTGGGGGTAGGTGCTGGCCATGCCGCCGCCGAGCACAGTCAGCGCTCCGCGACGGCGGAAGTAGTGGCTGATCTGTCGCGCGCGGTCGAAATCGGCGTGGACGCAGGAGAGGAACACCAGGTCGTAGCTCTTGGACCAGTCGGGGTCCTCCCAGGTGTCGTTGATGATCTCGACGTCGCACCAGTCCGGCAGCAGGGCCGCGACCAGCGGCCCGATCTGGGGTTGCAGGCCGCCACGGTGGTGCTGGCCGCGGCGATGGTAGTCGGTGAAGACCGCGATGACGGCGACGCGCATGACAGCGGCGACTCAGCGTTGGCTGGCGCGCCAGGACGGGAACACGCCCTGCTGCTGCGTCATCTGGCTCACCGCCAGCACCGCCTGGGTGCGCGAGCTCACGCCGAGGGCGCGCAGCACGGCGGCCACGTGATCCTTGACCGTCTCCACCGACAGGTTCAGTTCGCGCGCGATCAGCTTGTTGGGCTTGCCCTGCAGCAGCAGCGCCAGCACGTCCGTCTGCCGCGGGGTGAGACCCAGGGTCGCCAGGCTGGGCGGCGTCTGATAGTCCGAGCGCGCCGCATGGGCGCTGACTGCTTGCAGCGCGGGCTGTACCGGCGCAGGCTCGGGTGGCGGAACGTCGAAGCCCATGGTCATGGGCGGCACGTACACGCCGCCGGACATCACCGTGCGCAGGGCCTCGTACAGCTGGTCGTTGGAAGCGCGCTTGGGCACGAAACCCATCGCGCCCATGTCGATGGCGCGGATCACGTCGCTGCTGCGGTCGGATGCCGAGATCACGACCACGGGCAGCGCCGGGTAGGCCTGCCGCATGTCGGCGAGCAGGTCGAAACCGTTGGCGTCGCCCAGCTGCAGGTCGAGCAGGGCCAGGTCGAACCCAGCATCCTCCTTCAGCGTCTGGCGGGCTCCGGCGGCACTGCCCACGCCGACGACCTCGACGTCATCGCCGAGCCCCTCGATGACGCTCCGCAATGCCGAGAGGATCAGCGGGTGATCATCGACCAACAACACTCGCATGATGCGCCCTCCGGATCCACCGCGGTTCTTGAAATCCGGGCGATGCTAATGCAGCAGATCCCCGGCACACCCCCCCAATAAGAGGGAGTGCTGTGGTGTGGATGCCGCAGGCACCGCAGACGGGCGTGAACCAGTCCACGGCAGCCCGGGATTCAGGAATACCGCCTCGTGACCGACTCGGCCACGCACACCGGCTTGTCCGATCCCTCGCGCTCGACCGTGACCTCCACCGTCAGCTGGGCGCCTCCGGGCTCCAGCGCCTCGTAGGACAGCAGCTTGAAGTGGGCGCGCAGGCGGCTCCCGACCGGCACGGGCGCCGGAAAACGGACGCGGTTCAGCCCGTAGTTGATGCCCAGGCGCACGTCGCGGATCGAAAAACCCGTCTCGAAGAAGAGCGGCAACAGGCTCAGGGTCAGGAAGCCGTGCGCCACCGTGGTGCCGAAGGGGCCCTGACGGGCGCGCTCGGGGTCGACGTGGATCCATTGGTGGTCGCCTGTGGCGTCGGCGAAACGGTCGATGCGGTCCTGGTCGACCTCCACCCAGTCGCTGGTGCCCAGGGGTTGGCCGACGAGCGGTTGCAGGTCGCTCAAGCGTTCGAATACCTTCATGCGGTTTCCTGTTCGATCCAACGCAGGATCGGTTGCCATTGTTCGAGATCGCGCTCGACGCGGCTGGGGGATACGTCCCACAGCGTGAGGCCGCGCGCGGCCAGTTGCACGTAGTTCTGGGTGTCGCGCAGATAGCCGACGACCGGCACTTCGAGCGAGGCGCAGAACGCCTTGAGCTGGTCGGCTGCCAGCGTGTGCTCCCGCACGCGCATGCCGACGACGCCCACCCTCACCCGGCCCGCCTTGCGATGGCCGAGCAGCTCGTCCAGGAAGGTGCGGGTCGCGTAGATGTCGAAGAGGCTGGGCTGCAGCGGCACGAGGACGAGATCCGCCAGCTTCATCAGCTCGTCCAGCCGCTTGCCATGCAGCCCAGCGGGGGTGTCGAGCACCGCGTGGGTGGTGCCCTTCGGCGGCTTGACGATGTGGTCGTGGCTCGCCTCCCAGGTGGCGATCGCGGCAGCCTGGGGCGGGCGGATCTGCAGCCACGTCCGGCACGACTGCTGGCGGTCGGTGTCGCCGAGCATCACCTTGTGGCCCCGTGAGGCCAGGTAGCCCGCCAACTGCGTGGACAGCGTGGACTTGCCGACACCGCCCTTGGGATTGCCCACCACGATCACCGGCATCGCGCCCTCCGCGTCCCTCGTTGGAATTGGGGTAATGTTACCGGCGCCTCATCGAACCGGCCCCCGAGACAAACCAGCACGCGCGGCGACCGCGCCACAGTCCATGCCTCGCATCCTGATCCTGCTCGCCCACCCCCATCTCCACCTGTCGCGTGCGCAACGCCGCATGGCGCAGGCGGTCCGCTCTGCGGAACTGCCCGGGGTGACGCTGCGGGATCTGTATGCTCTTTACCCGGACTACGTGATCGACGTCAAGCGCGAGCAGGCCGCCCTGGCGGAGGCGGACCTGCTGGTCTGGCAGCAGCCGATCCAGTGGTACTCGATGCCGGCCCTGCTCAAGCTATGGGTGGACGAGGTGCTGGCGCACGGCTGGGCCTACGGCCGGCAGGGCCAGGCACTGCGCGGCAAGGACCTGTGGCTGGTGGCCAGCACCGGCGGCGCGGAGAGCGCATACCACCCCACCGGCTACAACCGCTACTTCTTCGATGCCTTCCTGCCGCCTTACGAGCAAACGGCCACGCTATGCCGCATGCGCTTCCTGCCGCCCATGGTGCTCCACGGCGCTCACCAGGTGGACGATGTAGCGCTGGACGCCCACGCCGCCCTTTATGTGGAGCGATTGCGCAGCTACCCCGACTGGCCCGAACTCGCCGAACTGCCCGCATGCCCCGAATGCGACGTGCCGGCTGCCGACCGCCCCGCATCCTGACCGGAAGCCTACATGCACGCCACCTGGCTCACCCATTCACTCGTCTACCTGGCCGCCGCCGTCCTGCTCGTGCCCATCGCCCGGGCCCTTGGGCTCGGCTCCATCATCGGCTACCTGGCCGCCGGCATCGCGATCGGCCCCTGGGGGCTGGGCCTGGTGGCCGACACCGAGCAGATCCTGCACTTCGCCGAATTCGGCGTCGTGCTGATGCTGTTTCTCGTCGGTCTCGAACTGGAACCGCGGCGGCTGTGGGCGATGCGCCGCCCGATCTTCGGCTGGGGCTCGGCGCAGATGATTGCCTGCACCGGAGCGATCTTCGCGCTCTCCTGGCTGGCCGGCGCCGACTGGCGCCTCGGCCTGGTCGCGGCGCTGGGGTTGGCGATGTCGTCCACGGCGATCGCGCTGGGCGCCCTGAACGAACGCAACCTCATGGGCACCCGGTCGGGCCAGACGGTGCTCTCGATCGCCTTGCTGCAGGACATCGCGGCCATCCCCATCCTCGCGCTGGTACCGATGCTGGGAGCGGGCGCTGCGCATGCCGACGGGGTGTCAGGCTGGATCGGTGCGGCCCGCGCCGTGGCCGTGATCGCCGCTATCGTGCTGGGCGGCCGTCTCCTGCTGCGGCCCCTGCTGCGCTGGATCGCGCGCAGCGGCACGCCGGAGATCTTCACGGCCGCCTCGCTGCTGCTGGTCGTGGCCACGGCCGCCCTCATGCAGACGGTGGGCTTGTCGATGGCGCTGGGCGCCTTCCTGGCGGGCGTGCTGCTGGCCGAAAGCGAATACCGCCGCGAGCTGGAAACGGACCTGGAGCCCTTCAAGGGCCTGCTGCTCGGACTCTTCTTCATCGCCGTGGGCATGTCCATCGACTTCGGCGTGGTGCTGGCCGAGCCGCTGGTCGTCGCGGCCATCGTCCTGGGCTTTCTCGCCGCCAAGCTGCTGGTCATGTGGGCCATCGCGCGCACCATCCCGCTGCCGGCGGGCGAGCGGCCGGTGTTCATCGTGCTGCTCGCACAGGGTGGGGAGTTCGGCTTCGTCGTGTTCCAGGCGGCCACCTCGGCCCGCGTGATCCCGGCCGGCACCGCTTCGCTGCTGGTCGCTGCCGTCGCCCTGTCCATGCTGCTCACCCCCTTGCTGCTGGTCGCCATCGACCGCTGGTTGCTGCCGCGAATGGCGCAGGCCAAGGCAAAGCCCGCCTCGGACCTGAACGAGCCGCAGCAGGCACCGGTCATCATCGCGGGGTTCGGACGGTACGGCCAGATCGTCGGCCGCCTGCTCTATGCGAACGGTCTGCAGGCCACGGTGCTGGACCATGACGCGGAGCAGGTGGAGGCGATCCGCCGCTTCGGCTGGCGCGTCTACTACGGCGACGCGACCAGGCTGGACCTGCTGCGCATGGCCGGCGCCGCCCAGGCGCGCGTGCTGGTCGTGGCGATCGACGACATGGAACAGGGCCTGGAGGTGGTGGACCTGGCGCGCCAGCACTTCCCGCACCTGGTGATCGTCGCGCGCGCTCGCAACGTCACGCATTGGTACGAGCTGCGCCAGCGCGGCGTGACGCTGATCGAGCGAGAGACGCTGGACTCGGCCTTGAGGAGCGGGCGCAGCGTCCTGGAGGCGATGGGATGGCACCCGCACCACGCACGCGAGCTGGCCATGCGCTTTCGCCGCCACACCGTCGAGCAACTGGAGGCCCAACTGCCCCACTACAAGGACCAGGCGGCGCTGATCGCCATCGCCAAGCAGGGGCGCCAGCAACTGGAGCAGTTGTTCGCGCAGGAGCGCGCGAACCAGGAGCAGCGCCGGCGCGAGGGGTGGGGGCAGTAGCAGGGGGAGCCTGCGCGCCTCACCCTGTCCATCCGTCCCAGGTGAGCTTGAGCCCCGTCATCAGCATCCCCGCGTACAGCAGCCGGTAGAACCAGCGTGGGTCGATGCGTTGCACGATACGCACCCCGATCCACACGCCCACGGGCGCCAGCGGCATCAGGACCAGCGCGGTCGCCATGTTGCGCAGGTCGATGAGGCCGAGCCACGCGTAAGGCAGCCACTTCGACGCGTTGATCGCCGCGAAGAACACGGCCGAGGTGGCGGCGAACTTGAGGGGCGAGAGCCTGAGTGGCAGCAGATAGGCCTGGGCGGGCGGGCCGCCGGCATGCGCCACGAAACTGGTGAAGCCCGACGCGACCCCGAGCAGCGCCCCGACCCAGCGCGGCGGAGGCGGCGCATCCGGGCGGGGGGGAAAGAACAGCCGCTGCGCGAGGAACAGCAGCGTCAGCACGCCCACCATCCCGGCCACGGTCGATGCCGACAGCACGCCGAAGAGCAAGGTGCCCACCGCGGTACCCGCCAGCCCAGCCGGCAGCATCAGCCGCAGCAGGCCACGATCGCAGGCCTTGAGGTAGGCGGCCACTCCGATCGCGTCCATGACGGCCAACAGCGGCAGCATGATGGCCGCCGCCTGCGGCACGGGAACTGCCAGCGCCATGAGCGGCACGGCCAGCGAGCCGAAGCCGGCGCCGAAACCGCTCTTGGACAGCCCCATGAGCAGCACCGCCGGCACCGCCACGGCGTAGAACGCCGGGTCGGTGACGAAAGCGTCGGTCCAGCTCACTCCAGGCGCCGGTCAGACGATGCGGCAGGCTTCTTCGAAGGCCAGGCGCGGGCTGCGCGGGAAGAGCTTGGACGCATCGCCATAGCCCAGATTGCAGATGAAGTTCGTCTTGACCGGGGTGCCGAGCCAGAATTCGGCATCCACCCGGGGCGCGTCGAAGCCGCTCATGGGCCCGCAGTCCAGGCCCAGCGCACGGGCGGCCATGATGAAGTAGCCGCCTTGGAGGCTGGAGTTGCGCATCGCGGTGGCCTGGATCACCTCAGGCTGGCCCTTGAACCAGGAGCGGGCCTCCTGGTTGTGGGGGAACAGCTTGGGCAGTTGCTCGTAGAACTGCATGTCCATGCCGAGGATGGCCGTCACCGGGGCCGCGGCCGTCTTGGCCCGGTTGCCCTCGCTCATGCAGGGCACGAGCTTCGCCTTGGCCTCGGGCGACTTGACGAAGATGATGCGCGCGGGGCTGCAGTTGGCCGAGGTCGGCCCCCACTTCATCAGGTCGTACAGCCGCCGCAGCAGTTCGTCCGGCACCGGCTTGTCCAGCCAGCCGTTGTGGGTGCGCGCGTCGTCGAAGAGTTGTTCGGTGGTGATCTGCATTGCTCGAACCGTGGAATTCGTGGAAAAGCGACAATTCTGCGATGTTCGCTCCCTCCCAACACGACGTCCGGAAATTCTTCTGCGAGGCGCACCGTAAGCAGGTGGCCGGCGAGCCGCTCACGCCGATGGAGGCCCTGGCCGCCGACTGGATCGCCGAGCATCCGGAATACCACGCCGACCTGGCCGATGCGCAAGCCGCAGTGGCCGCCAGCTACACCGTGGAGGAAGGCCGGACCAACCCCTTCCTGCACCTGGCCATGCACTTGTCGATCAGCGAGCAGGTGGCCATCGATCAGCCGCGCGGGATCAAGCAGGCCTACGAACTGCTCGCGCACCGGCTGGGCTCCACGCACGAGGCGCACCACCAGATCATGGAGTGCCTCGGCGAAATGATCTGGCAGTCGCAGCGCGCCGGCCTGCCGCCGGACGGGGAGGCCTACATCGATTGCGTGCGCCGCCGGGCGACGCGCTGACCGTGCCCGCCGCTCGGTGTCGCGGCGCCTGGCGGCCGGGCTTTTGCGCGGCGGCAAGACGGCGGCGCTTGACCTTGCCATGATGGAAAGGTCTACGCTGCGTGACATGAACACCGCCACCACCTCCACCGAACTGGCCCTGCCCGTCGAGGGCATGACTTGCGCATCCTGCGTCGGGCGCGTCGAGCGCGCGCTCGCCAAGGTGCCCGGCGTGCGACAGGCCCAGGTCAACCTCGCCACCGAGACCGCGAGCGTGCAGGCCGCCCCGGCGGCGTTGCCGCAGTTGGTGCGGGCGGTGCGAGAGGCCGGGTACGACGTGCCCCGCCGCACCCTGCAGTTGCAGATCGGGGGCATGACCTGCGCCTCGTGCGTGGGGCGCGTGGAACGGGCCTTGACCCGGACGCCGGGGGTGCTGTCGGCCAGCGTCAACCTGGCGACCGAGTCCGCCACGGTCGAGACCCTGGCTTCCGTTGCGCCACAGACGCTGCGCGAAGCGGTGCGCCAGGCCGGCTACGACGCGCGGCTGCCCGAGCAGCCGGCAACGGCCGCCCCGCACGCGCGTCGAGACACCGAGGGAAGGGCTGTCGCGCTCGCCGCGCTGCTCTCGCTGCCACTCGTCGTACCCATGGTCGGAGACCTCTTCGGCCGCCACTGGATGCTGCCCGGCTGGGCGCAGTGGCTGCTCGCCACGCCGGTGCAGTTCTGGCTCGGCGCGCGCTTCTATCGCGCCGGGTGGAAGGCCCTGCGCGCCGGCACCGGCAACATGGACCTGCTGGTCGCGCTGGGCACCAGCGCCGCGTACGGCCTGAGCGCGTGGCTCTGGCTGCAGGACCCGGATGGCATGCCCCATCTGTATTTCGAGTCGGCCGCGGTCGTCATCACGCTGGTGCTGTTGGGCAAGTGGCTGGAGGCGCGCGCCAAGCGGCGCACCACCGACGCGATCCGCGCGCTGCAGGCCCTGCGGCCCGAGACCGCGCGGGTGGTGCGCGACGGGCAGGAGAGGAACGTGCCGATCGCCGAGGTGCGCGTGGGTGACCTGGTGGTCGTGCGGCCCGGGGAGCGCGTGCCGGTCGACGGCGTGGTGGTCGAGGGCCGCACGCACGCGGACGAGTCGATGCTGACCGGCGAGAGCCTGCCGGTCAGCAAGGAGCCCGGCGATCGCATGACCGCAGGCTCGGTCAATGCCGAGGGGCTGGTGCGCCTGCGCACTGCGGCGATCGGGGCGGAGACCGCGTTGGCCCGCATCGTGCGCCTGGTCGAGTCGGCGCAGGCGGTGAAGCCGCCGATCCAACGTGTGGTGGACCGGGTCAGCGCGGTCTTCGTACCCGTCGTCGTCGCGGTTGCAGTCCTGACCTGGCTCGGCTGGGGTCTGGCGAGCGGGGACTGGTCTGCTGCGGTGCTGCCCGCCGTGGCGGTGCTCGTGATCGCCTGCCCCTGTGCGCTCGGCCTGGCCACGCCCGCCGCCATCATGGCGGGCACCGGCACCGCGGCGCGACATGGCATCCTGATCAAGGACGCGCAGGCGCTGGAGGTCGCTCACGGTGTGCAGGTGGTCGCCTTCGACAAGACCGGCACGCTGACCGAAGGACGGCCGCGCCTGGCCGCCTTGCTCGTGTCCGGCATGGCCCCCGAGGACGAGGTTCTGTCGCTCGCCGCCGCCTTGCAGGCAGGCAGCGAGCACCCGTTGGCCCACGCGGTGGTCGAGGCCGCGCGGGCCCGCGGTCTCCATGCCCCGGCAGCGGACGGCGTCCAGGCCGTGGCCGGGCGTGGGGTCTCGGCACGGGTGCGGGGTCGCGAGCTGCGACTGGGCAGCAGCCGCTGGATGGACGAACTGGGCGTGGACCGCTCGATGCTGCAAGGCGAGGCCGAGCGGCTGCAGGCCGAGGGGCGCACCGTCTCATGGCTGGCGGATCTGAGCGACCGGCCCCGCCTCATCGCCCTGCTCGCCTTCGGCGACACGCTGAAGGCCAGTGCGGACGAAGCGGTCGCCGCCTTGCACGCGCGCGGCATCCGCACGGTGCTCGTCAGCGGGGACAACGTCGGCAGCGCCCGCGCGGTCGCCACCCGGCTCGGGATCGACGAGGTGCGCGCCGAGGTGCTGCCCGGCGACAAGGCGACCATCGTGGCCGAGTTGCGCGCGGCCGGGCGGCGCGTCGCGATGGTGGGCGACGGCATCAACGATGCGCCCGCGCTGGCCGCGGCCGACGTTGGCATGGCGATGAGTTCCGGGACCGACGTGGCGATGCATGCCGCCGGCATCACGCTGATGCGCGGGGACCCCGCCCTCGTGGCCGATGCCCTCGATATCTCCCGCCGCACGACGCGCAAGATCCACCAGAACCTCTTCTGGGCCTTCGTCTACAACGTCGTCGGCATTCCGCTGGCGGCCTTCGGCCTGTTGAACCCCGTGGTCGCCGGCGCCGCGATGGCGCTGAGCAGCGTGAGCGTCGTCACCAACGCGCTGCTGCTCACCCGGTGGAAGCCGGCGCGCAAGGAGCGCCGCTGGCCGGATGCAGGAGGTGCACGTCCATGAACATCGGCGAAGCCGCGGCCGCCACCGGCGTGTCCGCCAAGATGATCCGGCACTACGAGAGCCTGGGGCTGCTGCCCCAGGTCGCCCGCACCGACGCGGGCTACCGGCAGTACGACGAGAACGCCCTGCACACGCTGCGCTTCATCCGCCACGCGCGCGATCTGGGGTTCGGCATGGAGGAGATCCGCACGCTGCTGCAGCTGTGGCGCAACCGGCAGCGCGCCAGCAGCGAGGTCAAGCGCATCGCGCTGGAGCACGCCGCCGACCTGCAGCGCCGCATCGACGAGATGCAGGCGATGAAGCGCACGCTCGAGCAGCTGGCCGCGCACTGCCATGGGGACGACCGCCCGGAATGCCCGATCCTGGAAGACCTCGCGATGCCGCACGCCGCGGGTGGACCTGCACCCTGCCACGACCATCGCTTTCGCTGAAGGCTGCGTCCGCCGCAGTCTCATGCGCGGCCGGGCGCAAGCACAAGGAAAAGGCCGCCCGCAGGCGGCCTTCTTCGGCAAGGGTGGCGGGATGATCAGCGGAAGTTGTCCTGCCCCACCGTCTTCATCTCGCCTTGCAGCGAGCCGATGTAGTCGGCGATGAGCTTCAGTTCGGCATTGGAGAACTGCTTGACCTGCGCGGCCATGATCGCGTTGCTGCGACCGATGTAGCGGTTGCTCTCGGTCTTGTACGACTTGAGCGCGACGAAGAGGTAGTCCGAGTACTGGCCGGCCAGCTTCGGGTAGCTGGGATCGATGGCCTTGTTGAAATTCTCTCCGTGGCAGGAGACGCAGGCGCCCTTCTGCAGCAGCTGGGCGACCTGCGCGCTGGGCTGCTTCGACGGCTTGTCGGGCGCCGGCTGCGACTGCGCCAGCTGCTCGTACCAGGCCGCGATGTCGGCCATGTCCTGGTCCGTCAGCGACTCGGCGATCCCGCGCATCGTCGGGTGCTTGCGCTCACCCTTCTTGTACGCATTGAGCGCGGCCACGATGTACGGCGCACTCTGGCCCGCGATCTTCGGCACCTTGTGCACCTCGGGAAAGCTGGACTGGTAGCCGGGAATGTTGTGGCAGCCGATGCACAGAGACACCTTCTTCTCACCCGCCTTCGCGTCCTGCGCGTGGGCAGCGCCTGCAAAGCCGGCCATGACGCCGGCCGCAGCGGCCAGCACCGTCATCGTGGAAAGCACTTTCTTCATGGGGTTGCGCGGAAGTCTCGGGTTTGTAGAAAGCAACCCCTCATTATATGCAGGGCTCTTATACTCACCTGACCCCCTCAACCGCCTGACCCCGCTCAACTTCCATGAAGTTCCACGGCTCGGACACCTACGTCGCCACCCAGGACCTGATGCTCGCCGTCAACGCGGCGATCACCCTCAAGCGGCCCCTGCTCGTCAAGGGCGAGCCCGGCACCGGCAAGACGATGCTGGCCGAGGAGGTCGCCCGCTCGCTGGGCATGCCGCTGTTGCAGTGGCACATCAAGTCCACCACCAAGGCGCAGCAAGGCCTGTACGAGTACGACGCCGTGAGTCGCCTGCGCGACAGCCAACTCGGCGACGAACGGGTCAAGGACATCCACAACTACATCGTCAAGGGTGTGCTGTGGCAGGCCTTCGAGGCCGACCAGCCGGTCGCGCTGCTGATCGACGAGATCGACAAGGCCGACATCGAATTCCCCAACGATCTGCTGCGCGAGATCGACCGGATGGAGTTCTACGTCTATGAGACACGGCAGATGATCCGGGCCAAGCACCGGCCGCTGGTCTTCATCACCTCCAACAACGAGAAGGAGTTGCCCGACGCCTTCCTGCGCCGCTGCTTCTTCCACTACATCCGCTTCCCCGACGCCGAGACGATGAGGAAGATCGTCGAGGTGCACTTCCCCGGGCTCAAGAAGGAACTGCTGGGCGCGGCACTGAAGAACTTCTACGACGTGCGCAACCTGCCGGGCCTGAAGAAGAAGCCGTCGACCAGCGAACTGCTGGACTGGCTGAAGCTGCTGGTGGCCGAGGACATTCCGCCCGAGGCCCTGCAGAGCAAGGATGACAAGGTGGTGCTGCCGCCGCTCGTCGGGGCGCTGCTCAAGAACGAGCAGGATCTGACGCTCTTCGAGAAGCTGGTCTTCATGCAAAAGCACAACCGATGATCGCGCCGCGACCGGTCGTGCTCGAGGGCCATGGCGTGCGGCTGGAGCCGCTTGCGATGGCCCACGCGCAGGGTCTGCGCGAGGCGGCCGCGGACGGCCAGCTGTGGACGCTCAGGGTGACGAGCGTCCCCGAGCCGCAGCACACCGAGGCCTACATCCGGGCCGCGCTGGACGGACAGGTCCAAGGACACATGCTGCCTTTCGCCGTGCGCGACCTTGCGACGGACCGCGTCGTCGGCTCCACCCGCTACCACGACATCGTCCCGGCGGTGGACCGCGTCGAGATCGGCTACACCTGGTACGCGGCCAGCTTCCAGCGCAGCCACGTCAACACCGCCTGCAAGCTGCTGCTCATGACCCACGCCTTCGAGGCGCTGGGCTGCCGGGTGGTCGGATGGCGTACCGACGTCGAGAACCTGCGCTCGCAGCGGGCCATCGAGCGGCTGGGAGCGCGGCGCGACGGGGTCCTGCGCCACCATGCGCCGCGCCGGGACGGCACCGCGCGGGACACCGTCATGTACAGCCTGCTGGCCGAGGAGTGGCCGTTGGTGCGAGGGCGGCTGCGCGCGCGCCTGACGGCCGGGCCGGCCGGGGTCTTGCTCCCGGGGCCGGGGCCCCACGCGCTGGAGGGTCAACGGTAGTAGAGCTCCCGCGGGCGCTGCCGCACGGCCTCCTTGGCCAGCGCGCGCAGCAGCATCGCGATCGTGCCGGAGTAGGCCTCGTCGAACTCCGCCTCCGCGCCGCTGGCCGCCACCACGATCCCGTCCAGGCAGACGCTGCCCCACAGCGTCGTGTCTCCCCGGCGCAGCCGATGCGCCTCGCCCGTCTGCAGGCGGAAGCTGTCCTGCCCATGCAGCCAGCTCAACCGTGCCTTCGCCCGCGCGAAGCCGGCGTAGTCCGCATCCCATTCCGTCCTCTGCCTGCCGAAGGTGTGTTCGTAGAGGATGGCCTCCTCGAAGCTCGCGTTCAGCGGCGTGCGGGCCGGATCCATCACGACGACGTGCAGCACCCCGCTGCCGTTGATCCGGCTGTCGCGCGTGCCGGCCTCGATCATCGGCCGGGCCATCTCGATGGCGCGTGCGGCCAGGTCGCGGTCGATGAGGGCGCTGTCGCTCGTGCGGGCGGTGTCCATGGTCATTCGTCTCCCTGGTCAGGTGGAAAAGGTGCTGCGCCGGGCAGGCAAACCACGTGCCGGATGGCCCCGGGCCTGCCGTCACGGCCGCGCGTCGGGCCGCCCGCCCCGCGGTCGCGTGCCCGGGCCGCGGCGGAAGGCAGGACTGGAAAAGGTGCCAGGATGGGCCCGCGCCTCAAGCCCGGCGGGAACGGGGCGATACAGCGCGCGGGGCGCCGCGCTGCCACAATAGCCGTGCGAAGGACCCGCCATGCTCATCGATTTCTTCTTCACCCTGCGCACGGCCAAGCTGCCGGTCTCGATCAAGGAGTACCTGACGCTGCTCGAGGCGATCAAGCAGGGCGTGATCGACGACGAGGGTGGACCGACCATCGAGAAGTTCTACTATCTGGCGCGCGCGTCGCTGGTCAAGGACGAGGCCCACTTCGACAAGTTCGACCGCGCCTTCTCAGCCTACTTCAAGGGCGTGGAGCTGCTCACCGGCTTCGGCAAGGACATTCCTCTGGAGTGGTTGCAAAAACGGCTGGAGCTGGAACTGTCGCCGCAGGAGAAGGCGCAGATCGAGAAGCTCGGCTGGGACGAGTTGATGAAGCGGCTCAAGGAGCTGTTCGAGCAGCAGAAGGAACGCCACGAGGGCGGCAACCGCTACATCGGCACCGGCGGGACCTCGCCATTCGGCGCCTGGGGCTACAACCCCGAGGGCATCCGCATCGGGCAGGACCGCTCGCGCAACCGCAGCGCGATCAAGGTCTGGGACCAGCGCCAGTTCAAGGACTACGACGATTCGCTGGAACTGGGCACGCGCAATATCAAGGTCGCGCTGCGCCGGCTGCGCCGCTTCGCCCGCGAGGGCTCGGATCTGGAGCTGGACCTCGACGACACCATCCACAGCACGGCCGCCAACGCCGGCCTGCTCGACATCAAGATGGTGCCCGAGCGCCACAACCACGTGAAGGTGCTGCTGCTGATGGACGTGGGCGGCACGATGGACGAGCACATCCACCGGGTCGAGGAGCTGTTCAGCGCGGCCAAGGCGGAGTTCAAGCACCTCGAGTTCTACTACTTCCACAACTGCGTCTACGACTACATGTGGAAGAACAACCGGCGCCGCTACAGCGAGAAGTTCCCGACCTGGGACGTGATCCGCAAGTACAACAAGGACTACAAGCTCATCTTCGTCGGCGACGCGACGATGAGCCCCTACGAGATCCTGCAGCCCGGTGGCAGCGTCGAGTACAACAACGAGGAGCCCGGCGCGCAATGGCTGCAGCGGCTCACGCATGCCTTCCCGAAATACGTGTGGATCAATCCCGAGCCGCAGGGCGTCTGGGGTTACCGTCAGTCCATCTCCATCATCCAGCAGATCATGAACCAGCGCATGTTCCCGCTCACGCTCGCGGGCCTGGAACAGGCGATGCGGCTGCTCAGCAAATAAGCCGGGCGCGCATGGCACGGAGCCTGGCGGCCTTCCTGCTCGGTGCATGGCTCGCCGCGGTCGGCGCCGGCCCCACCCGGGCACAGGAGGCCCAGGAGGCACCCCCGGCGCCCCCCGCCCCTGCACCCGCGGCGCGGGAGGAGGCCGCTCCCGTGCCCTCTGACCCGGCAGAGGCCGTGCAGTACCGGCTGCGTGTCGAGGCCCCCGACGGGCTGGACGACCTCCTCACCCAGCACCTGGACCTCGCCCGCTTCCGTGGGCAGAGCGACATCACCGAGCTGGAGTTGGGCCGCCTGATCGCCGGGGCGCCCGCCCAGGCGCGCGCGCTGCTGGAGACCGAAGGCTATTTCGCCGCAGAGGTGCAGGTCCGGCGCGAGGCGTCTGCGCCAGGAGAACCGGCGCTCGTCGTCGTGCGGGTGCAGCCGGGACCCCGGGCGCAGGTGGGCCGCCTCACGCTGGAGATCCAGGGCGATTTCCAGGATCTGGTCGAGGCTGGAGATGAACACGCGCGCTCGCTGGCGGCGTCGCTGCAGGAACGCTGGCCGCTCAAGCCTGGCGCCGTGTTCACGCAGGCGGCCTGGACGTCGGCCAAGAACGCCTTCCTCGCCGGGCTGCGCGCCGACGGCTACCCGGCCGCGACCTTCGCCGGCACCGTGGCACAGGTGGATGCCACGACGCACCAGGTGCGCGTCTTCGTCGTGGCCGACAGCGGCCCGCAGTTCCGCGTCGGCCCGATCCGCGTGGAGGGCGTGCAACGCACGACCGAGGAGGCTGTGCGCAACCTGGCTCCCTTCGACTCCGGAGAGGTCTTCACGGAGAAAATGCTGCTGGATTACCAGGAGCGGCTGCAGCGCTCGGGACTGTACGCTGGCATCGCAGTCGAACTGGAGGCGGACCCGAGCCAGGCGGACGCCGCCCCGGTGATCGTGCGCGTGCGCGAGAGCGAGTTGCAGTCGGCCACCGTGAGCATCGGCTTCAGTACCAACACGGGGCCACGCGCGGGCCTGGAATACACGCACCGGCGCATCTTCGGGCTGGACTGGATCGCCACCGGGCGCATCAAGCTCGCGCGCGACGAGCGCGAGGTCGGGCTGGACCTGCTGTCCTATCCGAAGGAGGACGGCTACCGCAACCTCTTCTCGCTGGCCAGCCAGACCCTGGACGCAGGGGGCGCGCGCACCGACGAGCAACGGGTGCGTTATGGCCGCTCCCAGGACACCGAGCGGATCAGCCGGCTGTACTACCTCGAGTTCAACCGCACCAGCGTGACGACCGATTCCGGACGTTCGACCGACCGCGCACTGTGGGCCAACTACGAGTGGACCTGGCGCAACGTCGACAGCATCGTGTTCCCGACGCGCGGCGTGGTGGTGCACGCGCAGGGCGGCGGCGGCATGGCCGCGGACGCCGAGGGCGACCGTGGCCCCTTCGGGCGTTTGCTGCTGCATGCCCACACCTACTGGCCGCTGCCGGGCCAGCGCATCGGCCTGGTGCGCGGCCAGGTCGGACAGGTGTTCCGCCGGGACGGCCTGCGGGTCCCGGATTCCCTGCTCTTCCGCGCCGGTGGGGACGACTCGGTGCGCGGCTACGCCTACCGCACCCTGGGACCGATACGTGACGGACAAGTCGTTGGCGGCCCGGTCGTGGCCACGGGCACGGCAGAGTTGATGTGGCCCTTGTCCGGCAGGCTGCGCGACTGGTACGGCGCGGTCTTCGTCGATGCCGGTCAGGCTGCCCAGACCTGGCGAGACTGGGATCCCGTGGTCGGCTACGGCGCGGGCGTGCGTTGGCGCAGCCCGATCGGCCCGTTGCGGGCCGACATCGCGTACGGGGCGGAGGACAAGCGCTTCCGCGTGCACTTGAGCGTGGGAGTGACCTTCTGATGGACGAAGCGGCCCGCGAACCGCCCTCACCTGCCCCGGCGCAGGCGAACCCTCCCCCGCCGCGACGGCGCAGGCGGGGCCGATGGCTGGCCTGGGCGGCGGTCCTCCTCGCCGTGCTGCTGGTGGCCGCCATCGCCGGGATCGGGCTGGGCTTGCGCTGGATCCTGATCGAGCCGGCCGGCACCCGCTGGGCCGTGGAACAGGCCGCACGCCGCGTGCCGGGCATGCAGGCCGAGGGGGTGGAAGGCGCGCTGCTGGGCGACTTCCGCACCGAGGTGCTGCGCGTGGACCTGGGCAGCCAGCGTCTGCTGGTGCAGGACCTGCGCTGGCGCTCCCTCTCCCTGACCGACTGGCAATGGCGCGCGCCTTACCTGTGTCTGCATGCCCAGGCGCTCTCGGCTGCACGCGTGGTTTTGGAGCGCACGGGCACCCCGCCCCCCGCGGAGCCTTCGCCCCCGCCGACCTCGCTGCACCTGCCGGTCCACCTCGCCATCGACAGGGTCGCCGTGGACGAACTGGCCCTGCCGGGGCTTGCGGTGCCGGTGCGGCAGTTGCGGGCCGAGAGCCTGCGCCTGGGTGAGACCCATGGCGCCGAGCGCCTGCTCGCGGCCTGGAACGGCCTGCGGCTCGAAGCCTCCGCCGCCCTGCAAGCGGCAGCGCCGATGCAGCTGAAGGCCGACGCGCAGATCACGAGCGATCCGTCGGCCGCCACCGGCGGCCTCTTGCCCGAGTGGGCCCGCGACGTGCAGGCGCGGCTGCATGCCGAAGGCCCGCTCGCCGCCTTTGCGGCCAGGACCGAACTGGCCATGCAGGAGCAGCGCCTGCAGGCGCAAGGCACGGTCGCGCCCTTCGAGCCCATGCCCCTGACACAGCTGGAAGCCCGTTTCGACCGCCTGGACCTCGCGCGCCTGCTGGCTCCCGTGACCCCCCTCGCGCCCGCCACCCTGCTGAGCGGCGAGGCCCGTGCGGCCCTGCCCCGCGGCGCGGGCGAGCCCCTGCAGCTGACACTGCAACTGCGCAACGCCGCGCCCGGCCGCTGGGACCTGCGCCGGCTGCCGCTGACTTCACTGGAACTTGCGGCCGGCGGGGACGCTGATCGCTGGACCGTGGAACGCGCGCTGGTGCAGGCGGCCGACAGCCAGGGGCGCCCCGCGGGACGGCTGGAAGGCCGGGGCGCGTACGCCGACGGCCGGTTGCAGGCCGACCTGCAGGTCGTGGCATTGGAGCTCCCCGCCCTGGACGGACGGGCGCCTCCCGTGCGGCTGTCCGGCCCGATCAAGGCCGACGTGCAACGCCCGGCAGCGGCAGGGGGCCCACCTTTCGAACGGGCGGCCTTGGAGGCGCAGTTGCAGGGACGGCTCCTGCCCGCGGCCAACGCCAGAGGCATCACCGCGGCCGCACCGCGCGAACTCGCCCTGGAACTCCAGGCCCGCGCAACCCCCGGGCGGTACGAAATCGCCAAGGCCGAGTTGCGGGCCGCCGGCGCCCGTCTCACCGTGGACGGCGTCGGTGAAGCATCGGCCGACGGTTGGGCGGTGCGGGGAGGCCTGCGCGCGCAGGACTTCGACCCTGCCGCCTGGTGGCCCGGGCCGGCCGGCACGCCCTGGGCGCGAGGGCCGCACCGGATCAATGCCGAGGCGCGGCTGACCGCGACCTGGCCGGCGGGAGCCGCGCCCGCGGAGTGGCGCCGCCGCACCGAGGCCGAACTCGAGGCCCGCTTCTTCGACAGCCTGCTGGCGGGCCAGGCGCTGGCGCTCCAGGCCCAGGGGCGGGCACAGCGTGGGCTGTGGCAGGGTCAGGCGGAGCTGCAGGCCGGCAGCAACACCGCGCGGCTGGAGCTGCGAGTCCGGGCCCCGGCCCCCGGCCAGGCTCCTGACCCGGCAGACCGCGTGGTGCTCGCGATGGACGCGCCCGACCTGCGCGAGCTCGAGCCGCTGGCGCAGCTCGCCGGCCTGCCCGCGCTGCAAGGCAGCGCCCGGCTGGACGCCCGCGCAGAGGGCGGACTGGGCGGCTGGTGGACCGACGGTGCCCCGCCCGTGGGGCTGCGCACCGAGGGCCAGGCATCGCTGCAGTCCTTGCAGTTGGGGGCGCTCGGCGTGCAGGGCCTGCAAGGCCAGTGGCGGGCGGCCTTCCAGCAACGCGCTCCGATCGAGGCGAAGCTCCAGGCCGAGGGCATGCACCTGCCTGGCGTGCTGGTGCCACAGGCTGAGTTCACCGCCGAGGGCGACACCCTGGAACACCGCGTCAGCCTGGAAGCCCGCTTGCAGCCCGACCGACGCACGCAGGCGGCTGCCCGCGCGAACGAGCAGCAGGCCGCCGGGGCGCCGAGCGCCGTCACGGCCCGCGCCGACCCGGCCGCCACCCCGCTCGACCTGCGAGTGCAGTTGCAGGGCAGCCTCCGGGATCCCAGCCCAGGCACTTCGCAATGGCGCGCGGTCGTCCAGACGCTGAGCCTGACGCCGGCTGGTGCGGCCGCCCAGCGCGAGGGCGCCCTGGCCTTGATCGATGCGCGCGAGCTGCAACTGGCCTGGGAGCGCAGCGGGGCACGCCACCAATGGAGTCTTGCACCGGGGCGGCTGCAGGTGCTCGGCGCCACCCTCGCGTGGCGCGAGGCGCGCTGGGAGCAGGAAGGCGAACTGCGCCGGCTCGCGGCGGACGGCCACGTCGAGCCTCTGGAGATCGCACCGCTGCTCAAGCGTTTCCAGCCCGACTTCGGCTGGGCGGGCGACCTGCGCATCGGCGGCCGCTTCCTGGTTCGGTCGGTCCCGGAGGTCACCGCCCTCATCGAACTCCAACGCGCCGGAGGAGACCTTCAGATCGTCGAGTTCGGCACGGTGCAGAACCTGGGGTTGCGGGAGGTCGCGCTGCGGCTGCAGGCCGACCAGGGCGTATGGCGGTTGACCCAGCGCGTCGAAGGCAGCGAGCTTGGCCGCATCTTCGGGGAACAGACGCTGCGCGCGTCGCCGCAGGCGATGTGGCCGTCACCCGAGGCGCCACTGGCCGGCCGTCTCGACGTGGAAGTGGACAACCTCGCGGCCTGGGGCATGTGGGTGCCCGCCGGCTGGCGGCTGGGAGGGCAGGCAGCCGCGCACCTGACGCTGGCCGGCGCTTTCGGCTCGCCCTACCTCACCGGGGAACTGGAAGGTCGACGCCTGGCCGTGCGCAACGCGTTGGAAGGCGTCGCGCTGCAGGACGGCGTGGTGCGCGTGCTGTTCCAGGGCGAGAGCGCGCGCATCGAGACCTTCCGCTTCTCGGGCGGGGACGGCCGGGTGGAGCTGACCGGCAGTGCCCGGCTCGGCGCCGCGCCGCAGGCCCAGCTGCAGGTGGTCGCCCAGCGCTTCGCCGTGCTCACCCGCGTCGACCGGCGTGTCGTGGTCAGCGGCGATGCCAGCCTGCAACTGCAACCCGAGCAGGTCGTGGTGCGCGGCCGTCTCAAGGCCGACGAGGGCCTCATCGACATCAGCCGGGCGGACGCGCCCAGCCTGTCCGAGGACGTGGTCGTGCGCCGCGCGGGCGATGCGCCGTTGGATGAGGCCGCCCCCGCGCCGCGCCAGCCGGGACCCGTCGCCCGCGCGCTCGACCTGGACGTGGTGCTGAACCTCGGCGAACGCTTCCGCCTGCGGGGCCGGGGCATCGCCACGCGCCTGGAGGGCGAGCTGCGCCTCACCTCGCCCGGAGGGCGCCTGGCGGCCCATGGCGAGATCCGCACCGTCGATGGCGAATACGAGGCCTACGGCCAGGAACTGACGATCGAGCGCGGAGTGCTCACCTTCGTCGGCGCGATCGACAACCCGCGCCTGGACATCGTCGCGGTGCGTCCGCGCATGGAAACCCGGGTGGGCGTGACGGTGACGGGCAGCGCGCTCAGCCCGCGCGTGACGCTGTTCTCCGACCCTGACCTGCCGGATACCGAGAAGCTCGCCCTGCTCGTCACCGGTCGCAGCTACGACACGCTGGCCGGCAACCAGACGCTGATCCTCCAGCGTGCGGCCTGGGCCCTGCTGGCCGGGGACGGCAGCGGCGACTCGAACAACCCGCTCAAGAACCTGCCCTTGGACGAGCTGTCGGTGCGGCAGAGTGACGGTGCAGTGCAGGAGACCATCGTCTCGCTGGGCAAGCGCATCTCCGACCGCGTCTACGTGGGCTACGAGCGCAGCCTCAGCTCCACCGTCGGCTCCTGGCAGCTCATCTACCGCATCGCCCAGCGCTTCACGTTGCGGGCGCAGACGGGCGAGGACGCCGGGGTCGACCTGGTGTGGATCTTCCGGTGGAACTGACCTTCGCCCACGGGTTCCCTACAATGGAGCCCGAGTCCCGCCGCAGTTCAATGGATAGTGCTGTGGGCGAAAAAAGCTGTTCTAAAACAACAGCTTGCGCAATTGCACGTCGATCTGTCACAGCTTTGTGACAGCCCACGCATCAAATCGTCCGGTGCACAACAGCCGTGGTGGGGCAGAGTGGCGCGGCCGGCAGGAATCGAACCTGCGACCCTCTCCTTAGGAGGGAGATGCTCTATCCACTGAGCTACGGCCGCCCAACTGGCAGTGTACCAACGCCTCGTGAGCACAGGTAGCGAGGCAGGAGCGCTACACCTTCCACAGCTCCTGAAGATCCACATCGTTACTGCTTGGTCGATGCTCCTTCAGCAGCGGATCCACTTTCAAAATCACGGGCAGGTCACCGCCCGTTGATGGCCGCCGTTCGCCTGGCCGCTCAGTCCGCGGCGGCGCGCTCGCGCAAGGCGAGCAGCCGTTCGAAGGCCGCCGCCGGTACGGGCCGGCCCAGCAGGTAGCCCTGGGCGACATCGCAGCCGTGCGCCTTCAGCAGCGCGCGCTGGTATTCGGTCTCGACGCCTTCGGCCACCACCTCCATCTCCACGCTGTGCGCCATCGCGATCAGCGCCCGCACGAGGCGCGGATCACCCTCGGGCGTGCGCATCGCAGCCATGAAGGAGCGGTCGATCTTGATCTTGTGCACGGGCAGCTCCCGCAGGTAGGCAAAACTGGAATACCCGACGCCGAAGTCATCGATCGCCAGACTGACGCCCAGCGCCCGCAGCTGGTGCAGCGTGCGGGCCGCGGCCGGCACATCGCGCAGCAGCGCGCTTTCGGTCAGCTCCAGTTCCAGCGAGCCGGGAGGCAGTGCGCTCGCCTCCAGGGCAAGCGCCACGGTCGGGACGAGGTCCTCGCTCTCCAGCTGGCGTGACGACAGGTTGACGGCCACGCGCAATTCCCGCCCGTACAGCGTCCTCCACCGTTGCGCCTGGCGGCAGGCCTCCTGCAGGGCCCAGGTGCCAATCGGCACGATGAGTCCGGTCTCCTCGGCCAGCGAGACGAACTCGTCCGGCGGCACCAGTCCCCCCTGCTGCTGCCAGCGCAGCAGCGCTTCGGCACCGACCAGGGTGTCGTCGGCGCAGTCGAACTGCGGCTGGAAATGCAGCAACAGTTCGCCGCGCTCGAGCGCGTGGTGCAGTTCCGACTCCAGCTGCAACCGTCGCACCGAGGGGCCGCGTGCCCGCGGGTCGTGCACGCGGAAGGTGCCCCGGCCTGCCGCCTTGGCACGGTACATCGCACTGTCGGCATGGCGCATGAGGGTCGGTGCATCCTGCCCGCATTCCGGGAAAGGGGCGACGCCGACGCTGGCGGTCACCCGCAGTTCGTGCCCGGCCTCGTGCACCGGGGCCTCCAGGGCCAGCAGGATCTTGCGGGCGACGAACTCCGCGTCCTCCAGCGCGCTGATCGCGGGCAGGAGCACGACGAACTCGTCTCCGCCCATGCGCGCGACCGTGTCGCTCGCGCGTATCGCCCCGCCCAGCCGCGCCGCCACCTCGCACAGCACGCGGTCGCCCACGTGGTGCCCCAGGGAGTCGTTGATGTTCTTGAAGCGGTCCAGGTCGACGAAGAGCAGCGCGAGGCGGCTGCCGTCCCGGCGTGCCCGCTCCACCGCCTGCGCCAGCCGATCCTCGAGCAAGGCACGGTTGGGCAGGCCGGTGAGCGCGTCGTGCTGCGCCATGTGCTGTATCCGCGCCTGCGCCTCGCGCCACTGGGACACGTCGCGCACGATACCGACGTAGTGGCGTTGACCGTCCAGCGTCATCGCGTTGAACGACACCTCCACCGGCACCCGGTGCCCCTCGGCGGTGGTCGCCGTCGTCTCGCGCAGGCCGCGGCCGGCCAGGTCCGCCGGCACCCCGTCGTCCAGAAAGTCCTGCATCGATCGGCCGATCATGTGCCCGTCCGCCAACCCGAACATGCGCTGCGCCGCGGCGTTCGCACTGCGCACCACGCCTTGCGCGTCCAGCGTGAGGATGGCATCGGCCGAACTCTCGATCACCGCGCTCAGGCGTCGCGCGTTGTGCCGCGCCCGGCGGTCCAATTGCTGCGCGATCCTCACGGCGTGGGAGTAGCGGCCCGCGAACGCTTGCAGGATGCCGAAGGCGAACAGGGAGACGAGCGCGCCCCCGAGCAAGATCGCCAACGGCAGGGGCTGCGCGCCCCACACCACCGGTTGGCGCGCGACCTGGACCACCCACAGGCGCCCGGCGAGGGACATCGCGTGCTGGCGCAGATCGCGGTTGGCGGTCTGGAACACGCCCTCCTGGCTGTCGTAGAACAGCCGCGTGCCCGCGCGGCCGAGCCTCGCCCTGGGGACGGGCACCGGCCCCACGTCCTCGACGCGCAGACGCAGATGCTCGTCGAGCTCGACCACCGCATCCTCGATGACGTCGGCGATCCGGAACACGCCCGTGACCTGCCCGGCATAGTGGGCGCGGCGCGCCTCGGGCGTGGCCGGCGCGTGGGCGACGTCGTACAGCGGCAGGCGGATCACGAAGCCGACGCCGCCCTGCAACAGCTCGACCGGGCCGGAGGCCAGAGCCTCCCCGCGGTCGCGGGCCCCCTCGACGAACTCCCGGTGGGCCACCGAGCCCAGGCTGTCGAAGCCCATCGCCACCTCGTTGCCCGCCGCCGGCTCGTTGTAGACCACCGGCAGGTACACCTCGCGCACACCCTCCGGGTGGATGCGGTAGCGAGGATGGCCGTTCGGCAGCTCGGCCCGCAGTTCCTCGTTCATCCGGTGTTCGAACGCCTCCCGCTCGTCGTACCGCACGAGACGCGAGTACTGGATCGCGAGCGCGGCCCGGTAGCGGTCGCGCAGTTGCAGCGCTTCGTAGTGGCGCCTGAACTCGGCGCGCGTCACGTGCTCGCTAGCGTGGAACAGGCTCTGGAAGCTGACGAGCAGGTCCAGGTACTGCTCGAACTTCTCGTCGATGCGGGCGGCGAGGACCGCGGCGGCGCTGTCGAAGGATCGGTCGGCCTGCTCGCGCAGTTGCTCGGCGCTGGCGTGCCAGCCCCAGGCCGTCGCCGCCAGGCCGAGGACGAGCGCGCACCAGGCGAGCAGCCGTGATACGGTCAAGAACAGGCTTCCCTGCAGAAGCCCTCGCTGCTTGGTCACGCGCATCCTGTCCTCGGTCCCTGCCTGGCCCTCTCCAGGCGGAACGCCGGCATTCCCGTCTTTATCGGGTATCGGGACCGCGGCTGTAGCACGCGCCGGGCCCTGGATGCCAACAATGCACGCCCTTGGGCCAGGACGGTATCACGCCAAGGGGCCACCGCCCCATCGGGTGGCGCCCGGGTCGCCGGCCGGACCCGACCTACCCGCGCCGCATGGCCCTGGACAGCAGGATCACCGGCGCGAGCCCCACCAGCACGATGGCCAGCGATGGCAACGCCGCCTCGCCCAGCCGCTCATCCTTGGCGAGCTGGTAGGCGACGACGGCCAGCGTGTCGCTG